>NZ_CAXTJR010000009.1:102834-116759 GCF_964244775.1 uncultured Microbacterium sp.
CCGCAATGCACCCTCGACCCCCGCAATGCACCCTCGACCCCCGCAATGCACCCTCGACCCCCGCAATGCACCCTCAACCCCCGCAATGCACCCTCAACCCCCGCAATGCACCCTCACCGAGGGTGCATTGCGAACACCGAGGGTGCATTCCGAACACCGAGGGTGCATTGCGAAGACCGGGGGCTAGAGGCGCAGAACCTCGGTCACGCGGACGACGGCGGTGCCGACCTCCTCCGATTCGGCGAGGTCGACCTCGGCGCGGATGCGCCAGTCGTGGTCGCCCGCCGGGTCATCGATGGTCTGCTCGACGCGCCAGATCCGGGATGCCGCAGCATCCGTCTCATCGATAGAAACGAGCGCCGACGACCGGGCGCCACCGCCGGTGCGGATCTCGTCGTGCTCGTCGAAGTACGCGTCGAGCGCGGCCGGCCAATCGACGTCGGGGTCGAGGGCAGCCAGCTCGTCATCGCGCTGGAGAGCGGCGAGCTGCACGCGCCGGAACATTTCGTTGCGCACCAGCACGAGGAATGCACGGCGATTCGTCAGCACCGACGGCGGTGCGGGCGGCACGACCGGCGCCGTCGGGTCGAGCACGGGGTTGATCAGCGACTCCCACTCGTCGACAAGGCTCGAATCGACCTGGCGGACGAGCTCGCCGAGCCATTCGATCAGGTCGAGCAGGTCGGGAGTCTGGGCATCCGACGGCACGGTCTGCCGGATCGCCCGGTACGCATCGCTGAGATACCTCAGCACCAGCCCCTCGCTCCGGGCCAGCGAATACAGCTGGATGTGCTCGGCGAACGACAGGGCTCGCTCGAACATGTCGCGCACGACCGACTTCGGCGACAGCGCGAAGTCGCGCACCCACGGCTGGCTCGTGGCGAACACCTCGAACGACTGGGCGAGCAGCTCATCGAGCGGCTTCGGGTAGGTGATGCCCTCGAGCAGCTCCATGCGCTCGTCGTACTCGATGCCCTCGCGCTTCATCGCGGCGACCGCCTCGCCGCGCGCCATGAACTGCTGCTGCGAGAGCACCGGCCGCGGATCGTCGAGCGTAGCCTCGATGACGCTCACGACGTCGAGTGCGTAGTGCCCCGTGCCGGCCGTCCCTGGTGCACCGGATACCTCGGCGCCGGTCTGAGAAATGCTCGGCCTCAGCTCGACCTCGGGGTCGAGCAGCCCGATGGCGGCGAGCGCGAACGGCGACAGCGCCTGGTTGAGTGCGAAGTTCGGCTGCAGATCGACCGTGAGACGGATGCTGCCGCCCGGCCTCACCACGACGACCTCGGCCGCGACCAGCGTGCGGAAGATCCCGAGCGCCCGGCGGGCGAGCTCGTATTTCCTCGGCCGCGGTTCGTGATTGTCGAACACGAGCGAGCGGACGTTCGCGAACACGTCACCGCCCCGCGCGATCACATTGATGAGCATCGCCGCGGTGAGCTGCATCTGCGGAACGAGGGGCTCGGGCTCAGCATCCACCAGCCGTTCGAACGATGCCTCGCCCCAGTTCACGAACCCCGCCGGCGCCTTCTTGCGCACGACCTTGCGGAGCTTCTTCGGGTCATCGCCCGCCTTCGCCACCGCCGAGGCGTTCTCGATCTCGTGCTCGGGCGCCATGACGACCACGGTGCCGGCGGTGTCGTAGCCCGCGCGCCCCGCCCGGCCGGCGATCTGGTGGAATTCGCGGGCGCTGAGCTGCCGCATCCGCTGTCCGTCGAATTTCGCGAGCGCGGTGATCAAGACCGTGCGGATCGGGACGTTGATGCCCACGCCGAGCGTGTCGGTGCCGCAGATCACCCGCAGCAGCCCGCGCTGCGCGAGCGTCTCGACGAGGCGCCGATAGCGCGGCAGCATGCCGGCGTGGTGCACGCCGATGCCCGCCCGGACGTACTTCGACAGCGTGCGGCCGAACGCCGTGGTGAACCTGAACCCGCCGATCGCCTCGGCGATCTGGTCGCGCTGCTCGCGGCTGACGATGCGGACGCTCGAGAGGGCCTGCGCGCGCTCGATCGCCGCTGCCTGCGAGAAGTGCACGATGTAGATCGGCGCGAGGTTCGTGGTCAGGAGCTCTTCGACCGTCTCGTGCACGGGCGTGCGCGCGTACGAGAAGTGCAACGGCACCGGGCGCTCGACGCCCGTGATCCGCGCGGTCGGGCGGCCGGTGCGGCGGGAGAGGTCATCGGCGATCGCCGTGACGTCGCCGAGCGTCGCCGACATCAGGATGAACTGCACCTTCGGCAGAAGAAGCAGGGGCACCTGCCACGCCCAGCCGCGGTCGGGGTCGCCGTAGTAGTGGAACTCGTCCATCACGACCTGGTCGACCTCGGTGTCGGCGCCGTAACGCAGGGCGAGATTCGCGAGGATCTCGGCCGTGCAGCAGATGATCGGCGCATCGGGGTTGACCGACGAGTCGCCCGTGACCATCCCGACATTCGAGGCCCCGAAGACATCCGCAAGCGCGAAGAACTTCTCGCTCACGAGGGCCTTGATCGGCGCGGTGTAGTACGTCCGGCCGCCGCGGGCCAGCGCGATCGCGTGGGCGGCGATCGCGACCAGCGACTTGCCCGTGCCGGTCGGGGTCGACAGGATCACGTTCGCGCCCGAGACGAGTTCGATCACGGCTTCGTCCTGCGCCGGATACAGCGAGAACCCCGCGCCCTCCGCCCATTCGACGAACCCGGTGTACGCCGCATCGGCGTCCGCGCCGCGCGGCACGAAGTCCAGGAGCAAGGCGGGCATGGTTCGAGTCTGCCTCCTCGAGCGGTATGCGCCGTCGCCTGTGCTCTAACTCCGCCCGAGATTCGCGCTCGGATCGGGCCGACGGCGGGTTCCCGGGCCTAGCGGCGCCGCCACGCGACGGTCGAGGCGGAGTTATGACACACAGCCGACTCGAGCCTGCGCCGACCCGACGGTAACGGTGGCGGAAGAATCCCGAACCGACCTACGTTGTAAGCGACGACGAGAGGATGCCCCGTGACGGAGCCGACCGAAGATGTGACCGTGACCCGCGATGACGCCGAGGGTCGCTATGAGATCCGCGTGGGCGATGTGCTCAGCGGCTTCACCGAGTTCCGGGTCGACGCGGAAGGTCGGCTCGTCTTCCCCCACACCCAGATCGACCCCGCCTTCGAGGGGCGCGGCTTGGCCGCGGTGCTGGTGGGCGACGCGATGAAGGATGCTGTCGCCCGGCACGAGACCGTCGTGCCCGAGTGCCCCTACGTCGTGCGGTTCCTGCAGCGGCACGACGTCGAGGGTCTGGAGATCGACTGGTCGCACAGCGGCCTGGATGCCGGCGGTTCGGGCGTATGACCCGCCTGGACGTCGGGCCAGAGTCCTCCGTCGTCCACCCGGACGAGCCTGCGGCGGCCCTTCGACAGGCTCAGGGACCGGAGGCCGGCCCTCGTGCGCTGCTCCTCGAGTTCCGCGCCGTGCCGCTCGGCGGCGTGCGAGGCATGGAGGTGCACCGCGCCCTGCCGCAACGCGATCTGCCGATGGTCGGCGCCTGGTGCTTCCTCGACCGGTTCGGGCCGCAGGAGGCCCGCATGCGCGTCGAACCGCATCCGCACATCGGGCTGCAGACCGCGACCTGGCCCTTCGTGGGCGAGGTGCACCACCGCGATTCCGTCGACAGCGACGTCGTGATCAGCCGCGGCGCGCTCAACCTCATGACCAGCGGCGCCGGCATCTCGCACTCCGAGTACTCGATCGGAGAGGATGCCGTCCCCCTCGACGCCCTCCAGCTCTGGATCGCGCTGCCCGACTCGCGCCGCGCGGGCGCCCCCGATTTCGAGAGGCACGTCGATCTGCCGCACATCGTTCTCGCCGCCGAGGAGGGCGCGGAAGGCGAGGCGATCATCGTCCTCGGCGAGCTCGCCGGAGTCACCTCCCCGGCCACCGTCTACACGCCCATCGTCGGTGCCGAGTTGCGCATTCCCGCCGGGTCGCGCATCCGCCTCCCCTTGCGCCCGGAGTGGGAATATGCGCTCGCCGGCATCGAGGGCGCGGCGTCCGTTTCGATCGATGAACCGACCACGATCGACCCTCAGCATTTCCTGTACCTCGGCACGGGGCGCGACGAGGTCGTGATCGGCGGCGACACCGAGACCGTCCTCTTCCTCCTCGGAGGCGAGCCGTTCGAAGACGACATCGTCATGTGGTGGAACTTCGTCGGCCGCACGCACGAAGACATCGTGGAGGCCCGCGATGCCTGGGAGCAGGGCTCTCCCAGGTTCGGCCACGTCGTCGGTCACGGCGACGAGCGCATTCCGGCCCCGCCCCTGCCGGGCGTGCGCCTGACGCAGCGTCGCCGCCGCGTCTGAGCCCGGCTCTGCGCTACGGGCCGGGCTCACCACGGCACTGACGCCGGGTCCGTGCGGTGACAACTCCGGCAGAACTGAGTCGCCACCTCCAGGCAGGCCCGGGTTTCCGACGCCGGTCGCAGGCGCTTCGGAGATTCCACCGGAGTTGTCACCGCCGAATCGATGCGACCCCCGCTCCGAAGCGGCCGGGTTTCTCACGGCTGCCGACGCAGAAGCGTCATACGCTCAGCGTTACGCTGAGCGGATGGCCCGCACGACATCCGTCCTCTCGACGCGCGTTCTGCTCGTCTGCGCGGCGATCGGCGTCGCGACGGGCGTCGCCGGCGGCATCGCGGGAGCCCTTACCCCGTTCGTGATCGCCGTGGCCGCACCCTTTTACGGCTTGGTGCTGGGCGTGCATGTGCTCCCCGGAATCATCGCGCAGGAGACCCTGCGCCTGCCGTTCGTGGCGATCATCACCCACGTCATCGCCGCGCTGGTCGCGAGCGCGTTCGCGTTCGCCTTCGCACCGCGTTTCCTCGGGACGGCGCTGCTGTTCGGCGGTATCCAGGAACTCGTCGCCGCGGCCACGCGCTACCGCGCGTGGGGTGCCTGGCGCTTCTTCCTCTCGGGCGCGATCATCGGCGTGCTGGTGGCTGTGGTGGTGTTCTTCGCCGCCCACCTCTCGGTGTATGCCGTCTGGGTGCAGATCCTCTATCTCGCACTCTCCGTGCTCGGGCCGATCGCCTGGACGGCGGTCGCGCTCTGGATCGGCGTAGGCCTGCGCCGCGCCGGCGTCGGCCGTCCGCGCCCGCAGGGCTGAGGTCGGGAGCCGACTCGACTTAGGGTAGGCTAAGTTAGGTCGTACTTCTCCGAACCCGGAACGAGCCGTGACCGCACCCGAGCGCGACCCTTCTGCCGCCGCTGCGCCGGTCGGCGGTGTCGGAGGGACCCTCCTGCGGGTGCGCGAGCTCTCGATCACCCATGACGGTGAGGATGCTCCGACCCCCCGATCCGTCAGCTTCGACGTCGCCCCCGGCGAGGTCGTGCTGTTGCTCGGCCCGAGCGGATCCGGCAAGTCGACCCTGACGCTCGCGCTGAACGGCCTGATCCCGCACGCCGTGCCGGCCAGGATGACCGGGACGGTCGAGGTCGGCGGGCTGACAGCATCCGACACGACCGTCGCCGAGCTGAGCACGCGTGTGGCGATGGTGTTCCAAGACCCGGATGCGCAGCTGGTGACTGGCACGCTGTTCGACGAGGTCGCGTTCGGACCGGAGAACCTGAGGATGCCGGTGGCCGACGTCCTCGCGCGCACCGAGGGTGCACTGCGGCGGGTGGGGCTGTGGGAGCGGCGCGACTCGAATCCCGACCGGCTCTCCGGCGGCGGGCGACAGCGACTCGCGATCGCGTGCGCGCTGGCGATGGGCTCACCGCTGCTGGTGCTGGACGAGCCGACGGCCAATCTCGACCCGGTCGGCATCGAAGAGGTCTACGCCGCCCTGGCCGAGCTCGTCGCGGACGGCGACAGGGCGATCTTGCTCGTCGAGCACAACCTCGACGCCGCGATGTCTTTCGTGGATCGCGTCGTCGTGCTCGATCAGCAGGGCGCCCTGGCCTTCAACGGGCCTGCCGAGGAGGTGCTGCGCGCCCACGTCGATGAACTCGTACGGATGGGGGTGTGGCTGCCGTCCGCCACGCTCGCAGCTCTCCGCCTCCGCGACGCCGGCTGGAAGCTCGACCCGCTGCCACTGACCCCGGCAGAGCTGCGGGGGGCCCTCGAGGCCGCTGGCCCGCCGCACCCGGTCGCCGAGCCGCACCCGGTCGCCGAGCCGCACCCGGTCGCCGAGCCGCACCCGGTCGCTGAGCTTGTCGAAGCGTCGCAGCCGACGATCGACCCTTCGACCAGCTCACGGACCGGAACGGACCCGGACACGGTGAACCCGCTCATCCGCGTCCGCGGGCTCACCGTCACGAAGGGCCGCGGCGCGCAGCGCCGCGAGCTCCTGCACGAGATCGACCTCGACGTCGCGGCCGGATCGTTCGTCGCCGTCGTCGGGGCGAACGGCGCGGGCAAGACGTCCCTCGTGCAGGCGATCGCTGGGGTCGTCCCGCCCCCGCGCGGGCGCATCAGGGTCGGCGGCCTCGACCCGGGGACGGCGTCGCCGCGCGACCTGTCGTCGAGCATCGGCTTCGTGTTCCAGAATCCGGAGCACCAGTTCATCGCCCACACGGTCTTCGACGAGCTCGCGCACGGGTTGCGGCTCGCCCACGCCTCCGAGGCCGAGATCCACGAGCGCGTCGGCGACATGCTGGAGCGGTTCGGTCTCGCCGACAAGGCGCGATCGCATCCGTTCCTGCTGTCCGGCGGCCAGAAGCGACGGCTGTCGGTCGGCACCGCGCTGATCGCCGGTGCGCCCGTGCTGGCGCTGGACGAACCGACGTTCGGCCAGGACCGCGCCCGCGCCGACGAGCTGCTCGGCCTGCTCGCCGGCCTCAACGCCGAGGGCACCACGATCATCGTCGTCACCCACGACATGCAGCTCGTCGCCGAGCGCGCCAGCCACACCGTCGTCCTCGGCGGCGGACGGGTCCTCGCGGCGGCGGCGACCCCCGACATCCTGAGCGATGAGGCTCTCCTCGAGCGCGCGGGGCTCAGGCAGCCGCCGCTCGCGGCAGCGCTCCGCGGCGTTGCAGGACTCTACGGCGCGCTGCGTCTCGCCGATCTTCCCGAGCCGGTGCGCACATGACCTCCACGACACTCGACCCGTACGCGGTCGCCGCGCCGGCGGGTCCCCTGCGCTTCCTCTACGCGCTCAATCCGCTCGCCAAGCTCGCCGGACCCGTGCCGGCGATGATCGTGCTCGTCTTCGTCCGCGACTTCGCGACCCCACTCGTCTTCCTCGCCATCGCCTACGCCATCGTGCTCGTCGGCGCGCGTCTGACCGCGCAACTGGCCGCTGTGCTGTTCCTCGGCATGCCCGCCGCTGTGCTCCTCATCGGCGTCGGCTTCTCACTGTGGGTCGATGCCGCGCTCGTCGACGGCACCACCGCCGTCGTCCGAGTCGCCGACTGGGTGCTGTACAGCGGAGCGCTCGAACTCGGCTTCGCGACGGCGCTGCGGCTGGCGGCCATCGCCGCGCTCGCACTCATCGGCGGCGTCACCACGACCGGACCCGACCTCGTGCGGGCGAGTGTGCAGCAGCTGCGCGTGCCGTACCGCATCGGCTACACCGCCCTGGCCGCGTTCCGGTTCGTGCCGCGCTTCGCGCACGAGCTCGAGGTGATCCGCGCCGCGCACCGCGTACGCGGACATCACGGCGGCGCCGGGCCGTTCGCACGCCTCGCCCGCGCGACGGGGTACATCGTGCCCCTCCTCGCCGGCGCGATCCGGCACGCGGAGCGCGTCGCGCTGGCAATGGATGCTCGCGCCTTCGGCGCCTACCCCACTCGTACCGAACGGCACCTCATCCCGTTCCGTCGCCGCGACGTGGTCTTCATCGCGCTGCTGTGGATCGTCTCGGCGGCGGTGCTGTGGTTCTTCTTCCCCTGGCAGCTCGGCTGACGCGGCAGCGCGTCTGACGCGGCAAGCCTCAGCGGCGGCCGACGATCTGACGGCTGACGATGTCGCGCATGATCTCGTTGGTGCCGCCGTAGATCCGGTGCACGCGGGCGTCGAGGAACGCGCGGGCGATCGGGTACTCGGTGATGTACCCGTAGCCGCCGTGCAGCTGCACGCCCAGGTCGAGCAGCTCCCATTCGCGATCGGTCGCCCAGAACTTGACCTTCGCGGCCTCCTCGGCCGTCAGCTTCTTGTCCTTGTAGAGGAGCATCGCACGATCGATGTACGCCCACATCACATCCACCGTCGTGGCCATGTCGGCCAGGCGGAAGCGCGTGTTCTGGAAGTCGGCGATCGGCTGTCCGAAAGCCTCACGGCTCAGGGTGTAATCACGCGTCCAGACGAACGCCGCCTCGCCGGCCGCGGCGGCCGCGACGCCGATCGACAGACGCTCGAGCGGCAGGTTCATCATGAGCTGGATGAAGCCGAGCCCCTCCTTGCCGCCGATCAGGTTCTCTTCGGGCACGAACACGTCGACGAATGACAGCTCGGCCGTATCCCAGCCGTGGAAGCCCATCTTCTCGAGCTTCTTGCCGTGCTCGAAGCCCTTCATGCCGTCCTCGAGGATGACGAGGCTGAACGCGTCGGGGCGGTTGCCCTCACCGGTCTTGACGAAGGTCACGACGATGTCGGCGGTCTTGCCGCTGGAGATGAAGGTCTTCGCGCCGTTGACGATGTACCCGCCCTCGACCTTCTTCGCGGTGGTCTTGATGCCGCGGAGGTCCGAGCCCGCGCCGGGCTCGGTCATCGCCAGAGCACCGAGGATCTCGCCGGTCGCCATGCGCGGCAGCCACTTCTCCTTCTGCTCCTGGGTGCCCATGTGGACGATGTACGGCACGGCGAGGTCGTCCTGGATGCCGAGCGCGCCGGCGAGCGATCCCTGCCCGGCACCGATGGTCTCCTCCAGCACGACGGAACGGAAACGGTAGTCCTGCAGCATCCCGGCGCCGCCGAACTCCTCGGGCACAGAGAGACCGATGATGCCGGCCTCGCCCGCCGCGAGCATGGTCGCGCGGTCGATCTCGCCGTCCGCGTCCCACCGCTTGCGCTTCTCCTCGGTGGCGTAGCGCTTGAGGAACTCCTTGACGACGTCGCGGAACGCCTCGTGGTCTTCGTCGTAGATCTCGCGGTCCATGTGCCGGTCCTTCCTCTCCGCATCGAGCGGTTCGCTGTCACGACCGGCTGCAGCCACGTCGCCGCCTGAGATTCTAGGCCAGTCAGATGGATGCAGGCTGACATTGCATCCCACGGATGCTGGAACTCGGTCCCGCTCTCAGCTGGGCCTGGATCGGCGGGTCGTCAGCCGGCGTAGTCGGGCGCGGCGCTCAGGCCGAAGAACTCCTCGAGGGTGTGCCAGCCGCCGTCGTGGTAGGCCGCGGCGAGCTCCGGGCCGATGTAGCGGAGGTGCCAGGGTTCGGGCACATAGCCCGTCACGTCCGTCTCGCCGCTCTCATAGCGGACGATCCAGCCGTACCGCCACGAGTTCGCGGCGATCCATGCGCCCTGCGGCGTCGCGGCCAGGTCGTCGAGCGTGCCGCATCCGTTCCCGCAGGCCACGACATCGGCCGCGAGCCCTGACTGGTGCTCGCTGTATCCGGGTCGGGCGACCGACGATTCGATCGATGGACCGCCGTCGCCGTAGTTGGTCTGCTGCGTCGTGTACGAGCGGTACCCGCTGTCGAGCGCGATCTCGCCCGCACCCTCGGTCGCGACCGCACCGGCCAGCGCGCCGAGTGCGGTCGCGGCACCCGTTCGCAATGTGCCGCCCTCGAGCGTTTGTATTCCCTCCGGTACCGCGAGGGATGCGGGCTCCCAGTCGATCGGCGAGAACGGTCGCAGCTTGTTCACGACGACCCACTCGTGACTCGGATCGTCGAGGGCGACGCACGGCGCCTTCCCCGACGCGACCGCATCGCGGAAGGCTGCGGCGCCGCCCGCGGCGGCGATGGCTGCCGCGTCGTCTCCAGATCCGAGCGCCGCCGTCACCGCGGGAACCGCGCAGATATCGACCGACGCGGGCGCGGCCTGAACGGTCGGCTCCGGCGCGGGTGTCGCGGTCGCGATCGCGGTCGGAGGAGGGGATGCTGCCGCCTCCGTCGGCGTGGGATCGGTGCCACTCAGACGCAGCCCGCCGTCGGCGGAGATCACCGGGCCGGTGACGGCGGCGGTCACCGCGGCGGCACCGCCGAAGACGAGCGCTCCGGCGGCGATTCCCGCGAAGATCGCCCCGATCCAGCGCGCTCGCCGCGCACGCGCGTGCCGCACGAGCGTCGTCCCGCTGTCGGTCAGCATCGTCGCCGCGCGGGCGGCGCGGCGCACCGGCGGGTCTTGGTCGGGCACGGTCTCGGGCACGGGCGCCGAGGCGGTGTCGTGATCGGCCGGCGTGGCCGGAGCAGCTCCGGCCGTGCGTCGGCGCAATGGGGCAGCGGCGGGTGGCGCGGGTTCGACGGCAGGTGTCGGCGACGGTTGTGCGACGGGCGCGGGCCGCGGCGAGGGGGCCTTCGGGGAGCGCGCAGAGGCTGCGGGCGGCAGCGGGGCGGGCGGCAGCGGGGCGGGCGGCAGCGGCGCGGGCCGCCGCATCGACCGAGAGGTGGGCGGAGTCGCGCTGGGCGCATCGGCCGCAGGCGCCTGAGCTGCCGGTGCATCACCGCCCGGTCGCTTCGACCGCCACATCGGCGGCGACTCCGCCTCCGCCGATCCTGCGGGTGCGGGCGGGTTCCCTCGGCGCGCGCGGCGCGAGTCGCCCGGCGCCGCCGGCGCCCCTGTGGCGCCGGCGACGTCAGCATCGCGCGCGGCACGTGACGCGCGGCGCGAGGCAGAGGTCTCGGGCGGTTCGGGGTCCGTCACGTGTTCTATTCTCACCCGGGCCCGCTCGGCTCGCACGAGCGAGCGCGCCGGGATCCGGCATCCGATTCCATGATATTCGATAGAATCTCACATCAGACTTGACTCAGATTAGCATTTCTGTTCCCATAGATGCATGCGTTGGCAGGGACAAGAGCTGGGTGTGGCGGATGCCGCGGCTCTACCGGGCCTCGAACGCATCGACGGGCTCGTGCGGTCGGTGACGACTCCGGAGTTCGCGGGGATCACTTTCCATGAGGTCATGTGCAGGTCGGCGCTCAACCATGTGCCCGGGGCATCCGCGATGCCCTTCGACTGGACGGTGAACCCCTATCGGGGCTGCTCCCATGCATGCTCCTACTGCTTTGCCCGCGGCACGCACGAATACCTCGATCTCGACGCGGGCCGCGACTTCGATTCGCAGATCGTCGTGAAGGTGAACGTGGCCGACGTTCTGGCCAAGGAACTCCGGCGCGGTTCCTGGACCCGTGAGCCCGTCATGCTCGGCACGAACACCGATCCGTATCAGCGGGCCGAGGGCCGGTATCGCCTCATGCCCGACATCATCGATGCGCTCACGACATCAGGCACGCCGTTCTCGATCCTCACGAAGGGCACGTTGCTGCGCCGGGATCTTCCGATGCTCACGGATGCTGCAGCATCCGTCCCCGTGTCACTCGCGATGTCGATCGCCTTCTACGACGACGCTCTTCAGCACGCCATCGAGCCGGGCACCCCGTCGGCGAACGCGCGGCTGGAGACCGTGCGAGCGGCGACGGACGCAGGCTTCGCCGTGACGGTGTTCCTCATGCCGATCGTGCCGCACCTCACCGACTCCCTCGCGGCGATCGACGAGGGCCTCCGGCGCATCAAGGCCGCCGGCGCGAAGCGCGTCGTGTTCGGCGCGCTGCATCTTCGCCCCGGCGCGAAGCAGTGGTTCATGCAGTGGCTCGAGCGCGAGCATCCCGAACTCGTCTCGTCGTATCTCGGGCTGTATCCCGGGGTGGTGTCGCAGGCGCCCAAGCCGTACCGGTCGTGGCTGGCGAAGCGGGTGCGGCCGCTGATGCGCGCGTACGGCATGGACGGCCATGACGAGGACGACCATCCGCGCGGCGCTCGGACGCCGGGGCTCGCCTCGCGTGGGGCACCGCGCTTCATCACGACCGGCAAGCCTGCGGAGTCCGAGCGGCTGTTCTGAACCGCATGGGCGCCTCACGGCGCAGACGCAGAACGGCCCCGGGCCTGAACCCGGGGCCGCTCTGATCACTCGACTACGCGGTGAGCTCTGCGTTGGTCAGCAGCGAGCCCGCAAGCTCGGCGATGATGTCATCGCCGATGCGAGCATCCTCGAAGGGTGCGTTGATCTCGGCGTGCTCGAGCATCTCGGTCATCTTCCGGCGACGCTGGCGGGTGATGAGCGTCACGACGCGACCCTGCGCGCCCGCGCGGCCGGTGCGGCCCGAACGGTGCAGGTAGGTCTTGTATTCGTCCGGCGGGTCGGCCTGGATGACCAGGTCGATGTCGTCGACGTGGATGCCACGGGCTGCGACATCCGTCGCCACCAGCACGTTGACCCGGCCCGACGTGAGTCGCTCCAGGTTGCGCGTGCGCTTCTGCTGGTTGAGGTCACCGTGGAGGGCGACCGCGGGGATGCCCGAGTCGGCGAACTGCTCGGTGAGCATCTCGGCGTACGCGCGCGTGCGGGCGAACACCAGAGTCTTGCCCTCGCGGTCGACGAGACGGTCGAGGATCTCGGCTTTGTCGCGGTGCTCGATCACGAGCACGCGGTGCTCGATCGTGCCCGTCTCCTGGGTCTCGCCGGCGACCTCGTAGACAGCGGGCTTGACGAGGAATTCGTCGACGACGCCGGCGACCTCGCGGTCGAGCGTGGCCGAGAAGAGCAGCTTCTGGCTGCCCTCACCGGTCTGACGGAGGATCCGCTGAACCGGCTCGAGGAACCCGAGCTCGCTCATGTGGTCGGCTTCGTCGATCACGGCGACCATGACGTCGGACAGATCCAGCTTGCGCTGGTTGATGAGGTCTTCGATGCGACCGGGCGTGCCGATGATGATGTCGACGCCCTTGCGCAGGGCTCCCACCTGACGCGCCTGAGGCACGCCGCCGTAGATCTGCGTCGTGAACAGGCCCACGCTGCGGGCGATCGGCTGGATCGTGCGATCGATCTGGAGCGCCAGTTCGCGCGTCGGAGCGAGGATCAGAGCCATCGGAGCACGAGCGAATTCGCGCTTCTTGCCGGCCTGCGCCTTGAGCACGCGCTCGACGAGCGGAGCCCCGAAGGCGATCGTCTTGCCCGAACCGGTGCGGCCCCGGGCGAGCACATCGCGACCCGCGAGCACCTCCGGGATGGTCGCGGCCTGAATCGGGAACGGCGACGGTGCGCCGAGCTCGATCAGGGTGTTGGCGATGTTCTGCCCGAGACCCAGGTCGCCCCAGCTCGTCGCGCCGACCGCGTCGGCCTGCACGGCCTCTGCCTGCAGACGCTCGTGCACGACGTCGACATGCTGCTCGTACGCACCGCGGTGGTTGAGCTTGTCGAAACTCGGCTTCTCGCCCTTGTCGTTCCAGTTCGACCGGTTGCCTGCGTACGCGCCGACAGCAGCAGCGGATGCCGCGGGTCGACGGTTCTGGTCGCGGTCATCGCGACGCGGCCGGTCGTCGTAAGAACGCGCCGGCCGATCTGTGTACGTGCGGGCCGGACGGTCATCCGAACGAGCCGGACGGTTGTCGTACGAACGAGCGGGACGATCGTTGCCGTACGAGCGGGCCGGACGCGTGTCGTTCGAGCGGACGGGCCGGTCGTCGTTCGAGCGCGGGGGGCGGCTGTCGTACGAACGGGCAGGACGCGAGTCGTTCGAACGCGCCGGACGGTCATCATACGAACGCGCAGGCCGGACATCGTACGAACGCGCGGGCCGGTCATCGTAAGAACGGGCAGGACGCGTGTCGTTCGAACGGGGCGGACGCGTGTCGTTCGAGCGGGCGGACCGGTTGTCGTACGAGCGTGCGGGACGCGAGTCGTTCGTGCGCGCCGGCCGGTCGTCATACGAACGCGCAGGACGATCGTTGCCGTACGAGCGGGCCGGACGCGTGTCGTTCGAGCGGGCGGGCCGGTCGTCGTTCGAGCGCGGGGGGCGGCTGTC
>NZ_CAXTJR010000010.1:0-115267 GCF_964244775.1 uncultured Microbacterium sp.
TGTGTTTCCTTTCATAAGGAGACCCACCCCTTACACACACCATTTGACACGCTCCTGCACGAGGTCCTCGATCAGCTCCTCAAGCTCTTTCGCTTCCGCATCCAGCGCGAGCCAGCGCCGTGCCAACGCGCGGACAGAGTGACGCAAAGCATCGGCGGGAGCCTCCAGGCCGCGCGGGCGCAGGCTGGCGAGGTGGCGGGCGAGCTTGGGGCGCGACATGCGATTGGTCTCGCGACGCATCTCGTCCGAACTGTGGACGAGCATCGCTTTCATCATGATCATCGTCGAGGAACGGTTCACGACCGCGGAATCATGCACGACTTTCAACTGTCGGATCATCTCGACGGCGCCGTCGGCCGTCTTCGGGATCGCGGTTGCGAAGCCCGCGAGCACGGCTCTGGCTGCGTTCTCCGCGTCGAGAGTGTCGGACTTGCCGTTCGCTCGCCGAAGCCGACGGTCAGGCCTTCCCGCTTCGACCACCTTGATGTTGTTGCGTCGCAGGAACGATGTCAGGGTCGCTCCGTAGGACCCGGTGCCTTCGATCCCGAACGCGAGAATCCGGCCGAACCCTTCCGCCCAAGCAAGTAGCTGCCGAAACCCGCCGGTGTCGGTGGGGATCGTCAGCGTCGCCAGAATGCCGCCGAACGTGTCCATCACGGCCGCGACGTGGATGTGTTTGTGCGTGTCGACGCCGACCACGACATGGCCCGATCGCGTCGAGGTGAGATCTGTCATCGTGTCCTGTCCTTCTGCCCGTTAGCGTGGAATCACGCTGTCGCCGGCGGGTGGACAGGACTGTCACGGGGACGCTCTCAAAGTCTGCTCCAGGCTCCTATCAGGTCACGCCCGACCGACGGCAGCGCTCATTGCAAGCCCGGCCGGACGGTCGACAGATCAACGCAAAGGCACCACTCGGGCCGATCGTAAGCAAGGGTCAGACCGCGCCGGCCGGGACTACCGAATCAGTCTCGACCCGGCAGAATCAAACTGACAGTCGTAGCTGTCGCCGACCGTCCCGATGGAGGCGATCGCGCCGACGTCGGCGAGTCGTTCCGCGTAGCGAATCGCGGTGTATTGAGCGCCGGCGTCCGAATGTTGAATGAGCCCGGTGACGTCTTCACCCGCCCTGTCGCGAACCCAGAGGGCCATCTCAAGCGCGTCCAGCGGTAGCTCGGTGGGCATCCGGTCCATGGTCCGCCACCCAACGATCCGGCGGGAGAACACGTCGGTCACGAACGCGGTGAACGCCATCCCCGACCACGTTGGAACATACGTGAAGTCGACCACCCAGCGCTCGTTCGGCCGGTCCGCGGAAGCAGCGTTGCACGTGATCGGCCGGCCTGGTCGACGAGGAATCGGGACGGGTGGTCACGAACTGATTGCCGCGGCGCACCCCGCGCAGCCCTTGCTGGCGCATGAGGCGCTCGACCGTGCAACGGGCCACGACGATGCCCTCGCGGCGCAGCAGCCTCCAGATCTTCCGGACGCCGCTGATGCCTCGACCGAGTTTCTGATCCCAGAAGACACGCTCGATCTGCACGACCAACTCCGCATCCGCGGCCGCCCGCGCCGAGGCGGGGCGGGTCTTGAACGCGTAGTAACCGGACGGGGCGATCGGCACGGCGTGCTCGGTGAGCACCCGGCAGATCGGCTCGACCCCGAAACGGTCACGATGATCGTCGATGAACTGAACTACCACGGCAGTCGCGGGTCGAGCTCCCGCGCGAAGAACGAGGAGGCCGCCAACAGGATCTCGTTGGCACGCTTCAGTTCACGCACTTCGGCCTCAAGCGCCTTGATGCGCTGGGCTTCGCTCGTCGTGGTCCCGGGGCGTTCGCCCGCGTCGATCGCGGCCTGCTTACACCAGCCTCGCAGCGTATCGGGATTGACCCCGACACGCTGCCCGATCCGGACCACCGCCGCGTTCAACGACAACTCCGGATCCTCCTTACGGGCCTCGGCAACAAGCCGCATCGCACGCTCACGAAGCTCCGGCGGATACTTCCTCGGTGCTGGCATGGTCATCATCCTCTCGGGGATTCAGACCCTCCACGAGACCCGGGGCGATTCACTCCAGCACCGCCCGATCAGGCTGGAGGAGCTGTCCGACAGCCTCCAGGCCGAGCTCATCGAGTCGGCAGAACAGAGTGAGATCGAGAGTGGCGAAGGTAGCGTTGAACACGTCGAGGTCTTCCGGACGGTGAGTGTGAGAACTTCCATCCTGGAAGACCTCGACCCCTATCCGGCGACCGACCCGCGCACCCCGGCTACACCCTCAACTGCGAAGAGCCGTCAAGGCGCATTAACGCGAGTCACGGAGACCTCCGGTTCAACGATGCGAGTGTGGCAACCCACATCCTGGCCGGAGGTCTCCGCCTACCTCAACCGTTCACAACCTCCCGAGGAACTACAGCTAGCTCCTACGACGCCGTACCATGACGAAACCGCACGCGATGAGAGCCGCTGCCCCGAACCCGACCGCAAACAGCCAGACAGTGTCAGAGCCGGTCCGGGCAAGCGAACCGCTTCGGCTACTCGCGGCGCCTCCACCGTTCGCGTCTGAGGTCCCCGAGCCGGGGTCAGACGTTCCCGGCCCGGCCGACCCGGGAGCTCCCGGTCCACCGCTTCCAGGCGTTCCAGGTCCCGGGTTTCCCGGCTCGCCCGTGCCCGGCTCGCCCGTGCCCGGCTCACCGGTGCCGGGGTCGGCTGCGCCAACGAGACGGAGCGTGGCCCAACTGCTCTGCTCGTCACCCGTGCCAGCCCACATGATCTGGCCCCAATCACCGCCACCATCGTTGTCGGTACCGAGCAGCGTGAAGCCGTATTCCGTGCCGTCGGCGGGGGTCAGCTCGGTCACGCTGAGCGCAGACCACGGAATCGCGAGTTCTAACGTGTAACCATCCGATCGGATGGTAGACGCGATAGTGGCGGACGCCAACGGGTCAGTGAAATCGCCGGTGTTGTGCCCCTCGCGCAAGTACACCCGCGATTGCCCGACCGGGTCGCTCGCAGCCGCGAGAAGCGCATAATCCCCGTCGAGATATGTCGTCCCGGTCTTCTTTCCGTCCGTGTCGAGGAACAGCATGATGGCGTCGGAGACGTAAAGCGCCTCGCTGGATTCGGTGAAATTAACCACGTCGTCCTTGCGCTCCTCCGTGACGTACAGTGCCGACTCGTCCCATGTGACCCGGAAAGTCGAGGTGAGATCGGCGCGCGATTTGACTGACCCCCAGACCGTCCCGAAGGTCTTGACGTCCGCCGATTCGTCCGAAACCTCGACGGCACCCGCAGACGTCCACGCGCCTTCGTCGGCGACCCCGTCGATGACGATAGGTGACGAGGTTCTGTGAGCGGTGTAGGTTGCCGTCTCGGCTGCGCCCAGGTGGAGGTCGTCGGCACGCAGCACCTGCCCCGCTCCTTCGAAGATCAAGTCATACCGGAGCGAAGCTGCTCCGGCCGTGACCGTGACCGGAACGGCCAGCTCGGCCCAATCCGCGCCGACAGGCGCAGACTTGCGATCCTGCGACAAAACGGCTCCCGCACCGTCGAGCTGACTGAGCACGAGTGTGGCGCTGCCTGTACCGTCGCCACGGATCTTTCCCGATGCGATGAGCGAACTGCCCAGTGCAGGATCGACGGTGACCGTTTGAGAGATCGTCGCCGGCTCCGCTCCCGGGGTTACCGAAAGGCTCGGTGACGCGTCGGCGGTGAGGGACAGAACGCGTTCCGCAGCCCAGGCGGCACCCGCCGAAGTCGTGAAGTCGTCGAGCGTCGCTTTCCAGAAGTTGCCGTTCGAGAGGAGGTTCGTCTTCCAGCTCAACTTCAGCCAGACCACGGCGTTACGATCCGGATCGAGATCATCGAGGATTCCATACGAGAGATAGACCGCTCGCGATGTGGGATCTTCGAACACGGAGGGGTACACGATCTGACAAGGCTGGATCTTTCCGTCTTTACGGGGTTCCAAGGAGGAGTACAGGAATGGATTTCCCATCGGAAGACCCTCCCAGGCAGTGCTGGTCAGGTCGGCCGTGCGATAGATGCCGACGTCCCAGCGCTGGCCGACAGCGCAGGCGAGGTTGCGGTCAGCGGCCTCGACGATCTGATAGAAGTAGCCTTCCTGTTTGAGGATGCTCCCGTGGCCGACGCCGATCGACGATCCATTCCGCCACGTCTCACGCCATGTGTCGCTGTCCTTCCGATCGAAAGTGGCGTCCGCGGGCAAGCCTTCGGCTGTATCCCCCGCGATCCACGTCGTGAAGTCGGCGGTTTTTGCGATGCCACGGTAGCCGCGGATGCCGTCGAAGCCGTGGAAGGCGACCCAGTAGTAGGTGCCGTCGAATTGGAAGATGTCGAAAGTTCCCTCGTCGCGGACCGGACTGCCGGACGAGATCGATACGCAGTCATCCGTAGGGTCGTCACAGATCATCTTCCAGAGGTCGCCGCTCTTCACGACGGGACTTGTCGAGACTGGAACCCATCCGCCGCCACGGGGATCCGCGCCGTCCTTCGTCACGACGCACCCGGCCCATGTCGACCCGTTGTGACACTGGAAAAGGAAATACCACCGATTTTGATCTTGGTTGTAGAACGCACCCCCGTCGGTCGCATAGCACGACCACGCGGTGCCGGCCTCCGGCGCCACGACCGTTTCGGGCGCGCTCCACGTGGCTCCTTGGTCGCTTGACGCACGTACGACGGAGCTCAGCTGGCACGAGCCTCCCGTACCCCATGCTCGGCTGAAGCGGTACCAGGTGCCGTCCGGCGTGGCGACGATGCGCTGCCCGTCGGCCGCGTTCATGATTCCGCTATCCGTGGCGGAGGTCTTCTTGACGAGTGTCCAGTCCGCGTCGCCGTTCCAATAGTCCTGCAGAGTCGGCGGATCGGCGGTCGCGGCATCCCCGGGTGTCACCACCGCTGACGCACCGTTAGCGGGCGCCGCCACGAGCGCGCCTGAGAGTGCGACGGTCAACACTGCCAGGGCCGCCCAGACCCGGTGGCGACCTCGAGTTGTTCGGACAGATGGGTTCGACGCTATTCGTCGCATGCGTGCTCCCTTGCAGAGTGCGATAGAGATTGAGATCGTCAGTGATCAATCGAGACAACGTTATTCCCATGAAACATCGTTGTCTAGAGTGTGAATGAATCGAATCTTTTTCGAGCCCGATGCTGGACGCGCCTCGGTGAAGAGTTACATCACTGATCTCATCCAGGCGTCTGCATGAGGCGGCGGCCGAACGCTGTCGGGTTCACGTCGTCCGCGGCGACCGCGGCAGACCCCGCGTGCGCAAGTCGGCAGCGATCATCCGCACGAAGCCGTCGCCCTGCGACGCGCTCATTCAATTGCGCTGTGCCACTCGTTCCGCTTCAGCTACGACGCTCGTCAGCCGCCGCGCTGCATGGCGGTTGCGTGCGCAGCGCACCCGCGTCGGGCAGCGCCTTGAGCCACGTTTCGACGGGCTCCTCTGTGGTGGCGGCACATGAGTGGACGAGGGTCTCGTCGCTGCGTCGCACGGTGAATTGCGTGGGCGCGTCGAGCGCGAATCGTAGCTCGCCCTTCGTGCCCGTCACGTCGAGGGTGCAGGTGTTGTGTCCCGCATCCTCGACATGTGACGACGAGGCCGTTGCCACCACTCCGCTCTGGAACAACATCGAGATGATCGAATTCGTGTCCAGGTTTCGTCCGTGGGTTCGCCCATATGTGGCGGATATTGCGATCGGGTCTTCGTCGACGAGCTCGTTGATCAAGTAGACCGGATGGCACCCGAGGTCGCCCATCGTCCCCACCACAGCCTCATCCGGATCGTCGAAACGAGGCGGAAGCCAGCCGGCCGTGACGCCATCGATCGAGAGATTGGCCCGGATCGCGGTGATCTCTCCGACGGATCCCGCGCGGGCCGCAGCGATCATCTCGACAAGGGCGCGGCGGCCCAGGAACGGCATCGCGCACGACAGACTTGCGTGGTTCGCATCGGCGATCGAGGTCAGCGCGTCGAAACCGTCGACCGAGAGCGCGACGAGCTTTTCGCTGAGCACGTGCTTGCCTGCTCGAAGACATGTCGCGAGCGTCTCGTGCTTCCGACTGGGGGCTTCGGTGACGACGACCCCTTCGACCCCGGGGCTGTTCAGCAGGGCGGTGAGATCATCGACGAAGGCAACTCCGAGTGCGTGCGCGATGGCCGCTCCGCGCTCCCTGTCGTCATCCCATACCGCTTCCAGGCGCGCGCCGGAGGCCTCGCGCACCTGTCTTCCGTAGTCCTGGGCGTGAACGTGCCATCCGCCCACGACCGCGACACCCAGCGGGCGCTGATCGGCGTTCACAGCAGAACCGTCGTGCCGCTCGTATCGGCCTCGTATGCCGCGAGCACCACGCGCACCGCAGCGGCGCCTGCCTGCTCATCCTGGCGCGCGGGCCGACCCGCCGCAACCGCATCGCTGAAGTCGCGGATCAGATCAGTGAATGTGTCTGGGGGGCGAAGCTCGAAGCGCTCGGATGTGCCGTCATCGCGCAATAGGAGCACCCCTGCGTCCGAGGCGGAGAGTGCCCCATGACTGCCGGCGATGGTGATCAGCTCTGACCCCTCCGCGTCTTGCGATGCCCAGCTGGTCGAGACGTGGCCGACGGCGCCGCCGTCGAATCTGACGAGAACCTGGGCGGAATCTTCGCGGTCCATGAATCCCCGCCGGCCGTTCGACAGCATCGCAGACACGGCGCGTGGCTCGTCGCCCATAAGGTGCAGCAGCAGGTAGACCGGGTGGATTCCGCTGTCGATGAGCTCGCCGCCTCCCGTGTGACGAGCGTCGGCACGCCATCCGAGGTCGGTGGTTTCAATCTGCAGGCGAAAGGTGCAGGTCACAGAGATGCGGTGGATGTCGCCGATGATGCCGTCGTCCAGCAACGACTTGACGAGCTCGACGGCGGGCCGGAAGGCCTGATTGTGACCTGTGGCGACACGCACATCGGCGCGATCCGCCTCGGCCAGGATCGCCGCGAGATCTGCTTCGTCAGTGCCAGGGGTTTCTCGCACAGCACGTGCTTTCCGGCGTGCACCGCGGCGATCAATACTTCTGCGTGCAGATGGTGGGGCAGACAGATATCGATGGCGTCGATGTCGTCCGAGGCGAGCAGCTCGCGATAGTCCGTCCAGCCGGGCACGTCGAGTTCTTGCATGCGACGGCTCAGGGTCTCGGGGTTGACGTCGCTCACCGCCACAATCTGGCCGGCCCCCGACTTTCGGTAGGCCTCGATGTGGGCGAAGGCGATCCCGCCGCCTCCCACGAGGCCGACACGGAGCGGTGTGATCTCGCGCTGAGAGGATGCTTTGTCATCGGTGGTCGCAGACGCCGAGGCGTCCGCGGCGGGCAGGGGGGCGTGGGTCATCTCAGTCATCTCCGTTGATGAGTGCAAGGGTTTTATATGGTCAGGTTCGTTCCATAGGGCACGGAGGTCTCGACACCGTCGACGACTACGCGGTATTCCGACTGGTGGAGGAAGACATCGACCAGCCGCGATCCGTGGCGGTAACCCCGCAGCGCTGATCCGACCGAAGACGGATGCTGCGACAGGGCTACGGTCAGCCCACCGGACGCATCGGGGCGGATGCCGAAAAGACCGAAGATCACGGCCTGGATGCCCGCCCCCGCGGCGACCTCGACGGGCTGCTCGATGTTCGCGGTGCGAAGGCTGTCGGTGTAGATCTCCTGCGGAATGTAGGGAAACGCGCGGGTCCAGGTGATGCACCGGTTCAGAATCTGCCACGCGGCATCGGGCTCGCCCTGGCGCCACAGCGATTCGGCCACGCGCAACGGCATCCCGGTGTACTGCCCGCCGCCGCCCCAGTCTGCGTCGTCGAGATCCCAGTGCACCTCGTCGGTCTTCGCGATCGAGTACATGCCGTGCGGCCCGAGGAAGACACCGTCGACCAGGTGCGAGACGAGGGCGGCGCGCTGGTCGGGTGAGATCGCGTCCGTATCCAGCGCATCGAAGAGGTGGTAGCTCCACATCAGTTCGGTGCTGCCGTCTGCCAGACGGTTGGCGTACCATCCCTCGTCGGCGCGCCACAGGTGCTCATCGACGGCTGCGCGCACGCGGCGAGCCGAGTCGACGTGCCGTGAGGCGTCGTCGCCCCTGGCCCCGCAGAGTGCCGCCAGCCAGGTCAGGGCGTCGACGAGCATGAGGCTCGAGAGGGCGATCCGGCTCTGGTAGCCGTCGGTACGCGTCTCGAGGTAGTCGTTGCTGTTGCTGCCGAAATCCACGAGGCCGTCGTCGCCGATCCGCTGTTCGACCACTGAGGTGAGGTCGTCTCGAATGGTCTCGAACACCGAGCGGCCATCATCCAGTGCTCGATCGAGAAATGCCCGGTCGCCGGTCACCCGCAGGTAATCGCGCAGCAGGCGTACGCCGGCGAACACGGTGTAGGCGTAGTGATGCCCGAGCGTGCCGTTCCATCCGATGTAGCTGTGCTTCATGAGGCCGGCGGTCAAGAACCGCACGACCTCTTGTCGCAGCCCGGTGGGGTCCATGAGTGCGACGGCAGCCGATGAGAACGAGAGGTCCCACGCGAGGGTGAACAGCCACGATCCGGCGCAGTAGAACGGACTCAACTGCCAGTCGGGGCGATCCCATCGCGCTTCGAGCACCGTCGTGATGCAGCGGTTGTACAGCTCCTCAAGGCCCTCGACGGGCGAAGTCACGGTCGGCAGCGCAGAGGTCGCCGCGGCGAGCCGATCGATCGTGGCGATGCCGGCTGCGCGCGCCCGCGCGGCGACCGACGGATCGGTGGATGCCGGGGCCACCGCGTCGCCGGGTGCGAAGACGATTCCCACGGTGAAGGTGCGCTCCTCACCAGGGGGGACGACGAGCGACCAGCCGGTCTCGGTCTCGGGTAGGTCTGAGACAGCGGCCGAGCTGAAGCTCACGTGCTGCTCTTGGCGCCCGCCGGGCCACTGCCATACCGGGCCTGTGATGGCGCGATGCGAGACGTGGGCGGCGACGTCGTTCTCGGCGGGGTTGACGCGCTGAGGGTCGGCGATCGATTGATGGGCCTGCACGGTCAGGGCCAGTTCCTCGACGGCTCGGTTTCGGATCGTCACTTCGAGGTAAGCCTCATCGAGCGTATCGCTCACCCTCGCCTGCGAACGGATCGAGAAGCTGATCAGGCGGCCCGAGATACGCTTGTGAAACGTGCCCGTGCGGGTCAGCTGATTGGTCTGCCAGGTTGCGCTCTGCAGCACTAGGGCGCGGATCGGCTCGAACACGACCGGGTCGTACGAGGCCGTGCCCACGGCATCGGTGAAATTGAGACCCAAGGGGTGCGACCCCTCGCCCGTCCGCTCGTGGTACTCCCAGATGCGATCGACGGAGTCGAGGATGGTACAGCCGGTCTCGTCGTGCACGAACTGGAGATTGAAGTGCCAATCGGGCTGCTCGTACGGCGTGAACTGGAGAAACTGCAGGCCCGTCACGCTGTGATCGCTGAGCGAGACCGCTCCGCGCCCGCTGAACGCCCGAATCATACGATCAGGCAGGGCCATCTCGTGGCGGTTCATGGAGACCTGGGCGGGAGGGGTGGGCGGCATGAATCGGCTCCGATGGAGATTGCAGAAGAGGTATGCGAGGGTTATCACCCTAGCGTAAACAACGTTGTTCCACGGAGGAAACCTCATGTACGTCGACCTATCGGAAATGACCTGGCAACTCGAGGGGTGGCGCCCCTGGGAGTGGGCCCTGGTGCCGTTCGAAGCGAAGAAGGGCCTGGGTCCTGACGTCGGGCCAGTCCCCGCGAGGATCCCTGGTAGCGTGCGCGGAGCGCTGCTGGCCGCGGGCCTCCTGCCCGACCCGTATGTGCAAGACAACTCGCTGGCCGGCGAGTTCATCGAGCATCGCCACTGGATCTTTCGCACAGACCTGAGTTCGTACCTCGATCGCGCAGACGACGAGCTGCAGCTCGACCTCGACGTGATAGACGGACCCTGCATTGTGCGCTGGCGCGGTCAGCAGGTCGCCCGTCACGAGAACGCGTTCGTTCCGCTGTCGGTGCGGCTTCCGGCCGCCGAGCGCGCGGATGGGGCGGTGCTCGAGCTCATCTTTCTCGAAACCCCGCCCGGCCTCAGCCAGATCGGCCGGTCGTCGACGATCAGAGCCCTCAAGCCGAGGTTCTCGTCGGGATGGGACTGGATCCCGCGACTCGCTCACATCGGCGTGGCGAACGTGGCGCGCGTCGTTTCGCGCAGGCGCCCCCGCATCGTGGGGATCGGCGCGGACGCCGCACCACGAACGGGCGGCGGAGGCGAGGTAGAGGTTTCGGTCACCGTCGACGGCGGCGAAGGATGCGACGTCGTGGTGCGGATCAGCGGGCCTGATGGAGCATCCCTCGCAACCCGGACCCTCCACGCCACGGGTGACGAATCGACGGCCGACGTACGCTTCGAATTCGATTCCGTCGACCTGTGGTCATTGGATCATCCGGCGCTCTATCACGTCTCGGTCACGGTACAAGACGGCGAGCCCGGGCACGACACTGCAGAGCGCGCATTCGGTTTTCGATCGATCCGATGGGAGCATACGGTCAGCGCTGCCGCTGGCGCAGAGCCTTGGATCGCGATTTTGAATGAGAAAACTCTGTTTCTCGCGGGGGTGAATTGGGTACCGATTCGCGCGGACTTCTCCGATGTGCCCGACGAGGTCTACGGCGAACGGCTGCGCCTCTATCGAGACCTGGGGTTCAACACCGTGCGGGTGTGGGGCGGTGCCGCGCGAGAGCGCGACATCTTTTACGACCTCTGTGATTCGCTCGGGATGCTCGTCTGGCAAGATCTTCCGCTCAGCTCGTCAGGGTTGGACAACTACCCGCCCGATGACGGAGCGTTCTCGCGAGATTTCGGCGCGATCGCTGCCTCGTATCGCACGCGCCTATCGCACCACCCGAGCCTGATCGTGTGGGCGAGCGGAAATGAGCTGTCGGGCTCTCCCGAGTTGAAAGTGCAGCCGGGCGCGCCCCTCGACTTCGCGCATCCCGCCCTGGCTGCCGCGAGGTCGGTGCTCGAAGATCAGAGTCGATGGAAAGTGGTCGCCGCGACTCCGTCGGGGCCGAGCTATTCGGCCGAAGAGGCGGAGTACGGTCATGGCCTGCACCACGACGTGCACGGGCCGTGGGCGCACGAGGGCGACCTCGACTCGTGGCGTCGATACTGGCACTCCGACGATGCGATGCTGCGCAGCGAAGTCGGCATCGCCGGCGCCAGCCCCCACGACCTGCTGGTGAGCAGTGGCCTGCTTCCCCTCGATGAGCGGCGACGTCTCACGTTGTGGCGACATTCTTCGAAGTGGTGGTTGAACGGCACGGAGCAGCCGACGCCGGAATGGATGGCCGAGAGTCAGGCCCGACAGGCAGAACTGCTCGCGCTCGCGATGCAGGCGACCCTCGACCGCTTCCCGAGTTGCGCGGGGTTCTTCGTCTGGATGGGGCACGACGCCTTCCCGTGCGCGGTGAGCCTCTCCATTGTCGACTTCTGGGGTCGACCCAAGCCGGCGGCGATTGCGATCGGGCGCGTGCTGTCGGAATACCGCCCCCTGCTCGGGCGCGAGATGTCAAACTAGACAACGTTGTCCGACTTCGTCTATGCTCACTCGCAGAGGCGGACGATCTCTGTATCCACATTTAGCAAGGGAGCTACACAGTGAGAAATTCTGTGCTCAGATATGTAGGACTCGCCGTCGGCGCGGTTCTGGTGGCCAGCACGGCTGCGTGCAGCGCGTCGAGTGCGGACACCGGATCGATCCGGGTGGCCGTGACCTACCCGGACGTCTGGGGCGAGCCGATGAAAGCAGCAGCCAAGCTGTACGAAGAGGCCCACCCCGGCACCGAGATCAAGATCGAAGAGCTGCCCGCAGACTCTGCAGACGACTCGCTCCAGACCTCGTTCATCGGCGGGGCCGCACCGGACCTCGTGCAGCTATCGCCGCCGACCCTGACCGACTTCGGCGGACGAGGATTCCTCGAGCCGCTGACGACGATCCTCGATGAGAACGCCGAAGGCGGAGCGCCGTGGCGCGAGAGCTTCACCGGGACCACGCTGCCGTCGCTGCGGGCGCAGAACGGCGAGGAGTACGGCATCCCGTGGTCGCAGATCAACGTGCAGCTGCTGACGCGTGCCGACTCGCTCGCGGCGATCGGTCTCGACGCGCCGCCGGCTACCTGGGACGAGTCGCTGAAGGCCAACGACGCCTGGCTCGCGAAGGGGATCCAGCCGCTGTATGCCGGGTTCGCGGGCAACGACGGCGCACTCTGGTGGCGCACGACCCTGATGCTGAACGCGCTGTTCCGGCCGTACACCGAAGACATCAACCTGCTGCACGCCGACGGATGGACCTACGACTCGAGCAATCCAGACACCGTCGCCGGCGAGGTGTATTCCGCCGACGAACTCTATGTCGCGTTCAAGAAGGGCATCACCGACCCGGCGAAGTCGCCGGAGTACAGGAAGGCCATTGAGCTGATGCTTCAGCTGAAGCCCGCGGTGCAGTCCGACGTGGCGTCTTGGACGCCGGAAGAGTCGCACAACAAATTCGATCGCGGCGAGGTGGCGCAGGGCTACGGACTCGCATCCGACATCGCGGCTCGGGTCAAGGCATCCGAAGATGCGGGGCTGGGCACGCCCACGCTCGTGCAGTCCAACTTCCCGACTATCACCAAGGAGGACTGGCCCGGTTTGACCGAGGGCGGATCCAACCCCCTGGCCTCGGTGCGCTTCGCGTGGAGCGTCAACGCCGCCAGTAAGGACAAGACGCTCGCCGAGGACTTCCTCAAATTCATCACGCAGCCCGAAGTCACCACCAAGATCTATGCGGCCGGGTTCTTCCCCGAGGATGGCACGTACGGCATCGGTGACACCACCGCGATCGATGGCGTCGTCTACCCCGAGGGCTCGAACCTCGACCCCACGCCGGTCGAGACCATCCCCGAGCTCACCGTGTACGGATTCGGCCTGCCGCCCACGTACGATACCCAGGACTTCGACCAGTGGAACTCGCAGTTCCTCAACCTGTGGACGGGCGTCATCACCCTCGATGAATTCCTCGCTCAGCGCAGCGAATCCAACCTCGCGGCGCTCACGCGCAACCTGGACGTCTTCGCGGCCGACATCGACCAGAAGTTCATCGACGAGAACACCAAGTAGCACGAGGATCACTTTGTGCTACAGCATCCTCGTGTCGAATCCTCACGGAAGGTCAGGGAGTTGAGTGCTCCGACAACCTCTGGTTCCCAGAGAACGGCCCGCGAGGATTCGCCCGCCGGCACCGGTTCCGACGACTCCGTCGGAACCGGTGCTCCGGTGACGATCCGCAAGACCCCTCGATCGAAAGTCCGTCGCAGGCAGGCACTGTTCGCGTACGCGATGCTCATTCCGTCGGCGACCGCACTGCTGCTCTTCCTGGTGTGGCCATTCATCCAGGGGGCATCGAAGGCATTCTTCAAATACAACGGCGGCAACGTCGACATCTTCGTCGGGTTCGACAATTTCGTCCGGCTCTTCTCCGACCCGCTCTTTTTCCTGTCGCTGCGAAATGGGCTGCTCCTGACGGCGGTCTGGATGGTGCAGGCGGTCGTCGTGCCGCTGTGGTGCGCATGGATGGTGCACCACTTCACGTCCGAGCGGCTCAAGTACACGTTCCGCGTGCTCGTGATGCTGCCGGTCATGGTTCCGACGGTCGTCGTGTTCCTCCTGTGGATCCAGTTCCTCGCGACCGACGGGGCGGTCAACCGGGTCCTCGAAGGCGTCGGGCTGGGCGCCTTCACCCAGTCCTGGCTGGGGGACCCGAATACGGTGCTGGTCGGCCTCTTGCTCGTCGGTTTTCCCTGGCTCGGGGGAATCAACTGCCTGCTCTACCTCGCGGCATTCGGCAACATCCCCAAGGAGTTGTACGAGGCCGGTGCCTTGGATGGCGCCCGGGCGGGTGTGCTGTTCCGCAAGGTCGAGTATCCGTTCGTCGCCCCGCAGACCCGCATTATTCTCGTGATCACCCTCGTGGCGGGGCTCCAGAATTACGAGAACGTGTTCATCATGACCCACGGCGGACCCGCCGACGCGTCGGTCGTGCCCGGCATCCTGCTGTTCAGAAACGCGTTCGCCTATGGGCAGTTCGGCTACGCGACGGCCATCGGCCTCGCCACCGTCGCCGTCATCCTGCTGATCGTGGGTGCTGCACTGCTGGTGCGCCGACTCGTGGGAGGCCGCAATGCGGACTAACTTGCTCGGGCGCCTCAGCGCCGGGATGAAGATCGCCATCGTCTTCGCGCTGCTCGCGCTGGCGCTCTTCCCGCTCTACTTCATGTTCGTGACCTCGCTCAAGTCGAAAGAGGACTACACCTACAACTACTTCCTGCCTCCGCTGCAGGGCATCCAGTGGGGTAACTGGGCGCGGGTCATCCCTGGCGTGATCGCTCCGATCGGCAACTCGGCGATCGTGGCGGGCGGCGCAGTGCTCGTGGTGCTGCTCTGCGCGATTCCCGCGGCCTACGTTTTCGCGTGGCACCGCTTCCCCGGCAAAGAGCGCATCTACGCGGCCACGATCGTCACGATCATGTTCCCGGCGATCATCATCCTCGTTCCGCAGTTCGTGCTCGTGAAAGAGATGGGCCTGCTCGACACCCTTCCCGGTGCCTACTTGCCCATCGCGGCCGCGAACATCGGCGTAGCGGTCTTCCTGCTCCGATCGTTCTTCGTGGCGCTACCTCTCGAGTTGATCGAGGCGGCGCGCATCGACGGCGCGTCAGAGATGACGATTCTTCGGCGCATCGTGCTGCCGCTGAGTGTGCCGGCCGTCATCACGGTCTGCGTCTTCGTGGTCGTCGCGGCGTGGAACAACTTCCTGTGGCCACTAGTGGTGCTTCCGTCAGCGGCCAACCGCACGGCGTCCGTCGCCGCGACGTTCTTTGCGGGCGACCCCACCTATGGATCGTCCCTCCCCATCTTGATGGCCGCGTACATGGTGGTATCCCTGCCGCTCATGCTGATCTTGGCGGGACTGCTGCGCTACTTCATGGCCGGTCAGCTGCAGGGCGCGGTCAAGGGGTGACCGAGCACGACTACGAGATCGCCCCGACAGCCCGTTTCGCGATTGTCGAGCATCCCGCGGCGGGCCGCACGATCGAGGCGGGCGATCATCTCCAGTACCTGATCCGTCCGCGCCCCGAGGCCGATGTCGTGCGCTTCGCGGGCTGCGCGGTGAGCGTCGACATCGTCTTCGCCGACGGCGGGATGCTGTCGGCATCGGGCGCGACCGACCAGAACGGGTTCGTGGCAGAGCCCGAAGCGCAGGGCAAGAGCTCGACCGTCTATCCCGGGCAGTGGAACTACCGGAGGATCGACCTCGCCGCCCACGTCGGTCGCACGATCCAGACCCTCGGCGTGCGATTCGGTCTGCACGAGCGACCCGCCGACCACGTCGCGGTGGGCACGCTCGCGAACGTCAGCGTGGGTGTGCCGGCGTCGTATTCGTCCCCTCCGGCATGGGCAGACGGTGACGAGCCCACCCCGGCCGATTTCGTGCTCACCACGCGCGGAAGCAACTCGACATTCGAGTACTCGCGCGGCAATTGCTTTCCTGCGACCGCGGTGCCTCGCGGGGTGAATCACTACGGCCCGGTCACCAACGCCGATGCCCTCGACTGGACCTACGAATACTTCCAGGGCGAATCGGCGTCCGCCCCGCCGATTCAAGGGTTCGCCGCCTCGCACCTGCCCACCCCGTGGATCGGTGATCGCAACGTGGTGCGCATCATGCCGACCGCGGCGACGAGTTCGGCGGTGCTCCCCTCAGACCGTGAGTCGCGCTTCGATCACACTTCAGAGCGGGCCCGCCCCTACTCGTACGAGGTCGCGCTCGAGGACGGGATGGTCGTGCGCATCGCCCCGACCTCGACAGCTGCCCTGTTCGCCGTCACGTTTCCCGGTCCGGGCGCTCGGTTCATCGTCGAGGTGCCCGAGGAGGGGCACCATCGCCTGACGCAGTCAGGGCGCACGATCCTCGTCGAGACGACCGGTGCCAGCTCCGCGTCGGCCGGCGTGCCGAACTTCTACGCGGTGCTCGAGTTTGCGGACGACATCGTCGTGACGAGCACGGATGCTGCGCACCGCGTCGTGGTGCAGCTGCGTGCCGCATCCGCCGGCGAGGAGGTCGTGGTGCGGTTCGGCTCATCGTTCGTGAGCCACGCCGCGGCGGCCGACAACCTGGCCCGTGAGATCGCCCCTGGCCGGTCTGTCGAGCAGGTCGCCGCTGCGGCACGGGATCAGTGGAACGGCCTGCTCGGGCGAGTGCAGGTGCCGACTGCGACCGATGCGCAGAAGGTCTCGCTCTACTCGAGCGTCTATCGGATGTTCCTCTTCCCCTCGGCCATGCACGAGCTCGACGCGACCGGCCAGGTCGTGCATCCGAATCTCTCGGCCACACCTCCGGGCTCGACCCACAGCGGTGGGCCGCTGTATGTCAACAACGGATTCTGGGACACCTATCGCACGGTCTGGCCCGCGTACGCCCTGCTCGATCCGCACGGCGCAGAAGAGCTCGTCGAAGGTCTGGTCTCGCATTACCGCGACGCCGGATGGATGCCGCGCTGGGCCTCGCCCGCGGCCGTCGACATCATGGTGGGCACGAGCTCCGACGTGATCTTCGCCGATCTGCACCAGCGCGGGGTGCGTGTCGACACGTCGCACGCGCTCCTCGCCTCGATCAAGAACGCCACGGTCGTCTCGACCGAGTCATCGGTCGGTCGCAAGGGAGCGCGCTGGTCGATGTACCTCGGCTACACCCCATCCGAGATCACCGAGGGACTCTCATGGACGATGGAGAACTGCCTCGCCGACTTCGCGCTCGCGGCATGGATCGAGGAGGTTCTGGCGACCGAGCAGGATGCCCCGCAGCGGGAGCGCCTGGCCGCATATCAGCAGTACCTGCTGCGTCGCTCCACCTCGTTTCACCACCTCTTCGATCCGGACTCGGGATTCTTTCGGGGCAAGACGCGTCAGGGCGCGCTGCGAGAGGTCGAGGGCGGCTTCGACCCACTGGAGTGGGGCTTCGACTACACCGAGACGAACGCCTTCAACATGGCATTCAGCGCGCCGCACGATGCGCATGCTCTGGTCGCGTTGCATGGCGGCGACGCGGGATACCTCGCGAAGCTGACGGAGCTGTTCACCGAGGCCGAGGTGTCGCCGAACACCGGCTCATATGGCCGCGTGATCCACGAGATGTCCGAGGCCAGAGATGTTCGACTGGGGGCGGTGGGTATGTCGAACCAGCCCTCGCATCACCTGCCGTTCATGTTCGCGTACGCCGGCCGCCCCGATATCGGGCATGGCTACACCGCGACGATTCTGAGGTCGCTGTTCACCGGATCGGAGATCGGGCAGGGCTACCCGGGCGACGAAGACAACGGCGAGATGTCGGCGTGGTTCGTGCTGGCCAGCGTCGGGATCTACCCGCTCACCGTGGGATCGCCGTACTGGCTGCTGACTCCGCCGCTCTTCGATGACGTGTCGATCCGTTCAGGCGACCACACGACGCGGATCTCCACGACGGGCAGGGCGGGTCCCGATGCGCAGCTGCAGACGGTGCTGGTCGATGGTCAACCCTGGCGATCCGCCGCGATCGATCACCAGACGCTCACGCGTGCGGCATCCATCGTCTTCGTATTCGGCGACGAGCCGAGTGAGTGGGGGCGCGACCCTGCGTCGCTTGTCGGCGTGAGCCGGCGCGGAGCTGACCCCGTCCTGCCGTATCGCGACGCAGCCATCGCGCCAGCGGTGTTCCGGGATGCCGGTGGCACAGCGCTCGCGCAGCTCACGGACGATGATGCACTCGGGGGCAGCCACTCGCTCGCACCCGGTGAGGCCTGGGGCATCGACCTCGGCGAGCCTCGTCACATCGAGATGTACACGCTCACGTCGCAGCGATCGGCGACCGCGCCGCGCGCGTGGATCGTCGAGGGATCCGACGACACGGTCACCTGGCGCGTGCTCGACGAGCGAGACGAAGAGGAATTTCTCTGGGATCTGCAGCTCGTACCGTTCGCCGTGGCACACCCATTCCCCGCGAGGCATATCCGTGTCACGAACACTCACCCGGACCACGACTTCGAGCTCTCGCAGATCGAGCTGCTGGAGGGCACCCGGCCATGAGCCGTATGAAGACCTATCCGGCGCCCGACCTGATCGTGCGACAGCAGTGCCAGGTGGGCGAGAGCCCGATATGGCTGCCCGACGCGCAGAGCCTCGCGTGGGTCGACCTACTCGAGGGAACCATCACTTCGTATTCCGAGTCGACGGGGGTCGTCGCCGAACTCGCGAACGCGGGAACATCGATAGGGGCGATTGCCGCGTTGGACGGGGAACGCAGCGGATTCGCCGTCGCGAGCGGGCTCGGGTTCGGATATGCGATCGACGGTCGCCTGAAGATCGAGCACGACGTGCTCCCCTCGCGCCGCTTTCGAATGAACGACGCCAAGCCGGATGCCCGCGGCCGCCTGTGGGCGGGCAGCACCGAGCTGGACTTCGCTGAGGCGGCGGGCGCGCTGCACGTGTGGAGCGGCGCGGCTCCCGGCGAGCCCGTCGCCTCGGGCTGGACCCTGCCGAACGGACTCGGGTGGAACCCCGCGAATACGCGGATGTACGTGGTCGACAGCATGCGCGGGGCAGTCTTCTCCGCGGATTTCGACTTGGACGACGGCGTTCTCGGCGAGTTCGTCGAAGCGTTTCGCATCGACGGGGGATTACCCGACGGCATGGCGGTCGATGCGGATGGATGCCTGTGGATCGCCATGTGGGGCGGCTCTGCGGTGCGCCGATACACCCCGACCGGCGAGCTGATCGGCTCGATCGCGACGGCCGTGTCACAGCCGTCCAGTTGCGCCTTCGGCGACGACGGTGTTCTCTACATCACCTCGGCACGGGCAGGTCTGTCCGCAGACGCGCTGCCCCGCGAGCAGCTGGCCGGATCGGTGTTCGCCGTCGATGTCGGGGTGCCGGGGCTCACCGTGGGCGCGTTCGCCGGCACACCCGTGAACGACGTGGCACGCGAGGAGATCGAACGATGACGACGACAGAGAATTTCGGCCGAATCGTGGCCGTCACCGGCGCGACGAAGGGGATCGGCCGCGCGGTCGCCCACGACCTCGCGGCCCAGGGGGCGCGCGTAATCGTGCACGGACATACGACCGCGACCGCCGACGCGGTGGTGCGCGAGATCCGCGAACTCGGGCGAGAGGCGATCGCCGTCGCCGGACCGATCGAAGAACTCGAAACAGCCGATCGCATCGCGCGGCAGGCGATCGAGCACTTCGGCGGGCTCGACGGGCTGGTCACCAGCGCAGGCATCCAGCGGTACGGCGATGCCACGTCGACCTCGAGCGAGACCTGGGACGAAGTGCTGAACGTCAACGTCAAGGGCGTGTTCTTCGCGATCCAGCAGTGCCTGCCCGCCATCCGTCAGAGCGCGAACGGCAGCGTCGTGATCGTTGCATCGGTGCAGGCTACGGCGACGCAGACCGACGTGGTCGCCTACACCGCGAGCAAGGGCGCTCTCGTGGCGCTGGCGCGAGCGGTAGCGATGGATGAGGCGCGCCACGGCGTGCGCGTCAACTCGGTCAGCCCCGGGTCGGTCGACACCCCGATGCTGCGGACTGCGGCCGAGACCCACTCGGACGGATCACCCGGGTCGGCCGACCGACTGATCGAGCACTGGGGCTCGTCGCATCCGCTGGGTCGCGTCGGCCAAGATACCGAGGTCGCGGCCGCCGTCTCGTTCCTGCTCAGCGCGCGTGCCTCGTTCGTCACCGGCACCGACTTCAAGGTCGATGGCGGGCTCCTGGCCCGTCTTCCCGCACCCCTGCAGGACGCGTGAGCATGATCCTCAGCGACCTGCTCTCACCTCGAGTCGATGCCACGTGGCAGCTCATCAGGCAATGCGGGGTCGAACAGGTGACCTCGCTGCTCGACGGCGGCGAGCAGGATCAGCGCATGTTCCAGTCGGTGGGAGCGCACGGCGCAGGGTCGACTCTCCGGCCCACCTCCGGTGACCGCGCACCGTGGAGCGAGGCGTCGATCGCGGCTCACCTCGAGCTGTACGCCGACCACGGGTTCGGTGTTGTGGCGGTCGAAGACACCCCGCCCCTCGACTTGGTGCGACTGGGCCGTGCCGGTCGCGACGAGGAGCTCGAGCACGTCGCCGTGCAGATCGAGGCGATGGGACGCCTAGGTATCGGCATCCTCTGCTACAACTGGATGGCCCTCTCGAGCTGGGCGCGCACCGATATCGCGCGGTCGGCGCGCGGCGGGGCGTTGGTCACCGCCTATCGCGAGACTGACGCGGCGGGGCGCCTTGCGCCGGATGCCCCGGATGTCGACGATGACGAGCTCTGGCAGGGCCTCGAGTACTTTCTTTCTACGATGGTTCCGGTCGCGGAGCGCGCCGGAGTGCGGTTGGCGATGCATCCGGATGACCCGCCTCGCCCGCGCGTGCGCGGCGTCGCGCGCATCATGAGCAGCGTCGATGCGTTTCGTCGGCTGCGCCAGCTCGACGCGAGCTCAGCGAACGCGATCACTTTTTGTCAGGGAAACTTCGCGCTGATGGACGAGGATCTCCCCTCGCTCATCGAAGAGTTCGGCCCGGCGATCGCATTCGTCCACTTCAGAGATGTGCGCGGAACGGCGACCGACTTCGAAGAGACGTTCCATGACGACGGCCCGACCGATATGGCGGCATGCATGCGCGCCTACGCCCGGATCGGGTTCTCGGGGCCGATGCGCCCCGACCATGTACCCACGATGTTCGGCGAATCGAACGCGATGCCGGGGTATGGAACGCTGGGCCGGCTCTTCGCCCTCGGGTACATTCGCGGCCTCGAACAGGCCGCGTACTGAACTCTCGGAGCCTACTCGACCACCGGTGAAACGGGCCGGGTGGCCTCCTCGAGCAGTTCGAGCAAGTGCCGATAGTTCTGCCCGGTCGCCCGAGACATCCCGATCTCACACGTTCTGTTCGCAGACGCGTAGTGGTCGAACTCGCGCGAGGCGATCTCGTGCGCCTCGCGCTCCGTCGCGGCGGCGGTCAGTTCGGGGTGCAGCATCCCCCGGTCGCCGGCGAATGCACAGCATCCCCAGTCCACCGGGGTATAGACGTCGTCGGAGATGAAGCGGGCGATCGAATCCATCGAGCCGTTGATCCCCAGGTCGACGGTCGAGCACGTGTGGTGCAAGGCGACCGACCCGGCGGGCGCCGTGACCGTGAGCCGATCCAGCATCACCGTGTCGACGAACTCGACGGCATCCATGAAGACGAGATCGGTGAACGGCGAGCCGGGCTCTGCGGCGATGGCGCGCATCGTCTCGAGTCCTTCGGTGCAGGAGGCGGCGTCGCACACGATGGGCAGCTGCCCGTTGCGGCTCGCCTCCTGGAGTGCGGGGAGCACCTGCGATGCCATCTGCTCGTACCCCACCGAGTAGCCCTTGGACTTCCATGGCGTTCCGCAGCACAGCGACGGCAGGTCGTCCGGGATCGCGAGGCGAACCGATGCGCGTTCGCAGAGTTCGAGGAACGCGTGCGACACACCCCCAGAACCTTCTGCGGGCCCGAACATCGTGTTGATGCACGCCGCAAAGTAGACCGCCTGAGCGCTGTCATCGATTCGGCCCTTCGGCCGACGAGACCCACCGCCCGGCAGCGCCCGGTCGTACAAGGGCACCGTTTCGTGGCCCAGAATCGCGCGGCCGACCTTCGTCGCCATCGTGGGCAGCAGCGAGGGCATGACTTTCGCGGCAGTCATGGCCACGCCGCCCGCTACGGTCACCGCGCCCCACTGCCGGGCGGCAGCATCCCACACACCCTGCTCGAGGCGCCCGCGCGATTCCTGCCGCAACCGGCGCACCAGGTCGCCGGTGTTGATGTCGACGGGGCAGGCGTTCTTGCACATGCCGTCCACGGCACATGTCTCGACGCCGTCGTACTCGTAGTCGTCTTGCAGGTCTCGCAGCAGTTCGACGTTTCCCTCCGCCTCCGCAATCTGCATCTCGCGACGAAGAGCAATGCGCTGCCGCGGAGTCAAGGTGAGCGTCTTGCTGGGGCAGGCCGGTTCGCAGTAGCCGCACTCGACGCACCGATCGACTTCGTTCTCGACCGACGGCACCCGCTTGAGGTCGGCCAGGTACGAGTCGGGGTCATCAGAGAGCAGCACTCCCGGATTGAGCAGCCCGGTCGGATCGCACAGGGTCTTCACGGTCGTCATGACGTCATAAAGCTCGGCGCCGAACTGCCGCGCGACAAACGGTGCCATGATGCGGCCCGTGCCGTGCTCCGCTTTGAGTGAACCACCTGAACCGAGCACGAGGTCGACGAGGTCTTCGGTGAACTGTCGGTACCGGGCGGTCTGGTGCGGGTCGTCGAACCGCTCGTTCAGCATGAAATGGATGTTGCCATCCTTGGCGTGACCGAAGATCACGCTGTCTTCGTACCCGTGTTCGTCGAAGAGTGCGGTCAGCGACTCGCACGTGCCGAAGAGCTTCTCCACCGGCACGGCGATGTCTTCCAGCAGCGCCGTGGTTCCGCTCGGACGTGCTCCCGCGACGGTGGTGTAGAGCCCCTTTCGGGTGTGCCAAAGGGCCGCGCGCCGTGCGCTGTCCGAGGTCAGCACCGCCGGCGTCGACAGGTCGAGCTGGCGGAAGAGCTCACCGCCGAGCTCTTTCTTCTCGTCGAGATCGTGCGCCGTGCGGGCCTGGAACTCCACGAGCAGGGCGGCGTTGCCGTCGATATCGAGCGAGGCCACCTCGGTCGGGCAGTCCGGCTGCAGCTTCGCGACGGCCAGACTGGTCGCATCCATCAGCTCGACGGTTGCCAGGCCCACCGCGACCAGTTCGGGCAGCACCCGCGTCGCTTCGAGCAGCGAAGGGAACACGAGCAATCCCGTCGCGGCGTGGGGCAGGACCTCGACGGTGCGAAAGACCGCCTCGGCGACGAAGGCGAGCGTGCCCTCGCTGCCGATGATCAGGTGGGCCAGCATGTCGATCGGCCGCTCGAAGTCGACGAACGAGTTGAGCCCGTACCCCATCGTGTTCTTCATCGAGTACTGGCGGACGATCTCGGCGACCGACGTCGGATCATCGTGGATGCGGCGCCGCAGTGTCGCGAGACCTGAGTACAGGTCGGGCTCCAGTGTGCGCAGGACCTCGTCGGCGTCGGTCTCCGCGGTGTCGATGATGGTCCCGCTCGGGAGTACGAACGTCATCGATTCGAGCGTGCGGTAGGTGTTCTCGGTGATTCCGCACGCCATGCCGCTGGAGTTGTTCGCGATCACCCCGCCGATCGTGCAGGCGATCTCGCTGGCCGGGTCGGGTCCGAGGCGTCGGCCGTGACGAAGCAGATGGGCGTTCGTCTGGCGAACCGTGGCGCCCGGTTGCACCCGCACCCGCTCACCGCCATCGAGCACCGCGATCCGTTGGAACTTCGCGCGGGTGTCGACCAGGATGCTGTCGGAGATCGCCTGACCCGACAGGCTGGTGCCTCCCGACCGGAACGTCAGCGGCCGTCCGCTGGTGTGACTGGCGCGAAAGATCTCGGCCACGTCGCCGCCGGTGGCCGGAGTGGCGATCAGCTCGGGAATCTGCAGATAGTGCGATGCGTCGTGAGCCATGGCGAAGCGGTCGATCGACCTGGCCTTCACCGTGACATCGGCGGTCGACGACAATCCTTCGAGAGTGTTGCTGAGTACGGCGGGCATCAGATCTCCTGCTCGCGGCGAGCGGTGCGGGCGCCTTCGCCGCCGAAGGCGATGCGCAGCGCGTGGTGACGTGTCTCGCCCGGGTCGAGCATCGGGGCCCCGGCATGGGGCGCCTGCCTCTCATCGCCGAACAGCGGGGCGCCTGCCGGTTCGAGGGCGAGTGCCCAACGACCCCGGGTGGGGAAGACCCACTGGTAGAGGCGCGGCAGGGTGGCCGCGGTCCACGACAACTCGACCGACCGGCGGGCGTCGGGGCTGGTCACCACGGCCCGCGCGTATCCCTCAGCGTCGACGTTCGGCCCGACGTGCTCGAAGACCGCCTGCGTCACGAACGACGCCGGCTCGGGCATCCGGCGCCAGTCGGTCACCGCCGCACTGGGCAGACTGTCGAGCACCGCGTCAGCGTCCACGCGCACCTCGCTCTGTGGAACGACGAGCGGTGGCCCGAGATTGACGTGGTACATCAGGCTCAGCGGGGCAGGTTCGGGCCCGACGTTGGTGACGGCATCCGTCAGCGTCAGTACCGAACCCTCCGCGTGCTCCTGCGCGTCGATCGTGCGCTCGACCCGGAACGAGGGGCCGAACAGCGAGACGCTGTCGATCGTGGCCGAGAGCCGCGCGAAGGGACCGGCGTCGTTGATGCCGGTGCGAGTGTGGATGCTGTGGGCGGCCAGGTGGCTGTAGCTCCCGTGTTGCCCGGCACCGTGCGCCGGCTCGCCGATGTTGTCGAGACCGCACGTCGTGACCAGCCCGCCGTTGAACCGGGCGAGCCAGTCGAGGCCCTGGGGCACCGGCAGCGCCCGCGCATCCTGCACGGGCGAGAACCACGACATCGGGGTGCCGGCCCGAAAGGTGTCGCCGATGTCGAAGCCCCGGCTGGGCAGCACCTCGAACTCGAGACCATCCATCAGCCGCACCATGAGGGTGCGCTCCGGCGCGCCGCTGCCCGGTACGGCCAGTCGCTCGCGCACCGATGCGACTGCGACGGTGCTGCCGAGCAGGCCTCGGTCGACCAGGTCGCCGGCGGTCGTGCCGCTCAGGCGGTCGCTCTGCACGGTCATCACGGCAGCGGCGGGCGAGCCACGAGCACGCGGCCGTCGCCGTCCAGCCGCAGAGGACCCGCGGCGAACGGCACCAGCACCGTCATGCCCCGCACGAGCTCGATCGCCTCATCGTTCCAGCGCAGCGTGGCAGGCCCCTCGACGGCGATCAAGACGGCGAATCCCGCGGGCAGCTCGGCGGTCGTCGGGTTGCCCGGCAGCACGGAGTCGAGGCGGAAGAACGGCGCGGCACCATCGGCCAGCGCATCGCCGGCGCCCACATCCCGCCGCACGAGCGACTCGATATCGGCGTCCGACCGACCTGTCAGTTCGACCGCATCGAACGCCGTGTCGAAGCCGAGCCCGAGATGGCCGTCGATCGATCCGTCGATCTCGAACCCGTCCCATTCGAGCAGGATCGACAGGTCTTCGGGCTCTTGCACCTCGGCGAGCAGCACCCCGCTGCCGATGGCGTGCAGCAGACCGGGCGGCACGAACACGGTGTCGTTTCGGTGCACCTCGACGGCATGCATCCTCGCGAGCAGCTCGACGGTGTCTTGCCGGGCGACGATGTCGGCGACCTCCGCGCGACCGATGTCGTTGCGCAGTCCGAGGTGCACGGTCCCGGGTTCGAGGATGTACCAGGCTTCTGCCTTGCCGTGCGCGGCGCCGAGGAACGCGGCGGCGAAGGTCGAGTCGGGGTGCGCGTGTACAGGAAGCCGCTGCCCGGCATCCAACAGCTTGACCAGCAATCTGGTGTCGCTGCCGAAGCGAGCCACGTGCTCGGGGCCGAGCCACGAGAGGGGCGAGCGGGTCACCGCATCGGCGAGCAACTCGCCGTGGTCGAGCCGAGTCATGCCGACGCCGGGGTCGTTGCGCACGCTGGTCACCGACGCGACCCAGTCCTCGGGCGTGTGGGGCGGCGACGGGGGCGACGAGCGGAACTGCGAGATCTGCCCACCGCCCTGATAGAACCGCCCGGTGGGTTGATTGGACTGCAAGACGATCGGACGCGCGGCGACACCGGTGTGCGTGTGCGAGGTAGGGGTGTTCATGCGAATGTCCCGTCCAGAACGGTCGAAAGGTCAGGCGACAAGCCGAGCAGCACGTCGGGCGTCGGCCGCCTGCCACTGATCAGCGCGGCCGAACAGGTGCTCGCCAGGAGAAGGGCCTCTTCGAGGGTCGCCGAGCCGGCGACCGCGAACGCGAGCCCGGCCGACGAGGCGTCTCCGGCGCCGTTGGTCGTCACCGGATTCTCGACCGTGAGCGCAGGTTGGTGCAGTGAGCGATCGGCCCAGGAGTCGGCTAGCCCTCGCATCCCGCTCGACGCGCCGTGGAATCGCGACGCGTCCGCGGTGCGCACGAAGAGCCCGGATGCCCCGGCCGAGATGGCGACGATGCCCACACCAGCATCCACGAGCCACTGCGACAGCCTGTCGACGAGTGCGATCGAGAACCCCTCGTCGATCTGCAGGGCACTGGTCAGGTCGTCCAGGCTCGGACTGAGCAGGTCGATCGACGGGGCGAGGGTCTCGAGCGTGCGTCGCCAGTCGACGGCGCCCATCGGAGAGCGCGGGTCGACGACCGACAGATCGACCGACGTGGTCGCGCCGCGCTGCCGGGCACCGTGCAGCAGGGAACGCAGGGGGGATGCTCCGTCGGCCACCAGGGCGGGCAGCAGCGCGGGGTAGCCGACGTGCAGCAGGTCGACCGTGCTCGTCGCCAGAGAGGCGCCGTCGAACAGCGCATTCGCGCCCGTGTGATGCCAGAACGCCCGGTCGACGCCGGGCTGTTCGAGCACGAGGCTGTATGAGGTGGATGTGCCGCCATGGGCCTCGATGTGGGTGGTGTCGATGCCGGTGTCACCCAGCAGCGACGTGAGCAGGCCGCCGAGCCGGTCGTCGCCGACCCGTGCGTGGGCGTGCACCTCGGCGCCGAGGTTGGCTAGCGCCGTGCCGGTGTTGGCCACCGACCCACCGAGGGTGAGGGTGAGCTCGCCAACGTCGGTGAGCGTGCCGGGCACCATCGCTATCGCGTCGCCCAGGCGAGGTGCAAGATCGATGCAGAGGTGTCCTGCGACCGCAATGGATGGCACATTCGCCCCCTTCTTCAAGCTCGCGAACACCCGTGTGCGCGGCTAGACAACGTTATCCCATTGCGGCTACTCTGACACAGCCACGTCAGAAAGACCATCTCATTACGCACGAGGAGAGAACTCGAATGCACCACTTCCGATTGAACCGACTATTCAACGCCGACTCGGGGCGAGCCCTCGACGTCGCCGTCGACCACGGCTTCTTCGGCGAGTCCTCCTTCGTCACGGGCATCGAAGACATGCAATCGGTCGTCAGCACGCTGGTCGCCGCGAACCCCGACGCGATCCAGCTGACGATGGGGCAGGCGCGGCTGCTGCAGCAGATTCCCGGCAAGAGCAAGCCCGCCCTCGTGCTGCGCACCGATGTGGCCAACGTCTACGGCAATCCGCTGGACTCGCACATCTTCAGCCATCACGTGCCCAACGCCATCGAGGTGGCGGTGCGCATGGACGCGGTCGCCGTCTGCGCCAATCTCATGCACCTGCCGGGGCGCCCCGAGATCCGCGAAGCCAACATCCGCTCGATCATGGCGCTGCGCCAGGAGGCGACCCGCTACGGCATGCCACTGATGGTCGAGCCGCTCGTGATGCAGGACAACGCGAAGGCGGGCGGCGGCTACATGGTCGACGGCGATACCGACAAGGTGATCGCCCTGGTGCGGCAGGCCGTCGAGCTGGGCGCCGACCTGGTGAAGGCAGACCCGACCGACGACATCTCCGACTATCACCGGGTGATCGCCGTCGCCGGCGACATCCCCGTGCTCGTACGCGGAGGCGGGCGAGTGGACGACCGGACGCTGCTCGAGCGGACGGAGGCCGTGCTGAGTCAGGGAGCGCGAGGGATCGTCTACGGCCGCAACATCATCCAGCACGAGAAGCCGGGTGGCATCACCTCGGCGCTGATGTCGATGCTGCACGAAGGCGCTTCGGTCGAAGACGGGCTCCGCACGATCGCAGAGGCGGCATCATGAAGACCGTCAACGTCGCGATCATCGGCGCCGGACTGATGGGCAAAGAGATCGCCGCCGCGTTGCAGCGCTGGCCGGCACTAGTCGGTCATCCGGTGCGGCCGCGGCTGACCGCCGTCTGCGACATCAACCCCGACGCGCTGACCTGGTTCCGCGACATCGACACCGTCACGACCACCACGACCGACTATCACGAGCTGCTGACCGATCCTGACGTCGATGTCGTCTACGTCGCAGTGCGCCACGATCTGCACGAGCAGATCTACCGAGATGTCATCGCGGCGGGCAAGAGCCTGCTGGCCGAGAAGCCCTTCGGCATCGACGCGGCCGCGGCCGAACACATCATGGATGCGATCGCCGAGCATCCCGAGAGCTTCGTGCGCTGCTCGAGCGAGATGCCCTTCTTTCCGGGCGCGCAGTGGGCGATCGACTACGTGCGAAGCGGCGCGCTCGGCACGATCATCGAGGCCCGTAACAGCTTTCTGCACTCCAGCGACGTGGATGTCACGAAGCAGATCGGCTGGAAGCGGCAGAACGAGTTCTGCGGCGAAGCCGGCGTGATGAACGACCTGGGCCTGCACACGTGGCACGTTCCGCTGCGCCTGGGCTGGAAACCCGCGAGCGTCTACGCAGTCCTGCAGAACATCGTTCCCGAACGCCCCGATGCGCAAGGACGCATGGTGCCCTGCGACACGTGGGACAACGCGGTGCTGCACAGCTGGGCAGAACACGACGGTGTCGAATTTCCCCTCGCCACCGAGACCAAGCGCATCGATCCGGGCCAGAAGAACACGTGGGAGTTCGAGGCGATCGGGCTCGATGGCGGCGTGCGTTTCAGCACGAAGAACCCCAAGCGGGTCGAGGTGTTCACGTTCGCCGATGTGCCGGGAATCGGTCGTGAGCAGGTGTGGCAGCAGCTCGATGCGGGCAGCCAGTCGGCCTGGCCCACGGTCACGGGGGCGAACTTCGAGTTCGGCTTCTCGGACTCGATCCTGCAGATGTGGGCGGTCTTCCTGGCCGAGCGCGAGGGGCAGCTGGGCGAGAAGTTCGGTGCGGCGACTCCGTCCGAGGCGGCTCTGACACACTCCATCTATCGCGCGGCGATCGAATCGCACACCCAGCGCGCCGCGATCGAGCTGTGACTCCCGCCCGGTGAGCAGGCAGATGGAGACGAGATGAGACTGGCCAGGCTCGGCGACCGCGGACGCGAGAAGCCGGTGCTGATCACGGATGAGGCGGTCTACGATCTGAGCGGAATCGTCAGTGACCTCGATCCGACATCGATCGCCGACGGCGCCATCGATCGCATCCGAGCCGCCGCCGAGGCCGGTGGTCTACCGAAACTGCGCGACGCCACGGCAGCGCGCATCGGTTCGCCGATCGGGCGTCCAGCGACCATCCTGTGCATCGGGCTCAACTACGCCGCCCACGCCGCCGAGTCGGGCGCCGCGCCGCCATCCAGTCCTGTGCTGTTTCTCAAGACGCCCAACACGGTCGGCGGGCCGAACGACCGGGTGGATGTGCCCCGCACCAGCACGAAGACCGATTGGGAGGTCGAGCTCGGGGTCGTCATCGGAAAACGGGCGCTGTACCTCGACTCGCCGACCGACTCGGCCGCGCACATCGCGGGGTATGTCGCCGCGAACGATCTGTCCGAACGCGCATTCCAGCTCGAGGTCTCGGGCGGCCAATGGAGTAAGGGGAAGAGCGCGCCCGGATTCACCCCCCTCGGCCCGTGGCTCGTCACGCCTGACGAGGTGGATACCGGCAACCTGCGTCTGCGCAGCTGGGTCAATGGCGAGCCGCGCCAAGACTCGAGCACCTCAGATCTGATCTTCTCGGTCGAATACATCATCTGGCATCTGAGTCAGTTCCTCGCCCTCGAGCCCGGCGATGTCGTGCTCACCGGCACGCCCGAAGGTGTCGCTCTGTCGGGTCGCTTCCCCTACATCACCGCCGGTGACGTCGTAGAGATCGAGATCGAGGGGCTGGGTCGTCAGCGCCAGGAGTTCGGGCAGGCCTGAATTGCCCCGGAGAGCAGGAGACGTGCCGCAGGAGTTCGAGGGGCTCATCGCCATCGTGACGGGCGGGGCATCCGGAATCGGGGCCGCCGTCACCCGCCAGCTGCTCGATCGGGGCGCCCAGGTCGCGGTGCTCGACATCAACGTCGACGGTGCGAATGCCGGCGCCCTTGCAGTGGCGACGGACGTCGGCAACGACGCGTCGGTGCGCGCTGCGGTCGAGGCGGTCGCCGCGCGCTTCGGGGGCATCGACATCCTGATCAACAATGCCGGCATCGGTGCCCAGGGCACGGTCGAAGACAATCCGGATGACGAGTGGGCGCGAGTGTTCAACGTCAATGTGACGGGTATGGCGCGGCTCAGCCGCGCCGCGCTTCCGCATTTGCGCGCCTCGTCGCACGCGGCCATCGTCAACACCTGCTCGGTCGCAGCGACGGCCGGCCTGCCGCAGCGCGCGCTCTACAGCGCCTCGAAGGGTGCCGTACTCGCGCTCACCAGAGCCATGGCCGCCGACCATCTGCGCGAGGGGGTGCGCGTGAACTGCGTGAATCCCGGAACGGCCGACACCCCGTGGGTGGCCCGCCTGCTCGATAGCGCAGCCGATCCCGCCGCCGAACGGGCCGCCCTCGAGGCACGTCAGCCGCACGGGCGCCTGGTGTCGATGGACGAGATCGCCGATGCGATCCTCTATCTGGCGAGCCCGCGCTCGTCATCCACCACGGGTGCGAGCATTGCGGTCGATGGCGGCATGCAGAATCTCAGGCTTCGCCCGCAGGAGCCGGCGGCCTCGTAGTTCCGCAGCAGCTTTCGAACGATCTGTGCGGCGGCGACCCTTTTTCGCGACGGGTTGCCGGGTCCGCGTCTGGGTGCCGGCTGGAACACTGAGAAGACGTGGCTCGACCTCCCCCGACATCGGCCGCGCGTCTGCTGCCCGCGCTCAAAGGAGTGATCCATGTCTCTCATCCGTCATCACATCGGGGGTGTCGAATCCGGCGCTGCTGAGCGGAGCGGACCAGTGTTCGATCCGGCGACCGGGCAGTCCCACCGCCGTGTCGCTTTCGCGAGCCCCGTCGAGGTCGACGACGCGGTCAGAGCCGCCAAGGCGGCGCTCCCCGCCTGGCGAGCGACCGGTCTGATCAAGCGCGCCGATGTGTTCTTCCGGCTGCGCCAACTGCTCGTCGAGCGGCAGGACGAACTCGCGCAGATCATCACCAGTGAGCACGGAAAGGTGCTCTCCGACGCCAAGGGCGAGATCAGCCGGGGCATCGAGAATGTCGAGTTCGCCGCCGGGCTTGCCCACCTCTTGAAGAGCGAGCACTCCGAGCAGGTCGCTCGAGGTGTGGATGTCCACTCCGTCAAGCAGCCCGTCGGAGTCGTCGCCGCGGTCACACCATTCAATTTCCCCGTGATGGTGCCGTTGTGGATGACGGCGACCGCAATCGCCTGCGGCAACACCGTGATCCTCAAACCCAGTGAGAAGACGCCGAGCGCCGCGATCTTCCTGGCTCGGCTGTACGAAGAGGCAGGACTCCCGCCCGGAGTGCTGAACGTCGTCCACGGCGACCGGGTCGCGGTGGACACACTCCTGGAGAGCCCGGACGTGCGCGCGATCAGCTTCGTGGGTTCCACGCCGGTGGCTCGCGACCTCTACCAGCGGGCCGCGGCGAAAGGCAAGCGCGTCCAGGCACTCGGCGGCGCCAAGAACCACATGGTCGTCATGCCGGATGCCGAAATCGCCCAGGCGGCCGACGCCGCGGTCTCGGCCGCGTACGGCTCGGCCGGCGAGCGGTGCATGGCAGTCTCGGTGCTCGTCGCCGTCGGCGCCCAGACCGCGGACGATCTCGTCGCAGCAATTGCGGAACGGGTCGCGGTGCTGCAGATCGGGCCCGGGACGGATGCCGCGTCCGACATGGGACCGCTCATCACGGCCGAGCACCGCGATCGGGTGGCGGGCTACGTGACAGGCGCCGAAGCGGAGGGCGCGACCGTCGTGATCGACGGCACGACCGAGCAGTTCGACGGCGATGGATTCTTCCTCGGGGCGAGCCTCATCGATCACGTGCGCCCCGGCACGAAGGTCTACGACGATGAGATCTTCGGGCCGGTGCTCGCGGTCGTGCGGGTCGAGTCGTACGACGAGGCCGTCGCGCTCGTCAACGCGAGCCCGTACGCCAACGGGACCGCGCTGTTCACGCGCGACGGTGCCACAGCCCGAAACTTCGAGTTCGACATCGAGGTCGGGATGGTGGGTGTCAACGTCGCGATTCCCGTGCCGGTCGGGTCGTACTCGTTCGGCGGCTGGCGGAATTCACTCTTCGGTGACACCCATATCTACGGGCCGGAATCGATCAACTTCTACACCCGATCCAAGGTCGTCACCTCGCGGTGGCCCGACCGCTCACCCTCCGCCGTCTCGCTCGGCTTTCCCAGCAACCACTGAGGCACACATGAACTCCACTGTCATCGACGCCTTCGCCGTCATCGACCCCGAAGCGGAGGTGAGGATCAGGTCTGACGACCGTCGCCATGTCTTCCACTCGTGGAGCGCGCAGGGTGCGATCGACCCGCTTCCCGTCGCTTCTGGTCGTGGCGCGACCTTCTGGGACTACGCGGGCAATTCCTACCTGGACTTCTCGTCGCAGCTGGTCAACCTGAACCTCGGGCACCAGCATCCTGATCTGGTCCGCGCGATCCAGGACCAGGCGGGCCGGCTCGCCACCATTCAGCCGTCGGTGGCCAACGACGTCCGCGGTGAGCTCGCCCGCCTCATCTCGGGCGTTGCCGGCGACGGATTCACGAAGGTGTTCTTCACCAACGGCGGCGCCGACGCGAACGAGAACGCCGTGCGGATGGCTCGCCTGGTGACCGGCAAGCGCAAAGTGCTGTCGGCATACCGCAGCTACCACGGCAACACCACGACGGCCATTTCGCTGACCGGTGACCCCCGCCGGTGGGCGAACGAACCCGGCGATGGTTCGGTCGCGCACTTCTTCGGGCCCTACCTGTATCGATCGGCATTCCATGCGACCACGCCCGAGGAAGAGTCCGAGCGCGCGCTGGCGCACCTCGAGCAGGTCATCGTGCTGGAGGGGGCCTCGACGATCGGGGCCATCGTGTTGGAGACGATCGTCGGCACGAACGGAGTGCTCATCCCGCCGCCTGGTTACCTCGAGGGTGTGCGCGCACTCTGCGACAAGTACGGGATCATCTGGATCGCCGACGAAGTGATGGTCGGGTTCGGACGCGTGGGGGAGTGGTTCGCCTTCCAGGCGTTCGGCGCGACCCCCGACCTCATCACCTTCGCCAAGGGCGTCAATTCGGGCTATGTGCCGCTGGGCGGAGTCGTGATCTCCGACCGGATCGCCGCGCACTTCGACGCGGTCCCGTTTCCGGGGGGCCTGACCTACTCGGGTCATCCGCTTGCCTGTGCGGCAGGCGTCGCCACCTTCGGCGTCTTCGAGCGCGAGAACATCCTCGAGCGGGTGCGCGATCTCGGCACTCGGGTCGTCGCCCCGCGTCTGGCGGCGATCGCCGAGCGCCATGAGTCGGTGGGCGAGACACGGGGGATGGGGCTGTTCTGGGCGATCGAACTCGTCAAAGACCGAACCACCAGAGAGCCGCTGGTGCCGTTCAACGCGAGCGGAGCCGACGCTGCCCCGGTCGCGGCAGTCGCGGCAGCGTGCCGGAAGGCCGGGCTGTCTCCATTCACGCACTTCAACCGCGTGCACGTGGCGCCACCTCTCGTCATCTCGGAATCCGACCTCAGCGATGGCTTGGACATCATCGACGACGCACTGGACGAAGCAGACAAATACCTCGCGTGAGAAACCGACCCGCCCCGTGCGGGGTCTGCACCTGAGACAATCGAGCCACAAGGAGAACGACATGGGATCCATCGTCTTCGAGCGAGAGCGCCCGGCAGCTTCCGAGGTGGCGCACAGCCTCGCCGACACCGCGCAAAGAGTGTTCTGGCTCGACGACCTCGGCACAGTCGCTCGCTACCCCACCCTGCACGGCGAGGTCGTGGCAGACCTCGTGATCGTGGGGGGCGGGTACACCGGCCTGTGGACGGCACTGCTCGCCAAGCGACGAAATCCTGACGCCCGGGTCATCGTCGTCGAGGCCGCCACCATCGGGTGGGCGGCGTCCGGGCGCAACGGCGGGTTCGTCGAGGCCAGCGTGACGCACGGTCGCGACAACGGGCTCTCGCGCTGGCCCGACGAGATCGAGCTCCTCGACGAACTCGGACTGCGGAATCTCGACGGCATCGAGGCGGATGTCGCGTCGTGGGGCATCGACGCGGATTTCGAGCGCGTGGGCTCGCTCACCGTAGCGATCGAGCCGCACCAGCTCGAATGGCTCGATGAGGCGGCGAAGGATGCTGCGGCCCGCGGGGATGACACGCTCGTCTCCCTGGACCGATCCGCCGTGCGCGCTTCTGTCGCCTCTCCCACGTACCTCGGCGCCCTGTGGGACACCCGCGGCTGCGCCCTCGTCCACCCGGCGAAACTCGCCGCCGAGCTTGCCCGAGTGGCCACGGAGCAGGGGGTGCAGATCTTCGAGCGATCGCTCGTGAAGGGGATCGAGACTCGGCAGAAGAGTGGTCCGCTACGCGTGAGGACCGCAGACGGCGTCGTCAGCGCAGCATCCGTCGCCCTGGCGACGAACGTGTTCCCGTCGCTGCTTCGCCGCAACGCCCTCATGACCGTGCCGGTCTACGACTACGTCCTGATGACCGAGCCGCTCTCCGCTGAGCAGCTCGCCGACATCGGATGGCGCGATCGCCAGGGGATTTCCGATATGGCGAATCAGTTCCACTACTACCGGCTCACGCGCGACAACCGCATCCTGTGGGGCGGATATGACGCGGTGTACCGGTACGGGCGCAAGGTGCGGGCGCAGTACGAGGATCGGCCGCAGACCTTCCAGACCCTCGCCAGTCACTTCTTCACGACGTTCCCTCAGCTGGCAGGGCTCAGGTTCAGCCACAAATGGGCGGGCGCGATCGACACCTCCACGCAGTTCAGCGCGTTCTTCGGCGCGGCGCGTGGCGGCCGGGTCGCGTACGCGACCGGGTTCACCGGGCTCGGTGTGGGCGCCAGCCGGTTTGCCGGCGACGTCATGCTCGATCTGCTCGACGGCGCGGACACCGAGCGCACCCGGCTCGAAATGGTGCGCAAACGCCCGCTGCCGTTCCCGCCCGAACCCGCCGCCGCGATCGGCGTCACCGTCACGAAATGGTCGCTCGATCGCGCGGACCACAACGAGGGCAGGCGCAACGTTCTGCTGAAGACGCTCGACGCTCTCGGCCTCGGGTTCGACTCGTGAGCGCCGAACTCGTTGCGGGCGTCGCCATCGACGCGAGTTCCATCGATGCCGCGTTCGAAGCTCTGCCTCCGGAGCAGGTCGTGAACGGAGCGCCACTCGCCCGCGCGCACGACCTCCTGGCGCTCCCTGGCGGCGCGATCGGCGTCTGGGAGATGACGGCCGGGGTGGCCACCTCGATCGAAGAAGACGAAGTCTTCGTCGTTCTCGGGGGATCCGCCACGATCGAGTTCGACGAACCGCCGCTTCCGCCCGTGGACCTGGGCCCCGGAGTGATCGTGCGGCTGGCGGCGGGCATGCGCACCACCTGGACGGTGCGCGAGACCATCTCGAAGGTCTACATCACCCTCTGACGCGCGGGCCCGCGACGTTGCGTGCGAGCAGCGCCAGATGCAGCGCGGTCAGTGTCTCGCCGTCGTCGAGGTCGACGTCGAGGAGGTCGCTGATGAGCGCGAGGCGCTGGTAGAACACCGAGCGCGAGAGATGCGATCGGGATGCCGCGGCGGTGCGGTTGCCCGGATGCGCCAGCAACGCGGCCAGCACGGTGAGCAGATCGCCTCCGTGTGCGATGTCGTAGTCGACCAGGGGGGCCAGGGTGCGCTCCGCGTGCTCGCGAAGGCGATGATCATCGCGCAGGCTCGTGACGACGCGCGCCATCGGCCGGTCGCCGGTGCGGCGGATCCGGTCACCTGCGTGCGACTCGCCGGCCAAAAGGATCGCCTGCTGGAGGGAGGCGATGGCGCCATCGACATCGCGAGCGCTGTCGCCGACAGAGATCGTCGCCGTGTCGGCGGCGCCGACGGCGTCGGAGAATCGCCGCGCCGCAGCATCGTCGAAGACGATGTGCTCGGGAAGCGACAGCAGGATGATGGTGGCCGGAGATGCGAGCTCGGGCGGTGCCGGCGCGCTCAAGGCCCGTCCGGTGAGCGCTCGCGCTGCAGCATCCGTCCGTGCCGCCGAGATGGTCGCTCCCGCGATGACGATCCCGTACAACCGCGCACCCCGGACCGGAAGCCCCGACGCACGAAGTCGCTCCGCCGCGCTCGCCGCATCCGAATAGCGCCCGTCGAGCAGACTCCCGAGCAGGCGTCGCCGGCCCATCTGCGCCCATTCGTCGTTGCCTCCTCCGGCGAGGCGGCCCAGCGCGAGGGCGATGGCGCCTTGTTCGAGCACGGCGAGTCGTCCCGCGGCGTGGGGCGGTCCGGGCAGCGCGATGAGGGTTGCCCACCGCGTTCCCTGTGCCTCCACGGGAACGAGCAGCCACCCGGGGGAGGGATCGGCCCGAGTCTGCGCGCGATGCGCGAGCCGTGATCGCGCCTCCCAGTCGGCGAAGAGCCCCTCGTGGGCGAGTGGGACGTGCGCGGCGATGATCTCGTGCGAGAGATCCTCGAGGATCACAGGGGAGGCGAGGGTCGCGCCCAACTGCTCGACGACGAAATCCGCGGGAGAGCCTCGGAGAGCGAGCGCGGTGAAGCGCTCGCGCACCTCATCGCGGGCGCGGAGGGCCGCCATCTGCTCGGCGATGATGCGACTGTGCACCGCTTCGGTGATGGTGACGAACTTCACTTCGCGGTGCAGCGCGATCACAGCGAGCCGGGCGGTCTGCGCGGTCTGCACGATGACCGGGGGGACGGCGCTGTAGTGCGTGCCCAGTTCCAGGACGATGCCCGAGAGGCCGGCGGTCACCAGGTCTTCGACGAACGACGTGAGCAGGTCAGGATCGGCAGGCCAGCCCGACCCGGTCGATAGGAGCAGTTCTCCGCCGACGAGCAGGCGGGCAACGCCCGGGCTGTCCGAGGCGTGCACCCAGCGCACTCGCGCCTCGAGTGCGTCTGCTCCGACGAGCACTTCGGCGAGGCCGTCGGCGAAAGCCGGGAGGTCGAGCACTTCGCGCACGGAAGGGAGCCCTGCCGTCCAGGGCGGCCGTGAGTCGGCAGTGGCGGGCGAACTCATTCGAAGCCCGGGCGGTAGACCCACTTGACCGTACGGACGAAGGACAGGGTCTCGGTGCTGACGACCCCTTCGATAGCGCGGATGGTCTCGGTCACCGCGAGCAGATCCGAGCGATCGTGGGCCATGAGTTCGACGACGACGTCATAGCGTCCGGTCGTCGTGACGACGTAGTAGACCTGGGCGATCTCGGCGATCCGCTCACTCACCTCGCGAATGCGGGAGTCGGTACGCACGCCCAGAATGGCGGACTCGCCGAAGCCGTGCGTCTGCGGGTGAGTCATGGCGCTGATCGCGAGTATGCGCTCACTCAACAGGCGGTTCAGCCGCTGCCTCGTTGCGGGGTGGGAAAGGCCGACGCTGCGAGCCATGTCGGAGACCGACTGGCGCCCGTCGGCCTGCAGAAGCCGCACCAACGCCTTGTCGACCTCATCCAAGTCGCTCGGCGTCAGACCGTGAAATTCTCCGCTGCTCACGTACCCATCTTTCGTCATCGCGCCCCGATCTCGTTCTCGCCACTGGTGCGTTTCTACCACCAGCTACCAGAAAGGCCGTCGCGGTGGGTCAAATTTTACAAGAATGAAACTTCAAACTCTTGTACACCTCTATTTGTGTGGGATACGGTGCTTTCAAGCTACGAGAGTGAAAGCAGGCAATGATGCAGAGCATCACTACGGTCGTCAACGCAGGACGCCTCCTTGATGGCAGAGGCGGCGTGCTGGATGACGCGACGATGGTCATCCGCGACGGCGTCATCGTCGGTGTCGGCCCACGCGGGACGGTCGACGAACCCCGTGACGCGAGGGTCATCGCCGCGGACGGGTTCACGGTGATGCCCGGCATCATCGACTGCCACACGCACCTGGGTGGGGCCTCCAGCGCGGACTACTCGACGTGGGTCATCGAAGACGATCTCCGTCAGGCGGTGCTCTCGACCACGCAGATGCGCGACCTCATGGACTGGGGCGTCACGACCATCAGAGACATCTCGCGAAACGGCATCCGACTGAAGTGGGCCGTGAACAACGGCCATCTCGATGGGCCGCGGATCATCGCGTGCGGCCCAGGACTCTCCCGCACCGGCGGCCACGGCGACGCACACAACCTCAGCATCGATATGGTGCAGCGAAGCCACCCGTGGGGGATGATCGCCGACGGCCCGGAAGAGCTCCGCAAGGCGGTGCGCACGCTCAGCCGGATGGGAGCGGACGCCATCAAGGTGTGGGCCACCGGTGGAGGCATGTGGGACAAAGAACTCGAGACCGACCAGCACTACGACCTCGAGGAGTTGACCGCGATCGTTCGAGAGGCCGATCACCTGAAGATCCCGGTGCTCGTTCACGCCGAGTCGATGCCCGCGGCCAAAGACAGCATCCGTGCAGGGATCGCGACGCTCGAACACGGCGAAGAACTCGATGACGAGTGCCGATCGATGATGCTCGAGAAGGGCATCATCCACGTTCCCACGCTGCAGCTGTTCATCGGTCCCTGGTTCGACCAGTACCCGCCGCCTCCGCGCGTGGGTCTCGAAGATTGGCCAGGCGAGACCATGGCCCAGAAGGAGAAGAACCGAGTGATCGCCAACTTCACCGCATCCCGAGAGGCGGGCATCACGATCGCCGTCGGCAGCGACAGCTTCTCGAGCATCGAGGTTCCCTACGGGGCATCGACGATCGAGGAGATCCATGCCATGGTCAGAGTCGGGATGCCGGCTCTGGAGGCGATCACCGCCGCCACGTGGAACGGCGCCCGAGCGCTTCGGATCGACGGTGTCACCGGCACGCTGCAGGAGGGTTTCGCCAGCGACTTCCTCATCATCGACGGTGACCCGCTCGCCGACATCACGCACCTGACCCGCGACCGGATGGTGCACATCCAGCGCGGCACCCAGGTATGGCACGATGAGCTTTCGCCCAAGCCCGCCTACGCAAGACGCAACGACACCGGTCGTACGGCGGGGAGCGTGCAGTGATGTCGCGCACAGCATCCGAGCCCGCTCAGGGCGGGCTCCGCCGCTCCGGGCTCGGCACCTTCGATCTGGTCTTCTTCGTCGTCGCGGCGGCCGCGCCCTTGACAGTCGTGGCGGGGGTCGTTCCGCTGGCGATCCGCACCGGCGGACTCTCTGCCGCGTACGGATACATCGTTCCGGCGGTCGTGCTCGTCCTCTTCGCGATCGGGTTCACCGCGATGAGTCCGTTCATCCGCAACGCCGGCGCGTTCTACTCGTATATCTCGCAGGGGCTCGGCAAACCCATCGGCGTCGGCGGCAGCATCCTGGCCGTCGTCTCGTACAACGCCATGACGATCTGCCTCATCGCGGCGTTCGCCGTGTACGGCCAGGGGGTGCTGGCCAACTTCTTCGGCATCGATGTGCCTTGGTGGGTGATCGCCGGGATCGGCCTGGCGGGTGTCGCGCTACTCGGCTACTTCAAAGTGACGCTCGGCGCCAAGGTTCTGGGCATCGCCCTTCTTCTGGAGGTCGTCGTTCTGGTCATCTACGAGATCGCAGTGTTGACCTCTGGCGATCGGGCTTCGGTCGGCGCCGAGATCTTCTCTCCTACGGTGATGTTCGAACCGGGTTTCGGCGCGATGCTGGTGCTGACGGCGGGGGGCTTCATCGGCTTCGAGGCCACGGCGATCTACGCGGAGGAAGTGCGCGATCCCGCACGGACCGTGCCGCGAGCGACCTATATCGCGATCGGATTCCTCGCGATCTTCTACACGTTCTCGGTGTGGTGCGTTTTCATGGCGTTCGGCTCGCAGGGTGCTCTCGAATACGCCGCGAGCGACGACGTGGCCCAGATGGTGTTCACGTCGATGTCGCAGTTCGTCGGGGCATGGCTCTCGGATGTCGGGCAGGTGCTGCTGTGCACGAGCGCCTTCGCGGCGTCGCTCGCGTTTCACAATGCCGCAGCGCGCTACCACTACACCCTCGGTCGGGAGGGGATCTTCCCCGCTTCGATCGGGCGAGTGAGCGTCCGGCACGGATCACCGGTGGGTGGAGTCCTTCTCCAGGTCGTCATCACCGCCGTCGTGCTGGCGTTCGCCGCGATCGTCGGTGCAGACCCCTACCTCGTGGTCTTCCTGTGGTCCGCGGCGCCGGGAGTCCTCGGCATCCTGCTCCTGGAAGGCATCGCTGCGGTCGCAGTCGTCGCGTACTTCCGACGCGACACTCGGGGTCACAGCCGCTGGCGGGTCACCGTGGCGCCGGCCGCGGCGGCGATCGGCCTCTTCGCGCTGGTCGCTCTCAGCCTCGGGCAGCTCGATCTGCTCACGGCGGCGAGCCCTCTGGTCAACACCCTTCTGATCCTGCCGCTGCCCATCGCGATTCTGGCGGGAATCGGCGTGGCGATCTATCTGCGCCGCCGGCGCCCGGCCGTGTATGCGAACCTCAACTCGCTCGACGTGGACGAGCCGGTCGAATCCCCGCACTAGGGGCGATCAGTCGGCGGCGCGCGTCTGTCGGTGTGCGGCGCCCTCGGCGGATTCGATGATGAGTTCGACGCCGTCGAGGTAGGCCGCGACATCCGTGAGTGTGTTCAGTTCATCCCGAGCAGAGTGCACGCGCGGATATTGCGACGCATCGACATCGAGGTCGCGATCCACCCACAGAGTCTCCGACTGCGGATCGACCGAGTGCATCCGGTCTTGGGCGGCGCCCGCAGAGAACGACAGGGCGTAGATCGACCAGATGCCGTAATAGCGCACGACCTGGCGCTCATCCAGTCCGGCCGCCTCGAACGCCGCGAGGATGCCTTCCATCTGGCGCAGCTCCTGCGACCCCTTCGAGCTGAGGTGTGTCGCCTGCGAGCCGATCGCCGGATAGCGCAGGAATACGTCGAGAGTTCCGGTCGCCGATTCGCGCAGGTACGCCTTCCAGTCCGACGGCGGCACGGTGATGCGGTCGGCGGAGAGCCCGATGAGGCGGTCGATGAGCAGCCGGATGAGGTCATCCTTGTTGTCGACGTGGCGGTAGATCGCCGTCGGGTCGGCCTTCAGATGGGCGCCGAGCTCGCGTACCGAGAGAGTCTTGGCGCCGGGACGAGCCGCGATCTCCAGACCCGCCGCGACGATGGTCTCGAGGTCCAGTCGCCCGACCGGACCGCGCGATCCTGACCTGGCGCGCACTGGTGTGGGCATCTGCGCCCCTCCCTCTCGTTGGTCCGAACATATCGAACATATCTCGACCATGTTGCAATCAGTCAACACTGTTGACCAATCCAGTCAACAGTGTTGACTAATTATGCACGGGATGCGTATTCTCTCCCTCAAGCTCCAGCGACTGGGGCGCTGGCGCTTCAAGGAGGAAAGCCGTGGCAGTTGCCGATGTGGTCTTCACCGGTGGGTCGGTGTTCAGTGCCGGCGACGAGTCGTCGTCGCCCGCTGACGTGGCGATCGCCGGTGGTCGGATCATTGCGATCGGATCGCCGGAGGCGGTAGCCGAGACCATCGGCCCCGACACACGGATGATCGATACCGCCCGGCGCCTCATCGTCTCCGGCTTCCAGGATGCCCACGTGCATCCGATCATCGCGGGGCTGGAACTGCTGCGGTGCGACCTGAGCACCGCGACGAGCGCCGATGAGTGTCTGCAGATGATCTCGACGTACGCCCACACCCATCCGGACGAGCCGTGGATCACCGGCGGCGGATGGTCGATGGGGTACTTCGAGGGCGGCACGCCCACTGCAGCCGCGCTCGATGCGGTCGTCTCCGACCGCCCGGTCATCATCGTCAATCGCGATCACCACGGCGCCTGGGTCAACTCGCGGGCGCTCGAGATCGCGGGGATCACCGCCGAGACGCCCGATCCGGCCGACGGGCGCATCGAGCGACTCGCCGACGGCTCACCCTCGGGGACGCTGCACGAGGGTGCCATGGCTCTCGTCCAGCAGCATCAACCTGCGGTTGACGCTGATCTCGCCTATCAGAGCCTCCTGCGGGCGCAGGATGAGTTGCTCAGGTTCGGCATCACCAGCTGGCAGGACGCGATGGTCGGCGACGCCTTCGGGGTGTCCGACATCCTCGCGGTGTATCTGCGGGCGCAGTCGGAGGGCACCCTGAAGGTCCGCGTCACCGCCGCTCTGTGGTGGGAGCGCGACCGGGGCCTCGAGCAGGTCGAGGAGATGGCCGCACGCCGCGCGGAGATCTCGGCGCTCGGCACGCCGGAGCGGCTGCGTGCCGACACCGTGAAGATCATGGTCGACGGGGTCGCCGAGAACTTCACCGCTGCCATGTCGACTCCCTATCTCGATGGTCACGGTCACCCCACCGGCAACTCCGGCCACTCGTTCCTCGACCCGGCCGTGCTCTCTGACACGGTTGTCGCGCTCGATGCGGCCGAGTTCCAGGTCCACTTCCACGCCCTGGGCGACCGGGCGGTCACCGAAGCGCTCGACGCGCTCGAAGCCGCCGCCGCCGCCAACGCGCCGCACGAGCGCCGCCACCACCTCGCCCACCTGCAAGTGGTCGGCGAGGCCGACGTCGCGCGCTTCGCCGAACTCGGCGTGACCGCAAACCTCCAGGCGCTGTGGGCGGCCCACGAGGACCAACTGGATGAGCTCACCATTCCGTTCCTCGATCCCGCGCTGGTCGAGCGGCACTACCCGTTCGGCGACCTGGAGCGCGCCGGGGTGCGCCTCGCGGCCGGGAGTGATTGGCCCGTGACCTCGCCCGATCCGGTCGCGGCCATCCACGTCGCGGTCGGCCGGGTCGCGCATGGCTCGACGGCCGAGCCGCTCGGCCCGGAGCAGAGCCTCAGCCTCGCGAGCGCTCTTACCGCGTATACGGCGGGCAGTGCGTACGTGAACGGACGCGAGGACTCAACCGGCCGACTCGCCGTCGGCCTGCTGGCCGACCTCGTGGTCTTGGACCGCGATCCGTTCGCGCTGCCCAGTGAAGCCATCGCCGAGACCCAGGTCGTCAGCACCTGGATCGACGGCATCCCCGTCTACCAACGCGCATCAACCGACTGATCCCGTCACCCGCACCCGTCTGGAATCGAGTACACATGTTCACTGCACACCCGTCCTCCCCGAGGCGGAAGGCACGCATCGTCGCCTCCGTCGGAGCCCTCGCCGTCGCGGTGACGATGCTCTCCGCGTGCACGTCACCCGACCCGAATGCGACGGCGAAGGCCGTCGACTTCGAGCTCACCGCCCAGACCGCGCAGCCGTCGGGCGACCTCGACTCGTTCACGTGGTCGCTGTCCGCCGAGCCGACGAGCCTCGCGTACACGTACGCCTTCGACTACCCGCCGAACCAGATCCTGGCGAACGTGTGCGAGTCGCTGCTGCGCTGGAATCCCGATCTCTCCGTCTCGCCCGGGCTTGCGACCGCGTTCTCGAACCCGACTCCGACGACCTGGGTCTACGACATCCGCGAGGGCGTCACGTTCCACGATGGCACTGCCCTGACAGCTGCGGATGTCGTCGCCTCGTTGAAGCGCAACCTCGATCCGGAGGTGGGATCGTACTGGGCCAGCGCCTACCAGAACGTCGCCTCGATCGATCAGACGGGGCCGATGCAGGTCACCGTCACCACGACCGTGCCCGACTCGCAGTTCAACAGCTACATGGCGGCCACCCCCGGCGTGGTCGAGTCGGCGGCGACCCTTGCGAAGGACGGGGCCGACTACGGCAACCCGACCACGGGCGTCAACTGCACGGGCCCGTTCTCGTTCGGCAGCTGGAGCCCTGGCTCTTCCATCACGCTGGAACGATACGACGGCTATTGGGATGCCGATCTCGCCGCCCATTCGAAAGAAGTGAAGTTCGTATTCCTCGGCGATCCGAGCGCCCGCGTCACCGCGTTCCAGTCCGGCGACGTCGACGGCGGATGGCAGGTGCCGACGAGCGGAATCGAGCAGCTGAAGGCATCCGGGGCGGGCGGAGTGTATTTCGGCGTGAACACCGCCGTCAGCAGCGAGATCGTCAGCGATCTCAATGGGCCCCTCGGCGACAAGAACGTCCGCCAGGCGCTCCTCATGGCCACCGATCGCAAGGGTCTCATCTCCGCCGCCGAGAACGGCTACGCGTCCCTAACCGACGCCTTCACCACACCGACCGTGTGGACCGATGCCGGAGCGGATGCCAAGGCGAAGGCCTTCGATGACCTGAAGACCTACGGCTACGACGTGGCGGCCGCCAAGAAGCTCGTCACCGACGCCGGCGTGTCGGGCCAGAAGATCGTCATCGCGATGTCGCCGGCTTCGGTCGCGGAGAGCATCATCGCGCAAGCGGTGTCGTCTGCGGCCACGGCGATCGGGCTCGTTCCCGAGATCAAGACCATCTCACCCGACAAGTACGGTGCGCTCTTCGTCGATCCCGCGGCTCGGGAGGGGATCGACCTCTTCTTCACCAACTTCTACAACTCCACGTCCGATCCGCTCGACACCCTGGCCGTGCTGCAGTCCGACAACTTCAGCAACTACGGCGGCTGGTCCAACAGTGAGTACGACGCCGCGTTCGCGACTGCGACATCCGAGCTCGACCCGATCGCTCGCGGAACCAGCGAAGCGCAGATGCAGGTGATCGCGAACGAGGAGCTGCCCTGGCTGCCGCTCTACTCATCGCCGACCACCGTCTGGCTGAACAAGCGCATCACCGGCGTCGCGCCGTCCATCGCGTTCCTCTACTACCCGTGGGCCGCAATGATCGGCGCGGCCTGACCATGTCGCTGCTCTGGAGGATCGCGCGCCAGCTGGGAACACTGCTGCTCACCCTCGTGGTGGCATCGTTCCTCGTGTACTACTCGCTCTACCTGATCCCCGGTGACCCCGTCAGCTACCTGATCCAGGGCCGCGATGTCGATCCCGCGGCGATCGCGTCGATCCGCGCTTCATATGGCCTCGACCAGCCGGTCGTGGTGCAATACGTGAACTGGCTGGGGGGCGTGCTGCACGGGGATTTCGGTCGGTCACTCCAGTTCCGCGACAGCGTGGCCACTCTCATCGGCGCCCGCCTGCCCACCACGCTCGGGCTGGTCGCGCTGTCGGGGATCATCATCGGCGTCGTAGGGCTCGCTGCGGGCATCATCGCGTCGCTCCGGCGCAACCGCCTCACCGATCGTGGAATCCTCGTCACCCTCAGCGGCTTCTCGGCGATCCCTTCGTTCGTGGCGGCGATCGCGCTGATCTCGGTCTTCGCGGTGCAGCTGGGGTGGTTCCCCGCCTTCGGGGCGGGAGTCGGGTTCGTCGACGGGCTGTACCACCTGACGCTGCCGTCGATCGCGCTGGCCATCACCTTCATCGCCCTCGTCGGACGGGTCACCCGATCGTCGATGATCGAGCAGTTCCACCGTGAGCACGTCGAGGTGGCCACCAGCCGCGGCATCCCCCAGCCCGTCGTGGTGCGCCGTCACGTCCTGCGCAACGCTCTCGGTCCGATCGTGACCGTCAGCGGACTGGTGGTCGCGGGTCTGCTGGTCTCCAGTTCCATCGTCGAGGAGAGCTTCGGGCTCTCCGGCATCGGATCCCTCCTCATCGAGGCGGTCGACCGAAAGGACTTCCCCGTCGTGCAAGCCATCGTGCTCATCGTCGTGGTGGCATTCGTCGTGGTCAACGCGATCGTCGACCTGCTCATGCCGTTGCTGGATCCGCGGGCCGCAGCGGGCGAGGCCGCCCGATGACCGCCGGAAGCGCCCTGGCACCCCGCACCCGCTTCTCCGGGCTGCGGATCGGCAGCGGACTGTACTGGTTCGCCGTGATCGTCCTCGTACTCGTCGTGGCCGGGGCCATCCTCGCGCCCTTCATCGCTCCGTACGACCCCGATGCCCTCGACCTCGCCAACCCGTACGCGGGGCCATCTCCGGTCCACTGGCTCGGAACGGATGCCTCGGGTCGCGACACCCTCTCCCGCCTCCTCTACGGTGGTCGGATCTCGCTCACCGGGCCGGCTGTCACCGTCGTCATCACGACCGTCGTCGGAATGCTGCTGGGCCTGGTCGCAGCGTGGATCGGCGGCCCGGTCGACTGGGTGCTGACGCGCATCTTCGACATCCTGTTCAGCTTCCCCGGGCTGCTGCTGGCCATCCTCTTCGTGGCGATCTTCGGTGCCGGCGGTGTTTCCCCGGTCATCGCCATGTGCATCGCCTACATCCCGTATGTCGCCCGGCTCGTGCGCTCGCTCGTCCTTTCAGAGCGGTCTCGCCCCTATGTCGCCGCGTACCGCGTGCAAGGCTTCAGCGGGCCGTGGGTCGCGCTTCGCCGCGTGCTCCCGAACGTGTCGCCGACGGTGCTCGGCCAGTCCGGTCTCAACTTCGGGTATGTGCTCATGGATCTCGCGGCGCTCAGCTTCCTGGGCATCGGGGTTCAGCCGCCTACCTCCGACTGGGGCTCGATGGTCAGGGACGGCGCGGCCGGCGTTCTCTCGGGGCATCCTCTGCCCTCGCTCGTGCCGGCCGTCGCGGTCGTCGTCGTGGTGGTATGCGTCAACATCGTCGGCCAAGAATTCGCCGACCGCATCTCAGGAGGGAAGCGCGCGTGACACTTCTGCGTATGAACGACGTCGGGATGCGGCTGGGTGAACTCCGCCTGCTCGACGGGATCTCGCTCGAGGTCGCCGAGGGTGAGACCGTCGCCATCGTCGGAGAGAGCGGATCCGGCAAGTCGCTCACCGCCCGTATCGCGCTCGGCCTGTTTCCCGATCGCGTGCAGATGTCGGGATCGGCGCTGCTGGATGGCGTGGAGATGATCGGCGCGTCGCCGAGCGTGCTCCGCCGGCAGCGCAGCACCGTGGCATCGATGATCTTCCAAGACCCGCGATCCGGCATCAATCCGCTGCGCCGCGTCGGCGACTTCCTCACCGAGTCGCTCCGCAACACCGGCGTCGCGGCGACCGAGGCATCGGGCCGCGCGCGCCGGCTGCTCGCGTCCGTGGGCCTGCCTGACACCGATGAGACTCTGCATCGGCATCCGCACGAGTTCTCCGGCGGCATGCTGCAGCGCATCATGATCGCCGCAGCACTTTCGACCGAGCCTCGGCTGCTGCTCTGCGACGAACCGACCACAGCGCTCGACGTGACGACGCAGGCCGAGATCATCAGCATCCTGCGCGAACAGAAAGCGGCGCGGAGGATGGGGATGCTCTTCATCACCCACGACCTCAACCTCGCCTCCGACTTCTGCGATCGCGTGTACGTGATGAAAGCCGGCCGCTTTCTGGAGGACGGCCCGGTGCGGCGCGTGTTCGGACAGCCGTCGGCCGAGTACACCAAAGCGCTGCTCGCCGCGACGCCCTCGCTCGACGGCCCGACACCGGCCCGGACGCAGGAGAGGTCGGCCCCGGAATCCGAGCCTGTTCCCATCGTGAAGGTCACCGGCATCAGCAAGCGCTATCGGCTGGGAACGACCGATGTGCAGGCGCTCGATGATGTGTCGTTCACCGTGCAGCGCGGTGAGAGTCTCGGCATCGTCGGTGAATCAGGCTCGGGCAAGTCCACCATCGCGCGGATGCTGGTCGCGCTCGAGGCTCCCGATTCCGGCGAGATCGTGGTCGACGGACTCACCATCGGTCGGCGTCGTCGCCTGCGCTCGGCGGAGCGGCTGCTGCGGGCGCGGTCGACCCAGATCGTCTTCCAGGATCCGTACCTCTCGCTCGACCCTCGCATCCCGGTCGGCGCGGCTATCGCCGACATGATCCGCCTTCACGACCAGGGCAGGGGAGTGGATGTCGCGTCGCGCGTCGCAGATCTCCTCAGCGACGTCGGGCTGGCTCCGAACATGGCGCGTCTCGTTCCGCGCGCCCTCTCCGGAGGGCAGCGGCAGCGGGTGGCGATCGCGAAGGCGCTCGCCGTAGAACCCGAGCTGCTGGTGCTCGATGAGGCCACGAGCGCGCTCGATGTCTCGGTGCAGGCTCAGCTTCTGGAGACGCTGCGCCGCATTCGCGCAGAGCGTTCCCTTTCGATGGTGTTCGTGAGCCACAACCTCGCGGTCATTCGCGAGACCTGTGAACGCACGCTCGTGCTCAAGAGCGGTCGGGTCATCGAGCAGGGGGAGACGGCGCGGATGCTGCGGGCTCCGGTTGAGGCGTATACCCGGCAGCTCATCGCGGCGGTGCCGCGGGACTACTGGGCGGCAGAGCGCCCGCCGGCCTGAGGCGCTTCGCCGGCGAGTTGCAGGGTGGCGCCGGTCTGTTCGGCCAGCGCGGTCGCGGTGTCGGTGATGGTGCGCTGCATGACTCGGACTGCCGCAGTGGGAGACAGATCGGCGGGCCGAGCGACACTGATCGTGCGCGTGAACGGTTGTTCGGTGAGTCGCACCGATTGCAGCCCCGGTCGGTCGATGAGCACCATGGCCGGAACGATGGCGACACCCATTCCTCGCTCGACGAAGCGGAGTGCCGCGTCCATCTCCACACCCTCGATCACGGTGTGGGGGTGAAGCCCGGCGGCCTCGAACGCGGCATCCGTGGCGATGCGGAGGTCGTAGGTCGAGTGGAGGGCGATCTGCGGGAGGCGCGCGATGTCGACCAGGTCGACGGTGGGATGCGTGGTCACCGGCTCAGCGCTGCGTGAGGAGATCAGCACGAGCTCTTCGACCAGCAGCGGGGTCACGGTGAAGTGCTCCGTCGACGTCGCAGCAGATGTCGTGATGAGCGCGAGATCGAGCTCGCCACCTGCCAGTTCTTCGAGCAGACGGCGGGATCCGTGCTCGGACACCTGCAACTCGATCGCCGGATGGGCGGCGCGGAAGGCGCTGAGCACCTCGGCGACGAGGCTGATGCACAGAGTCGGTGTTGCTCCCAACCGCACGCGCCCCCGTCGGAGTCCCGCGATTTCGGCGAGGTCGCGGCGGATCGAATCCGCGTCGGCCAGCATTCGCCGAGCCATCGGCAGGAGCGACTCGCCGGCGAACGTCAGTGTGCTCCCGCCGCGCGAGCGGTGGAACAGCTCGGCGCCCAAGTCGTTCTCGAGGGTGGAGATCTGACGGCTGAGCGACGGTTGCGCGAGGTGGAGGTGCTCGGCGGCGCGCGTGAAACTGCGCAACTGCGCAACGGCAACGAAGCTTCGCATCTGCTCGAGGTTCACGCTGTATAGCGTATCGCTATCGAAGCGATTGTAACTATGCATTGGACAGATGCAATCCGGCGCACGAGGCTGGACGCGTGACCATTTCAGAACGCCAGCTGTCCACCACTGTCCTCGTGATCGGCGCCGGAGGCTCGGGCCTGCGGGCAGCGATCGAACTCGCCGAGGGCGGCGTCGATGTGCTCGTGCTCGGCAAGCGTGCCAAATCGGACGCGCACACCTCCCTCGCAGCCGGCGGCATCAACGCGGCCCTGGGCACGATGGACGCCGACGATACCTGGCAGCAGCATGCTGCGGACACCCTGAAAGAGAGCTACCTGCTCGCCAATCCCCACACGGTGGAGATCGTGACCTCTGGCGCGGCGCGCGGCATCGACGACCTGGAACGTTATGGCATGCCGTTCGCGCGCGAGGAGGACGGGCGCATCTCGCAGCGCTTCTTCGGCGCACACACCTACCGGCGGACGGCGTTCGCGGGCGACTACACCGGTCTCGAGATCCAGCGCACCCTCGTCAATCGAGCAGCCCAGCTCGACGTCCGCATCCTCGACACGATCTATGTCACGCGCATCCTGGTCAACGATGACGGGGCCGTCTTCGGCGCCTACGGCTTCGACCTCGAAGACGGGACGCGCTATCTGATCCACGCCGACGCCGTCATCCTCGCCGCCGGCGGCCACAACCGCATCTGGCGTCGCACATCGTCGCGCCGCGACGAGAACACCGGAGACTCGTTCCGACTTGCGGTCGAAGCCGGTGGCCGACTCCGTGACCCCGAGCTCGTGCAATTCCACCCGAGCGGCATCATCGAACCCGAGAACGCCGCCGGCACCCTCATCTCGGAAGCCGCGCGGGGTGAGGGCGGCATCCTGCGCAACGGCATCGGCGAGCGCTTCATGCACCGGTACGACCCGGAGCGGCTCGAACTCTCCACTCGCGATCGCGTCGCGCTGGCCTGCTACACCGAGATCAAAGAAGGTCGAGGGACGCCGAACGGCGGCGTGTGGCTGGACGTGTCGCACCTGCCCCGCGAGACCATCATGACGAGGCTGCCGCGCGTCTACCAGACGATGCTCGAACTGCAGATGCTCGACATCACCACCGACCCCATCGAGATCGCGCCGACCGCGCACTACTCGATGGGTGGGGTGTGGGTGCGCTCATCCGATCACGCGACCGACGTGCCCGGCCTCTACGCCATCGGCGAGGCGTCCTCCGGCCTGCACGGAGCCAACCGGCTCGGCGGCAACTCGTTGATCGAACTCCTGGTCTTCGGGCGCATCGTCGGGCAGGCGGCCGCCGCCTACGCCGCGTCGCTGCCCGCGCAGACTCGGTCGGCCGCCGCAGTCGCGACGGCCCGAGCCGACATCGCAGACCTGCTCGCAGCCGACGGCACGGAGAACGTCCGGGCATTGCAGCGTGCCATCAGGAACACGATGACCGAGCACGCCGGTGTCGTGCGAGATGAAGAGGGCCTGCTGGCGGGCCTGGCAGAACTCGACCGGATCGAGTCGCGGATGGCGGGCATCGGCGTGCACCCCGATATCGCGGGGTACCACGATCTCGCCCACGCATTCGACCTGAAATCCGCGGCACTGGCCGCACGGGCCACGCTCGAAGCCGCCCTCGAACGACGTGAGACACGCGGATGCCACAACCGCAGTGACTATCCCGAGCTCGACCCCGCGCTGCAGGTCAACCTCGTCTGGTCGCCGAGCACCGGCATCCAGCGCGAAGAGATCCCGCCGATCCCCGCCGAAATCAGCGACCTGATGCGCGAGGTGTCGGTCGTCGGAAAGCTCGTGGAGTAGCCGCGTCGCGGGTCACCGGGTGCTCACACCGCCGCGATCGTGACGACCGCCGCGTGCAACGAGGGTGAGGCGTTTTCGGCCGACCACCAGTGATCGCCCGTCGGCAGATGCACGACGAGCGCGGGCGCCGAACCGGCGGATGCCGCGGGCGCCGAACTCCCCGCGACGTGCTCGCCGATGCGGAGCGCCCCCGTGACCACACCGCGCCGCAGGAACAGATTGAGATCGCGCGATGATCCGCTCGAGTGTGAACTCACAATCGCTTCGCCCGGGAACGCGATCGGCACATCCGGCTCGGCGATGACCAGGCTGCCGTCGATCAGGAGCTCTACCGGGTCGTCCTCGAGAACGACGAAGACCCGGTCGAACCCCGGCAGCACCGAGAAGGCCGACGGTCCGTCGATCCGCGCGATGCTGAGCCGCCAGTCGGCGGCGAACGACCGCGCTCCGTCCAACGCGAACACGTCGCCGCGCGCGAAGTCCGATGCAGAACCCGCGGCAAGAGTCGTCGTGACCCCGCCGCCGTTGACCCATCGCACGGCTGCGAGGGAAGTGAAGCGGCGGGGGGATGCTGGTGTTCCGACGGTCATCGGGGGCTCCTAGTGAAATCCGCCGCGCAAGAACGGAAGCGCCGGTGCGCGGTATTCGAGTGATGGCGGGTGACTCGGCTCGAGGACGAACTCCGCCTGACCGAATCGCCATAGCCGGTTGAAGAGGAACACACCGATCACCACCGCCTCATCCGCCGGCACCTGCCACGTGCCGAGACCCCACTGCACGGGCTGTCCGCGCCCGCCGATCACCAGCGTCGGCCTGACCCCGCCGTAGAGCGCGAACCAGGGCTTGTGCAGCGTGAGCTCGATGCGCCGATTCACGTGCTCGCCCCGCTCGCTCCGTCACCCGCAATGTGATGCTCGCTGAATCCTATGCGGACTCTCGCTCAGAGGTCGACGCGGACGAAGTAACGTTGATCGCATGCGGATCACGCGCGTTCAGGTCTTCACCTACGATGCCGCCTACCGCGATGGTGTGTACGGCATCTCCGGCGGACGGGCGGCGAGTTCACAGCGCTCGTTGGTCGTGCGGATCGACACCGACCGAGGCATCACCGGGTGGGGTGAGATCTGTCCCCACGGGCGCACGTATCTTCCGTCGTTCTTCGAGGGCGAGTTGGCGGCCTTGGGCGTTCTCGCTCCGGCGCTGATCGGGCAGGATCCTCGCAATCTCGGCGCCGTCGGCCGAATCATGGACCATCAACTGCTGGCGAACAATCCCGCGAAAGCCGCCCTCGACTCCGCGTGTTGGGACATCTTCGGGAAGGTGGTCGACCTGCCGGTCAGCGAGTTGCTCGGCGGGCGGCTCACCGACACGCTGCCGCTGTTCACGTCATTGCCCGTTGCGGGTGCCGAGACCCAGGCGCGGCACGCGGTTGACGAGCTTCGCGCTGGTTTTCGCGTCTTCCAGGTCAAGGTCGGCGACGACCCGGTCGAAGACTCTGACCGCGTCCGCGCGGTCGTCGACGCGGTCGGACCGAATTGCACCGTGCTGGTCGACGCGAACGGCGGGTGGACCCTCACCTCAGCGCTGATCGCGGCGAACCGGCTCGCCGATCTGCCCGTGCGGCTCGAGCAGCCGTGCCGCTCCATGGCGGATTGCGCCGAGCTGCGCGCGCACACGAACCTCCCGCTCATCCTCGACGAGAGCGTCGTGACCTTCGCCGACCTCGTGCACGCCCGACACGTCGTTGGTGCCACCGGGATCAATCTCAAGCCGAGCCGGGTGGGCGGTCTCACTAAGGCGCGGCTCATGCGTGATGCGGCGCAAGCTCTCGGCATGACCTTCACGGTCGATGACACCTGGGGCAGTTCGCTGGCGACGGCTCAGATAGCCGCCGTCGGCGCCGGGGCGCAGCCGGAGTTGCTCACCGGTGTCACGAACTTCGCAACCGTCACCACCCCGCAGTTGGGCGCAGGGGTGGACCAACTCCAGGGCGGCCGGTCGACGGTTCCCACGGCCAGTGGCTTGGGCGTAGACATCGACGCCGAGCGTTTCACCGATGCGCTGGTGGACACCGCGGCCTGCATCCAGAGCCCTAGGGGCTAGGCGAGGTCGAAGATCGCCGTCCCCTCGCCCAGACGTCGTAGGTGAGGTCCATTCCGGGGCGGTATGCGAAGTGTGACACCGACGGCGCGTCGATCGCGTGCAGATCGGCACGGTGGCCGGGGATGATCGCGCCGATCGGCGAATCTCCGCCATCACGGCGAAGAGCCCGTGCGCCCCCAGCGGTGGCCGCCCAGATCGCCTCCTCGATCGTCAGGTGCATCTGCAGCACAGCCGTCGCCACGCAGAACGCCATCGACGTGGTGTTCGAGGTACCCGGGTTGCCGTTGCTCGCCAGCGCGATCGTCGCTCCGGCATCCAGCAGTGCACGAGCGGGCGGAAACGGCTCACGCGTGCTGAGATCGCACGCGGGCAGCAGCGTGGCAACCGTGCCGCCCGAGCCGAGTGCCTCGATGTCGCGCGGACCGAGGTGGTTGCAGTGGTCGACGGATGCCGCGCCCAATTCCACCGCCAGCCTCACGCCATCGCCCTCGCCGAGCTGATTGCCATGAACGCGCAGCCCCAGACCCGCCGCTCTGCCTGCCTCCAAGACGGTCCGCGACTGGTCGGGATCGAACGCGCCGCGCTCGCAGAACACGTCGATCCACGCGACGTAGGGCAGGACCGCGGCGAGCATGTCGCCCACCACGAGGGCGACGTAGTCGTCGGCATGCGTGTCGGGAGGAACGACATGTGCACCGAGGAATGTGACATCGGACGTCACCTCGGCCGCGAGGCGCGCGAGTCGCGTCTCTTGGGCGACATCGAGTCCGTAGCCGGTCTTCACTTCCATCCACGTCGTGCCGTTGCGCTGTGCCGTGCGACGGCGCGCGGCGAGGCCCGCGCGCAACTGCTCGTCGGATGCTTCCGTCGTCGCGCGGACGGTCGTGCGGATGCCGCCGGCCTGGTAGGCGTTGCCCGCCATCCGGTATTCGAACTCCTCGGACCGGTCGCCGGAGAAGATGAGGTGCGTGTGGGAATCGACCCAGCCGGGCAGCAGGGCGCGGCCGCCGAGATCGGTGCGCGTATCGGCTGCGGGGGCATCGGCGGCAGGCCCCACCCACGCGATGGTGTCGCCATCGATCACGACGGCGGCGTTCTTCACCCGCCCGAGTAGGCCCCCGCGTTCCGGATCGTTCGTGGTCAGTTCGCTGATGCCGGTGACAAGTTCTGTGGTCATCTATCCTCCTCGAACAGTGCGGTGATGCCGCGCTGGAGGCGCTCGGCGATGCTGGTCTGATCGTGCGTGATGACGCGGCCGCCCACGATCGTACGGCGGACGTCTGCGCCGGTGGCGGTCAGCGGCAGCTGCTCGCTCCTGCTGCCGGCCGTGCGAAGGGAACCCGCATCGAGTTCGACCAGATCCAGCGGACCACTGACCCGCGCGGGCGCGGCAAGACCGAGCGATGCGTATCCGTGGGCCGATCCGATGCGCCAGAGTCGTTCGGGCGCGATGCGGCCGCGTCGGAGCGACCGCAGCCTCTCGCCCGCTTCGAGGCCGCGCAACTCCAGCAGCGGATCGATGACGGCGTTCTGGTCGGATCCGATGGCGATGTCGACTCCCGCATCCATCAGCTCGATCGCCGGCCCGATACCGTCGCCGAGATCGGCCTCGGTGGTGGGGCAGAAGACCGCGTGCACCCCCGCCTCGCCGAGCAGACGGATGTCGTTCTCGGTGAGATGGGTGGCATGCACGACCGATAACCGCGGCGCAAGGACTCCTTCTGCGGCGAGTAGCTCGGTAGGCGTGTGACCGAACGCCGCGACGCAGTCCTCATTCTCGGCGGGCTGCTCGGACAGGTGGATGTGAAGCGGAATGTCGCTGGGCAGTTCCCGGGCGACACGGGCCAGCGCCTCTCGCGGAACCGCGCGCACGGAGTGCAGCGCGGCGCCGAGCGTCACGAGCGGTGAACGGCCGTCGAGAGCCTCGTGCAGCGAGCGCCAGCGACTCAGCCACTCGTCGACATCGGCATCGCCGAAGCGGGTCTGCTCCTTCGACAGGGGTCTGCCGATTCCCCCCGCGAGGTAGCAGGTGTCCAGCAGCACGAGCCGGATGCCCGCCTCGGCCGCCGCGTCCGCGAGCGCGATCTCCATCGCGTGGTCGGGGTAGGCACTGCCGTCGGGGCGGTGGTGGACGTAATGGAACTCGCCGACGCTCGTCCATCCCGTTGCGACCATCTCCGAGAACACCGCGGCCGCAAGAGCGCGATAGGAGTCTGGGGTGAGACGGCCGGCGGCGCGGTACATGAGCTCGCGCCAGGTCCAGAACGAGCCGGACTGGTGGGTGCGTCCGCGCAGGGCGCGATGGAAGGCGTGGGAGTGCGCGTTCGCGAAACCGGGAGTCGCCAGATCGAGCGACGCGGCGTCGGGGGGCGCGTCGACAGCGGAGTCTTCGGATACCACCAGGCCCGCAGCATCCGCTTCGAACAGCACGCCTCGCTCCACCACTCCCTCACGAAGCAGACGGTCGACCCAGATCTTCACGCGAGATCCTCGATGGTGCGCACGAGGGCGTCGACGCCGGCGTGCACGGCCGCGTCATCCGCGCCCTCTTCCGGAGCGTGCGAGATCCCCGACGGATTTCGGACGAACAGCATGGCGGTCGGCACGTGCGCGGCGAGCACTCCGGCGTCGTGACCGGCACCGGTGGGCAGCACCGGGACGGCGCCGAGGGTGGCGGCGATGCGGTCGCGCAGCTGCGGGTCGAACCGCACTTCGCCGCTGTACGATTCCTCGACGACGGATGCGTCGCAGCCTTCGGCGGCGGCGGCGTCGGCGACAGCGGCCTGAACCTCGGCCACGATGTCGCGAGTGTCCTTCTCGGTCTCGGCCCGCACATCCATCCACGCCGATACCCGCGACGCGATCACGTTCGTGCCGCCGGGCACCGGCTCGAGCCGGCCGATCGTGGCGCGCGAGCCGCTGCGGAGGCCCGCGGCACGGCGGGCGGCGAGCACGGCGGCCGCGGCCGGAAGCATCGGGTCGCGTCGATCGGCGATCTCGGTCGTTCCCGCGTGATTGCCCTGGCCGCGCACGTCGATGCGCCAGCGCCCGTGCTCGAGGATCGATGAACCGACCGCGACGGGCGCGCCGAGATCGATCAGGCCCTTGCCCTGTTCGACGTGCAATTCGACGTACACGCCGATGCGCGCGAGCGATTCGGCGTCATAGCCCGGGTCGGGGAGAGATGCGTCACGTGCCACATCGACGAAGCGCCGGCCCGCAGCATCCGTCAGTTCTCCGAAGCGGGAGGGGGTGATCGCGCCCGACAGGAGCCTGGACCCGAGACAGGCGATGCCGAAGCGAGAGCCCTCCTCTTCGGCGAACACGACCACGGCGATCGGTCGGGTGGGCACGAACCCTTGGGCCTGCAAGCGTTCGACTGCGGCCAGCGCGCTGACGACACCGAGTGGTCCGTCGTGGGCTCCTCCGCCGGGCACCGAATCCAGGTGACTGCCGGTCACGAACGCGTCGGGGCCGGGCGTGCCCCACCACGCCCAGAGATTGGCGTTGCGGTCGATCGTGACCTCGAGCCCGAGGCGCACCGCACGTTCGATGAACCAGTCGCGCAGATCGCGGTCGGCGTCATCGAGAAGATGCCGCGAATAGCCGCCCCGCCGCGGATCGCGCCCGATGTCCTCGATCTCCCGAAGGAGCCCGAGGGCGTCGAACTCGGTCACCGGCTCAGTCACTCGCCCTCCCACATCGGTACCCGAAGGCCCCGTTCCCTTGCGATGTCGGCGGCGTGCTCGTAGCCGGCGTCGACGTGACGCATCACACCCGTGCCGGGGTCGTTGGTGAGCACGCGCTCGAGCTTCTGCGCAGCCAGAGCGGTGCCGTCGGCGACGGTGACCTGGCCGGCGTGGATGCTGCGACCGATGCCGACACCGCCTCCGTGGTGAATGGACACCCAGGTCGCGCCGGAGGCGGTGTTCAGCAGCGCGTTCAGCAGCGGCCAGTCGGCGATCGCGTCGGAACCGTCTTTCATGGCTTCGGTCTCGCGGTAGGGCGAGGCCACCGAGCCGGAATCGAGGTGGTCGCGGCCGATCACGATCGGGGCCGAGATCTCACCCGAGGCGACCATCTCATTGAACTTGAGCCCCGCAATATGACGCTCCTTGTAGCCAAGCCAGCAGATTCGCGCGGGCAGTCCTTCGAAGTGCACCTTCTCGGATGCCTGCGTGATCCATCGTGCGAGGGCCTTGTCTTCGGGGAAGAGTTCGAGCACGGCGCGATCGGTCGCAGCGATGTCTGCGGGGTCTCCCGACAGGGCCGCCCAGCGGAAGGGACCGCGACCCTCTTCGAACTGCGGGCGGATGTAGGCCGGGACGAAGCCGGGGAATGCGAACGCGCGGTCGTAACCGGCGAGCTGCGCCTCGGCGCGGATCGAGTTGCCGTAGTCGAAGACGGCGGCACCGGCATCCTGGAACCCGACCATCGCCTCGACCTGCTTGGCCATGCTGCGACGCGACCGCGTGGTGAATCCCTCGGGGTCTGCGTCGGCGGCGGCCTTCCACTCCTCGAAGGCGATGCCTTCGGGCAGGTAGGCGAGCGGATCGTGCGCGCTGGTCTGATCGGTCACGATGTCGATGGGAACCGCTCGCTCGAGCAGCTCCGCGAAAATGGTCGCGGCGTTGCCCGCGATGCCGACCGACAGCGCCTCGCCCGCCGCCTTCGCCGCGAGGACTCTTTCCAGCGCTGCGTCCAGATCGGTGAAATATTCATCGAGATAGCCGTGATCCACCCGACGGGCAAGGCGCGACTCGTCGACATCGACGACGAGCGCCGCGCCGCCGTTCATGGTGACCGCGAGGGGCTGGGCGCCGCCCATGCCCCCCGCGCCACCAGTGAGGGTGAGGGTGCCCGCGAGCGACTCGCGGCCGAGTGACTGCGCCACCGCGGCGAAGGTCTCGTACGTGCCCTGCAGGATCCCCTGCGTGCCGATGTAGATCCAGGATCCCGCAGTCATCTGCCCGTACATGGTCAGACCGAGCGCTTCGAGCCGGCGGAACTCCGGCCAGTTCGCCCAGTCGCCCACGAGATTGGAATTCGCGATCAGCACGCGCGGCGCCCAGTCGTGCGTCCGGAAGACCCCGACGGGTTTTCCGGACTGCACGAGCAGGGTCTCGTCCGATTCCAGTGTCTCCAGCGTCCGGACGATGGCATCGTACGCATCCCAGGATCGGGCGGCGCGGCCGGTGCCGCCGTAGACGACCAGGTCTTCTGGGTGCTCGGCGACCTCGGGGTCGAGGTTGTTCATGAGCATGCGCATGGCGGCCTCGGTCTGCCAGCTCTTGGCGACCAGGGTGTTGCCGCGTGCGGCACGGATCTCGCGGGACATCGGTTTCCTTCGGTGTAGCGGGTGGATCTGGAGGGGTCGCGCGGAGCAGTCAGACGCCGGACGAGTCGAGCCAGGCCCGAGCGATCTCGCTGAGGCTCTTGCCTTCCGCAGCCTGGCCGTTCATCTCGATGAGCGCGTCGGTGGTGAGGGCGGCCGATACGGCGTCGAGCGTCTTCTTCACGGTGTCGGTCGACTTCGCCGACGAGATCACCGGAATGATGTTCTCCGCGGCGAAGAGCGACTTGTCATCCTCGAGCGCGACGAGGTTGTTCGTCGTGAGCGCAGGATCGGTGCTGAAGACGTCGGCGACCTGGATCTGGCCATTTAGAAGCGCGGTGATCGTGAGGGGTCCGCCCGCATCGAGGCTCGTGAACTCCTTGAATTCGAGGCCGTACACGTCGCGGAGTCCCACGACACCGTTCACGCGGGTCGCCCATTCTGCGGGGCCACCCAGGGTGAGCTCGGAAGCTACCGGTTTTAGGTCGGAGATTGTGGTGAGGTTGTACTTCTTCGCGGTCTCTTCGGTGACGGCGAGGATGTCCTTGTCTTCCGCCTTCGAGATCTCATATGCCTCTATGCCCTCCGGGAGGGCCTTGGTCAGTTCGGCGACGACATCCTCGCTGGTGGATGCCTCGGACTCCTTGTCGAGGTATTTCAGCAGTGCACCGGAGTATTCGGGGATCAGGTCGATCGATCCGTCCTTCAGGGCGGCGATATACACTTCGCGACTGCCGATGTTGAACTGCTCCTTCACCTTGACGCCCGCGTCCTGCAACGCGAGCGAGTAGATGCTGGCGATGAGCTGGCTTTCGGCGAAGTCGGCCGAGCCGATGATGATCTCGTCGCCGGACGAGCCGCCCGCGTCGCCGCCGGAGAGTGCCTGGTCGCCGGTCGCGCAACCGGTCAGGACGAGGGCGACGGCGACGGATGCCGCGGACAGTGTCGCGAGGGAGAGCTTTCGCATGTGAGTGCCTTTCGGGAGAGGGAACGTTCGGGTCTTGGTGCGGTGTGCAACAGCGGCCGACGGGGTGTGTCGGTCATTTCGCCGCGGCGGTCAGGGTGGTGAGCGCGGCGGTGGCTGTGTCGGTGGGATCAGGGCGCCGGCGGCGCGTGGTGCGCCGGAGGCCGGGCGAGACCAGCACCCTGCCGAGGATGCTGAAGACGAATTCGAGAGTGAGGGCGAGGAGCGCCACCAGCAGCGCGCCGCCGGCCATCTGGGCGAAGTCCGCCTGCGCGCGGCCGTCGATGATGTAGCGGCCGAGGCCCTGCAGGCCGAGGTAGGCCGCGACCGTGGCGGTGGAAACGACCTGCAGGGTCGATCCGCGCAGGCCCGAGAGCAGCAGGGGCATTGCGCCGGGCATCTGCACCCGCCAGAGGATCTGCGTGCGGGTGTATCCCATGCCTCGCGCGGCGTCGACGGCCGCTTCGTCCGCGGATTGGATGCCGGTGTAGGTGCCGGTCAGGATCGGGGGGATCGCGAGCAGTACCAGCACGATGATGGTGGGAACGACGAACACCAGTTGACCGGCGATCACGGGTGCCAAGACGAGGAACAGCAGCACCAGCAGTCCCAGGGTGGGCAGTGCCCGAAGCGCGTTGGCCGATCCGGCCACGATGGCCTCGCCCTTGCCGGTGAAGCCGATGAAGATGCCGAGTGGGATGGCGATCGCGCTCGCGATGGCGAGAGAAATGACGGTGTACAGCAGGTGATAGCCGATCTCCACCGGGATGCCGCGTGGCCCCGCCCAATTCGCAGGATCGGTGAGCCATTCGAACACGGTCATGCGGGCACATCCTTCCGCCGCCACGGCGTCGCGATGCGGCCGATGCGGATCAGTAGCTGGTCGAAGATCACGGCGAGCACGACGCACAGAAGGATGCCCAGGATCAGCGGGACGAACAGGCGGAGCTGGAAGCCTTGCGTGAAGAGCGTGCCCAGCTGTGGGATGCCGATCAGCGCGGCCATCGTGACGATGCTGACGTTGGAGACGACCGCCACCCGCAGCCCCGCGATGATCACGGGGACGGCGACGGGAATCTCGACCAGGAAGAGCCGCTGCCACCCGCGGTAGCCCATCGCTTCGGCGGCCGCGACGGTTTCGTGCGGTACCGAACTGAGGCCGTCCGAGACCACGCGCACGAGAAGGGCGACCGTATAGACGGTGAGCGCGATGATGATGTTCAGCGGATCGAGTACCCGTGTGCCGAGGACCGCCGGCAGCAGGATGAAAAGCGCGAGCGAGGGGATCGTGTACAGGAGCCCTGCCGTGCCGATGATGACCACTCCGCCGCGACGCCAGCGGTGCGCCCACCAGCCGAGGGGGATCGCGATGATCAGACCGAGAACGGTGGGGATGAGCGTCAGCCAGATGTGGTTGACGAACAGCGTCCAGACCTGCTGCAGATTCGCCCAGATCCAGTCGATGCTCATGCGGCCACTCCCTGTACGGACCCGACGACGGTCGTGGCGGTGAGCACGCCGACGAATACGCCGTCGGCGTCGATGATCCCGAGGGCGCCGCCGGGGCTTGCCAGCGCGCCGTCGAGGAGTTCGCGAGCAGACGCCGTGCGCGGCAGGAAGCGCGAGGTCCGATGCAGCGTCGCGACCGACGCCGTATCGGTGCGGCTGCCGTCGACCCAGCCGATGGGCTGAGCGGTGTCGTCGACGACGACGACCCACCCGCGACCCCGTACGCTCTCGCCGAGCTTTACCGGGGCGTGCGGGGTGAGGGCGGTTTCGCCCGGCAGGCGGTCGAAACCCAACGCCCGATAGCCGCGGGCGCCGCCCACGAAATCGGCCACGAACGTGTCGACCGGTTGAGTGAGCAGCTCGAGCGGGGTGCCGAACTGGGCGAGCACTCCGCCGGTGCGCAGAACCGCGACGCGATCGCCCAGCTTGAGTGCTTCATCGATATCGTGCGTGACCATCACGATGGTCTTGCCGATCTCGCCTTGGAGTCGAAGGAACTCGTCCTGGAGCTGTGCGCGCACGATGGGGTCGACCGCGCTGAACGGTTCGTCCATCAGAAGGAAGGGCGGGTCTGTCGCGAGTGCGCGAGCGACCCCGACGCGCTGCTGCTGACCACCCGACAGCTGCCAGGGGTAGCGGTTCGCGAATCGGCCGTCGAGGCCGACCAGTTCGAGCAGGTCCAGAGCGCGCGTGCGGGTCTTCTTTTTGTCACCGCCGAGCAGCCGCGGAAGCGCCGCGACGTTGTCGACGACCGTGCGATGCGGAAACAGCCCCGCGTGCTGGATGACGTACCCGATCTTGCGGCGGAGGGTGACTCTGTCGGTGCTGAGCACATCCATGCCGTCCAGAGTGATGGTCCCGCTGGTGGGATCGATCAGTCGGTTGATCATGCGCAGGGAGGTCGTCTTGCCGCATCCGGATGGTCCGACCAGGGCGAGAAGGCTGCCGGTCGGGACTTCCAGATCGAGGCTGTCGACGGCGGTCGTGCCGTCGTCGTAGACCTTGGAGACGCTTTCGAATCGGATCATGTTCGCTCCTAAAGGGCGGTTCCATTGGTGAGCCCGGCCGAGAGACGGCGGGCGGCGGTGGCCAGGAGGACGCCGCATTGCTGAGCGGATTTCTCCGTCAGGCGGTAGGACGGTACGAGGATGCTGATGGCTGCGACGATGCGACCCGCGGCCGTGATGGGAGCAGCGAGCGCAGTCACGTCGCGCTCGATGCCGCGCTCGACGATGACGAACCCCGCGTGGGGGGTCTCGCCGCCGAGTACCAGTCCTGCCGCCGACCCGGCGAGCGGGATCGTGCGACCCACCCAGTTCGCGTGGCGGACGGAGTGGGACCCTTCGATGATGCTGATGTAGAGGGCGGATGCCGCGTGTCCCTCGACGCTCAGGTAGACGGACTCGCCCGTGGCCTCCTCGAGGCCCACCATCTCGTCGTGGCAGATGTCGATGAGTGACTCGTGGCCGAGTGCCTGCGCACCCAGCTGCATCAGCCGCGAGCCGGCACGGTAGCTTCCCTCGTCGTCACGACGAACGAAGCCGCTCGCCTCGAGAGTGCGAAGAAGTCGGAGGGCGGTGCTGGGCGCAAGGCCGGCGGCCCGGGAGGCGTCCGCGAGCGACGCGCTGCCCTGCTCGCACACGTTCGCCAGCAGTATCAGTGCTCGTTCCACAGTGCGTGTGGACTGTTCGCTCATGGGGAGCCTTTCCAAAATCGACAACTCTGACGATAGGAACATGTTGTTTCACCGGCGGTCATCCAGTGTTTCCACTCAGTAAAATACACGTGCCACCCTATGAAACGAAGACAAAAGGCAAATTTGTGCGCAAGAGTGTGCGTGTGAGCAATTCGGCGGGGCGTCGAGCCCCCATCACCTTCGATGTCGACGTGCCCGTCTCTCTGGCAGATGTGGTCGCGATCGCGGACGGCCTCCCGGTGCGGCTCACCGCGGATGTGCTGCGATCGATCGCTGACGCCGCGGCCATGGCCGACGAGATCGCGAAGACCACGCCGACGTACGGCAGATCGACCGGCGTGGGTGCGAACAGAGAGACCTCGGTCACCGAGCTGTCCGATCACGGGTTGCGTCTGGTCCGAAGTCACGCCACCGACACGGGTGACCTGCTCCCGGCGCGAACGGTGCGAGCGTTCGTCGCGACGCGGCTCGCCCAGCTCGCACGAGTGGGATCGGGGATCGATCCCGCTGTCTTGTCGGCTCTCGCCGACACGCTGAACAGCGGCGCCGTGGCCGAGATCGGCACGGTCGGCTCGATCGGCACCGCAGATCTCGCCGCGCTCGCCGCCCTCGGTCTGTCGTTGGCGGGTGAGCGCAGCGCCGGATCGCCGATCCACGCGCTCCGCTGGGGTGTCGACAGCGCGCTGCCCTTCCTCAGCAGCAGCGCCCTCACGATCGGGCGAGGTATTCTCGCGTCCGCCGACATGCGCCGACTCGATCGCGCGGGACGAGTCGCGTTCGCGCTGGCCGCGGTCGCGCTCCGGGCCAACCCCTCCTTCGTTTCCGACACGGCGGGGTCAGCTGCCGCCGCCCCACACGTCCACGACGTCGGGGCTGAGGTTCGGGCGCTACTGGACGGGGCGTCCTGGACGCCCGCGCGCATCCAGGATCCCTTCGGGCTTCGGGTCTACCCCATCACGCAGGCGGCGCTGCTGACCGCCCTCGAGCGACTGGACTCGCAGCTTCACCGCGTGCTCAATGCGGCACAGGAGAACCCCGTCTTCGACATCCAGGCGCGGACGGCCACGCACCACGGCGCGTTCTTCCAAGCCCAGCTCGCGCTCGACCTCGATGCGACGAATCTGGCCGTCGCGCAGTCTGCAACCAATGTCCATGCCCTCCTCCGGCTCACCAACGAGCCGGCGTTCACCGGGCTGGCCCCGTTCCTCGCGACCGGGCCGGCGGGTTCGTCCGGGCTGATGATGCTGGAGTACACGGCGGCCGGAGCGCTCGCCGAGATCCGCAATGCCGCGAGCCCCGCATCGCTGGGGACGATCGTGCTGTCCAGAGGCGCTGAAGAGGACGCCAGCTTTGCGACCCAGGGTGTGGCGCAGCTGGAACGCGCCGTCGCCTCTTACCGAGTCATCCTCGCGTGCGAGCTTCTCGCGATCTCGCGCCTGCTCTCTCAGCTCGAGGTCCACCTGCCGCCCGCCCTCGCGCCCGCGGGGGTCGACATCCGCGCGCTGCAACCGCATCACGAGGATCAGGATCTCCGCGGCCCGCTTCGGGCTGCGGAGGATCTGCTCGATTCGCTCGCGGCGCTCTGACGCAGCCTCAGTCGATCAGCGCGAGCACCTGGTCACGTCGTCATCGCGTCGAGGAGCGCTCGTCCAACCACTGCTGAAGGGTATCGGTGCCGATCAGGGCACCCTCGTGCGGAAGCAGGAGGTTGCCGGCCATCTCGGTGCCGGTGCCGCTCTCATCCCATGAAGGGTCGAGCACGAGGTGCTGACCGCTTGCGGCCAGCGTGCGACGCGCCACATCCACCAGGTCGTGCCGCTCGGGCCCGGCGATCTCGATGATGCCGTTGGCTGGCGCGCCGGCCGCAGCATCCGCCAGCATCCTCGCGGTGTCTGCGAGCGAGATCGGCTGCATGAGCAACGGCGGGATGTGCGAGGTCTCGCCGTCGAGCCCCCATCCGACGGCCATCTCGGCGTACTCGAAGAACTGGGTCGCCCGCACGATCGTGTAGGGCACCGAGGCGCTTCGCACCAGGTTCTCCTGTGCGAGCTTTCCGGCGAAATGCGCCTCCTCGGGAGCCTGATCGACACCGATGATCGACAGCAGCACGTGGTGCTGCACGCCCACCGCGGCCTCTGCATGCAGGAGGGCCGCAGTGCTGGCAGAGAAGAACGACACCAAGTCGTCGCGCGTCACGGCGCCGGTGTTGATGACGTCGATCACCGCGCTGACACCCTCGAGCGCCTGTGCGAGCTGGTCGGCATCGAGCACGTCCACGCCGGTGGAGCGTGCGATGACGACCACGTCGGTTGCGGGAATGGCCTCGAGGTGCCGGACCAAGGCGGAACCGATGAGCCCTGTGCCGCCGATGACTGCGATCTTCATGTTCGTCCTGCTCAAGTGGTGAGGGTGCGGTCGTGGGTCGGCCCTCAGACTATCGGCTGCGCCGGAAGCAGACGGCACACGCAGACACCGCAGGCCGACACCACAGGCACACGCCGTGGCCGCCGCATCCGCGCATAGTCTGGGGGCGGAGTGCGGGAGCGGCCGAGAGGGGCGAGATGAATCCTGGTGGCGCAGATCAGTCTTCGCGAAGGTCGCCCACGGCCGAGCAGCTGCGGGTCTGGCGGTCATTCGCCGAGACGTCCGAGCGGCTCAAGAACATCGTGGCGGTGCAGCTGCAGGACGACTCGGCCCTGTCGACCGGCGACTACGCGGTCTTGGTCGCGCTGTTCGAGCAGCCCGATCGGCGCATGCGCTCATCTCAGCTCGCCGAGCACATCAGCTGGCAGCGCAGCCGGCTCTCGCATCACCTCGGGCGGATGGAGAAGCGCGGCCTCGTCACTCGCGAGACCGCCGTCGACGACAGCCGCGGCGCGGTGATCGCCCTGACCCCCACGGGCGCGGCCATGTTCAGAAAGGCCTCACCGGCGCACCTGCACACGATCCACGACACGTTCGTCGCGGCCCTGGACGCGCGCCAGCTCGCGGCCATCGACGACGCGATGCGGGCCCTTGACACGCACCTGAACGGGTCGCCCGAGGATCGGTGATCATCGGGCGACCCGGTGATCAGGCGACGCGCAGCGAATCGGCGTTCTCTCGGGCCCACGCGGCGAAGCTCTTGAGGTCGGGGTTGAGCCGGCGCGCCTGCTCGAGATCGCGGGCGCCGATGAACTCGGCCTCGAAGTCGCCGTAGTACTGGAACATGTTGGCGATCTCATCCGCACCGGGAAAGCCGAAGCCCCGGAAGATGTCGTACGGCACCGACTGGAAGCGCACGGGCTCTCCGATCGCCTCGCCGAGCTGCTCGGCATACTGCGCTCCGGTCAGGTGGTCGCCCGCCAGGCCCACGGTCTGACCGATGTACTGGTCGCCGGCGGCGAGGATGGCGAACGCCGTGCGACCGATGTCATCGACATCCACGCCGGCGAGCAGCTTGCCGTCTTCGAACGGCAGGGTCAGGGTGAGCGCCCCGTCTTCGCCGCGCTGCGGGGCGAGGTCTTTGGCGAACCCCTGGTAGAAGAACGTCGTGTTGAGGACCGTGGTGGGCACACCCTCGGCGGCGAAGAGATCGTTGCCCTCGCCCTTGGCGTCGAAGTGCGGCACGTTGAAGCGGTCCTGCAGCACGGGCATGCGATCGTCGTGGAGGGGCAGCAGGTCGCGGGTGTCTTCGAGCGTCGACCATACGACGTGCTGGAGCCCCGCCGCCTTGGCCGAGCGCGCGAGCACACCGATCTCGGCGAGCTCGCGGTCGGCCGAGCCATGGGCCCAGAAGTTGGTGACGAAGAAGGCACCGTATGCCCCTTCGAGCGCGGCGCGTGTGCTGGCCTCGTCACCGAAGTCGGCGCGCACGACCTGGGCGCCCAGGTCGGCGAGCTGCTTCGCCGCCGCCGATTCGGGGTCGCGGGTGAGGGCGCGCACGGCGAAACGGTGCTCGGGGTCGGCGAGGATGGCGCGGGCTGCGCCGCCACCCTGCGCGCCCGTGGCCCCCGCGACGGCGATGATCTGCTGCTCGTTCATTGTTCTCCCTAGACATTCGATATAGTTGACGTGTCAATCATATATCGATATGCGACGAGCAGGATGCCGCGGCCGAAGGTGGCCCTTCGGCCGCGGTCGAGAACGCCGACAACGGATCGGGGCTACGCGTTGATCCCTACGCCGTCGCTGCGTTGCCCCGCGATTCGCTCGTCTCGGCCAGCCATGAGGGACGCTGCTCTTCGAGCGCGCGGGCGAGCCCGTCGACCAGGCTCACCGTCGGCTTGTCCGTCAGGCTGGAGAGATGTCCCGTGGCCCTCGACAGCGCGCCGTCGCGGATGTTGGCGTCCAGCGCGACGACGAACCCCGCGGTGCCTGAGTCGACGCCCGCCGCAGTCAGCGACTCGACATGCTCTTCGGGGGTGAGATTGCGAAAGCTGACGGGCCGGCCCGTCAGCTCGCTGATCGCCAGTGCGAGCTGCTCGTAATCCCAGGCGTCATCACCTGACAGCTCGAAAACCTGCCCTGCGAGCGACGGGTCCAGCAGTGCGGCGGCCGCAGCATCCGCATATTCTGCCCGCGTGGCGCTGGCCACCCGACCGGTGCCGACGCTCGCGGTGATCTCACCCGTCTCGCGACCGGCGACGATGTCGCCGTAGTAGTTCTCGGTGTACCAGTTGTTGCGCAGGATCGTGAACGGCACTCCCGACTCCACAAGCGCTTCTTCGGTGGCCTTGTGCTCCGGCGCGAGGATCAGCGAGGTCGTGGTGGCCTCGGCGACACTGGTGTACACGATGCGGTCGACTGCGGCACCCCGCGCGGCGTGGATGACCGCGGTGTGCTGTGCGACGCGCTGACCGACTTCGGAACCCGACACGAGCATGAGCGTGTCGCCTTCGTTCACCACCGCCGACACAGTCTCGGGGCGCGAGTAGTCCAACTCGGCCGTGGTCACCCCGGCGTCGGCGAGCGCCGACAGTGAGTCGACGTTTCGTGAGGTGGCAACGATGTCGCGGGGGGCGACACCGCGTGCGAGAAGGGCATCGACGATGCGACGACCGAGCTGGCCAGAGGCAGCGGTGACGATGTAGGGCATTCGGGTTCCTCACTGTAAGGGGATCGACCTGTAGGGGTATCGACCAAGCCAACTCACCGCAGACCCCGTTCATTCCGCGTTCGAGCGGGCGGGGCGACGACGGAGCGCTCGGGAAGTATCAGCTACACTGATCATCGACGTACAGGAGACAGCTTGCGAACGACACCGCCCCCGGCCGACTTCGGCGGTACGGGCAGGAGGTTCGCACCAGGCACCGCCGGCACCGATGCGTCGATCGCCGCGCGAGCGACCGGTGGAGGCTGGTGGGCCACGCTGCTGCGGTACGCCTCGCTCACCAAGCCGGGAGTGCTCGCGGCGAACGTGATGACGCTCGTGGCCGGATTCCTGCTCGCCTCGGGCGACCGCATCGACGGAGTGCTCCTCGCGGGGGCGGTGACGGGCACGACGCTGGTCATCGCGTCGGCCTGCACGATCAACAACGTGCTCGACCGCGACATCGACACCCGGATGCTGCGCACCAGCGAGCGAGCGACCGTGACAGGGAGCGTGACAGTCGCTCGAGCGGCCGTCTTCGGCGTCGTCCTCGGCGCCGCGGGCCTGGCGGTGCTGGTGACGATGACCAATGCGCTGGTGGTCATCATCGGAGTCGCCGGGTTCGTCACCTACGTGGTGTTCTACGGGATGCTGGGCAAGCGCCGGTCTGTGCACGGCACCCTGGTCGGAAGCCTCTCGGGCGCGGCGCCGATTCTCGCGGGCTATGCGGCCGTGACCGGCCAGATCGACGGGATCGCCGCGCTGGCCTTCCTCGCACTGTTCGCGTGGCAGATGCCGGAGTTCTACTCCATCGCGATCTATCGGCGAGACGAATACGCGGCTGCGGGCGTGCCGGTCATCAGCGTGGTCTACGGCGTTCGGCGCACGATCGCGGCGATTTTCGCCTACACGGCCATCTTCGTCGCCGCGACACTCGGGGTGGGGCTCCTTGCCGATCTCGGCATCATCTATGCCGTCGTTATGGGGATCACGGGCGCGGGATGGATCGGCCTCGGTGTCCGCGGCTTCTCTGCCGCCGACAGCTCCGCGTGGGCGCGGCAAATGTTCCGGTACTCACTGATCGCGGTGCTGGTCTTCTGCGTGATGATCTCGATCGGCGCCCCGCTGCCCTGAGCGCGCCGCAGCGCTCCGCCGCGCCGCCGCGCGTTCCTGAAAGTACTTCGACCCGACCGCACGAAGCGCCGTTCCGAGCCGGAGGGTATCCGGATCGTCGCTCTCGTCGAACCACTCGGCATCGAAGCGCTGCGACGTGCGCACCCCGTCGTCGATTGCTCGCAGGCCGGCGTCGGTGATCCGCAGGCGCGCCGACCGTCCGCGTCCGCCACCCGACATCACCACGTAGCCATCGGCCACCAGCGCCCGCACGATCACGTGCATGCTCTGCACCGAGATGCCCGCATCGTCGGCGAGGGACGTGAACGACGCCTCGCTGCGATGCTTGAGGGAGGCCAGGACGCCGAGCTTGCGAATGGAGAGCGAGAGCGGTGCGAGTTCGGCCTCGATCCTCTGCTCGTAGCTTCGTGCCAAGAGCACCAGCGTCATCGCGGCGTTCACCGGCGGAGTCGACGGGGTCGGCCGGGCGGAAGGTGGGGTGGAGTCGTGCATCGACAGCCTCCTTCTGCGCAGATTCGACACTAGCGCCACAGGCGTGCGGCATTGACAATCAGCGGTCTGAGTGTCCATACTTATCCACAACTTCCCACAAAATCTGTCAAGATCGGTCAGACCATGGCGTCGCCCTCGCAGTCCGTATCCAACGCAGAGGAGCGCCGATGACCACCGTTCTGGCCATCGATCAGGGCACCTCGGGGACGAAGGCCGTCGTCGTTTCGCCCGACGGCGCCATCCTGGGGCTCGCCGAGCAGCCGCTCCGACCCGACTACTCTGCCGGCGGCGCGGTCGAGCAAGACCCCCGGCTGCTGCTGGCGAGTGTGCTGGATGCTGGGCGGGCGGCTCTCGCGGAGGCGCGCACCGGAGTCGACATCGTGACGATCGCGAATCAAGGCGAGACCGTCTTGGCGTGGGACCCCGACTCGGGGGCTCCGCTCACCAACTTGATCGTCTGGCAGGACCGCCGCGCGGAGTCGATCTGTGCCGAGCTCGTCGAACACCGCGACGACATCGCGGCACGCACCGGGCTGGTCGTCGACCCCTACTTCTCCGCCCCGAAGCAGACCTGGATCCGGCGAAACCTCACCACCGAGGGAGTGGTGACGACATCCGATTCGTGGCTGCTGCACCAGCTGACCGGCGAGTTCGTCACCGATGTGTCTACCGCCAGCCGGTCGCTCGTCACCGATCTGGACACGACGACCTGGGACTCCGAGTTGCTCGACCTGTTCGGGCTCGCGGACGAAGCACTGCCGACGATCCTGCCCTCCGATGCGATCGCCGGCTCCACCAGCCTCTTCGGAGGCGAGGTCGCGGTCGGCGGGCTGGTGGTGGATCAGCAGGCCGCCCTGCTCGCCGAGTCGTGCCTCCTGCCCGGTGAGGCCAAGTGCACATTCGGCACCGGCGCTTTCCTTCTCACGAACGCGGGCGGCGGGGCTCAGCGCTCGACCTCGGGCCTGGCCGCGTCCGTCGCATGGAGTGTCGGAGGCCAGCCGACCTACTGCTTCGACGGCCAGGTGTACACCGCGGCATCAGCGATCCGGTGGCTGGAGAACCTCGGGTTCATCGGCCATGCCGCAGACCTCGACCGCGTGGCCGCGCCCGACTCGGAAGGCGTCTTCAGTGTCCCGGCATTCGCGGGGCTGGGCGCCCCCTGGTGGCGGTCGGACGCGCGCGCGAGCATCGCGGGCATGAGCCTCTCGACCGGCGTCGGGCACATCGTGCGGTCGGTGCTCGAGGGCATCGCGGCGCAGGTCGCCGAGCTCGGCCGCCTCGTCGCTGCCGACATCGGCACGCCCCTCACGCGCCTTCGCGTCGACGGCGGGCTCACCCGAAGCCAGGTGCTCATGCAGGCGGTCGCCGACCTGATGCAGATCGAAGTGGACGTGTACCCCTCGCAGCACGCCACCCCCCTGGGCGCTGCTGCGCTGGCGCGTATCGCGCACGCGCCCGGATTGTCGCTGGAGGCTGCCGTGATCGGCTGGCAGCCGGTGACCGTGTACATCCCGCGCTGGTCCGCCGACCGCGCGGCGGAGTTCATGGCGCAATGGCGCGCCGTCGCGGATTCCACCTTTTCCACGCCCACCTGAACCACGGAGTAGATCTTGACCTCACACACCGCCACCGTCGCGATCATCGGCGGCGGGATTGTCGGTACCGCCATCCTGCACACCCTCGCCCATCGGGGGGTGGACGCGATCCTGCTGGAAGCCGAAGCCGACCTGGCGCTGCAGGCGAGCGGCACGAACTCCGGCATCCTGCACACCGGCTTCGATTCGACCCCTGGGGCCCTCGAGACGCAGCTGATCCTGCGCTCGGCCGAGCTGCGTCCCGCTATTCTCGACGCACTCGGCGTGCCCGTACTGCGCTGCGGCGCCGTGCTCGTCCCGCAGCGCGCCGAAGACCGCGACGTCATCGCAGAGCTCGCCCAGAATGCTGCCCGCAACGGAGTGACAGTCAGCATCCGCGACAGCGACGGTGCGCTGCTCGTGCCCGGCGAATCGGTCACCGACCCGGTGGCGTTCACCCTCGCACTCGGGCGCTCGGCCGAAGCGGCAGGCGCGCGCATCCTTCGCGACGCGCGCGTGGCGCAGATTCGCATCGGTGCGGATGCCCTGACGGTTATCACGAGCGATCACGAGGTCGCCGCGGCCGTCGTGATCAACTCGGCCGGCCTGCACGCCGACGCGGTCGCACGGCTCATCGGCGACGACTCGTTCGAGATCTACCCCCGCAAGGGTGAGTTCTTCGTCTACGCGCTGCCCGGCGGCGAGACGCTCGACGAGATCCTGCTGCCGGTGCCCACTAAGCGCACCAAAGGGGTCCTGGTGTTCCCCACCCTCGACGGCCGGGTGATCGCCGGGCCGACCGCATACGACCAGAGCGACAAGGACGACTGGAGCGTGCGCCCCGAGGCGGGAGGCGAAGTGCTCGATAAGGCCGCCGCCCAGTACCCGGCACTCATGGGCCTCGTACCCGTCGCCACGTATGCGGGGCTGCGCCCCGCGGGGGTGGACGCGAACTACATCATCGGCTCGTCGGCCGTCGACGCTCGGTTCGTCAACGTGGCCGCCATTCGATCGACCGGGCTCTCGGCATCCCTCGGTATCGCCGCCTACGTCGCCGAGCTGCTGGCACCGCTCGGCGTGCAGCTCAGCGAGGCCCCCGCCCCCACGCGCGTCCCCGCACCCGCGACAGCGGATTCGTCCACCGAGTTCTGGTGGCAGCGCACGGCGCGGCAGCGCGCGACCCTCCGGGAATAGAAGGATGCAGCACATAGCTGATCGGCCATCGTGGGAGAGACCGCCCTCGCGGCGATTCGGGTCAGTCGGCGACGATCACCCGCGTGCCTGACGCATCGAGTCGGTGTCGCAGGTCGCCCGTCGGCGCTTCATCGACGATCACCGCGGTGAAATCGCCCAGGCTCGCTGCTCGGTACCGGGCGATGACCCCGAACTTCGTCGCGTCGCACAGCACGTACGACGTCGACGAGTTCGACAGCACGGTACGGCGGGTCTCGGCTTCATCGCGGTAGTAGTCGGTCAGGCCGGCCGTCGCGTGAAGCCCGCCGGAACCGACGAGGGCCACATCGAAGTGCGTGCCGGCGATGAAGTCGACGGCGCTCACGCCCGACACCGCGAGGTCGCCCGACCGAAGGCGCCCGCCGACGACGATCACTTCGAGGTCGCGGCGGTCTGCCAGCTCGACCGCAACCCGCACCGACGTCGTCACGACCGTCGCAGACAGTGACGCCGGCAGCGCCCGCGCCGCCAGCAGGGCGGTCGTGCCGACGTCGATCATGACGAGGCCGCCCGGGGGGACGAGCGCGGCCGCGGTCTGCGCGATCCGCTGCTTGCGCTCCGGCGACACCGCGCTGCGCACATCGAACGAGGGCTCGAACGAGACCTCGGACCTGGTCGTCACGGTCGCGCCGCCGTGCACCCGGGCGATCCGACCGTCCTCTTCGAGCGCGAGCAGGTCGCGCCGGATGGTCTCGGCCGAGACGTCCAGCCTCGTCGCGAGATCCTCGGTGCTCACCGCCCCCGCCGAGGAGACCAGATCGGCGATCTTGCGTCGACGCTCAGCGGCGAGCATCCGCGAGGATTTCTGTGGATTGCCGTGGATTCATGTGGACATCCTCGCCACTGAGCCCCAGGCGTGTCAACAGACGGTGACGGGGGGGAGTCCTCGTGCCAACCCGCCGCAGAGCGACGAAGAGCCCTGTGCGCCACACGGTCGGTGGCGCACAGGGCTCATCTTGTGCGATCGAGTCAGCTCCCGATCGCGCGAATCTCAGTCGTCTTCGGTCGCCGTGATCATCACTCCGACGGGGGCCAGGTAGCCGTTGGGGTCGATCGTCCAGTCGGCGTCGCGCGCGGCGTCGACGACCTCGGGAGCCCAGTCGAGGTAGACGCGGTCATCGCCCGAGTTGATCACAAGCAACTCGCCGGCACCCGACTCGCCCGCCTCGATGCAGCGGAACGCGCGCCAAGCTCCCGGCGGCACGGACAGAGCGTCGGCGGAGCCGAGCTCGACGGTGGTCGCGGGGTCGCCGTTGAGCGTGACTTCCCAGCGCCCCGACTTGACCAGCAGCTGCTGCGTCTTGTCGTGGCGGTGGCGCAGGATGCCCTCATCTTCGGCGGCGCGCACCCACGCGAGGTTGAAGGAGTGCGGCTCGTGGATGTTCGGGACCTGACGACGGTCTTCGGTCATGCCGTAGCCGATGACGAGAGCGATCTCGGCCCCGCCACCGGGGAGCGCGTTGCACAGCAGCGCGTTGCTGCTGTAGCGACGGTCGCCCGTCTGGACGACGCGCTGACGCATCTCTTCGACCGAGTACGTGGTCAGGTCGTCGATGTACTTCTGCTGCATCGGCGTGATCAGGGCCACGTCTTCGGGAAGCACGTCGCCCGCAACTGTGTCGATGAGCCGGTTGTCGGCGGTGAGGTGCAGGCCGTACGACTCCGCCTCGCGCAGAACTGACGGGCCCCAGATGATGCCGCCGGTGTCGTCACGGCCGAGCACCGTGTAGAGCAGCCCCTCGTCCGGGCCCTCGTTGGTGAAGCCGCGGAAGATCCACGTGGGGACGGTGATGATGTCGCCATCGGTGCTCACGTACTCGCCCTGCGAGCCATCGACGCCCCAGCGCAGTCGGAACTGCCCGCCGAGGTTGATGAACACCTCGGCCGTGAAGTGCAGGTGCAGGTTGTTCGAGATGCCGTTGGGCATACCCGCGGCGCCGGTGTTGAAGCCGTGGTTCTCGGTGAGGTTCACGTACTGGTTGGGGTTCTGCGAGACACCGGCGCCGATGAACGCGTAGTTCTCTTTGAGGTCCGAGCCCGGTGTGCGGCAGTCGATGAAAGCCGCGTTGCAGGCGACCCAGTCGGTACGGCGGATCGTGCGGCGCTGGACTTCGGTGGTATCTACGATGGTGTCGCTCATTGGTGTCTTTCTTTCTGAATCTCTTGTCTGGTGTGAAGACTCGGCCCTTTGCCGGTGGGGTCTTCGCGGCGCATCTCGTGCAGGTGTCGCATGAGATGCGCGCGGTTGCAGGCGTCACGGTGCGCGAAGGAGTGGGCAGCCAGGCAGCCGGCTCTTCCGCGATCCTGTGTGCGGCGGATGTACCGCCTACTCGAATCAGTGTATGCGTATGCACAAACGAGTGCAAGGGTTTCCGCCGACCGCGGGTATATGCGTCGCAGTGCTCGGATCAGCGGTCGCCGAGCGGCGTGGTCGTGGACCGTTCGACGAACGTCGTCGGGAACGAGATGCTCGAGATCTCGGCGCTCGGATCTGAGATACGGCGGGTGATGAGCCGTGCGGCGGCCGCTGCCATCGCCGAGATGTCGTAGGCGATCGTGGTGAGATCGATGATCGGCCAGCCCGCGGCGGGCAAGTCGTCGAAGCCGATCACCGAGACGTCGCCCGGCACGGCCGCCCCCATCCTGCGCGCGGCGTTCAGGGCGCCGAACGCGACCACGTCGTTGCCGCAGAAGATGAGGGTGGGCGGCTGCGCGAGCGAGAGCATCGCGGTGGCCTCGCGATCGCCGGTGTCGGTGTCGAACGGGCCGCGCCGCACGTACGTGGGATCAAGGACGAGACCATTCAGTTCCAGCGCTGCGCGCAGGCCCGCTTCACGACTCTGGGCCGTGCTCGTGTTCTGCGGGCCGAGGATGGCGCCGATGCGGTGATGACCTAACGCACGGGCGCTCGCGACTGCCGCCCGAAAGCCTCCCGCCGGATCGACGATCGCGGCGTCGGCCTCGACGAGGGTGGTCGTGCGGTTGAAGTAGACGAAGGGAAGGCCGCGGTCGCGCAGGCGCACGGGAACGAGTGAGTCGACGGTGGCGGTGGCGAGGATGACGCCGTCGAGGCCGTTCCCGACCAGGCGCTCGACGACCGTGGCGTTGTCTGAGGCCTCGGTGTGCAGGGTGAGCTGGAAGCCCTCGCGCTCGAGCTCGCGATGCACCGGCGCGATGACATGCGAATAGAACTGATTGTCGAGATCGGTGACCAGCAGCCCGATCCGCTGCGTTCGCCCCGACGAGAGCGCACGACCGGCATCGCTGAGCACGTAGCCCAACTGTGCCGCTGACTCGCGGACGCGGCGCTTGGTCTCCTCGGACAGACGCGGGTCATCCCGAAGCGCTCGTGAGACCGTCGGCTGAGAGACCCCTACCAGTCGGGCGACGTCATGACTGGTGACCGCCATGCCCGCCTCCCGTTGGATCGTCCGGATTCGCGCGTTGAGCCTATCGGTTCTTGACCAGCTGTGCATACGGAGGCATAATGAGCATACGTATGCACGAGAGGACACTGATGACCCTGCATCTCAAGAGCGCACCATCGAAAGCGTTCACGGACACCGCCCAGACAGATGTGGCCGACAGCGTTCGCGCCGTCATCGCCGACATCCGCGCGAACGGCGATGGCGCAGTGCGCACGTACGCGGAGAAGTTCGACAAGTGGACCGGCGGATTCCGGCTCGATGATGACGAGATCGCGCAGATCATGGCAGGGCTCGACCCGCAGGTGATCGAGGACATCGTCTTCGTGCAGACTCAGGTGCGCGACTTCGCGCAGGCGCAGCGCGACTCGCTCATCGACATCGAGATGGAGACCCTTCCCGGCGTCTTCCTCGGGCAGAAGCACGTGCCCGTGCAGGCGGCCGGCGCCTACATCCCCGGCGGCAAGTACCCGCTCACCGCATCGGCGCACATGACGATCATCACCGCGAAGGTCGCGGGCGTCCCCCGCGTGGTCGCGTGCACGCCGCCGATCCGGGGTGAGATCCCCGCCGCGACGGTCGCCGCCATGAAGCTGGCGGGGGCCGACGAGATCTACATCCTGGGCGGCATCCAGGCGGTCACGGCGATGGCCGTGGGCACCGAGACCATCGAACCTGTGAATCTGATCGCAGGGCCGGGCAACGCGTACGTGGCAGAGGCCAAGCGGCAACTCTTCGGCGAGGTGGGGATCGACCTGTTCGCAGGCCCGACCGAGATCTTGATCATCGCCGACGAGCACGCCGATCCGTTCTTCACCGCAGTCGACCTGCTCTCGCAGGCCGAGCACGGCCCCGAGTCGCCCGCCGTGCTCATCACGACGTCGGAGGCGCTGGGCCGGAAGGTGATCGAGCACATCGAAGCGCTCCTACCCGGGATGTCGACCAAGGACTACGCCGAGCCCGCGTGGCGCGACTGGGGACAGGTCATCGTCGTCGACGACCTCGATGAGGCTTATGCGCTCGCCGACACGTTCGCCTTCGAGCACGTGCAGGTATTCACCCAGAACCCGCGCGAGGCGCTGGAGAAGATGCACGACTATGGCGCGCTCTTCCTCGGCGAGAACACCGCGGTCTCGTATGGAGACAAGGTCATCGGTACGAACCACGTGCTGCCGACTCTCGGTGCCGCGCGCTACACGGGCGGCCTCTGGGTGGGCAAATACCTGCGCACAGTGACGTACCAAGAGATCATCGATCCGGCCTCGTCTGCGCATCTGGGCGATGTGCTCGGGCGGGCGGCGCGCGTCGAGCTCTTCGAGGGCCACGCCCGCTCGGGCGACGCCCGCTCCTGGCGGCACGCCGGTCGCTCGTTCGATTGGATCGACGCAGCGATCGCCGTGGAGGCCAGCGCCTGATGACCCGCCTGACGGGCCGCACGGCAGTCGTCACGGGCGGGGGCAGCGGGCTCGGGGCCGCCATCGCGGGGGCCCTCGTGGCCGCGGGCGCCGAGGTCGTCGTCGTCGGCCGCGAGCAGGCCAAGCTCCAGGCTGTGGTCGAGCGCCTCGGCGCCCGCACCCGCTGGCTGACCTGCGACGTCACAGACGCAGCATCCGTCGATGCGGTGCGAGCGGCCCTCGACGACACCGAGGTCTCGATCCTCGTCAACAACGCCGGGATCCCGGGCCCGGTTGCCGCCCTCACCGACATCGAAGTGCACGACTGGGACGAAGTCTTCGCCGTCAACGTGCGCGGCACGTATCTGCTGTGCAAGGCGTTCCTGCCCGGCATGACGGCGCGCGGCGCAGGAGACGTGATCAACATCGCCTCTGTATCGGGCAAGCGCCCTCTGGCGCACCGCACGCCCTACACCGCGTCGAAGATGGCCGTGATCGGGCTGACCTCCACCCTCGCGTTCGAGGTCGGACCCGCCGGCGTCAACGTCAACACCCTGTCGCCGGGGCCGGTGTCGGGCCCGCGGATGGAGCGCAACTTCCGCCTGGAGGCGGAGCGTTCGGGCACATCCGTCGAGGACTCCGAGCGCGCGTTCGTGTCGCGCGCGGCCCTCGGTCGCATGGTCACCGAAGACGAGGTCGCCCAGGCGGTCATCGCGATGCTCGGGATGCCCGGACTCTGCGGCGCCGACATCGATCTGTCGGGAGGGATGGTCGCGTGACCGCTCCGTCACTGCGTGCGCGCGCCCTCGCGGGGGATCGCCTGATCGGGGTGCTGCTGCGGATGCCGAGCGAAGAGCTCGTCGAGATGACGGCGATCGCGGGCTTCGATTTCGTCGTCGTCGACTGCGAGCACGGACCGGCCGACATCGTGGCGCTGCGTCAGCACATCGCGGTCGCCGCGATCCACGGGGTGCCGGTCATCGTGCGCGTCGGCGCCGGCGAGGACGGCATGATCCTGCGCGTGCTCGATCAGGGCGCGCAGGGCATCCTCGCGCCGCACATCGACACCGCCCTCGATGCGGCCGCGCTGGTCTCGGCCAGCCACTATCCGCCGATGGGTGAGCGGGGGTTCGCGACCTACAGCCGCGCGGGTCGGTTCGGAACGACGGATGCCGCCGCCCACCTCGAGTGGTACCTGCAGAACACGCTCGTGCTCGGCATGATCGAGTCGCCCACCGGTGTCGCCGCCACCGCGGAGATCGCCGCTGTGCCCGGGCTCGACGGCGTCATGGTCGGCCCGAGTGACCTCGCCGCGACGATGGGATCGGACCGCGCCGCCGTGGCCGAGGCCATCGCGCGTGTGCACGCGGACCTCGCCGCCGCCGGAGTGCTGCGCATGGATATCGTCGGCACGGCCACCGCCGCCGAGGCAGCATTCGCCGACGGGGCACAGCTGGTCGTCTACAACCTCGCCTCGTCGCTCATGGAGCGTCTGCGCGACCTGGCCGGCGCACGACCCTAGCGCCGCGCGAATCCGCTCGGCGAGCGGTGTAGGTGCGCGCTCTCATCGAGACGCGTGCGCCACTTGTGGATCATGGCCCCGATCGCCGTCGGGCGTTCGAGCGGCAGCAGGTGCGCGCCCGCGGTGGTCACCAACCGGGCATTCGGCAGCTCTGCCGCGATCTCGGCATGAAATTCCGGAGGGCAGATCACATCGTCGGCGCCCGCGATGATGAGGGCCGGGATGTCGAGCCCCCGCAGCCCGGGACGCAGGTCCACTCGCGTGGCCTGCATCCCGAGCTGGGTCCGCAGCACCGCAGGCCCCGTGGCATCCCCCATGGCGAGCGTCCGCTCGACGATGTCAGGGCGGTCCTGCAGCGTGCGAGGTGAGAGCAGCGAGTCGAGGATTCCCTCCTGCAGCTGCCGCGCCGTTGACCCGGCATCCAATCGAGCGATCCACTCGCGCCAGCCATTCTGCTGCGGTGCCGTCGGTGCTTTCGCGTTGGTCGAGATCAACACGAGCCCCTCGACGCGGTGAGGGGCCCGTATCGCCAGCGCCATCGCCACGATCGCACCGAGCGAGAGCCCCCCGAGCACGAAGCGCTGCGGCAGCCGTTCGAGCAGCGCCTCCACCTGCGGGCGCATGGCTGTCTCTGTGAGCGCAGGCGTGACCGCGTCGTCCACACCGCATCCGGTCCACAGGTCGGCTGTGCAGTTCATGCCCGGCAGCAGCACCAGCGGCGTCATGTCAGCCCTTCACGGCACCATCGCTCAAACCCGCCACGAGGTACTTCTGAGCCACGAAGGCGATCACCACCACGGGGATCGTCAGCAGTATCGAGGCTGCTCCCGCCTGTTGCAGCATCGGCAGCGTCTGCCCGAGCTGGGTGGCGATGAACACCGGCACGGTCTTGGAAGAGGTGTCGGTGAGCACCAGCGCGGTGAGATATTCCTGGAATGCGAAGAGGAAAACGAAGATCCCTGCCGTGAGGATTCCCGGCCCCATGAGGGGGATCATGACGCGGCGGAGCATGCCGATGCGCGTGCAACCGTCGATCATGGCCGCTTCATCGAGTTCTTTCGGGATCTCGGCGAAGAAGTTGCGCAGCAACCAGATCGTGAACGGCTGATTGATCGCCACCAGCGCGAGCGCCAACGCGAACGTCGTGTCGTAGATCCCGAGCGCCTTGCTGATGTCGTACATCGGCAGCACGACCGCGAATCGGGGCAGCGCACGGAATACGAGTGCGAGCACGAGCAGGATGGCGGAGACGTAGCTCGGGAAGCGCGACAGTGCATACGCTGCCGGGATGCCGATCACCAGCGCGAGCACGGTGGAGATCACGCCGACGACCAGGGTGTTGACCAGGTAGTCGGCGAAGTAGGTCGTCTCCCACAGGTTGACGAACGCATCCAGCGTCGGTGTGTACCCCCACAGCACAGGCGGGTTCGAGAACGCAACGTTGGTCGGCTTCGTGACGGTGAGCGCCATCCAGATGAACGGGCTCACCATCACGAGGCAGAGCAGCGCGAGCAGCGTGCCCGTGATCACGGGGGGCCGGGAGCGCTTGCGCGTCTTGCGGGACTTTCCTTCGATGTCGCCCGTGGTGATCGCGCGGGTCGACAGGTCCAAGTTCGTGAGCGTCATCGCACAGCCGCCTTCGCTTCTTTGAAGACCCCTCGGATGAAGGGGATGAGCATGATGAGGATCAGGATGATCGTCAACACGTTGATCGCGCTGCCCAGGCCCAGTTGCTGAGCACCGTTGGCGAACGCCACCGAATACACGTAGAGCATGATCGACTCGTTGCCGATCGCGGCTGCCTGGGGCGACAGGGGGATCAGGGTGTCGAAGAGTCGCACGACATCCATGATCGTGATCAGGGTCACGAACCCGAGGACTCCTCGGATCGTGGGGATGATCACGTGCAGGTGGGTCTGGAACCCGTTCGCACCGTCGATCGTGGACGCCTCGCGCAGTTCACCGGGCACCCCCTGGAGACCCGCCAGGATGATGAGCATCGAGAAGGGGAGGAGGTTCCAGACCGTGTTCGAGATGACCAGGATGGCGTTGGCGACGGGGTCGGTGAACCACAGCACATCTATGCCGGGGATGAAGAACCCGAGGATCTGATTGACCACGCCGCCGAAGTTGTCGTCGAACAGCCACGAGTAGGCGACGGCGCCCACCAGCTGCGGCAAGACGTAGGAAATGAGCAGGAGGCCGAGGACCACCGGACGGGAGATCGACAGCTTGTTCATGCCGGTCGCCACCATGTAGCCGAGCCCGACGATGAGGAGGGTCGAGATCAAAGTGACGGTCACGGTGAACAGGGCCGCCCGACCGAACCGCTCGTCCGTCAGCGCATTGACGTAGTTATCCAGCCCGACGAACGTACCGGGCGTGCCGTAGCGGACGCTTTCGAAGCTCCACTGGATCGTGCGGATGAGTGGGATGACCAGCAGCCCGGCCATCACCACCAAGCTGGGCGCGAAGAGCAACCAGAACTCGCGTGCCTTCATAACAGGACCTCTCTGTCCGACTGGGGCCTGGACGTTCGCCCAGGCCCCAGGTAACGACGATGTTCGTGCGCTGATGTATCCCGGTTCGGATGGCCCGAGGTCAGCCCGCGGCCGCCACCGCGGCGGACTGCATCTGCTTCAGACCCTCATCGACTCCCAGTTTGCCGGTGAGCACCTCGACGAGGATCGGACGGATGGCCTCGGTCACCGGCGGGATCGCCGGCGACACCACCGGCGTCATCGCAGCGGCGAGCGAATCATTGGCTGCCTTGCCGTAAGGGGAGTTCTTCTCGGTGACCATTCCTTCTCGCGCCGGGTATGCGGCGGGCACGGACGCAGTGGACGCCTCTTCGCTCACGGACGCGGCCATCATCTGGAACAGCATGTCCTTGTCGAGCTTCGTGTTGAAGGGGATCGACCATCCGTCGACCGACAGGTTGTTGTACACGTAGGGCGCGTCCGCCGTGGCCTTCGGCGGAGCGGCGAATGCGAACGCGTCGGAGTGCGAGCTGTTCTGGGGCTGCGTGAGGTCGTACATGCGTCCCGAGAACATTATGGCCATGGCAGCGGTGCCGTTGTACAGCTGCTGCTGCACCTTGGGCTGGTCGAAGGTGGTGACCTGCGGGTCCATGTAGGGAGTCAGCTTGGCCAGCGACTCGAGGGCCGTCTTGGCTTCGGGGGTGTCGAACGTCGGCGTGCCGTCCTCGGTCACGAACTCGACGCCGAGCGAGTTCATCGCGGCGTTGTAGCTCGTCGCCACGTCCCACGTCGCGATCCACGGCAGCGCGATGGGGTGGGTCATGAGGCCCGCTGCCTGGATCGCTTCGGCGGCCGCGATCATGTCATCGAACGTCTTCGGAGCGGCGAGGCCGAGTTGGTCGAAGATGTCCTTGCGGTAGGCCAGGACCTGCATCTGCGCCTGCATGGGGATCGCATAGAGTTCGCCCTGGTACGACATTCCGGCGCGCATCGTCTCGCTGATGTCGGCGAGTCCGTACGTCTTGGCGTACTTCTCATACAGGTCGTTCAGGGGAACGAGCTTGCCGTCGTTCGCGAACCCGGGGATCACGTACGAGTAGGTCTCGATGATGTCGTACGACCCGCTGTCGCCCGCGAGCGAGGCCTGAGTCTTGGTGACCTGGCCGCCGAAGTCGATCGGGTCGTGCTTGAGGGTGACGTCGTCCTTCGTGCAACTCGACACCATCGTGTTGGTGAACGGGTCGATCGCGGATGAGTTGTACGCGATGACGTTGACTGTCGTCGCTGACCCGGGAGGCGTGAAGTCGCACGTGACTTCGGTCGCATTCGCGCTTCCGGTACGGGTGCCGGCGCTGCATCCGGCGAGTGCGAGCGAGCCGACGACAATGACGGCTGCGAGAGCAAGAGCTCGGTTCGAGTTGGTTAGCATGTGGCGAGAGTATACGTATGCACGGTCTTTAGGGAAGCCTAAGTTATAGAAAAGATGCAGAAGTTTTTTCTCGGGAGCGTGAACGAACGGTGGCCTCTCTGCGGCGAGCGATCGGCTTGTCGCCTGCGATGCATACGCATACAATGTGGGGGAATCCGCCCGCACCGTCCGACGTCGTGCACCACTGCGCCACGCGAATCACAAGGAGCACAGAGTGCCGCTCGACCCCGTCGCCTTTCACCCTTACACAGATCCCGATGACTTCATCCGCGAGGTCACCGACTTGATCTGGGTGGATCGCTCGATCGCGTACATCCGCGAGAACTACGAACCCGATTCGATCGTGCACGGCGGCTACGGCTCGCTGTCTGCGCGCCAAGAGGTCATCGAAGGCACGCTCATGCGCATCTCGACGGCACCGGATGCGACCGCGCAGTCCGAGGACATCATCTGGGAGGCGCGCGGAGATGACGCGTTCTTGAGTTCTCATCTCGTGATCGTCGGCAACCTGCTGACCACGCAGCACAGCCGCACGATCGCGAACTGCCTGTATCGCCGGGGAGTCATGGTCGAGGAATGGGTGGTGCGGGACACGCTCGCCGACGCGCTGCAGAGCGGCGAAGATCTGGACGAGCTCGCCGCCGCGCAGGCCTTCCGCGGCTACGGCCCGTCATGGACGAACCCGGCCCCGGCCGATCCGATCGTCGTGGGCGATTCGGGACCGCGGCCCGACGAGCACCGCGCCGAGGTCGAGTCGGTCATCGATCTGATCCAGACGGTATGGAACGACCGTGATCTGCAGAAGGTCGAGCGGTTCTTCAACCGCGACCTCGTGTTGCAGACCGTGGGCAACCGCACGATAATCCGCCCCGAGGGGTACCGTCGCGCGCTGCTGCGGTTCTTGGAATCCTTCCCCGGCGGCCAGTTCTCGATTCGCGACATCCAGTCGAACTATGACGTGCGCTACGCGGGGGCGCGGGTGGCCGTGACCTGGAAGTTCACGGGCGACTACACCGGCATCGCGAACTACGGCCCGCTGACCGGCAAGCCTGTCGACCTGCTGGGCATCTCGCAGTTCACATTCCACCGGGGCGCGATGGTGAAAGAAGTACGGCTGTGGGACGACATCGCCCTGCGGGCGCAGATTGCCGGGATGAGAGACGACGAGCACCTTAAGCCGACGAACATCTATTGACGTGCCGGCGTCTCCGGGTGCCGGTGCGTCGATGACGCGATGCCACCCGGTCCGACGATGAGCGCGGCCGCGCCGATGAGCGGACCCTCGTCGCCGAGCGCGCTGGTCACCACCCGAGTCGCCCGGCTGTAGGGGAGCGCGGCGTGTTCGCGCAGCGCCTCGGCGACGAGGTCGACATAGTCGAGAGAGGCGCGCGAGAAGCCGCCCCCGATCGCCACCAGGTCGAGGTCGAACAGCGTCGACGCATCTGCCAGCGCTCGTCCGACTGCGGTGGCCGATCGCTCGATCGCTGCGCGCGCGGTCTCGTCGCCGGCCAGGGCATCGCGAGCCAGATCCTCTCCGGAGGTGCCGAGCCAGCCCTGGCCGTTCGCCCATGCGACGCTCGCGGGACCTGAAGCGATCTCCTCGAGGGTGAGCCCCTGGCCGAGGTGGATCTGGCCGAGGTGCCCCGCATTGCCCGATGCACCGGAGAACGGAGCGCCGTCCAGCACGAAGCCGCCCCCGACGCCGGTGGACACCACGATCGACAGCGAGGCCCGCGCGCCGCGAGCGGCCCCGACCCACGACTCGGCGAGGGCGAGGCACCCCCCATCGTGCCGAAGCCGCGTGGTGAGATCCTGTTGACCGTGTTCGCGGGCGACCGAGGCGACGAGCTCGGCGAGCGGCAACGCCGCGAGCGAGGGCATGTTCACCGGAGATATGGTTCCCGCGGACAGATCGACCGGGCCGGCGGAGCCGATGCCGATGCCCGCGATCGAGCCACCGCTCGGGAGGGCGGCGAGGGTCGCCGCCATGGCTTGCTGGAGAGCATCATGCAGGTCGGCGGGACCGGTCCGAACCCCGGTCGCTCGACGAGCGCGGCTGCCGGCGACGACTCGTCCCGTCTGGTCTACGAGTGCCGACTCGAGCTTCGTGCCACCGAGATCGACCGCGAGGGCTAGCGCGCTCACGACTTGACGGACCCACTCATGAGCCCTCCGATGAAGTAGCGGCCCAGCACGATGTAGACGATCAGCGTGGGCACGGAGGCGATGAGTGCAGCGGCCATCGCGGCGCCGTAGTTGGCGAGCTGCGCGCCCTGCGCCAGATTGTTCAGTGCGAGTGAGACGGGGCCTTCGCGCGTGTTGGAGAGGAACATCGCGAAGAGGAAGTCGTTCCACGCCGAGGTGAATTGCCAGATGATCGTCACGACGAAGCCGGGCAGCGACAACGGCAGAACCACCGATGCGTAGGTGCGCAGCATCCCGGCGCCGTCCACGCGTGAAGCCTCCATCAACTCGTTGGGGATGCCGACGTAGTAGTTGCGGAAGATCAGCGTGCAGATCGGAAGACCGTAGATGATGTGGACGATCAGGAGTGTGGAGATGTTGCTCGGCAGTCCGAGCGACGTCTTTATCTGCACCAGCGGGGTCATGATCGCCTGGTACGGGATGAACATGCCGAACAGGATGAACGTGAACACCAGGTCGGCGTAGGGGAAGCGCCAGCGCGAGAGCACGAATCCGTTCATCGATCCCAGCAGGGATGAGATCAGGGCCGCCGGGATGGCCAGCAGGAACGTGCGTCCGAGGGCAGCCGACAGGGCAGTCCACGCGACGCTCCAGTTGTCCAAGCCCGTCGGGCCGCCGGGGAGTGCCGGCTCCCAGGGCCACCGCACCGGGAGGCCCCACGAGGTCGCCGGGTTCACATCGGACGGCGGCTTGAGGCTGGTGACGACCAGAACGTACACCGGCATCAGCACGATGACGATGAAGAAGACGAGCAGCGCGTACTTGAGTGTCCGACCGATGCGCCGCCGTGCTTTGCCGGTGCCGGGAATGGCCGAGGCGGCGACAGCCAGATCGGCCTTCTGCGGCTCGAGACCAGTGGAGATGGTCATCGGCTGTTCCTTTCGGCACGAGAGGTGTGGATCAGGTAGGGGATGATCACGATGCAGACGAGTACGAGAAGAACCGTCGCAATGGTGGCGGACTTCGCGTAGTCGTTCGAGGTCAAGGTAACCCACATGTAGGTCGCCGGCACTTCTGTGGGATAGATCGCGCCGGTGATCGCCATGATCAGGTCGAAGACCTTCAGCGACATGTGCCCGACGATGATGAGGGCGGAGAGGGCGACGGGGCTCAGCTGGGGGAAGATTACGTAGCGGTAGAGCTTCCACTCGCTGGCGCCATCCATGCGGGCAGCCTCGCGCAGCTCTTCCGGGATGCCGCGGAACCCGGACAGGAACAGCGCCATCACGTACCCGGACAGCTGCCAGATCGCCGGCATGGCGATGGCTGCCATTCCCCAGACGGGGGTGCTCCACCAGCTGTTCTGCAGAAAGCCGAGCCCGAGGTTGTCGAAGATCCGATTCAGGCCGGAGGCGCGATCACCCTCCGCGGCGTTGAGCAGCCAGCGCCACACCACCCCGGAGGCGACGAATGAGACGGCCATCGGGAACAGGTAGACGGAGCGGAACACCCCTTCTGCGCTGACACCTTTGTCGAGCAGCCACGCCCAGATGAAGCCGAAGACCATGGTGCCGGCGATGAAGCAGACCGTGAAGACACCCAGGTTGACCAGGGAATGCAGGAATCGTGGCTCGGTGAGCAGCTCGACGTAGTTCTGCAATCCGACGAACTCGGTCGCGGGGCGAAGGTCGTAGCGGTTGGACATCGAGACCGACGTGTTGATGCCGATCAAAACGTAGACGAAGATGCCGATCAGGACGACCGTAGGGGAGATGAGGAGAAGCGGTGGTCCCCAGTTTCTGATGCCCCGTCGCATTCTGCATTCCTTTCCGTCATGGGATGGCGGCGGTCGCCATGAAGACGACCGCCGCCGTGGTGGAACCGGGCAGGGACTTAGCCGAGCGCCTTGTCGGCAGCGGCCACGAGTGCCGTCTGGAAGGTGGCGACGTTCTTGTCGGTCGCGAACTGACCGACCGCGGAGCCGATGTCAGCCGACCAGGAGAGCTTTGCCGCGGCACCGTGCGCGAGCGAGCTCACGATGGTGTCAGTGGCGAAGGACTTCAGCGCCGTCTGCTGGTAGGCGCCGAACGCGGACGTGTCCACGTCGGTGCGCGCGGGGATCGACCCCTTGGCCAGGTTGAAGGCCTCCTGACCATCGACCGAGCTGACCGTGGTCAGCCAGTCCTTGGCGGGCTGCTCGTCCTTCGCCCCCACGGGAAGGGTGAACGAGTCCGCGAGGAAGTCGAACGTGCCGTCGGTGCCGGGCGTGGCCCAGGTCGTGTACTCGTTGCCGTACTTCCAGCCGGCCTGCTGGAAGGCAGCCTCTGCCCAGTCGCCCATCACGTTGTACCCGGCGTTGCCGTCGATCAGGATCTGCGTTGCCGCATCCCATTCGAGACCGCTGTAGTCGCTGTTCGTGAAGCCGAGCAGAGTGGCGTAGTCGTTGATCGCGTCGGTGACCGAGGAGTCATCCCATTTGGTGGACCCATCCCACAGTCCGGTGTAGCCCTTGGCGCCCAGGTCGGCGAGCAGGACGTTCTCGAACAACTGAACCTGGGTCCACTGCGTCCCCAGGGCGAGGGGTGATTCGACGCCCGAGTCCTTCAGCTTCTGCAGGTCGCTGATCCACGCGTCGAGGGTGGCCGGTCCTGCGGTCGGGTCGATCCCCGCCTTCTTGAGCACGGCCGTGTTGACCCATGTCACGTTGGCGCGGTGGATGTTGCTCGGTACCGAGTAGATCTTGCCGTCGAGCGTGAGCTGCTTGATGAGGGATGCGGGGAACACATCCGTCAGCTTGTTGTCGGAGTAGAACGACGTGAGGTCCTGAAGCTGGCCCGCCTCGACGTAGTCGGTGAGTTCGGCACCCGCGTGGGCCTGGAACGAGTCGGGCGGGTCGCCCGCCTCGAGGCGCGAGGCCAGAGTGGCCTTGGCGTTCGTGCCGGCGCCACCGGCGACGGCAGCGTTGATGAACTCGACGTCGGGGTACTGCTCGCCGAACACCTTGACCAGGGCATCGAGGCCGATCTTCTCCGAGCCGGATGCCCACCAGGTGAACACCTCGACCTGGTTCTGGCCACCGCTCGCCGACGAGTCGCCGCCCGAGCCTCCTGCACACCCTGCGAGCACGAGGCCGGCGACCGCCAGGCCCGCGAATGCCGCGACTTTCTTACGCATGTGATCCTCCATTGGAACGCGATAGCCGACGGTGCGTCGAGCTGGAGCTATGAAATCTGAAAACGTTGCCAGACGCAAGCACCGATTCCGATGGAGGCCGTCTCGTGACCTATCCGTGACTCGAGGGCGGTGGGGATTCGCCCGAGCCCCGCTCGATGAGCCGGGTGTCGAGCACTACGCGCCGGCTCGCGCCGGCGAATCCGCCGATGCGGTCGAAGAGCAGCTCCGCCGCGACTTCGCCGATGGATCGCGGATCCTGGGCGATCGTCGTGGTCGGGGGCACCATGAGGGTTGCGAGGTCGAAATCGTCGAAAGCGACGATCGCGGGATGGAAATCGAGGAGACGAAACGCTTCGAGCGTGACTTTCGTCGTGCGGCTGTTGGTCGTGAAGACAGCCGTGGGCGGGTGCGGGAGCTTCTGAAGCTCGACGAGGGCCTCGACGCACGACTCGACGTCGTCTTCGATCATCACCACCAGCGCCGGGTCCCACGCGAGGCCTGCCTCGTGCAGCCCTCTGGCGTACCCGGCCTGCCGCTGTTCGGAGGTGAATCGGCCCGCGACGTGCGCGAGGCAGGCGATGCGGCTGTGTCCCGCCTGCGACAGATGCACCACCGCATCCGCGGCGCCCCGCTGATTATCGACCAGCACGGTGTCGACGGCGTCACGGAAAACGTGCAGTGGCGGGCGGTCCACGAACACCAGCGGCGTGCCGGCATCCAGTTCCCGTTTGAGGAACGAGAGATCGGCTTCTTCCGGTGCGACGATGATGAGCCCGTCCAGGCGGCGGCGCACGACGCGACGGATGACGCGCACGCCCTCCTCCGCCTGGTCTGTCGCCGACGCGACGAGCACGAGCTGGTCGCGCTTCTGCGCGGCGGTTTCGATCGCCCCGACGAGGGTGGAGAAGAAGGGGTCCGAGATCTTGGTCACGATGACTCCGATCGTGGCCGCCGTCCCGGTGCGCAGGGTGTGGGCGAAGTCGTTGCGGCTGTAGTCCAGTTCGCGGACCGCGCGCTCCACGGCGCGCACCTTGGCCTTGGCGACACCGCCCTTGCCCGAGACGACGCGGGACACCGTCGACAGACCGACCCCCGCACGCTCGGCCACATCCTTCATCGTCGGTCGCCCGCGAGCGGGTTCCGTCGACGCACGACTATCACTCGCCATGAGGAGCCTGGGGGTCACAGTTTGGCAACGTTCTCATCAACCGCGTGAGTACGCAGAGTTCGAGCTCGGGCGCTCGGGCGGCGATCATGGGACGAGTCTAGGTCGGGGGTTTGTCCGGCTTCCCATTCCTACTCGGGATCGACCAATCCGGCGGAGGTGCCTCAGCGCGCGCAGCGGAAGCCGATGTGGGTCATCCCGGTGTCTTCGGCTTGAGCGCTGCGCGCAGCCGGCCGAAACCGCAGACAGTACTCCGGTGAGCAGAGGTGCGAGCCACCCTTGAGCGTCCGGCGGGCGGTCGCCGTGCCCGGCTCGATGCTCGCGGATGCCAGCAGGTTCGTGCGCTGTCCCGCGTCGGGAGCCGCGGCGCCCGGCGTGCTGTGCCGGGGCTGGTAGTAGTCGGTGGTCCATTCCCAGGTGTTGCCGGTCATGTCGTACAGCCCGTACCCATTCGGCCGGAAGGTGCCGACGGGTGACGTGCCGGCCCAGCCCTGTGCGCCCGTGTTGGAGTAGGGGAACGAGCCCTGCCACGAGTTGGCCATGAGCTGGCCGCCCGGATGGGCATCGTCGCCCCAGGCGAATCGTGCACCGACGAGTCCTCCTCGCGCGGCCCACTCCCATTCGGCCTCGGTCGGCAGACGTTTCGCGGCCCAGGCGGCGTAGGAGGACGCATCCTCGAACGACACATGCACGACGGGATGATCGAGCCGCCCGTCGATCGACGACCCGGGTCCTTCGGGCTCGCGCCAGCGGGCGCCGGGCTGCCAGCGCCACCACTGGCGCCAATCCCGAAGATCGACCGGCCCGCTCGTCGGGGTGAACACCATCGACCCGGGGACGAGGTCTGCCGGGTCGGCGCCGGGGAACTCCGCCGGGTCGAGTGCCCGCTCCGCCACGGTCACGTAACCGGTCGCCGTCACGAAATCGGCGAACTCCTCGTTCGTGACCGCGCGCGTCTCGATCTCGAAGGCCGCGACGTCGCGCTCGTGCACAGGGCCTTCGTCGCTGTAGAACTCGGTGGAGCCCATCAGCAGCGTTCCACCGGGGATCGCGATCATCTCGGACACATCATTACGCTAGCCGCGCTCAGCGAGCCATGGCGATCCGTGCGCGCGATCATCCGTTGTGGGGGATGACTATGCGGATGGTGCGGAGCAGTGTGGCTGTGGCGGACGCAGTCCGCGGAGTGTCGATTCCGGATGAGAGGGCGCGAGTATGGCGAACGAGATGTGCTGCCGGGTTGGAACGAAGGTCGTGCCAAGACGGCGGTGCTCGGCACCCTGTGGTCGGAGCAGCCGCTCGCACCGCAGTTCGACTTCGTGTTCCGGCGCTGGGGCGAGGAAGTGAAAGCCGATCCGAGCCTCGCGGGAACCCAGCCATTCAAGGCGCTGGTCGAGCGCGACATGAGCTTCTTCGCCGGAGTGGGAACCCAGGACCCCGAGACGATCAACACCCTGCTCGCTGCGTTCAGCCGGTCCTGGGCCGGGGCGAGCCCGGAGGACTTCGATGCAGAAGTGCGGGTCTGGTTGCAGACGGTCAAGCAGCCCAAGTTCGGTGTTCCCTACATCGAGCTCGTCTACAAGCCGATGCTCGAGCGGGTCGAATACCTGAAGGCCCACGAGTTCCGCGTGTTCGTCTGCTCCGGCGGTGGTCGCGACTTCATGCGCACGTTCGCGGAGGAGACGTGGGGGATCTACAAGGAGAACGTCACCGGCACGGCCGCCGAGTACCGGTACGTGGACGGGAAGATCGTTCGCGCGGAGGCCGTGCTGGGCGGGCTGGACATCGGAGCCGGAAAGCCGGAGCACATCTTCGCGCACACCGGGCGGCTTCCTGTGTTCGCAGCCGGCAATGCCGACGTCGACATCGAGATGCTCGAGTCGGCCGCGTTCGCCCTGATCGTCAGCCACGACGATGACGACCGAGAGTTCGCGTACACCACGGGGGCGGATGCTGCGTTCACCCGCGCGGAAGAACTCGGCTGGACCGTGGCCAGCGTCAAGAACGACTGGAACACCGTGTACGGCGGATCGGTCGCAGAGCGCGTGAGCTGACCGCGATCAGTCGTTCACGACGGCGTCATCGGCCGCGGCTTTGGCCTGCTCTCCCTCCTCGGGTGACTCTGAGCCGGCGTCCGCCGCCGTGTCTTTCGCTCCGGAGCGATCGTCGTCGGCGTCGTGATCGCCGTGGGTCTGCGTGCTCATCTGCGGTTCTCTTGTCGGAATCGGTCGGGGGAACGGATGCTACGCCTCGACGTCGCCGCGCCACGCACCCGCGGCGGCACCCTGGGATTCGATGAACTCCTTGAAGTTCTTCAGGTCCTTCTTCACCGCGTGCGAACCCGCGCCCACGAGCGAGCCGACCGTCTCGAGGAAGCCTTCAGGCTTCCAGTCGAGCTGCACGGTCACGCGGCTAGAGGTATCCGTCAGCTTGTGGAACGTGACGACCCCGGCGTGATCCGTCTCGCCGCCGGTGCTGTTCCAGGCCACGCGCTCGTCCGGGTGCTGCTCGGTGATCTCGGCGTCGAACTCGCGCTCGAATCCGCCCACCTTGACCTTCCAGTGCGTGTGGGTGTCGTCGAGCTGCGTGATGGATTCGACCTCGTCGAGGAACTTCGGGAAGCTCTCGAACTGCGTCCACTGGTTGTAGGCGGTGGACACGGGGACGTCGACGTCGATGGTCTCGATGATCTGCGACACGGTAAGTGCTCCTTCTGGCTGAGTGGATGCTTCCATTCAGCCCCATCGAAGCGGGAATGGAGTGGGGTTGACCGCGACGCGCATCGGCCTCATGATGACCAGCGTCGGAAGGCGGCACAGTGGACCACGCGGACATCCGGGGCGGCTCGGCCGATGCCCATCACCAGATCGTCGTGGTGGGCGGCGGGAACGCCGGCCTGTCGGTGGCCGGTCGGCTGCGGCGGATGGGAATCACCGACATCGCTGTGATCGAGCCGCGCGACACCCATCTGTACAAGCCGCTGTTCTCGCACATCGCCGGCGGGACGGCGCGCGCGAGTGCGGCGGTGCGTGCGCAGGGTTCGGTCACGCCCCGCGGCGTGCAGTGGATTCAGGATGCTGTCGCCACGATCGATCCGGACGGCTCCTGCGTGGTCCTCGCCTCGGGGGCGCGTGTCACCTACGACCACATCATCGTGTGCCCCGGCATCCAGAAGAACTGGGACGCGATACCGGGGCTGCGCGCCGCGATGGACTCACCGCACGGCGCGTCCAACTACGAGTTCGACCTCGCGCAGAAGGCATCGGCACTATTGCGGGACTTCACGCGAGGCACCGTGGTGTTCAGCCAGCCCGCGGGGCCCGCATCGTGCGCGGGCGCTGCGCAGAAGCCGATGTACCTGGCGTGCGACTACTGGCGCCGCACCGGAGTCCTCGGCGACATCTCGGTCGTGCTCCTCGTGCCGGATGACACGGTCTTCGGGATCGCGGAGATCGACCGGGAGCTGGATCGCAAGATCGACGAGTACGGCATCCAACTGCGCACCCGTACGCAGATCCTCGAGATCGACCCCGTCGAGAAGGTACTCACTCTCGGAGGGGCGGAGGGCACAGCATCCGATCGCCTTCCGTACGATCTGCTGCTCGTGGAGCCGCCCCAATCCGCGCCCGACTGGATCAGCTCCAGTGCGCTCCCGAGCGCGGAGACGGACGGCTTCATCGCCGTCGACCCGCGGACGCTGCGTCACCCTCGCTACCCACACGTCTGGGCGCTGGGTGATGCGGCTGCCACGACGAACTCGAAGTCGGGCGGCGCCCTCAGGAAGCAGACCCTCACGGTCGCGAAGAACCTTGTGGCGGTGCTGAACGGGCGGAAGCCGACCCAGAGTTACGACGGGTATTCGGTCTGCCCGTTCACGGTCTCGCGCCACACGGTGGTCTTCGCGGAGTTCGACGACCACTACGCGCTGAAACCGACCGTGCCGTTCTGGCCGGGCCTCGCCCGCGAGCGCCGCCTCACCTGGGTGTTCGACCGCTACGTGCTGCCGTGGGTGTACTGGCACATGATCCTGCAGGGGCGCGCGTAGAGCGCCTGTCAGTCTCGCGCGACGCGGGCCTGTGGTCCGATGTCTTCGCCCGCAGGGCCGGACACCGCCGATTCGACCGCCTTGCCGCCGATCGCCTCGCCCATGAAGCTCTCCACGATCCACCCGCCTTCGTCGTCGCCCACGACGATCACGACGCCGGTGTTGTGCAGCTGGTTGTGCACGATGAAATCGGGGGGCAGGTTGGTGGCGCGCAGCGAGCACCACGCGCGGATCGCCGCGCCGTGGCTGATGATGACGGCCGTCTTGCCGGCATCCGCGGCCTCTGCGACCACACCGTCGTACCGGGCGAGGAATTCGGTGCCCGTCTCGCCGCCGGGCATGCGCAGCTCGAGATCGCCGGTGGTCCAGCCGTAGACCGTGGTCAGATAGCGCTGGACGGATGCCTCGTCGGTGCGCCCTTCGAGGTCGCCGGCCGAGACCTCGCGCAGGCCGTCGCGTTCGATCGTCTCGAGTTCCAGCAAGGCGGCGAGGAAGGCCGCGGTCAGCTGGGTCCGCACCATCGTCGAGACGTAGATCGCTTCGATCTTCTCGCTGCTCAGCGCTTCGGGCAGCGCTGCCGCCTGCCGGAGGCCGAGCGCGGTGAGCCCGGGACCGGGCACTCGGGTGTCCAGAATGCCTTTGACGTTGGCGGGTGTCTGTCCGTGACGGACGAAGATGAGACGCACGAACTCTCTCAGACGTTGTGTCGATGACCCCGAGCACGTCGTGGGTTCGGGGCCCGGTCGCGGCGCGCGATCGTTTCGGATGCCGAGCTTAGACGTGCGACCTGAATGGCCCGGGCGCAGGTTGCTCCGTCGCCGGCTTCGGGTTACCGTTGAGGGGTGCACCTGACCTGTCGTTGTTGTCGCTGAGCGCTTCGCGCTTCCTCGACGCATACCGACAGCATCCGCGCCTCTGAGTTCGCGGCAGAAGAATCAGGACACACCACTACCGTGCGCTATGCATCCCACATCGCCGACCTCGTCGGCAACACCCCGCTCGTACGGCTGGGCTCCGTCACCCGCGGCATCGAGGCGACCGTGCTCGCCAAGGTCGAATACTTCAACCCGGGCAGTTCCGCCAAGGATCGCATCGCGAGGAACATCGTGGATGCTGCGGAGCGCGACGGTCTGCTGAGACCCGGCGGCACGATCGTCGAGCCGACGAGCGGCAACACGGGAGTCGGGCTCGCCCTGGTCGCGCTGCAACGCGGTTACCGGATGGTCTTCGTCGTGCCCGACAAATTCGCCGGCGAGAAGGTCGCGGTGCTCGAGGCGTACGGAGCGGAGGTCGTGACCACGCCGACCAACGTTCCGCCCGAAGACCCGCAGTCGTACTACAGCGTGTCGGACCGGCTGGCGCACGAGATCCCGGGCGCATTCAAACCGAACCAGTTCGCAAACCCCCACGGTCCGCGCGCGCACTACGAGAGCACCGGACCCGAGATCTGGCGCGACACCGACGGCCGCGTCACGCACTTCGTCGCCGGCATCGGCACGGGCGGCACGATCTCGGGCGCATCGAAATACCTCAAGGAAGCGTCCGACGGCGCCGTCACGGTGGTCGGCGCCGACCCCGAGGGCTCGATCTACAGCGGCGGCCCGCTGCACGGCTATCTCGTCGAGGGCGTGGGCGAGGACTTCCTCCCGTCGACGTTCGACCCCTCGGTCGTCGACCGCTACGAGAGGGTCAACGACGCCGAATCGTTCGAGATGACCCGGCGCCTCGCGCGCGAAGAAGGACTGCTGGTCGGCGGTTCGTCGGGCCTCGCCGTCGTCGCCGCGCTCCGCACCGCGCGTGATCTGCCCGCGAGCGCAGTGGTGGTCGTGCTGCTTCCCGATCACGGCCGCGGGTATCTCTCGAAGCTCTATGACGACGACTGGATGCGGAGCAACGGCTTCGACATCGAGCCCGGGGCCGCCGCTCCAGGCCAACCACCCTCGAACACTCCAGGAGTGACCGCATGACCGCCCAGAACGCCGCTCGTGGATTCGCCAGTCTCGCCGTGCATGCCGGACAGGAGTTCGACCCGACGACGGGCGCCGTCATCCCGCCCGTTCATTTCTCCACGACGTATGCCCAAGACGGCATAGGCGGCCTCCGTGGCGGTTATGAGTACGGTCGCAGCGCCAATCCGACGCGCACTGCGCTGCAGCGACAGCTCGCCGCGATCGAAGGTGCGGCGCACGGCTTCTCGTTCTCGTCGGGTCTGGCAGCAGAAGACACGCTGCTGCGCGCGGTCCTGCGCCCGGGCGACGAGGTATTGCTCGGCAGCGACGTCTACGGCGGCACGCACCGGCTGATCTCGCGGGTGCTGGCCCCGTGGGGCGTCGGCCTGAGGGTTGTCGACATGAGCGACCTGGCCGCGGTCGCCGCCGCACTCGAGGAGCGCCCGGCACGGATCGTCTGGGTCGAGACGCCGTCCAATCCGCTGCTGCGCATCACCGACATCGCCGGTCTCGCCGCCCTCGGCCACGCCGCGGGCGCGCTCGTGGTGGTCGACAACACGTTCGCCTCGCCCGCGCTGCAGCAGCCCCTCTCGCTCGGCGCGGATGTCGTCGTGCACTCCACGACCAAGTACATCGGCGGGCACTCCGACGTCGTGGGCGGCGCACTCGTCCTGAACGACGACGCGCTCGCCGCAGATGTCGGGTTCCTGCAGTTCGGCGTCGGGGCGGTCTCCGGCCCGCTGGATGCGTGGCTCACGACCCGCGGCATCAAGACGCTCGATCTCAGGATGCAGCGGCACAGCCAGAACGCGGCTGCCGTCGCTGCGCTGCTCGACGGCCACGACCGCGTCGCGCGCGTCTACTACCCCGGGCTGCCCAGCCACCCGGGCCACGAACTCGCGGCCCGTCAGATGTCGGCGTTCGGCGGGATCGTCTCGCTCGAGCTCGAGTCGGCCGCGGCCGCCCGGCGGTTCGCCGAATCCACGCAGCTGTTCCAGCTCGCCGAGTCGCTCGGCGGCGTGGAGTCGCTCGTGAACTACCCGGACGCCATGACGCATGCCTCGGTCCGCGGGACCGAAGCCGCGGTGCCCGAAGAGGTCGTCCGGCTCTCGGTCGGCATCGAGACCGTCGACGATCTGCTCGCCGACATCGAGCAGGCGCTGCGGGTCTGAGCCCGGCGAACGCGTCACGAGTCGCGCACTCCGGTCGCCTGAGCTGCGTATCAGGCCGCCAGGCCGATCGCTCTGAGGGGTGACGCCTCACGCGTCATCACCCCAGAAAGATCGGATGTGGTCATCGTGCCCAACTCGTTCGCGCTCCAGCCCCTCGCCCAGTTCACCCGCGGAATCGACGACGCGCTCACGCTCGCGATCCGCAACGACTGGGTCACCGCACTACCTCCTGTGCTGCTCGTCGGCGATGAGGTCTCGCTCGCGGCGGATCAGACGCCGATCCGCGACCAGCAGGATCGGGGCACCTGCTGGGCCTTCGCCGGCATCGCCGCGCTCGAAGCCGCGTACAAGCGACAGCATGGCCTGACCCTCGATCTGTCCGAGCAGTACCTGTTCCACATCTGCAAGGCGCACGAGAGCGACTTCGGCAATCACTCGCTGATGGGGTTCCAGGGTTCCAGCGACATCGTCAAGCACATGGAGCGCATGCGGGTGCCGGAAGAAGCGGATGCCCCGTACCTCACGCAGGCGGCCATGCTCGCCGGCATCCCGGCAGCCGCCGTCCTCAACGCTGCGGCCAGCCCCACGCAGGAGCAGCGCGACGACTTCGAGTTCTCTCCGCTGCACATCCCGTTCGCCGCGCGAGGCGACGCGAAATACGGCGTGAAGTCGTCGGGGGTCCTCTCGAACTTCTCGATCGCCGATCTCGAGAGCGTGATCCGTGCGAAGCACGAGGTCGTCGTCAATGTCACCACCGGCGGCGGCGGGCACGTGCTGCTGCTCGTCGGGTTCAACAGCACGTTGCGCTACTTCATCGCGAAGAACTCGTGGGGCGGGTCGGCGCTCATCCACATCGCGTACGAGAACGACCCGACGTTCACGATCAACACGGGCGTCGCGCACTACATCATCGACGTGATCGACCCGGCGATCGACCGACGGGCCGCCTTCATCGGCCAATGGGACATGGATCACGACGGCTGGCGCGGGCGACTGACGCTGCGCCGCTTCACCGATCTGCGCGCCGGAAGCGACACGTTCGACGCCGGCTCGGCGACCAAGCTCGGCAGCTACTACCTGTCGGGCGCGAAGCACGATGTGACGGGATGGTTCGCGGATGCTGGCCAGACCGCGCACCTGCACATCGCCGACATCGGCGAAGGCGGGCAGGACTTCACGCTGAGCGTGTATTCCAACGACGTCTCGCTCGCGGCGGGCGACACCGCGTGGGCGACGATCCCGTTCGGCGCCCGGATCGGTCGCGCGCCCATCGAGGCCGCAGCGCCCGAGGACTTCGATCGAGTGCACTGGCTCGGGACGTGGGAGCTCAATCACGACGGATGGCGCGGAGTCCTCACCATCGACGGGGTGGACGCCGCCTCCGGCGCAGCAGCGCTGTCGTACCGCCGCTCGACGGGCGAGGTGCGACCGGTGCAGGGCGCTGCCCGGCCGGGCAGACTGCACGTGCTGGATTTCACGATCGACTTCGGGCCCGACAACTCCGCCCAGCCGTTCACCCTGATCCACCACACCCGCGAGCACGGTCTCGCGTCGGGCTTCACGACGTGGGCGGGCAGGCGCTTCGGCGCGGTGGCCGCCAAGACCGCGGACAAGCCCGCGTGGCGCAGCTTCGAGGTGGCCCCGGTCGGCAGTTCGTCGGCCATCCCGAACATGACGTCGGTGTCACGCATCCCGACCTCGATGGAGACCTGGTGGGTCGGGCCGCAGGGCTCGATCGAGGGGGCGTTCTGGTACGACGGAGGGCAGTGGACGAGGTATCAGCTCGCACCGGCCGGTTCGGCCGCAGCAGGATCCGGGATCGCGGCGGTGGCGCGGATCCCCGGCTCGCTGGAGCTGTGGTGGGTCGGGCCGCAGGGCACGATCGAGGGGGCGTTCTGGTACGAGGGCGGCGCGTGGACGCGCTACCAGCTCTCCGGCCCCGGCTCCGCCGATCTCGGATCGGGCATCGCTGCGGCCTCCCGCATCCCGAACTCCATGGAACTATGGTGGGCGGGGCCCAACGGTTCCGTCGAGGCCGCGTTCTGGTACGAGGGCGGCCAATGGACCCGCTACCAGCTGGCCCCCGACGGATCCGCGGGGCGTGGCACGGAGCTCGCCGTCGTCTCGCGCATCGACACGTCGATGGAGCTGTGGTGGACGGGACCCGCGGGAGCCGTGGAGGCCGCCTTCTGGTACGACGGCGGACAGTGGACGAGGTATCAGCTCGCGCCGGCGGGATCCGCGTCGATCGGCGGTGGTATCGCGGTCGTTTCGCGCATTCCCACCTCGATGGAGCTGTGGTGGGTCGGTGCGACCGGATCGATCGAGGCTGCGTTCTGGTACGAGGGCGGGGCGTGGACGCGCTATCAGGTCGCACCGCAGGGGTCGGCGCTGCCCTCCACCGGCATCGCGGCACTCGCGCGCAAGCCCGAGACGATGGAGCTGTGGTTCGCCGGTGCCGACCAGTCGGTCCAGGGTGCGTTCTGGTACGACGGCGGGCAGTGGACGCGCTACGCGCTGGAGGGGGCTAATCAGGCGGATAACCCGTTCGCCGTCACCGCGGTCAGCCGGGTGCCCGGTTCGATGGAGCTGTGGTGGGCCGGCTCAGGCGGCAGCATCCGCGATTCGTTCTTCTACGAGCTGTAGGGGTGCGCGCCCGGCGTCGGCGCCTCGAACGATGGCGCTTACGCTGAGGGGATGAGCAGCTTCGGTGCACACACGACCGCCGCCGAGGTGGTCGAGGGCCTGGACCTCGGCGGCCTGCGGGTGGTGGTGACGGGTGCCGCGTCCGGCATCGGACTCGAGACGGTGCGGGTCCTCGCCGGAGCGGGCGCCGACGTCGTGCTTACGGCCCGGCGTCTCGAGCAGGCCGAGCGGGCGGCGAGCGGAATCCGCGATGCGGTCGCCGGGAGCGTCACGGGTGCGGCGATCGACCTGACCGACCTCGACTCTATCGCCGCCTTCACGGCGGGCTGGGATGGGCCGCTCGATGTCCTCGTCGGGAATGCCGGAGTCATGGCGTCGCCGCTGATGCGCACCCGCTATGGCTGGGAGCTGCAGCTGGCGACGAACCACATCGGCCATTTCGCGCTGGCGGAGGGGTTGCACTCCGCACTGAGCGCCTCGGGCCGCGCGCGCATCGTCTCGGTCAGCTCGGTCGGCCACATCAACGGCGATGTCGACCTCGACGATCTGAACTTCGAGCGCCGCGAGTACGACCCCTGGGCCGCGTACAGCCAGTCGAAGACCGCGAACATCCTGTTCGCCCTCGAGGCGGCCTCGCGGGGCGAGCGCGACGGGATCATCGCCAATTCGCTCAACCCCGGGCGGATCGCCGCCACGAACCTGAGCAGGCACCTCGCGCCTCCGCCGGCGAGCTTCGATCCGGCCGGGAGTTCAGGAGTGTCGGTGAAGGACATTCCCCAGGGCGCCGCCACCTCGGTCATGCTCGCGGTCTCACCCCTGATCGGGACGACGACGGGGCGATACTTCGAGGACTGCCGGATCGCAGAGGCGTACCGGCCAGGCCTCCGCCGCGGGATCGCGCCGTACGCCACGAATCCCCGTCACGCCGCGGCGCTGTGGGACGCGACGGAGAAGCTCATCGTGAGTGCCCGGGGCTGACGCACGCCGTCGCAGAAGTTCACCTCCGCGTAACCACCGCGTGGGATCGTCCCTCCATGTCGATGTCAGAGCCGATCATGCCCCCGCACAAGCATCGTGATGACTCCCGATCCGGTGAGCACGACATCGACACCGACGTCGATGTCTTCCTCGATGACGAGGGCGATTCCTCGGCCGGCGGGTTGCCGACGCTTCCGGCCAACGGCGTCTTCCGGGTGCCCGCGCCTGGCGAGGCGCTGACGGCCGAGCAGCTCCAGAGCGATCTCGACAAGGAATAGCGCGTACTCTGCCGGAGTGAGCGACCCTCCGCCCGGACGTGCACTGCGAGGTCCGGTGCGACTGGCCTGGGCGGATTCGCCGACGTCCCGCGCGACCGGCAGATGGCTCCTCGCCGAGCTCGTCGGAGAGATGCTGCCCGGCGCTGATGTGGCGTTCTCGACCGTGTGCCCGCGGTGCGGCGCCGACCACGGCCCGCCGGTCGCGGTCGGGCTGCCGGTCTCGGTGAGCGTGAGCTACGCGGGGTCGCTCGTCGTCGTGGGAGCAGTGCATGGCCGGGATGCGGCATCCCTCGGTGTCGACGTCGAAGCCGTCAGACCCGGACCAGGCGGGCCGATGGCCGACCTGGCAGCGCTGTTCGCGCCGCAGCCCCCGCCCGATCTGCGCGGGTGGACGATGATCGAGGCCGCGCTCAAGGCCGACGGGCGCGGGCTACGGGTGCCGCCGGGTGACGTCGTGGTGGACGCGCGGCGCGGGGCTGCAGCATCCGTCCTCGGCGAAGCCACCGTCCTCGTCTCGGTGCCCGGCCGCGCCGACCTGATCGAGGCCGCCCCCGCACCCGCGCCGGTGGGCTACCTCGTCAGCGTCGCCGTGGTCGCGCGGAGAAGCGCGAGCCTGTAGCCGTCTCGCCGGTGGGACTGCCGTGGCCGAGCCCGTGTCTGCAAGCTGGCGGACATGGGCGCGCCGCCCGACCATCTTCCCGACATGCGGGCAGCGAGTAGGATCCCCGGTCGCGCCGCTCAGCGCCACCGTCGTGCCGCGGGGAGCGGGGGAAGCGCGGGGGTATCGAGCCACGCGTGGAAGAGTCCGGCCAGGGGCGCACCGGTGACCTGCTCGGCGAGCGCGGCGAAGTCTTCGCGGGTGGCGGTGGCGGCGCCGTACCGGCGCGTCCAGTTGCGCAGCACGTCGAAGAACGCGTCGTCGCCGACGGTCAGGCGCAGCGCGTGGAGCGTCAGCGCTCCCCGCTTGTAGACGCGGTCGTCGAACATGTGGTCGGGTCCTGGGTCGCCGAGCAGCAGGTTCTGGGGGAGGGCGGCGAGGCGCGCGTGGTGGGAGAGAGCCCTCTCGTGCGCGGTCGGGCCCCCCGAGCGCTCCGACCAGATCCACTCCGCGTAGCAGGCGAAGCCCTCGTTCAGCCAGATGTCGCGCCAGCGCGCGAGGCCCACGCTGTTGCCGAACCACTGGTGGGCCAGCTCGTGGGCGATGAGGCGTTCGGATCCGCCGACCCCGTCGACGTGGTTCGCGCCGAAGATGCCGATGCCCTGCGCCTCGAGCGGGATCTCCAGGTCGTCGGCGGTCACGACCACCGAGTAGTCCTGGAGCGGATACGGGCCGAACGCCTCGGTGAACACCGCCATCATGCGGGGGAGGTCTGCGAAATCGGCGCGCGCGCGCGCGGCGATCGGGCGGGGGTAGTGCAGCTCGCCCACGACCTGCCCGAGCGGGATCGAGTCGGTCGTGTACTTGCCCACCTGCACGGTGGCCAGGTAGGTCGCGGTCGGGGTGTCGCGGTCGAACGTCCAGGTGGTGCGGCCGCCACGGGTCACGTGACCCGTGCGCCTCCCGGCCACGACGGTGTACCCGGGGTCGGTGGTGAACGACAGCCGGTACGTGGCCTTGTCGGACGGGTGGTCGTTGCAGGGGAACCACGTGGGGGCACCGGTCGGCTGGGCCGCGACGAGCGCGCCGTCGGTGAGCTCCTCCCACCCGATCGTGCCCCAGCGCGAGCGGCGCGGGCGCGGAGCGCCGGCGTAGGTCACGGTGACGGTGAACCCCTCGCTCTCGGCCAGTGGCCGGGAGGGCGTGATCCAGAGCTTGCGATCGGTCTGCCGGAAGCTGGCCGACTTGTCGCCGCCCACGCGCACGCGGGTGGCGCGCACGCCCACGAGGTCGAGCACGATCGAGCGCGTGGGGTGCACGACGCTCCCGCGCAGGACGGCGGTGCCGCTGAGGCGATTCGTGCCCACCCGGTAGTCGAGGGTCAGGTCGTAGTGCTCGATCCGGAGGTTGGCATCCCCGCTCTGCGCCGTGTACGGGTCGCCGCTCATACGTCGGCCGACTGGTAAGAGCGCACCTTCACCGCTCGCCAGGGTCCGATCGGATTCCCGCTCCACCGTGTGCCGACGGGCACCGATTCGCCGCGCATCACGAGAGAGGCGGGCCCGACGGTCGCGTCGGCGCCGATCTTCGCAGCGGGCAGGATCACGCTGTGCGGCCCCAGGGTCGCGCCCGCTTCGATGGTCACGCTGTCGATGCTCATCACACGATCATGGAACAGATGCGTCTGAACCACGCATCCGCGGTTCACCGTCGCCCCGTCGCCGAGTGTCACGAGGTCGGGTTCGGGCAGCCAGTAGCTGTCGGTCCAGACTCCGCGACCGATCTTCGCGCCGAGCGAACGCAGCCAGATCGCGAGTGCCGGAGTGCCCTGCGCGGAATTGGCGAACCACGGCGCCGCGAGCATCTCGGTGAACGTGTCCGACACCTCGGTGCGCCAGACGAAGCTCGACCACAGGGGGTGCTCACCGGGGCGGATCGGCCCGACGATGACCCACTTCGCGATCGTGGTGATGACGGCGGCCACGGCGCCCGCGAGCATCACGACCACGCCCGACAGCACGATCGCGATGATCGGGCCCCACGCCTCGATGAGGGCGGAGAGGGTGAACAGCACCGTGAGCCCGAGGGCGCACGTGACGAACACCGGCACGATGCGGCCGAGCTCCCACAGGGCCCGCGCGACGCGTAGCGACCTGCGCGGCTTGTAGGTGCGCTCGAGGTCGGAGTCGTTGACGACGCGGCGGAGCCGCACGGCCGGCGACCCGAGCCACGACGAACCCGGCTTGGACTTCTCCGGGGCGACCGACAGCACCGCGACCAGGCCGTCGCGCGGCACCCGGTGACCGGGCCCGGCCATCCCCGAGTTGCCGAGGAATGCGCGCTTGCCGATGCGCGCCTCGGCGATGCGCATCCATCCGCCCTTCAGCTCGTAGGTCGCGACCATCGTGTCGTCGGCGAGGAACGCGCCGTCGTCGATCGTCGTGAGCGAGGGGAGGAGCAGAACAGTGGATGCCTCGACATCGTGCCCGATCTTCGCGCCGAGCATCCGCAGCCAGACGGGGGTGAACAGGCTCGAGTAGATCGGGAAGAGGAACGTGCGGGCGGAATCGAGCAGCCGCTCGATCGACCACGCCTGCCAGGCGATGCGGCTGCGCACCGGATGCACGCCTTCGGCGAGGCCGATCGAGAGCAGCCGCACGAGGACCCACACGGCGGCGGCGAACGTGAGCCCCGTCGCCAGTGTCGCGGGCACGAGCCAGATGAGCGCCGGCACGATCGCGCCCGTGATCGAGGTGGATCCGGCGATCGCCTGCGCGATCAGCACCCCGCCCACCGCGAACGACAGGAACGGCAGGAGGCCGAGCACCGCCGAGGAGGCAGCGTACGCCCACAGCCAGCGCTGCGGCGCGGGCGGGCGCTCGCGCGCGAGCGGGCTCGAGGTGCCGCCGACGCGCGCCGCCGGCGATCCCGCCCAGCGCTGGCCTGCGCGGACGCGCCCGAACACCGCCGAGCCGGGGGCGATCTCGGCGTTGCGGCCGATCTTCGTGCCGGGCGCGAGCGTGCTGCGTGCGCCGATCGACGCGCCCGCGCCGATCCGGATGCCGCCGATGCGGACGGTGTCGCCGTCGATCCAGTACCCCGACAGGTCGACCTCGGGCTCGATGGAGGCGCCCTCGGCGACATCGAGCATGCCGGTCACCGGCGGCAGGGCGTGCAGGTCGACGTTGGGGCCGATCTTGGCGCCGAGGGCGCGGGCGTAGTAGCTCACCCACGGTGCTCCGGCCAGGCCCACCGGGTCGATCTGGTGGGCGACCTGCTCGGCGAGCCAGAGCCGGAGGTGCACGGCGCCGCCGCGCGGATAGTCGCCGGGGGTGAGGCCGATCAGCAGCAGCCGGCTCAACGATGCCGAGATCGCCATGCGCCCGAACGGCGTGACGAACAGGACGAGGCCGATCACGATGACCCACCACGGCGCGCTCGGCAGAAAGTCGAAGCCGGGGAAGAACTGGAGGATCCAGCCAGCGGTCAGCAGCCACATCGTCCAGCGGAGGCCCGTGAGGATGAACAGGGGGATGCCGGCGAAGCTCTGCACCCACTGCATGACCCGCGGGGTCGGCCGCGGCGTGCTGAACGTGGCCGGCCGCTCGTCGGGGTCGGCCGCCTCGGCCTCGACGGCGTCGGCCATGCGGCGCAGGCGCGGCAGGTCGTACACGTCGGCCATGGTGAACTCGGGCGCCCGGGTGCGGATGCGCGAGACGAGCTGCGCGGCGGCGAGTGATCCGCCGCCGAGCTGGAAGAAGTCGGCGTCTTCATCCGCCGGGCGGATGCCGAGCACGGCCACCCACTGCTCGGCGAGCCACGCCGCCGTGCCGGTGAGGGGGGAGTCCGAGGCATCCGTGTCGGTCAGCGGCCAGGGGAGCGCGGCCTTGTCGACCTTGCCGGACGTGCGGACGGGCAGCTCGTCCATGACCGCGAGCAGCGGAATGAGGGGAGCGGGCAGCGTTTCGGACAGCTCGGCGCGCGCGGTCTGGCGGTCGAAGCCCTCGGTCGGCACGACATAGCCCACGAGAAGGGCGACACCGCCTTCGGAGCGCTGCACGACGACGGTCGCCGCCGATACTCCACTGAGCGCCTGCAGCGCCGCTTCGACTTCGCCGAGCTCGATGCGCCGGCCGCCGACCTTCACCTGGTCGTCGGCACGGCCCTGGAAGAGGAGGCCCGCGAGGTCGGCGCGCACGAGGTCGCCGGAGCGGTAGGCGCGTTCCCAGCCGAGCGTCGGCATGGGCGCGTACTTCTCGGCGTCCTTCGCGGGATCGAGGTAGCGCGCGAGTCCGACGCCGCCGATGATGAGCTCGCCGACCTCGCCGTCGGCGACCGGGTTGCCTTCGCCGTCGACGACCGCGAGCGCCCAGCCGTCCAGTGGCAGGCCGATGCGCACCGGGCCCTCGCCGTCCATGAGCGACGCGCACGCGACGACGGTGGCCTCGGTGGGGCCGTAGGTGTTCCACAGCTCACGGCCTTCGCCGACGAGCCGGGCGACCAGCTCGGGAGGACAGGCCTCGCCGCCGAAGATCAGGAGGCGCACGTTCTCGATGGCGTCCTGCGGCCAGAGGGCGGCCAGGGTCGGCACCGTCGAGACGACGGTGATGCCGTGACCCACGAGCCACGGGCCGAGGTCTTCGCCCGAGCGGACGAGCGCGCGCGGTGCGGGCACGAGGCACGCGCCGTGGCGCCACGCGAGCCACATCTCCTCGCACGAGGCGTCGAACGCGACCGACAGGCCGGCCAGCACGCGGTCGCCGGGAGCGAGCGGGGCCCGCTGCAGGAAGAGGCGGGCCTCGGCATCCACGAACGCCGCCGCCGATCGGTGCGACACGGCTACGCCCTTGGGTACACCCGTCGAGCCCGACGTGAAGATGATCCACGCGTCGTCGTCGATCGTGGGCGGCGGCACGGTGTGCAACGCGGTCGAGCTCGGGTGGGGGTCATCGCCCACGAACAGGTCATCGCCGGAGGGGATGGTGTCGGGATGCTGCTCCCCACGCGGCACGTACGTGCCGGGACCGGTGATCACGCCGCGCACCTTCGCCTCGCCGAAGACGAGGTCGGCGCGCTCCTGCGGGTCGTCGGCATCGACGGGCACGTAGGCCGCGCCGGCGGCCATGATGCCGAGGATCGAGAGGTACAGCGCCCGGTCGCCCGACGCCATCCGCACGCCGACGCGATCGCCACGGCGCACGCCCTGTTCGTGGAGGCGTGCCGCCGTCCGCAAAACCTGCGCGACGAGTTCGGCGTAGCTGAGCGCCCCGACCCCGTCCTCGATCGCCGACGCCTGCGGGTGCTGCCGGGCGGTCTCGCGAAGGATGTCGATCAGCGTCCGTGGCGCGGTCGCCGCCGACGTGCGGTCGAGGTAGGCCTGCACGCGGATCAGGACGACAGCAGCGCGATCAGCTGCGCCTTCGTCAGACGGGAATACCCGGTTGCCCCGGCGGTGCGCGCGCGCTCGCGCAGCTGCACGACCGTGAGTGCGGACAGGCCGGGAGCGGCCGCGGAGGCGGTCGGCGCAGCGGGCGCCTTCTTTTGGGTGAGCTTGTTGTCGGTGGCCTTCTTCGCGGCAGCCTTCTTTGCGGCGGCCTTCTCGGTCGCGGCCTTCTTCGCGGCCGCCTCGGCGGCGCGCTTGCGCTCGATGCGCTCCGTCGCCTTCTGGATGCTCGAGATCGCGGCGGTCGCCTTCTTCTCGACCTTCTTCGGAGAACGCGCGACCTTCTTCTTCGAGGCGCTCGCAGCATCCTTCGCGTCCGATGCCAGCGAAAGGAGCGTCTTCGCATCCTTCTTGGGCAGGGTCTTGCTCAGGCGCTTCGCGTCTTTGGCCGCCGACTCCGCTGCGGTCTGCGCCGCCTTGGCGGTCTGCGCCGCCTTCGTGGTGTTCGCCATGGGGAACCTCTTCATTTCGGTAGATCACCGGGCTCGACGAGCGCGGTGAGGCCGCCAAGAGTACAGGGCGCAGGAAAACGGAACCTGAACTGCCCGGCGATCGAAAGTCGGATTCGTTCTGGCGATCCGGCCCATTTCAGGTACCGTTGTGAGGGTTGCCTAACCTGACCGGCACCGTCTCCCCTTCCCGAAAGTGAGGTCCTGCGTGTTCGCCACCTTCCTCATCGGGCTGCGCGAGGGCCTCGAAGCTGCGCTCGTGGTCGGGATGCTGGTGGCCTACCTGTCGCGGATGGGCCGGCGCGACGTGCTGCCCAGGCTCTGGATCGGCGTCGCGCTCGCGATCGTCCTGGCGCTGGCGATCGGGGCTGTCCTCACGTTCGGCGCATATGCCCTGACGTTTCAGGCGCAGGAGATCATCGGCGGCCTGCTCTCACTCGTCGCGGTCGCGATGGTGACGTGGATGGTCTTCTGGATGCAGCGCACCGCGCGGACGATGAAGGCCACCCTCGAGGGGCAGGTCGATCACGCGCTCGCGGTCGGCGGCCTCTGGGCGATCGTGATCATCGGATTCGTCTCGGTCGGACGCGAGGGCATCGAGACCACCCTGCTCTTGTGGTCGATGGTGCAGTCGTTCGGCGATGCACCCGCCGCCCTCATCGGGGCTCTCCTCGGTCTCTTGTGTGCCGTGGTGATCGGCTGGCTGCTCACGCGCGGCCTGCTGCGACTCGATCTGCGGCGCTTCTTCGCCTGGACCGGCGCGATCCTCGTGATCGCCGCTGCCGGCGTGCTGGCCTACGCCGTCAAGGATCTGCAGGAGGCCGGAGTCGTCGCGGGCCCGTTCACCACGGGCGCGCCGACCGACCTCGCCACCGGTGCCGTCGCGACCGGCTGGGGAGCGTTCCCGCTCGGCTGGGCGTTCGACCTGAGCGCCATGATTCCGCCGGGAAGCCCCGTCGCAGCGGTGCTGCAGGCGACGGTCGGCTTCATGCCCCAGATGTCGTGGCTCCAGGTCGTCGCCTGGGTGCTGTACGTCGGCATCGTCGGCTTCTTCTTCGTCCGGGGTCTGCTTCGCGGATCCCGCTCCGCCCGTCCCGCACCCGCACCGACGACGCACTCCGAGACGCCTCGCAGCGATTCGGCGATCCTCACCCTCTCGACCCAGGAAGACCGATGACTCTCCGACGACCTCTCGCGGCCATCGCCGCCGTTTCCCTCGCCTCGCTCGTGCTCGCCGGGTGCGTCGCGAAGACGGCGGGCTCGGCATCCGCGTCACTGGACGTGACCTCCACCGATTCGACGTGCGAGGTGTCGGCCGCCACCGCGACCAGCGGCAACGTCACCTTCAACGTGACCAACAACGGCTCGGACATCACCGAGTTCTACCTCCTCGGCGAGGACGGCCTGCAGATCGCCGGCGAGGTCGAGAACGTCGCCCCCGGAGCATCCCGTACCCTGTCGCTTACCGCTCAGCCGGGCGCGTACTTCACGGTGTGCAAGCCGGGCATGGTCGGCTCGGGCGTCGGTCGCGCCGCGTTCTCGGTCACCGGCGATGCGGTCGCGGTCAGCGGTGACGACGCCGCGCAGAAGCAGCAGGCCGTCACCCTGTACGCCGCGTTCGTGAAAGATCAGGTCGGCCAGCTCGCACCCGCGGCAGACACGTTCGCCACAGCGTACGAGACCGGCGACGACGCCGCCGCACGTCAGCAGTTCGCGAACGTCCGCGCCTACTACGAGCGCATCGAGCCGGTGGCCGAGGCGCTCGGCGACCTCGACCCGAAGATCGACTATCGCGAGCTCGACGCCGTCGCGGAGGGGCTGGACTGGACCGGCTTCCACCGCATCGAGAAAGACCTGTGGGTTCCGGCCACCGATGCGCTCAACGCCGATGATGTGACGCCCGCCTGGCAGAACTGGCAGCCGTCGACCCCCGAGCAGCGTGCGGCCTTCGCGACGCACCTGCGCGCCGACGTGCAGTCGCTGTTCGACTACGTGCACTCCGACGAGTTCGTCACCACGCTCGACGAGCAGGGCATCGCGGGCATCTCGAACGGCGGCATCAGCCTGCTCGACGAGGTCGCCACCGGGAAGATCACCGGTGAAGAGGACTGGTGGTCGGGCACCGACCTGTACGACTTCGCCGCGAACGTCGAGGGCGCGAAGATGGCGTTCACGCTGGTCCGCGACTTCGCGGACTCGAAGGGCGCGGAGGGTACGAAGCTCACCGCCGAGATCGACTCCGGGTTCGCCGATCTCGACGCGGCCCTGGCCGCACACGGCTCGCTTGCGACCGGATTCGTCGACTACCGCGCCCTGAGCGAGGCCGACAAGCGCGAGCTCATCGACCTGATCAATGCGCTGGCCGAACCGCTCTCACAGCTGACGGGCACGATCCTCAGCTGAGATCTGGTCGCCGCTTCCCGGTCCTCACCCCCGAGCGGAGGCGAGGACCACGAGCTGCTGCGTCGCGCGGGTCATGGCGACGTAGCGGTCCACCGCTCCCTCGATCCCCATCCCGAACGAGTCGGGGTCGACCAGCACCACCAGGTCGAACTCGAGGCCCTTCGCGAGTTCGGGGGTCAGTGACCGGACGCGCGCGGAGCCGTCGAACGAGGGGTCGCCGATCACGCACGCGATACCTTCGGCGTGGGCGTCGAGCCACTCATCGACGATCGCGTCGAGGTTCTCGCGCATGCCGTACCGCACCGGGACGCCGCTCTCGCGCACCGAGATCGGCACGTTCGCGTCCGGCAGCGCCTCGCGGATCACCGGCTCGGCCGCGTCCATCACCTCCTTCGGCGTGCGGTAGTTGACGGTGAGCGATGCGACCTCGACCCGGTCGAGGCCCACGCGGTGCAAGCGCTCCTCCCACGACTCGGTGAAGCCGTGGCGCGCCTGGGCGCGGTCGCCGACGATCGTGAAGCTCCGCGAAGGGCACCGGGCCGACAGCATCCGCCACTGCGCGTCCGTGAGCTCTTGCGCTTCGTCCACGACGATGTGCGCGAACGGCCCGTCGAGCGTGTCGATGCGGTCGTCGGTCACTCCCGATGCGCCGGCGAGCGAGTTCTGGAAGTCCTGCCCGCGGAGCATCGACATGACCGACATCTCGGAGTCGTCGGCGGCGATGAGGTGGTCGACGACGTGCGACATCTCCTCGCGCTCGGCCGCGAGCGCGGCCTCGCGCCAGCGCCGGCGGATCGACGCATCGGGGTCGCCGATGCGCCGGCGTGCAGCATCCAGGAAGGGGAGATCCGACTCTGTCCACGCGAGCGGATCTTCGCGCTGCAGGGCGGCGACGTCGTCGTCGCTCAGCCACGGAGCGCAGCGCCGCAGGAAGGCGGGCGAGCTCCAGAGCTGCCCGACGAGCGCGACCGGTTCGAGCAGCGGCCATGCGCGATCGAACGCGCCGGTGAGCTCTTCGTTCTGCGCGAAGGCGCGATTCAGGAGCGATGCCGGGACCGCCCCATCGGCCGAGTCGGTCAGGATCTCGACGAGCGTCTCCCACACCTGTTCGCGCGCGTCGTCGTGCGAGGCTCCCGGCTCGGCGGAGGTGAACGCCTCGGCCCAGTCGGCGCCGCTCAGCAGCAGATCGATCCACGGCGTCTCGACCAGGAGGCCCTCGGCCGGAGGCCGTTCGTAGAGCGCCACAGCGGTCTCGATCGCGTCGAGCAGGCGGACGGATGCTTTGAGCCTCGCGGCATCCGGATCCGTCTCGGTACCGGCTGTCGGGCCCTCCGGAACGAGGTCGCGCAGCGTGCAGATGCGCACGCCGTCTTCGCCGAGGCGCGGCAGCACGTCGTCGACATAGGCGAGGTAGGGCTCGTACGGGCCGACGAACAGCACCCCGCCGTGGCCGCGATCGAGCCGAGGATCGGCGTACAGCAGGTATGCGGTGCGATGGAGCGCGACGACGGTCTTGCCTGTGCCCGGGCCGCCGTCCACGACGAGGGCGCCGCGCGAGCCGGCGCGGATGATCGCATCCTGGTCTGCCTGGATCGTGCCGAGCACGTCCTGCATGCGAGCCGAGCGCGTGCGCCCGAGACTGGCGATGAACGCGGACTGGTCATCGAGCGCCGCGGCGTGTTCGAGCCCCTCCGAGGTGAACACCTCGTCCTAGTAGTCGACGATCCTGCCGCCGGTCCACCGATACCGCCGCCTGCTCGCCAGGCCCATCGGCCGTGCATGCGTCGCGCCGAAGAACGGCTCGGCTGCGGGGGAGCGCCAGTCCACGAGCAGGTGTCGGCCGCCGCTGTCGGTGAGGCCCAGCCGGCCGATGTAGACCGGCTCCGAACCCTCCGTGTCGACGATGCGCCCCAGGCACAGATCCAGGCCGAAGCGGCGCAGGATGCTGAGGCGCGAGGTCAGCCGATGCACCTCGAGGTCGCGATCCAAGGCCTCCTGGCCGTCGCGGCCCGGCTGCAGGCGCACGCGGTCGAGGCGTTCAGTGAGCGCGGCGATCGACTCGTCGAGGGTTGCGGCGATCGCGGCGAAGTGCGCCTCGTCGTCGCCGATGAGGGAGGGATCCGCCTTTGCGGCGAGGCGGTCGGGGAGGGTGAAAGCAGGCACGGCCGCCCATTCTGCGCCCCGAGGGGGGCCTTGCCGCAAGGCCCCCCTCGGGCGATATCCTGGAAATGCGGGGCGGGGCGTAGTACGTCGGTCCGGGGGATCTCGATAGGCTCGCACGCTCGCTACTCGATCACCGCCGCCGGGGATCTCGATACGCTCGCACGCTCGCTACTCGATCACCGGCGCTCGGCCAGCGACAGACCCAGCCACGCCGCGAGCTCGGCGATCTCGGCCCGCACCATCTCGTCCTCTTCCGGCTCGAACGGCAGGAACTCGTGGACGGCGTTCACCCGCAGCTCGCCGCGCTCGCGGTCGGCCTCGGCATCCAGCATCCCGACGAATCGGTCGCCCATCAGGATGGGGTGCGCGAAGAAGCCGTAGACGCGTTCGGCCTTCTTCTTGAACTGCTCGAGCACGTACGTGAACTCGAACACCTCCTCGAGCCGCTTGCGATCGAAGAGCATGCCGTCGTAGGGGCTGAGAAATGCGACGCGACCGCCGTCGTCGTCTTGGAGGGCGGCGATCGCCTCAGGGTCGACCCTGAACTTCTGCCTGCTGCCCTCGACCACGGCCTCTTCGCCCGATGTCTTGCCCGCGCCGCTCCAGTACCAGTGCGGCCGCGCGAGACCGGATGCTCGCAGCCAGCGCTCTTCGAGCAGGTGCGCGGCCTCTTCGGCCTCGTACTCGGGTAGGTCGTGCGGATATACGCGCTCGGCGAGATCCCACCGCTTGTGGCGACCTTGCCTGCCGGCGACCGCGACGACACCCTGCCGCACGAGGAAGTCGAGCATGATCGGCACTTGGTTCGATCCGCTCCACCCGTCCGGCGCGCGGCTCACCTGCGCCGTGTCGGGGATGTCGCTCGTGAGCAGAGGCCCCTCCGCGCGGAGTCGGGCGATGACGTCCGCCCGGAACCTGTCGTTCGCGTCGAGCCACTGTTTCGTGCTCTCGCGGGTCGGCCACGCGCGCATCTTCGGCAGCATGAGCGGGAGCAGGCTGATCGGGCGGAAGGCGCCGTCGAACTCGAAGAGCAGCCGATCGGTCTCGACGGCCTTCTTCAGCTGGCCGGGTTCGTACGACCACCCGATCCGCGACCAGAGCTCGGTGTCTTCGCACGGCGCGATCGTCGCGGTCGGGTCGATCTTGATCCAGCAGATCTGCTCGGCCACCTCGACGACATCGCCGGGCCGGTCGGCATCGAGCAGCTGGGCGCGCACGATGATGCGGCGTGCCTCGTCACGGCTGAGCTGATGCGTCACGAGTCGAGGGTACGCGTTGGGCGGCGCTCAGACAGTCGGAGCGCCCGGAGTCAGTACGGGAGCTTCGCCGGGTCCGGACAGGAAGTAGCCCAAGAAGGTCGCGCCATCGGATGTCGCATCGAACCGGTCGATCACGACATCGGCGGGCTCGTAGAAGACGTCGCCCGCGTGCAGGATCGCCTCCGGCCCTCCGCCGACCTGGAAGACGACTGAGCCGACTTCAATGGTTCCGAACACCGGCCCGTTGTGGTGGTGGGGGCCGGCCGCCACGTTCGGCTGCATCGTGATCCGGCGCACGTGCACCGTGGCCGTGACCTGGTCGGGGAGCGCCTGCTCGAGAAGTTCGACTCTTTCCACGGGTTCGGCCATGCCGTGATTCTGCCAGCCTCTGGTCGTGGCGGGCAGATTACGGCGCGAGGATGTCGAGCGCCAACTGGCGCAGCAGGTCGGTGATGTCGTCGAGCCCCTTCTCCTTCGTTCCGTGCCCCGCAAGCGTCAGAGTGATCGCGCCGTGGGTGGCTGCCCACAGCTTCGACGCTGCAGTCTTGGACGCGGCCCTGTCGTGCAGGACTCGGTCGATGAGACCGACGAAGGTCTCGTATGCGTCGAGGCCGGCTCGGGTGAGTTCGGGGTGTTCGTCGGTGGCGAGGTCGGCGCTGTAGATCAGTGTGTAGACGGCGGGTTCTGCGCGGGCGCGGGCGATGTAGGCCTGGAGAGCCGCGTCGAGCCGAGCTTTCGCGTCGTCGCTGTCTTTCCCGGCGGATTGGAGCGCGTGCTGGATGCGTCGGAGTCCGTCTTCGGCGACCGCGGCGAGAAGGTCGGATTTATCGCGGAAATGGCGGTAGGGAGCAGCGCGACTCACCCCGGCGGCTGTACCCACGGCACGCAGGGTCACCGCTGAAATCCCGTCGGCTTCGGCGATCTCCCTCGCGACCCGGACGATGCGATCACGAGTCGGTTCGGTCGTCATCTGCTCATCCTACGTTGACATTGTCAACAAACTCGCTACGCTAGGTTGACTTAGTCAACTTAGGAGAAGCCATGTCACTGATTTCGCCGACCGATCGCACCGTTCCCATCACCGTGGAACGCCGCATCGAGCTGACGCCGAGTGAGTCTTTCCAGATCATCGCCCCGATCGACCTCGGCCTGATCTTCCACAAATGGGGTCCGCTGCCGGGGGTGACCGGCGTGAAGAACCAGACCGGCTCGTGGGATCAGGTGGGACGAAGCAGAAATCCCCAGCTCACCGATGGCACGACGGCGAACGAGCAGCTGACCGAATACAACGCTCCGCACAGCTTCGCGTACCAGCTCACGGAATTCACCAACCCGATCCTCTCTCGCCTCGCGATCGGAGTTCGCGGCGAGTGGACCTTCACCCCTGACGGACCGGGAACACTCATCCGGTGGACCTACGAGTTCCTGCCGCGTCCCCACCGCCGACTCGCGCTGCGTCTAGGGCTCGCACCCCTCTGGCGGCGCTACATGGAATCAGCGATAGAGGCCACCGTCGTCGCGGCCCGCGACATCGCCCACCAGCAACTGCGGGGCTCGGCCGTGATCTCGAGCCCGATTCCCGGATAGCGACCCGTTGGTGCGCATTGCGCGTCAGGCGGGTGTGATGTCGCCGAGTTTCCAGCTGCGGTCGAAGTAGGTTTCGAGGGGTCCGTAGAGCCGGAAGTAGCTGAACCAGTGTTTGCCAGGGATGGTCTGCACCCAATTGGTCTCGCCTGACTCGGGAGCGGTGGGGCCGAAGTACAGGTCGACGGAGCCATCCGGGTTGGTGAGGAGTTCGGGGTCGCGCGATCCCCGGTCGCCGCGTTGCTGGCCGTTGTCGATGAGGCAGCGGGTGCCGACGTCGTACACCGTCGCAGACCAGAACAGCTTCGCGGGGGCGCCGGCGGGGACGTGCAAGGTGTAGTCGCAGGCACCGTCGAGCCAGTCGCCGTGGGCGTCGGTGTACGAGCCCAGGTATGCCTGTCCGGCACCGGGCGTCGTGCTCTTCATCGCTTCGGAGAAGCTGACAGCTTCGTAGAACCACGAGGCGCGTTCGAGGAGTTCGTCGTAGCCGTTTCCGCGCTGCGCGGAGTTATTCAGCACGATGGCCTGCTCCCAGGCCCGGTCGGGCCAGTACGGGCCCTGGTCGAAGCGCTTGGCGAAGGTGTTCGCCTGCGCCATTAGCTCGCCTGCGGTGGCGCCCTGTTCGAGGATGCGGATGAGGCGCGTAGTCGGATCGAACGGCTTCCCCTTCTCGATCCCGAGCTGTTTGAGCATCGCGAGGTAGAACCGATCGCGCTCATCTACCACCTCGCTCTGGTAGATCTCGTGCAGACGTCGCCAGTACTCCAGACCGCGCGGTTGGTCGCCGCTCCATACCCGCCCGTCGGGCGCCACGATGCGTGTCGGCGCCGGGCTCGCGCGTCGCTCGTACGGATAGATCCGAACTGCGCGCACGAGCTGATCGGAACGGGCCGCGTCGGGATCGAGAGTGCGGAAGCCGAACATGATGTTGACGCCCGATGACACAAGAATCCGGTAGGCCTCGTCGAGATCGTCCGGCGCTTCGACGCCCGGTGCGAGCACCAGGTACTTGCCCCCTTCACCGCGATCCGGTCCCATTTCACCCATCGCACCGACCTCGCGCTGCCAGAAGTCCGACACCCCTCCAGCAGTGGGACCCGCGGGAAGTTCGATGACCAGCGGGCCGGTCTCCGACAGGTCGAAGAAGTTGAGGATGTACGGGGTCGTGGCGTTCGCGGTGATCAGCCCCAGGCGGTCACGATAGGAGAGGTACCGGACCAAGTCGCTGCTGGTCGCGCCGAAAACGTCGTAGTGCTGCGTCTTCCACTGCGCGTACGACACCAGCGGCAACGCCCACAGGTACGCCTGGCACGCGAGCTGATAATCGAGTTCATCGAAGATCACCGGGACCGCAGCTCGGGCGGGTAGATCGCCCTCCAGCGAAAGACCATCTAGCTGTGATGTCCAGGCAGGTTGTTGAGTCTGCTGACGGGTTCGGCTCCGATTGCGG
>NZ_CAXTJR010000011.1:0-110006 GCF_964244775.1 uncultured Microbacterium sp.
AGGGTGCATTGCGGGAACCGAGGGTGCATTGCGGGAACCGAGGGTGCATTGCGGGGCGGTGTGGGACGCTGGGGTGATGGCCAACTCCCCGTCCGGAGATTCTGCGACGGATCGGATCGTGCGCATCCTCGAGACCTTCACGTCCGACCGCACGGTGCAGACCGTCGCGCAGATCGGGCGGCGCGCGGCCCTGCCCTCCTCGACCGTGTACCGGCAGGTCGACGCGCTCGTTGCGGCCGGCCTCCTCGAGCGAGACGACGAACAGCGCGTGCGGCTCGGGATGCGGCTCTGGGAGCTGGCTCTCCGCGGATCGGATGCCCTCCGCCTGCGCCAGGCCGCCCTCCCGTCGATGGAGCGTGTGCAAGCCGAGATCCGCCAGCACACCCAGCTCGCGGTGCTCGAGCACGACGAAGCACTCTTCCTCGAGCGCCTGTCGCACCCCGCGGCCGGCGCCAACATCACCCGCGTCGCCGGCCGCCTGCCCGTGCACGCGTCGTCGTCGGGCCTCGTGCTGCTGGCCTACGGGCCGCCCGAGCTGCAGGAGCGCGTGCTGGCGGCGCCGCTGGCGCGGGTCGCGCCGGAGACGATCACGGATGCTGCGGCCCTGCGCCGCACCCTCGCCGAGGTGCGGACACGGGGGTACGTCGTGGCTCCCGGCTCGATCGAGGCGGTGTCGACCGGGGTCGCCGTGCCGGTCCGCGGTGCCGCGGGAGACGTGATCGCCGCGCTCTCGGTAGTGCTCCCCCGGACGGTGCCGACGGATGCCGCGATCGCCGCTCTGCTGCGCGCCGCGGCCGAGATCCGGACGCGGCTGGCCCACGCTCGCTGAAGCCCCAGCCGGTCTCGCGCCCCGGCCGCTGACCGGATGCCCGTTGAACGGGAATCCGCGCGGAGCGCCGGCGCCCGCGGGCGACACTGGACCGAGCATCCCGAGCCGTCGAAGGAGACGACATGACCGAGACCATCCGCACCCGCGTCGCGATCATCGGCGCCGGCCCCGCGGGCCTGCTGCTCTCGCACCTGCTCGCCGACGCCGGCATCGAATCGATCGTGATCGAGCAGCGCACGCGCGACGAGATCGAGCACACGATCCGCGCGGGCATCCTCGAACAGGGAACGGTCGAAGTGCTGAGCCGATCGGGCGCGTCCGACCGGGTGCTGACGGCCGGCAACCGTCACGAGGGCATCGAACTCCGCTTCGCCGGCGAGGGGCACCGGATCGACTTCGCAGCGCTCGTCGGTCGTGCGGTCTGGCTCTACCCGCAGCACGAGGTGCTCAAAGACCTGATCACAGTGCGACTCGCCGCCGGCCAAGACCTGCGCTTCGGTGTCACCGCCGAGCGCGTCGACGGTGCCGAGACTTCTCGACCGCGGGTCATCGGGAGGGATGCTGAGGGCCGGGCGATCCAGATCGAGGCCGACTTCGTCGTCGGCGCCGACGGCTCGCGCAGCGTCGCCCGCGCGGCGGTGTCGGCCCCGGGCACCGGATACTTCCGCGAATACCCGTTCGCCTGGTTCGGCATTCTGTGCGAAGCACCGCCGAGCTCCGACGAGCTGATCTACAGCAATTCGCCCGCCGGTTTCGCGCTGATCAGTCAGCGCAGCCCCGAGATTCAGCGCATGTACCTGCAGTGCGACCCCGACCTCGACCCGAACTCGATGAGCGACCGGCAGATCTGGGACGACCTGCAGGCGCGCGTCGCGAGCGACACAGGTGGCCCCGCGCTGATCGAGGGGCCGATCTTCCAGCGCGACGTGCTGCGCTTCCGCAGCTTCGTCGCCCACGACCTGCTGCGCGGACGCGTGGCGCTGATCGGCGATGCCGCCCACACCGTCCCGCCGACCGGCGCGAAGGGTATGAACCTGGCGATCGCCGACGTGGTGCTGCTCGACCGGGCACTCCGCGCGCTTCTCCTCGAAGACGACTCGCGCCTGCTCGAGGCGTTCCCCGAGACGGCGCTGCGTCGCATCTGGAAGGCGCAGCACTTCAGCTGGTGGATGACGAGCATGCTGCACAGCACTCCGGATGCCTCGGACTTCGACCGGCTCCGTCAGCTCGGCGAGCTGCGGTCGGTGGTCGAGTCGGAGGCCGGGAGCCGGTACCTCGCGGAGGCGTACACGGGGTGGCCGCTGGCCGGGCCCGCGGAGATCGAGTAGGCGCGCTACTCGATCACCGCAGGGCCGAGGCTCAGAGCTCGTCGGCGAACACCTCGCCGGCGATCCGGAACGCCGTGTTGGCGGCCGGTACGCCCGAGTAGACCGCGCTCTGCAGGATGACTTCCTTGATCTCGCCGAGCGTCAGGCCATTGCGCCGTGCGGCGCGCAGGTGCATGGCCAACTCCTCCTGATGCCCGTGCGCGATGAGCGACGACAGCACCGCGATCGACCGTGACCGCCGATCGAGCCCTGGGCGCGACCACACGTCTCCCCACGCGACGCGAGTGATGAAGTCCTGCCACTCCGCCGTCAGCTCGGTCGCCGCGTCGATCGACCCGTCGACGTGCGCGTCGGAGAGCACCTCACGCCGCACCGTCATCCCCTGGTCGTAACGGTCTGCGTCCGAGAGGCCCCCACCGGGTGAATCATCGAGCGGTCTCATCATGCCTCCTTGAAGAAGTCGCGCAGCACGGCGGCGGTCGCCTCCGGCGCCTCCGCGGGGGGCAGGTGCGCAGCATCCTGGATCTCGACGACCGTGCCGCTCTGCACCCCCCGCGCGATCTCGGCCGATTTCTCCTCGGGGGCGACCCGGTCGAACGTTCCCCACGCGGCGAGCACCGGCATCCCGATCCTGCCCAGCTCTCCGCGGATGTCGTAGCCCGCGAGCGCCTCGCAGCACAGTGCGTAGCTCTCGTCGTCGGCGTCCTGCAGCGCATGCAGCAGCCGGCCCGACAGCTCGGGCCGCCGCGCGATCGATTCGGGGGCGAACCACCGCTGCGCGGAGGCGGTGATCAGGCTCGACGTCGACTGCGCCCGCACCTGCGCGGCGCGGTCGTGCCAGCCCTGCGACTCGCCGAGCTGCGCTCCCGAGGCGATGATCGCGGCGCGACGGACGAGGGACGGATGCCGCAGCCCCAGCGTGAGCCCGACGGCTCCGCCGAGCGACACCCCGGCGTAGCCAAACGGGCCGAGATCGGCGACAGCCGCGGCGACGCCGTCGGCGAGCTCGTCCACCGTGAACGCCTCGGTCGCGGCAGGCGATGCTCCGTGGCCGGGCAGGTCCCACGCGAGGACCCGATGGTCGACCGCGAGCGCGGGAATGACGTCTTCCCAGAGGATCGTCGAGGTGCCGAGCGAGGGGCCGAGCACGAGGAGCGGCGCGCCGGCGTCGCCCACGGGGGCGGTGAGGGTGATGGTGGGGACGGTCACGGGCGGATGCCGTCTGTGACCGCGGCGCGCACGGCGAGGTCGACGAGGTGGGGGGCGAGCCCGACGTACCGGGCAGGATCCACGAGCGCATCGACGTCGAGATGCGACGCCTCGGGGAGCGCCCTCACGAGTGCCCCGAGGTCGCCGCCGGACGCCGCACCCGCGATCAGCGCGTCGAACCGGGCCGTGCCGATGAGCGGGACGAGGACCAGGCCCAGGCGCTCGCTGACGATGAGGCCGCTGGTCAGGTCGAGGTTCGCGCGGGCGCGCGGTGCATCCAGCGTCAGGCCGGCGGCGAGGTGCGCCGCCCTGTGAGATGCGCCGAGCGCCAGCGCGAGCAGGTCTTGCAGGGCCGGCCACTCCGCGTGCCACGCGCCGTCGGGGCGCTCGTCGACCGCGAGACCGGCGGCCAGGTGCAGCTGGGCCGCGAGCCCGGGGGCGCGGAGCGCGGCCGAACGCAGGAGCACAGCATCCACGGGGTTCTGTTTCTGCGGCATGGCGCTCGACCCGCCGCCGACCGCGACGCTCGCTTCGCCGATCTCGGTGCGCGCCATCACCGAGACGTCCGAGCCGAACTTGCCCACCGCGGCGACGGCGGCGGCGAGCGCATCACCCAGCTCGGTGATCGGCCAGCGGTCGGTGTGCCACGGGGCGGCAGGGGCGGCGAGCCCCAGCTCGTGCGCGTACCGGGCGGGAAGCTCTGCCGCGGCGGTCCCGCCGAAGAGCTCGACGAACGAGGCGAGGGTGCCGCCGGCGCCGCCGAGCTGCGCGGGAAGCCGCGTAGCGGTGTCGGCGAGCCGACGGCGCGCACGCGCGATGGCGCTGAGCCAGGTCGCTGCCTTGAGGCCCAGGGTGGTCGGCACCGCGTGCTGGGTGAGCGTGCGCGCCGCGGCGGGGTGGTCACGGTGCGCACGCGCGAGCTCTTCGAGCGCGCCGGCCGCCCGCCACAGGTTCTCGACGACGCTGGCGACCACGTCGCGCGACAGGGTCATGAGCGCCGAGTCGAGGATGTCCTGGCTCGTCGCGCCCCGGTGCACCCAGATCGCCGCGCCCGGGTCGTGGGAGGCGATCGCGGCGCGCACGAGCGGGATGAGCGGGATCACGGCGTTGCCGCCCGAGACCGACTCCTGCGCGAGCGCACCCAGATCGACCGAGGGAGGCGCAGCGCGCACCGCCGCGATCGCGGTGCCGACGGAGGCAGGAGCCAGGCCCGCCGCCACCAGCGCGGCAGTGAGCGAGAGCTCTGCCCCGATCAGGTGCGATACGACCTCACGATCGGATGCCTCGGCCACCGCGCCGATCGACACGGGCGAGAGCAGTCCCACGTCGGTCGGCGGGGCCGCCGACCCGAGGTCAGAAGGCAAGGAACACGGTCTCCTTCTCGCCCTGCAGACGGATGTCGTGCCGCAGGTACCCGTCGGGGGTGCGCGTTGCGATGAGCGTAGCGCGCTCGTCCGGCGTGAGCGATGCGAGGAGCGGATCGGCCTCGAGCAGCTCGGCCGACTCGGGAAGGTAGATGCGCGTGTGCAGCTTGTCGGGCAGGCCGCGCGCGAAGACGATGGCGGCGAAGAACGGTGCCTTGCCGTCAACCGGCCCGGGGTTGCGCGTCCAGAACTCGTAGCGGCCCTCGTCGGTCGTGAACGATCGCCCGAACCCGGTGAAGGTGTGGTCGTCGCGGCGGCGCGAGCCGCGCTCGCGCGAGATCGTGCCGTCCGAGTCGGCGCCCCAGATCTCCACGCACGCATCGGGGATCGGGGCGCCCGCGCCGTCGTACACGGTGCCCCCGAGCACGATGGCGCCGGGCGAATGCGGGAAGGCGACCTCGTGCATCTTCGGGTACTGCAGGCCGAACGCGAAGAACGGGCCGATCGTCTGGCCGGCGGTCGGCGCGAGGGTCTTGGCTCCCGCTCCGCGGTGGTCGAGCGCCCCGCGGTGGTCGAGCTTGTCGAGACCCATGTCAGTGCTCCTCATCAGACTCGAACCAGGTGGCATCCGGGCCGTCGACCACGATGTCCCACCGGTAGCCCATCGAGAACTCGGGCACCGTCAGGTCGTGGTCGTATGCGCTGATCAGCGCCTCGCGATCCTGCGGCCGGCGGATCGTGTTGTAGATGGGGTCGAGCGCGAACAGCGGGTCGCCCGGAAAGTACATCTGCGTGATGATCCGCTGCGTGAAGCCGGTGCCGAACAGCGAGAAGTGGATGTGCGCCGGCCGCCAGGCGTTCACGTGGTTCTTCCACGGGTAGGGGCCGGGCTTGATCGTGGTGAAGAAGTACTCGCCCTTGTCGTTCGTGATCGTGCGGCCCGCGCCGGTGAAGTTCGGATCGAGCGGGGCGGGATGCTGGTCGCGCTGGTGGATGTAGCGACCGGCCGCGTTGGCCTGCCACACTTCGACGAGCTGGTTGCGCAGCGGACGCCCCCACGAGTCGAGCACCCGGCCGGTGACGGTGATCCGCTCGCCCTGCGGCTCGCCGGTGTGCTGCAGGGTCAGGTCCGACTCCAGCAGCGCGACGTCACGCTGCCCGAACGCGGGCGACCACAGCTCGATCCTCTCGGGGTCGACAAGGCGGGGGTTCTTCGTGGGATGCCGCAGCACGCTCGAGCGATAAGGGGCGAAGTCGTACAGCGTGTGCGGCGCGCTGTCGCTGGCTGCCGCGTGCAGCGCGCCGATCTCGGCTGTGATCTCGCGCTGCGAGGGCATGTCGGGCGACGCGAGCAGGCTTTCGGGCGCGGCCGCCGCCTGCTCGAGGACGACGGAGGACGAGAAGGCCTCCGCGTCGGCCGGGTCGGAATCGGCAATGCTCATGGAGGTCTCCTTCGACGGATGCTGTCGCCCAGCGTCACACGCCGGTCGACGTTTCCGAAGCTTTCGATCCCACTGAGTGGGCTCGGGGAGACGGCGATCGCGTTTCGGCCGACTCGATACGCTCGCAAGCTCGCTACTCGATCACCGCCGCATCACGTCGCACAACATCGGGAATCTGCGGTTCTTCGGGCCGGCCGCCCCCAGCATGCCCCGAACCTGCGCGGATCACCGAAGTTGTGCAGCGCACCGTCCCCCCGCGGGGATCGAGTAGGCGCGCCAGCGCCGTATCGAGATCGAAGCCGGCGTACTACGCGGGTCCGGGCGATCTCGATACGCTCGCAAGCTCGCTACTCGATCACCGCGGGTGGGCGCGCAAGCTCGCTACTCGATCACCGCCGCATCAGGCGAGGTCGCGGGCGATGTCGCGGGCGGCGGCCATCACGAGCGGGGCCAGCCGCCCCTCATCGGCCCGCGCGAGGTGCGTCACCACTCCCACCGCGGCCGGCGGCAGACCGGCCGTCGGCGGTATCGCCGCCGCGATCGAGACGTTCCCGAGCGTCATCTCCTGTCGCGTGGTCGCGAAACCGCGCTCGCGGGCGGAGGCGATCTCATCGCGCAGCCGACGCTCGTCGATGACCGAGTACACGGTCTCGCGCTGCAGGGTGCGGCGGAAGTACGCATCCAGCCAGGCATCATCCTGCGCCGCGAGGAGCGCCTTGCCGACGCCGGTCGTGTGCAGCGGATGGCGTCCGCCCATGCGACTGAGGGTGGGGATCGAATGCGGGCCGGTGACCCGTGCCACGTAGAGCGCTTCGGCGTTCTCGGGCTCGTCGCCACTCAGCACAGCCACGTGCACGACCTCGCTGCTGGCCTCGTAAAGCCGCAGCACGTGCGGCAGGGCGCGCTCGCGCAGCCGCATCGACACGGGCGCCAGTTCGCCCAGCTCCCACAGCCCCGTGCCGATCGTGTACTGCCCATCGGCGTGCCGGTCCAGCATCCCGAGTCCGCTCAGTTCCGTCGCGAGCCGGTGGGCCGTCGTGCGAGCGAGGCCGGTGCGCCGCGCGAGGTCGGTCGCGGTCAGGCGTTCATCGTCGGCCGAGAACGCGCGGAGCATCCGCACCGCGCGAGAGAGGACGCCCTCGGCGTCTGGCTCGTCCGGCATCCGTTCCTCCCGAGGCGAGGCTATCCGAGCGGAACAGGACGACCGGATGCCGGCATCCCCCGTCAGGGAAATCAAGCGGTACTCAGTGTTGCCAGCTACCAGTACTTAGTGTTACGGTCTACTAGTAGTCAGCAACACAGAGTAGATGAAGGAAGTCGGACATGGGCAACCAGATGACGGAGATGCTCAAGGGCACTCTCGAGGGCATCGTCCTCGCGGTGCTCTCGACTCAGCCGGCGTACGGCTACGAGATCACGGCGCGACTGCGCGAGGAGGGCTTCTCCGATCTCGTCGAGGGAACCGTCTACGCACTGCTCGTGCGCATCGAGCAGCGCGGGATGGTCGACGTCGAGAAAGTCCCCTCCGAGAAGGGACCGCCGCGCAAGGTGTACTCGCTGAACGCGACGGGCCGCGCACAGCTCGAAGAGTTCTGGAAGACCTGGAGCTTCCTCGCCGAACGGATCGGGAAGCTCCACAACGAACATGCAGAAACCCACAACGCAGAAGGAGAGAACTGAGATGGCCGCCAAGTGGATCGAGATCCTCACCGGATCGCTCGACGATAAGAAGGCGTACCGGCAGTACAAAGCCCGTATCGCCGCGCTGCCCGAGCCGCACCGAACGGCCGCGAAGGCCTTCGAGCGCTACTTCATGTACAACGGCGGGATCACCGACGGCGACCCCACCATGATGATCACGATGCTGAGTGACTTCGCCGACCTGTGGGAGCGGGCCGCCGCCGATGGGACGCCCGTCGACGAGATCGTGGGCGACGACCCGGTCGAGTTCGCCGAGGCTTTCGCCGCCGCCTATTCGGGCAAGCGCTGGATCGACAAGGAGCGCGCTCGCCTGACCGACACCATTCACGGACTCGGCAAGAAGGACGTGTGATGAATGCCGTCACGACACCGGCCATCCGCGTGCAGGGGATCGAGAAGTCGTTCAAGGATCTCCGCGTCCTGCGCGGCGTCGACTTCGATGTGGCGCCGGGAACCATCTTCGCGCTCCTCGGCTCCAACGGCGCCGGCAAGACCACGCTCGTGCGCATCCTCTCGACGCTGCTGAAGGCCGACGCCGGCACGGCGACGGTCGGCGGCTTCGACGTCGCGGATGCTCCCGACGACGTCCGCCGCTCGATCAGCCTCACCGGGCAGTTCGCCGCGGTCGACGAGGTGCTGAGCGGTCGGGAGAACCTGGTGCTGGTCGCCCGGCTCCGCCATCTGAACAAGCCCCGCGCGATCGCCGACGAGCTGCTCGCCCGCTTCGCTCTGGAGGAGGCCGGCGACCGGAAGGCCGCCACATACTCCGGAGGGATGCGGCGCCGTCTCGACATCGCGATGAGCCTGATCGGCGATCCGCCGGTCATCTTCCTGGACGAGCCCACCACCGGGCTCGACCCGCAGGCGCGCATCGAGGTGTGGGAGACCGTGAAGCAACTGGCCCGGAGCGGCACGACGGTGCTCCTGACCACCCAGTACCTCGATGAAGCCGAGCACCTCGCCGACCGGATCGCGATCCTCCATGAGGGCACGATCATCCAGAACGGCACCCTCGACGAGCTGAAGCGGCTGCTGCCGCCCGCCCGCGTCGAGTACATCGAGAAGCAGCCCTCCCTCGAGGAGGTCTTCCTCGCCCTGGTGGGCGACTCCGGAAAGGAACCACGATGACCACGCACGTCCTCAGCGACGTCATTACCGACACTGGCGTCCTGACCGGCCGGTCACTGCGCCACATCCTCCGCAGCCCCGACACGATCATCACCACCGCGATCACCCCGGTCGCGCTGATGCTCCTGTTCGTGTACGTGCTGGGGGGCGCCATCAGCACCGGCTCGAACGAGTCGTACATCGACTACATGCTCCCCGGCATCCTCCTCATCACGATCGCCTCGGGCGTCGCCTACACCGCGTACCGGCTGTTCCTCGACATGCAGGGCGGGATCTTCGACCGGTTCCAGTCGATGCCGATCGCCCGCTCGAGCGTGCTCTGGGCCCACGTCCTCACGTCGGTGATCGCGAACCTCGTCTCGGTCGCGATCGTGGTCGGGGTGGCCCTGCTCATGGGCTTTCGCACCGGAGCTTCGCCGGGTGCGTGGCTGGCGGTGATCGGCATCCTGATCCTGTTCACCCTCGCCCTCACCTGGCTCGCCGTGGTCGCCGGGCTCTCGGCCAAGACGGTCGACGGCGCGAGCGCGTTCAGCTACCCGCTGATCTTCCTGCCGTTCATCAGCTCGGCCTTCGTGCCCACCGAATCGATGCCGGCCCCGGTCGCGTGGTTCGCCGAGAACCAGCCGGTCACCTCGATCGTCGACACCCTGCGAGCGCTCTTCGCCGGGCAGCCCGCCGGCACCGACATCTGGGTCGCCCTCGCGTGGCTCGTCGGCATCCTCGTGATCGCGTACGCCTGGGCGATCGCGATCTACCGCCGCAAGCTCCGCTGACTCGCACGAACGATGACCGCCCGCCCCCCTGAGGGAGCGGGCGGTCGTCGTTCATCCGGCGATCATCCGAATGTCGTCGCCGGGGCGTAGCCCTTGCCGTTGTACTTCTGCACGGTCACGCTCGACACGGCGGGCTTGCCGTCCTGGGTCGTGTCGATGGTCGATCCGTCGAGCATCAGCGGGGCCTGGAAGTCCTTGATGCTCTCCAGCGCCGTCATGAAGCTCTCGCGCGTCGGCTCCGTCATCTTCATGAAGGCCTGCTCGAGGGTGGCCGCCGCGATCCAACTCCACACGCAGTGCGGGAACGCCGGCACGCCGTCCTGGCTGGTGTACTTGGCGATCGCGTCGAGGAACGCCTTGCCGTCGTCGCTGCTCGCGAACGTCGGAGCGGCTGCCGACTGCGAGAACGCGACCGAGTAGACGCCGGGGTACGCGCTCGCGCCGCCCGGCTCGAGGATGGCCGACGGGCTCGAGGTGTTCGACGGCAGGAACCAGCTCGGCAGCCAGCCGAGCTGCTGCGTCTTCTGCAGCGACGAGATCACGAGCGGCGTGATCGACATCGCGTTGAAGAAGACGTCGGCTCCGGATGCTGCCAGCTCGGTGAGCTGCGCATCCACCGCCGTGTCGGTGGCCTCGTAGGTGAGCTCGCCCACGATCTGGATGTTGGATGCTCCCTCGATGGCGCTCTTGAGGCCCTCGACGTAGCCCTTGCCGTAGTCGTCGTTCTGCGACAGGATCGCGACCTTGTGCGGAGCATCCGATGAGGCGAGGAGCTCGCCGAAGGCGGCGCCCTCCTGCTGGTAGATCGGGACGAGGCCGAGCTGCTCGGGGCTCTGGGTGCGGTCGCTGAACAGCGGGTCGCCGGTCATGACGAGCACCTGCGGCACGCCCTCGTCGATCGCCGCTTCGCGCCACGCGCGGTTGGTCGGCGTGCCGAGGCCGATGCCGGCGGCGAACACCCCGTCGGAGACCATCTGCTGGAAGTTGGCCAGCGCCTTCTGCGGGTCGTACGCGTCGTCGTAGGCCTTGATCTCGACCTTGCGGGTCTTGCCGTCGCCGAACGTGATGCCGCCCGCGTCGTTCTTCGCGTCGAAGTACGCCGTCGCACCGTCGACCGTGCAGTTTCCCGGGCCGGCGGTCGCGCCGGTGAGCGGGCTCGTGATGCCGAACGTGAGGGTGGTGTCGGTGATGCCGGGGCTTGCAGCCCCGGCGCTGCCGGACGCCCCACCTCCGGTGTCGCCGCCGCGCGAGCATCCTGCCAACGCGAGCGCGACGATGGAGGCCATGGCGACGATGCCGACGACCCCCCGTGCTCTCTTGTGCATGTTCATGCTTGTCCTTGCCTCTCTGTCTCCTGGGGTCCCTCCGGGGCGGAACCCGACCCCGGGCTCTGCGGCGAAGCGGTCTGTGGGGTGTGCTGCTGGTCGTGCGAAGAGCCCGAGCGTCGCCGCAGCCGCCGGATCACCCGAGGCAGGCTGACCAGCCCACCCGGCAGCACGAACAGGACGACGAGAAGGATCACGCCCTGGATGATCGCGGTGAGATTCGGGTCGATCGCGGCCGTCGCCTGCGGGACGAACACGTAGTAGACGCCACCGATGAGCGACCCCACGATGCTGCCCGCGCCGCCGATGACCATCGCGGCGAGCAGGCTGATCGAGTGCCCGAAGCTCAGGGTCTCGGGCGAGGTGTATTGCACGGCGACCATGTAGAGGAAGCCGCTCACCCCGCCGAACAGAGAGGCCACAGTGAACGCGAGCACTTTGTACCGGTACGGCGAAATGCCCATGGACGAGGCGACCGACTCGTTCTCCTTGACGATCGCCAGCGCCCGGCCGAAGCGACCGGTCACGAAGTTGCGCGCCAGCAGGAACGAGACGGCGCCGATCAGCAGCACGATGTAGAACTGCCACTGGTCGTCGTAGAGCCCCGTCCAATCCGGCGCATCCGAGAACCGGGCCGAGACGCCCTGCGATCCGCCGGTGACATCCGAGAATCGCTTGGCCAGCGGCACCCCGACGATGGGGAGGGCGATCGTCACCATCGCGATCGCCAGCCCGCCGAGCCGGGCCGCCGCGAGCGCGATCAGCAGTCCGACGACGGCGGGGATGACACAGGCCGCGGCGAACACCAGCACGATGTTCCAGTCGTTAACCACCCCGTACGCGGTGACGTAGGCGCCCAGCCCGAGGAAGAAGATCTGCCCGAGGTTCACCTGCCCCCCGTAGCCCATCACGATGTTCAGGCCCAGCACGGCGACGGCATACACCCCGATGCGGATGAGCGTCTGATTCGCGAACTGCGGGAGGACGAGCGGCGCGACGATGAGCACGATCACCACGAGCGCGACGATGGTCCACCGCACCCATGGGGTGCGGAAGAAGGCTGCTGCGCCCCTCACCGAGCCGGCCATCAGACGCGCACCACGACTCTGCGGCCGAACAGGCCTTGCGGCCGGAGGATGAGCACGACGAAGACGAGGATGAACGGCACCGCGATCTTCAGGTCGTGGCCGATGAAGGGCACGTAGACGGCAGCGAGGTTCTCGAGCACGCCGATGAGCCACGCGGCCACGACCGCGCCGATCGGACTGGTGAGTCCGCCGATGATGACGGCGGCCAGCGCGTAGACGAGCGCGGTGTCCAGCATCCCGGGAGTGAGTGTCAGCTGCGGCGCCACGAGCGAACCCGCGATCGCGCCGAGCGAGGCGGCCAGGCCCCACCCCACCATCAGCAGACGCCCGACCGGCAGGCCGGAGAACGCCGCGGATTGCGGGTTGATTGCGACCGCGCGCAGCGCCAGGCCGAGCGTCGTGCGCATGAAGAGCAGCTGGAGGACACCCATGATCAGCAGGATCGCCAGGATCGTGCCGAGGGACCGCCAGCTGATCACCGCGCCCGCGATCTCGACCGTGGTGAGCGGGAAGAGCGAGGGGAACTGCCGGTTGTTGTACCCCCAGATCCACGCGCAGATTCCCGTCACGAGGGTCAGGATGCCGATCGTGACGACGACCGCGGTGTCGGGGTCGCCCCGCTCGAACCGGCGGACGAGGAAGCGCTCGACGATCGCGCCCAGGAAGAACGAGATGACGACCGAGATCAGGATCGCGACGAGCACGGGCAGGCCGAGCTGGGTGAAGACGTAGGCGATGTAGGCGGACAGGACGGCCATGCCGCCCTGCGCGAAGTTGATCAGGCCGGTGGACTGATTGACCAGGACGATCGCGAGGGCCAGAGCCGCATAGATCGACCCCGTGGAGAGGCCGTCGATGACGAGCTGGACGAAGGTTCCCATCGGTCAGCCTCCCAGGTAGGCGCGGCGGATCTGGTCCATGCCTTTGAGTTCGGCCGACGTTCCGGTCAAGACGTTGCGTCCCGTCTCCAGCACGGTGGCGGTGTCGACGAGGGTGAAGGCGAGATTTGCGTTCTGCTCCACGACGAGCATCGCGATGCCCGACTCGCTGCGCAGGCGCCCGATGGCCGCGTACACGTTCTTCGCAGTGCTCGGCGCGAGCCCCAGCGATGCCTCGTCCAGCAGCAGCAGCCGGGGACGCGCCATGAACGCGCGCGACACGGCGAGCATCTGCTGCTCGCCGCCCGAGAGCGCCGCGGCGCTCGATCCGATCCGGTCCTGCAGCTGCGGGAAAAGATCGAGGCAGTAGTCGATGTCGGACGCGATCGCCTTGCGGTCTTTGCGGAGGTACGCGCCCACGCGCAGGTTCTCGCGCACGGTGAGCTGGGTGAGTGTTCCCCGCCCCTCGGGGACATGCGCGATGCCGCGCGCCGCGACCCGGTCGGGCCCGAGCCCGCGGATGTCGCTCCCGTCGAAGACGATCCGGCCGCCGGTGTGCACCGTCCCGCTGATCGCGCGCAGGGTGGTGGTCTTGCCCGCTCCGTTGGCGCCGAGGATCCCGACCGCACCGCCGTCGGGAACCGAGAGTGAGACCCCCTCCAGCACCTGGACGGGGCCGTACGACGCGGTGACGTCTTCGAGTTCAAGCAGCATCGTCGACCGCGTCCTTGCCCAGGTAGGCCTCGATGACACGCGGATCGGCCTGCGCGTCGGCGGCCGTGCCCTCCATGAGCTTGCGCCCGTGATCGAGCACCACGACCCGATCGGTGAGGGCCGAGATGAGTCCCATGTGGTGTTCGACGATCACCACGGTGACGTCGTCCTCCTCGCGAAGCTTGCGGACCGTGGCGATGAACTGCTCCACCTCGCCGTGCGACAGACCCGCGGCAGGCTCGTCCAACAGGAGGAGCGACGGCTTCAGCATCAGGGCGCGACACAGCTCGATGCCCTTGTGCAGGCCGTGGCTGAGCTCGTCCGCAGGCAGGTCGGCCGCCCAGCCCAGACTGTTGCGCTCGAGCAGGGCGCGCGCGTCGGCCCGCAGCGCACGCTCCGCGCGCACCGTGCGCGGCACGCGGAGAGCCCAGGAGACGGGCCCGCCCGGGAGGCTGGTGTGCCCTCCGAGCAGGACGTTCTCGAGCACGGTGGCCTTGAGCTGGAGGGCGGGATGCTGGAAGGTCCGTGCCAGCCCGTGGCGCGCGAGCCGTGCAGGCACGAGGCCGAGCACCTCGTCACCGTCGATCGTGATCGAACCGCCGCTCGGCCGATAGTGGCCGCTGATGCAGTTGAACAGCGAGGTCTTGCCCGCACCGTTGGGCCCCACGAGGCCGAAGATCGCGCCCGGCTCGACCTCGAAGCTCACATCTTCGAGCACCTTGATGCCGCCGAAACGCAGATTCACGTCTCGCAGACTCAGGCGCGCGGCCATGTGTCGCCCTTCCGGATCGCATCGTCGCTCACGGGTACAACGGCCACGGCGGACCGCTCGAAAATCACGCTAGAGATCGCAGACGAGATTGTCAACGATTTTGGAACGAATGTGAGCGATGGTGATCGGGTCGTGATCTCGCTGTACTCGCACCGGTGAATCACACGCTATGACGACCTGCATCCGCGCGGCCTGTGGATTCCTTTGAACGGAATCCGGGCGTAGGCTGGCGCCCCATCGCCCCTACGCGGCGGCCGGGGGGAGAGGTCACGGTGGCACGAGCATCCGCGGGGCGATCGGTCTTGAGCAGGCACCTGCGCGTCCTCGGCGCGTTCGATGCGGCGGTGCCGTTCCTGACGCTCTCCGAGATCGCGGAGCGCGCCGAGCTGGCACCCTCTTCTGCCCACCGCCTGGTCGCCGAGCTCGAAGCAGAGGGGCTGCTCGAGCGCCTCCCCGACCGCACCTACCGGCTCGGCGTGCGTCTGTGGGAGCTGGCATGCCGCACACCGGGCGCCCTGGGCCTGCGCGAGCTGGCCAGGCCCCACCTGCAGGCCGTTCACGCGCACGTGCGCCAGCACGTGCAGCTGGGCGTGCTCAGCGGCACGGAGGTCGTCTTCCTCGATCGCCTGTCGGCACGGGATGCCGTGCTCAACGCCACCCTCATCGGCGGCCGCATCCCGCTGCACGCCTCCTCCAGCGGGCTGGTGCTCCTCGCGCACGCGGGGCAGGATCTCGTCGACCAGGTGTCGGCCGCACCGATGCGGCGCTTCACGGCGCACACGATCGGGTCGGAGCGCACCCTCCTCGCCGTCCTGCGACGCGTGCGGGCCGACGGATGGTCGGTGACCGACGGCCACATCCACGAAGAGTCGCGCGGGATCGCGGTGCCCGTCTACGGCGCGCATCACGACGTGATCGCCGCGATCGGCGTCGTCGTCGCCAATGACGACACCCCTCCGCTGGGTCACATCGAGCTGCTGACCCGCGCATCGCACGAGATCACCGCGGCGCTGCGGGCCGCCTATCTGCCGACGGGGCACCCTGCCGCCACCCCCGGCGGCCGATTCCGCCCGCTCGTGACGTCATCGGTCAGATCGATGGAGTATCTCGAGTCGATCTCGGCACCCGTTTCGTAGTCGTGACTGCGCCGCTGGAGGCCGCAGCGGCGGCTCACGTAGGCTGAGCGGCATGTCTGTGAACCCTCCCTTCCGCGCCGATATCGTCGGCAGTTTCCTGCGTCCCGAGTCGGTCAAGGCCGCGCGTTCGCGGCTCGCCGCCGGCGAGATCGACGCGGCCGAGCTCGCCGCGGTCGAAGACGAGGCGATCACCGCGCTCGTGTCGCGCGAGGCTCAGGCAGGGCTCCAGCTCGCGACCGACGGCGAGTTCCGCCGCTCGTGGTGGCATTTCGACTACTTCGGGATGCTGGACGGCGTCAACGTCGTCGAGCTCGACCACGGCATCCAGTTCCAGGGGGTCCAGACCCGCCCGCTCGGCCTCCACATCGACGGTCCGATCGGCTTCCCGGCCGATCACCCGATGCTCGAGCACTTCCGATTCCTCAAGCCCGTCGCCGAAGCGGCCGGTGTCGTGCCCAAGTTCAGCATCCCCGCTCCGACAGTCCTCGATTTCCGCCTCGAGCGCGACGCGCTCGCCGGGTCGCAGTACGACGGCCACGACGACATCTTCGACGACCTCGCGGCCACCTACCGGGCGGCCGTGCAGGCGTTCTACGACGCCGGATGCCGCTACCTGCAGTTCGACGACACGGCATGGGCGTACCTGTGCTCGACCGAGGAGCTCACGAAGGCGGCCGAGCGCGGCATCCGCACCGATCACCTCGCCGAACGGTACGCCGCACTCATCAACGCGTCGCTGCGCGACAAGCCCGCCGACATGATCATCACGACCCACGTGTGCCGTGGCAACTTCCGCTCGACGTGGATCTCGTCGGGCGGCTACGAGCCGGTCGCCGAGCAGCTGCTGGGCGAAACGACCTACGACGGCTACTTCCTCGAGTACGACAGCGAGCGCGCCGGCGGGTTCGAGCCGCTGCGGTTCCTGCCGGAGGGCGAGAAGGTCGTCGAGCTCGGTCTGGTCACGACCAAGTCCGGCACCCTGGAAGACCCCGACGAGCTCAAGCGCCGCATCGACGAGGCGGCGCAGATCGCTCCCCTCGCGCAGCTCGCGCTCAGCCCGCAGTGCGGGTTCGCGTCGACCGAAGAGGGCAACGTGCTCACCGAGGCCGAGCAGTGGGCCAAGGTCGAGGCCACGGTCGCGATCGCCGCGGAGGTCTGGGGCTGATCCCCACCCTGCGGTGATCGAGTAGCGAGCGCCAGTGACCCCCCTGCGGTGATCGAGTAGCGAGCGCCAGCGAGCGTATCGAGATCGCCCGGGCCGACGTATTACGCAGGTCATGATCTCGATACGGCGCTGGCGCGCCTACTCGATCGTCGCGGGGGCCGGCCGCGCCGCGAGGGCCCCCAGCCACTCGATCGTGCCGTCGGTCATCGCGCGGCGGGCGCCGAGCGAGTCGAGCAGGTCGCGCGTTTCGCGCATCTCAGCCTCCCGGCGCAGGGCGTGCTTGGCCGTCCCCTCGATCAGGTGACGGACTACCTCATCGCCTCCGGGCCCGAGCTCGCCGGCGATCTGACCGATCACCCATTCGCGTGCGCCGACCGCGTCGGCCGCTTCCACGCTCTCGTACACGACCGCGGCGAGGCCCTTCATGAAGACGCTGCGCAGCAGCTTGAGCTGGGCGGCCGCTCCGGGCTGATCCCCGACGGGCGTCGCGGGAATCCCGAGGCGGGCGAGAAGCGGCGCCAGCCGCTCGACGCCCGCACCGCTCAGGAGCAGGGGGGTCTCGATCCGGGCCCTGGGCACAGGAGCCATGATGGCGACGTCGACGAGTACGACACCGCGGGCGTCGGCGGACGCGGCAAGGCGTCGCTTGTCGTCGGGCGAGGCGGTGTTCATGTCGGCGAACACCCCGTGCGGCTCCATCGCCCACGCTGCGGCGTCCAGGACGGATGCTGCAGCATCCGCTCCGACCAGGCTCAGCACGAGATCGGCTCCGCGCACGGCGTCGGCGATATCGGCGGCGCGGGTGACCCCCGGCAGCGCGGCGGAGACATGCGGATCGGTGCCGCGAACGGTGGCTCCGCGCACGGCGAGATCTGCCGCGTAGATGCTCCCTGCTTCACCCAGGCCCAGCACCGCGATGTGCATCGTCGAACCTCCTGTGCGAGGCATCCGCCTCTGTATTGTTGACAATAGTGGTGGGAACCTCAACGGGTCGTGCTGATCCGGATCGAAGGAGAGTCATGTCGACGATCACGGAGAGCGCATCGGTCGAGGAGTCGGCGGGGCGCGTGACGGATCTGATCCGCCGCGCCATCGTGCGGGGCGAGTACGTGCCGAACCAGCGGCTGATCGAGGCCGACCTCAGCGACACGTTCGCGGCGAGCCGCGCCACCGTGCGCACCGCGCTGCTCGAGCTCGCCAACGAAGGCCTCGTCGAGCGACTGCCCAACCGCGGCTCGCGGGTGCGCGCCATCTCGGTCGAGGAGGCGATCGAGATCCTCGAGGTCCGCATCGGCGTCGAAGGACTCTGTGCCGCCAAGACCGCCGGCTCGATCACCGACGCGCAGGTCGACGAGTTCGCGCGGCTTCGCGAGCGGATGCTGGATGCTGTCACCGACGGCGACCTCGTCGAGTACTCCCGGCTGAACCAGCTCCTCGACCAGCGCGTGCGCGAGTGGAGCGGGCACGCCACCGCGGCCGAGGTGCTCGGACGCCTGCACGCGCAGAGCGTGCGGCACCAGTTCAAGCTCTCTTCGCGCCCGCAGCGCGCGAAGGTGTCGGTGCTCGAGCACGTCGCGATCATCGATGCGATCGTCGCTCGTGATCCCGACGCCGCCGAGCGGGCCGTCCGGGTGCACCTGCTGAGCGTCATCGGCGCCCTGCGCGAGGTCGCCTGACGCGTTCAATTCCGTTCAACGGAATACCGGGTGGCGCGCAGACGGCGGCGTCCTAGCGTGGAGCCATTCCACGCAGGAAAGGTCGACGATGACATCCGAATCCCTCGCGCAGGCGATCACCCGAGCAGGCAGCCCCGTAGAGCTGCTGCGCAACCAGGACTGGCCGGCGTTCACATTTCCGGTCGCGCCCGAGTTCACCAACTGGCGCGATGAGCAGCGGGCGTGGAACACGACCGTCGCCCTCATGGACCAGTCGCACCACATGACGCAGCTCTTCCTCGGCGGGGCCGACCTGATTCCGCTGCTCGAGACGATCTCGCCGAACACCTTCGCCACGTTCCGCCCCGGCATCGCCAAGCAGCTCATCTCCGTCAACCACGACGGGTACCTGATCGGCGACGGCATCCTCTTCTACAACGAGGACGCACCCGAAGGACTGGTGCTGATCGGGCACCATCTGCTGATCGACTGGGTCCGCTTCAACGTCGAGAAGGGCGAGGCGGCCGGGAAAGACGTGCACCACCGCCTCGAGGGCAACTCGCACATGCGACAGGGCCCGCCCACGTTCTACCGGTATGAGTTGCAGGGCCCGCAGGCGAACGAGGTCATGGAGAAGGTGTTCGGGGGGCCTGCGCCGGAGGTCAAGTTCTTCCACATCGGCGACGCGCAGATCGCCGGACGCGGCGTCAAAGCGCTGCGACACGGCATGGCCGGCCAGCCCGGGTTCGAGTTCTTCGGACCCTGGGCCGAAAACGAGATCGTGCTGCAGGCGATCCTCGACGCGGGCGCCGAGTTCGGCATCCGTCGCGTCGGCGCCAAGGCCTACTCGGCCACGCCGTTGGAGTCGGGATGGGTGCCGACCCCGTTTCCGGCGATCTTCGACGACGACTTCGCCGAGTACCGCGAGTGGCTGCCCGCGGCGCGGGCGGGATCGATCGGCGGATCGCTGTACTCCGCCGACATCCACGACTACTACCTCACCCCCTACGACATCGGGCTGGGCAAGTCGGTGCGATTCGACCACGACTTCCACGGCCGCGCCGCGCTCGAGAAGCATGCCGAGAATCCGCGGCGGCGTAAGACCACGCTGCTGTGGAACGCAGAGGATGTCGCCTCGGTCGTCCGGTCGCAGCTCGAGCCCGGCATCCCCGCGAAGTTCCTCGACTTCCCGAAGGCCCGCTACGGGCTGTTCCAGATGGACGAAGTGCGCGTGGGCGATCGGCTGGTCGGGATTTCGACGGATGCTGGTTACATCGCGTACGACCAGCTGTACATGTCGCTCGCCACGATCGACATCGACATCGCAGACGGCGATGAGGTCGAGATCGTGTGGGGCGAGAACCCGGTCTCGGCCAAGGTCTCGGTCGACGCCGCACACCGCCAGGTGCGTATCCGCGCGACGGTGGCTCCGGCGCCGTACCACGAGTGGGCGCGCACGGTCTATCGCGCGAACGGCTGACGCCCGGCCCCGACTCGACGTACTACGTCGGTCCAAGGGATCTCGATACGCTCGCAAGCTCGCTACTCGATCACCGCCGCGCGGTGCGCGCGAACGGCTGACGCCCGGCGGTGGTCGAGTAGGCGCGCCAGCGCCGTACCGAGACCCCCCGACTCGACGTACTACGTCGGCCCAAGAGATCTCGATACGCTCGCAAGCTCGCTACTCGATCACCGCGGCGCGCGTCAGTCCTTGCGGTAGTTCTCTCGCGCGAACGACGAGTACGGCGCCGGGTACACGGTCGCGCGGATCTCGACCTGCCGGTGCGGCTCGACGGCCGGCTTGGTCGAAACGGGGTCTTCGCCCCACACCACGACGACTTCGGTGCCGGGTTCCGCATGGTCGGCGTCGATGCTGGCGAGCGAGGCGAAGACCTGTTCTCCGGTGATGTAGCCCGCATCGTGCGAGATGCCGACATCCGCGCCCCCGGCGAGCACCCGGTCGACCTGGTACACGCCGTAGCGCGCCTTCGGGAAGTCGATGTACTTCGCCGGGATGCCGGGCTCGTAGAGCGAGCGCTGCGCGGCGGCGACGTCTTCCGGGTTCCACACCAGCGTCACCTTCGAGCGCAACGTGCCGGCGGCGTGCTCCTCGAGCGCGGCGCGGCCGATGAACTCGTGGTCGAACGCGACGCTGCGACCGTAGCCGAGGTCGTACGGGGTGAGGTAGTAGTCCTCGATATCGTCCGACGCGAAGCTGCCGGCGAGTGAGCCGGCGCGGTTCGCCGGCAGCCACTCGAGGTACTCCGCCGTGCCCTCGCCGGTGAAGATCGCCGGCAGCGGCGACGGCACCCACGCCGACTCGAGGTTCGCCGACGAGTACGCCTTCGAACCGACGAGAACGAGCCCGAACTCCTCGCCCGCGGCGATCAAGGCGTCCCGCACCTGCTCGCCCTCGGCCCACGGGCCGAACAGCTCGAAGCCGGGCTGCCCGGCCATTCCGTGGCGGAGGGAACGCACCTCGAGGCCATCGATCGTGAAGGCGGCCATGTGGAAGAACTTCGTCGGCGGCACCGGCGCCCCGGTGACCTTCTCCATGAGCGCGAGCGCCCGCGGTCCCTGGATCTCGTAGCGGTATAGGGTGGGGCTCTGCCCGGCCGCCCGCATGAGCGAGTTCGCGTCGCGCTCGAACGTGACGTCGTAGTCACCGGTCTCGCCGATGAACTGCACCCAGTCGAGCACCATGAACCAGCCGACGAGGTCGAACGAGTCCTCTCCGAGATGGAACAGGATCGCATCGCCGATCAGGTAGCCCTCGTGGTTGACGGCGATGAACTGCTTGGCCCGGTCGACCTCGAAGTTCGCGAACGAGTTCACCCCGGTGTCCGAGAGCAAGCGGAGCGCATCGGGTCCGGAGATGAACAGGTCAGTCATGTGGTGCGACTGATCCAGCAGCGCGACCGAGTTGCGCCACGACAGCTGCTCGGAGCGCCAGTTCGTGAACTCGGGCGTGACCGGGAAGATGGTCGGACGAGACTGCGCGTTGCGCAGCACCTCGACGGCGCTTCCCGCACGGGCGATGGCCTGGGCAGCAGACTCTGTCATGCGAACTCCTTTTTCAGTTGATGCGGATGCCGAGGCATCCGCATCCCGCTCACTTCAGGGGGTGTCAGACCGACGCGGTGCGCCATCCGCCGTGGTACTCGCTGCGTGCAGTGACCGCGTACGGCACGGGGCTGACGACGGCGCGGACGGCGAGCTGCTCGTGCGGCTGCACGGTGGTCTTGCGCGATCCACCGTTCGGCTCGCCCCAGACCACGCGCACCTCGGCACCGACCGGCACACCCGCGTCGACCGTCGCGAGCGACAGGCCGCGCTTCTCATTCGCGGTCACGCCGGTGAACAGCGACAGGCCGACGGTGTCGCCGTTCGCGTCGATGACGGCGTCGTAGTTGGACGAGCCGTAGTTCGCGTTCGGCAGGTCGAACACCTGGTAGCCGGTGCCGTCGCGGTCGATCGGTGTGGTGAGGAGCTTCGCGAGGTCTTCGTCGTTCCACGCCAGCGTGACCTTCTTGCGCTGGGATGCGGCATCCACTTTCTCGAGCGCGTCGCGCCCGATGAAGTCGTGGTCGAACTTGACGAACGAGCCGTAGCCGAGCTCCCAGGGGTTGAGGTAGTAGTCCTCGATGTCGTCGGAGACGAACGATCCGGCGAGAGCGTTGGTGGCCTCGTAGCTGGTCGCGGGGAGCCACTCACGGTAGGCCCGCTCGGACTCGCTCGAGTAGATCGCCGGGAGCGGCGACGGGATCCAGCCCGATTCGAGGGTGTTCGACGAGTACGCCCGCGAGCCGCAGGGCTCGAGACCGAACTCGCGGCCGGCCTCGAGGATCGCGTCGCGGATCTTGCCGTGCTGCTCGTATGGGCCCCAGAGTTCCAGGCCCGGGGCGCCCGCCATACCGTGACGGAGGGTGCGCACCTTCTGGCCGGCGATCGTCATCTCGCCCATGTGGAAGAAGCGGACCTTCTCGAGCGGTTCGCCGTTGAGCTTCTCGATGACCTGCCAGGCGTTCGGGCCCTGGATCTGGAAGCGGTAGTACTCGCGGTTCACCGCGGCACCGTAGGGGCGCGAGGGCGAACGGTCGTCGTAGCGGAACTCGACGTCGTACCCGCCGGTCTCGGCGTGGAACTGCAGCCAGTTCGCTCCGGGCGCCCGGCCGACGTAGACGTACTCGTCACGACCTTCGTGGAACAGGATGCCGTCACCGATCACTCCACCGTTGGAAGCGGTGGGCACGAACTGCTTCGCGGTGTTGAGGGGGAAGTTCTCGAAGCTGTTGATGCCCGTGGCCGACAGGAGCTTCAGCGAGTCGGGTCCCGAGACGAAGAAGTTCACCATGTGGTGCGACTGATCGAACAGCACCGCGGTCTCGCGCCAGGAGATCTGCTCGCGGCGCCAGTTGGTGAATTCAGCCGGCACCACCGGATAGATATAGGTGCCGACCTGCGAGTTACGCAGGTGCTCGACGGTGTTTCCCGCCTCGTCGAGGACTTCCTGCAGAGTGCCGGCCATGGGTATTCCCTTCAACTTCATCGTCGTATGGTCTTGACCGCGATCGTACGGACGAGATTTACCTCTGTCCATAGTTATTTTCAGGTCTACAGGATTGTAACCAAAATCTTGACCATTGCGCCAGGGGTGTGGTTCGCTGTGAGGGCCGCGCAGCGGTCGCACGCTCGACGCAGAGTCGCGGCGCGTTCACGACGGCGCAGACAGGAGACTTCCTTGGCCGACACGCCCCCTTCCCTCTTGGTGGTGAGCGCGCACGCCGGTGATTTCGTGTGGCGCGCAGGCGGGGCGATCGCGGCGGCGACCCTGCGGGGCGAGCGGGCCACTGTGGTGTGCGTGTCGTACGGCGAGCGCGGCGAGTCGGCCTCGCAGTGGCTGGCGGGCAAGTCGCTCGATGAGATCAAGGCGATCCGTCGCGATGAGGCCACGGCTGCAGCATCCGCTCTCGGTGCCGACATCGAATTCCTGGATGCCGGTGACTACCCGCTGCTCGAATCGACCGAGACCGTATCGGCGCTCGTGGACGTCTACCGCCGCACCCAGCCGACCGTGGTGCTGACCCACCCGCTCGCCGACCCGTACAACGGCGATCACCCGGCCGCCGCGCGGATGGCGCTGCAGGCACGCGTGCTCGCGCAGGCGATCGGGGTGGCGAACTCCGACGGGTCGTATCCGAAGGTCGATGAGATCATCGGGGCGCCCCCGGTTTTCTTCTTCGAGCCGCACCAGCCCGAGCAGTCCGACTTCAAGCCGAACGTGCTGCTGGACATCACCGCCGCGTTCGCGCTCAAGCAGAAGGCCATGGAGTGCCTGCCCGCCCAGAAGCACATGTGGGAGTACTACACCTCTCTCGCGATCCGTCGCGGCGTGCAGGTCAAGCGCAACGCCGGCCCCAACCTCGGCCTCCCGCCCGCAACGGACGGGTCGCCCACCATGGGCGAGGCGTACCAGCGGTACTACCCGCAGGTCACGGACGTGCTCGCGTGACCCGCTTCCCGGTCGCCCACGTGGTCGTCACCGACATCGCGCGGGCAGACCCCGCCATTGTCGACGCGCTCGCCCAGTACGGCTCGGCGACGGTGCACGAGGCGATGGGCCGGATCGGATACGCAGGCCCCCGCATCCGGCCGATCCAGCAGGATGCCGCCATCTCAGGCAGCGCGATCACCGTGCGGGTCGCGCCCGGTGACAACCTCATGGTCCACGCGGCGATCGAGCAGGCGCAGTCCGGCGATGTGATCGTCGTCGTGCCGGTCACGGATGCGCCGTTCGGATTCATCGGCGAACTCATGGCCACCCAGATGCAGGTGCGCGGCGTCCGCGCCTACGTGACCTCGGGGGGCGTGCGCGACACGCAGGAATTGCGCCGAATGGGGTTCCCGGTGTGGACCGCGCACGTCAGCGCGCAGGGGACGGTGAAAGACACCGCGGGATCCGTCAACATCTCCGTCGTGCTCGACGGCGTCGTCGTGCACCCCGGCGACATCGTGGTCGCCGACGATGACGGCGTCACGATCGTTCCGCGCGCCCTCGCGGCCGCGACCCTCGAGGCATCCCGCGCCCGCGCCGCCAAAGAGGCGGCAGGCCGCGCCCGCTACGCCGCCGGCGAGATCTCGATGGACCTCAACGGCCTCCGGCCCGTCATCGCCGACCTCGGCGTGAGGTATATGTCACAGGCGGAATACGACGATGAGTGATCCGGTCCGTGACGGCATCCACTGCATGATGCTCCGCGGCGGAACGTCGAAGGGCGCCTACTTCCTCGCAGAAGATGTGCCGGCCGACGCGGAGGAACGCGACGACCTCATGCTCCGCATCATGGGCAGCCCCGATCCGGCGCAGATCGACGGACTCGGCGGCGCGCACCCCCTCACGAGCAAGGTCGCGATCGTGTCGCGATCGGCCGAGCCCGACGTCGACATCGACTACCTGTTCCTGCAGATCGGCGTCGACCAGCCCACCGTGAGCGACGCGCAGACGTGCGGCAACCTCCTGGCGGGGGTCGGTCCGTTCGCGGTGGAACGCGGCCTCGTCACCGCGGGTGCGACGAGCACCACCGTGCGCATCCGGCTGATCAACACCGGCGACCTCGCGACCGAGACCTTCGCGACATCCGACGGCCGGGTGGATTACGACGGGGGTGCGCGCATCGACGGCGTGCCCGGCACCGCAGGCGCGATCCACATCGAGCTCGCCGGTGGGGGGCGACTCCTCCCGACCGGCAACGTCGTGGACGAACTCGACGGACACCGGGTCACACTCGTCGACAACGGGATGCCGGTGGCGCTGCTGCGCGCGGACGAGTTCGGCGTGAGCGGAGACGAGACTCCCGCCGACCTCGAAGAGCGTTCCGACCTCGCCGCGGCCGTCGAGCGTGTGCGGTTGCTGGCCGGCCCCCTCATGGGGCTGGGGGATGTCGCCGACGCCACGGTTCCGAAGATGTTCCTGCTCTCGCCCGCCCGCGCGGGTGGCGCGATCTCGACCCGCGCCTTCATCCCGGCTCGGGTGCACACGTCGATCGGGGTGTTGATGGCGGCATCCGTGGCCGCAGGCATCCGTATCCCTGGAGCTGTCGGCAGCGACCTCGCCTCCGATGCCGGTCGCGATGCCGGTCGTGATGCCGGTCGCGATGCCGGTCCGGTCGATATCGAGCATCCGAGCGGCACGTTCCCCGCCCGCGTCCGCGTCGTCCGACGCGACGACGGCACCTGGTCGGCCACTTCGACCTCCCTCCGCACCGCCCGCAAGATCTTCGACGGCGTCGTGTTCCCGCGACCGCGCCGCCAGCCCTCAGAGAGGACCGCACGATGACGGATTACACCTCGTTCGATGTCGCCCACATCGGCAATATCGAACTGCTCACCCCCACGTTCGACAAGAGCCTCTGGTTCTTCCGGGATCTGCTGGCCATGCGCGTGGTCGCCGAAGACGGCGACTCGGTGTACCTGCGCACGTGGGACGAGTACCAGCGGTACACGATCAAGCTCACCGCCGCGGGCGCCGGCGGTGTGGGGCGCACCACATTCCGCGCCTCCAGTCAGGAGGCCCTGGAGCGACGCGTCGCCGCGATCGACCGGTTCGGTCTCGGCGAGGGGTGGGTCGATGGCGAGCAGGGCACCGGCCCCACCTACGCCTTCCGCGACCCTGACGGGCACGCGATGGGCATTTACTACGAGACCGAGCGCTACGTCGCGACCGATGACAAGCCGGCGCTGAAGAACCAGGCGTCCGCCTTCCCCGGCCGCGGGGTCAACGCGAGGCGGCTCGACCACATCAACTACCTCGCCAAGGATGTGGTCGCCAACGGCGAGTTCATCGCTCAGGCGCTCGGCGGCCGCGAGAGCGAACGCATCAAGCTCGACACCGCCGAGGGCGAGCCGATCGGCTACGCCGCGTGGTGGTTCCACTTCAACAACAAGTCGTACGACGTCGTCTACTCCGACGACTGGACCAAGCACGGCGACCGCCTGCATCACATCGCCTTCGCGCCCGACACTCGGGAAGACATCCTCAAGGCCGCCGACATCTTCCTCGAGAACGGGATCTACATCGAATCGGGCCCGCACAAGCATGCGATCAATCAGACCTTCTTCCTCTACGTGTGGGAGCCGGGCGGCAACCGCATCGAATTCGCCAACGCCGGCGCCCGCCTGCTGCTCGATCCCGATCAGCCCGTCGTGGAGTGGACCGCCGAGGAACGCAAGAAGGGCCAGGCGTGGGGCATGAAGACGATCGAGAGCTTCCACACCCACGGAACCCCGGTGGTGGCGCAATGAGCTCCGCAGACGAGGCGCTCCCCGGCAGCAGAACGGGTTTACAAGTAAACACACCTGGACGTACACTCGTGACGGGTGCGCAGTCGCTCCCGTCGCGCGGATGCCCGAAGCAATCAGTGCAAACACAGAGAGGTGCTTGATCTTCATGAGTGGAACGTTGGAGTCGGTCCGTACCGGACTGTACATCGGAGGCGAGGAGCGCTTCACGGACGCCACCCTCGAGGTCGTCGACCCGGGCAAGCCAGGCGTCATCGTCGGGCACGCCGCAGCCGCGAGCGCGCAGGACGTCGACGACGCGATCGCCGCCGCGAAGGGTGCTTATCCGGCATGGTCGGCCCTTTCCGCGACCGAGCGCGCGGCGAAGATGACCGAGGCGATCGCCGGCATCGCCGATGACCGCGATGAGGATGCCGCGATCCTGTCGCAGGAGAACGGCAAGATCCGCTTCGAGTCGTGGATCGACGCCCTGGTGTTCGAGATCCGCTGGAACCTCGCGCTGATGATCGCCGACGAGGTCGACACGGGCAAGGTCCTCCCTGTCGCCCCCGGTATCCCCGTCGAGACGACGGTCACCTACCAGTCGCTGGGCGTGGTCACCGTGATCGTGCCCTTCAACTGGCCGATCGCGATCCTCGGCGCCGCCCTCCCGCACGCCCTGCTCGCGGGCAACACGGCGATCGTCAAGCCACCGCCGTCGGCGCCGCTGGCCACCACCCGGTTCGTGCAGCGCCTCGCCGCGAAGCTGCCCGCCGGCGTGCTCAACGTCGTCACGGGCAAGGACGCCGACATGGCGGCCCTGATCTCGAGCGACGACATCGCGAAGGTCTGCTTCACCGGTTCGGTGGGCGGCGGCAAGCGCATCATGGAGATGGCGTCGAAGTCGCTGACCCGCGTCACCCTGGAGCTCGGCGGCAACGACGCGGCGATCCTCCTCGAAGACGCGATCCTCGACGACGTGCACCTCGACCGCCTTTTCGCCGCCGTGTTCGACAGCACGGGGCAGATCTGCATGAATGCGAAGCGGCTGTACGTGCACCGCTCGCGCCTCGACGAGGTGGTCGACGGTATCGCCGCGCGCCTGCAGAAGACCGTGATCGGCTACGGCCTCGACGAGGGCACGACGATGGGCCCCCTGCACTCGCCCGTGCAGAAGGCGTTCGTCGCCGACATCATCCAGGAGGCGAAGGATGCCGGTGCCGACGTCCGCGAGTACGGCGAGCTGCCGGGTGGCGACCTGGCGGGCGGAAACTTCCTGCGCCCCGCGATCGTGGTCGACCCCGACCCGTCGCTGCGCGTGGTCACGCAGGAGCAGTTCGGTCCCGTCATCCCGATCATCCCCTTCGACACCGAGGACGAGGCGATTGCGGCCGCCAACGACACGTGGGCGGGTCTCGGCGGGTCGGTCTGGACGGCGGACGTGGATGCTGCCAACCGCGTCGGCGGCAAGCTCGAGTGCGGGTATGTCTGGGTCAACGACCACGGAGCCACCCGCCTCGACCTGCGCGCGCCGTTCGGCGGGATGAAGCAGTCGGGCTTCGGACGCGAGCAGGGGATCGAAGGCATCCGCGCGTTCCAGGACACGCGCTCCATCGCCCACATCGACGCGGCGGCACTGGCCGCGCAGGCGCACTGACGATCCCCGTCGTCATCCGAGAAACCACATCCCGGTCGAGACATCACGCATTGCGTGGTGTCTCGGCACGGATGTGGTTTCTCGGCGTGCGCCATGCGGGAGCGAGCCGATGAATGCGCCGACGCCGACAGCATCCCGCTGGCTTCTCGGCGTCGCGGTGCTGCTCATCGCGCTCAACCTGCGCCCCACGATCACCGGAGTCGGACCGCTGCTCTCGCAGATCTCGGCGACGCTCGGCACGACCGAAGCGGCGCTGGGTGCACTGGCCGCCGTCCCGCTGATCGCTTTCGCGGTCGTCTCGCCCCTCGCTCACGGGCTGAGCGCCCGGTTCGGCATCCCCCGCACCGTGCTGTGGTCGCTGCTCTTGCTCGGCGTCGGCACGGTCGTGCGCTCTCTTCCGGGTTTCGCGGCGAACCTGTGGGTGGGTACCGCGCTGATCGGAGCATCCATCGCCATCGTGAACGTCCTCATGCCGGCCGTGATCAAGCGCGATTTCGCCGACCGGGTGCCGGCGATGACAGCCGTCTTCACCGCGTGCCTGTCGGGGATGGGCGCCGTGGCCTCGGGCGTGGTCGTGCCGATCTCGCTCATCGAGGTGAACGGAGCGGCGCTCGGCTGGCAGGTGGCGCTGGTGTGGACCGGAGCCCTGCTCCCCTTCGCCCTCGGCGCATGGGTCGCCTCGATGCGCCGGCAGCCGCGGCACGAGAAGCCGACCGAGCGCTCCGGTGCCACCGGCATCTGGCGCGACCGGCTCGCGTGGCAGGTCCTTCTCTACATGGGACTGCAGTCGATGACCTTCTACATGCTGGTCACCTGGTTGGCCCCCATCGCGCAGTCGCTCGGGCGCAGTGAGGTCGTCGCCGGCATCGACGTCATGATCTACCAGCTGTTCTGCTTCGGCGGCTCGCTCATCGTGCCGCTGATCCTTCGCGGGCGATTCCGTCGATTCGCGGCGGCCTTCGTCCCCGCGGTCACACTCATCGGCATTGCGGGGCTCATCGCGCTTCCCGAGCTCTTCACGCTGTGGGCGGTGCTCTGCGGAATCGGATGCGGTGCGGCGCTGGGCATGGCACTGAGCCTGTTCAGCCTTCGCGCGCGCACGCACCACGCCGCCGGCGCCCTCTCCGGCATGGCGCAGTCCGGCGGGTATCTCATCGCCGCCACCGGTCCGATCCTCTTCGGCGCGCTCGTGACCTGGAGCGGCGGATGGCTCGCCTCGCTGATCCTGGTCGCGCTGGTGCTCATCGGGCAGCTCGTGACCGGGCTGTTCGTCGGGCGCGACCGGTTCGTGCTGGAGCGGGCGTACTCGTCGCCGCCCGCCCGTCGGCCGTGAGCCGCACGGCGCGACGTCACAACTCGAGGACGAGCCGCTCTCCGACGCATCGCGAGACGCAGATCATCATGACCTCCGACTCCTCCCTCTCCTTCGCGCTCAGCACGGCGTCGCGGTGGTCGGGCTGTCCTTCCAGCACGAACGTCTCGCAGGTGCCGCAGGTTCCGCCGCGGCACGACGACGGAGCCGGCACGCCGGCCTCGGCAACCCGATCGAGGATCGATTCGCCCGGCAGGATCGTCAGCGTGGTGCCGGTGATCGACAGTTCCACGTCGAACGGCTGATCCGTGGCATCCACCAGAATGGTGTCGTTGGTGAACCGCTCGACGTGCAGCGCGACATCCGTCCCCGCCACCTCCCGCTCGAGCGCATCGAGCAGGCGGGAAGGTCCGCACGCATACACGACGGCCCCGGCGGCCTCGTGGACGATGCCGGTCAGCGCCATGCGCTCTCCCTCCGCGCTCACGTATACCCGCACCTTGTCGCCGTACCGCGCCAGGTCGGCGCCGAAGGCCATCCTCGACGGCTCGCGGCCGGCATAGTGCAATCGCCAGTCGGCACCGGATGCCTCGGCCGCCGCGATCATCGGCAGGATCGGCGTTATCCCGATCCCGCCGGCGACGAAGACCATCCGCGGAGCGATCTCGTACCCGAACAGATCGCGGGGCGGCGAGACCCGCACGAGCTGGCCCGTGCGGACGTGCGCGTGGAGGTGGCGGCTCCCGCCGAGCCCCTCGTCCTCCCGCAGGACCGCGATCCGATAGGTCGAGCGATCGGCGGGGTCACCGCAGAGGGAGTACTGGCGGACGAGCCCAGGCTCGCCCGGCCGGTCGATGTGCACATCGATGTGGGCACCTGGCTGCCACTCCGGCAGCGGCGTGCCCTGCGGGTTGGTCAGCACGAGGCCGGCCACCCCGCTCGCCTCGTCGATGCGCGACGCGACCTGCAGCGTGAGCATCAGCGCTCCTCTCCCGCGAGCGCCTGGGCGACCGCGTCGAACTGCAGCGCGATGGCCACCGCTCCCGGGTCGGGAATGCCGACCGCACGCGCCCCGAGGTAGCTGCTGCGACCGAGGCTCGGGGTGAGCGCCGAGGTCGACTCGGCTCCGGCGTGGGCGGCCCGGGCAGCTCGGCGGGCGCGCTCTGCCCCCGAGGCTCCGTCGGCGGCCCTCAGCGCATCGACGGCCGGCTGGAGCGCATCGATCATCGTGCTGTCTCCCGGGGCGGCGCCCCCCACCGACCGCACCCGCGCGCAGCCGGTGGTCACCGCCGCCGACCACTCGTCTGCGGTCAGCGACTCCCCGAGACCGGTGACCGCTTCGGCCATGGCCAGCAGGAGGAGGCTGTACAGCGGGCCGGAGGTACCGCCCACCTCGCGCCGGACGATTTCAGCGACCGCGGTCAGGTAGCGCGCCGTGCCGCGGTGCGCGAGAAGCAGATCGGATGCTGCGACCATTGCTGCGGCGCCACGGGCGAGGTTCGTCCCGAGGTCTCCGTCACCGACCTGACGGTCGAGGTCGGTCAGCCGCTCCTCCGCGTCGATCAGCGCATGCGCGATCGTCGCGCCGACGGCGTGCGTGGCCGCGACGTGCGCCGAAACGGCGCCGGTGGCCGGCTCGGACGTCGGGTCGTCGTGTGTCGCCGGGGCGGGCACGACCGTCACCCGGTCGGGGTCCAGCTGGGGCGTCGACCTCGGGAAGGCCGCGACGAGGGCCACGTCTCCGAGCAGTTCGAGCAGCTCGTCATCGATCGCAGCGACGGTCAGCGATGCGCCGGGCATGTCGAGGGAGGTGAGGAAGGGCCCTGCCCACGTCATCCGAACGCGGAGGCCGCGCTCGGCGAGCGCGGCGAGCACGTCTGACTGCAGGATCCGCAGATCGAGGTCGGGGGTGCCACCCAGCGAATTGACGAGCGCCACGACCTCGGTGCCGGGCGCGAGGTCGCGGTCGGCGACGATCACCTCCACCAGGCGCCGAGCGATCTGCGCAGAGGGAACGAGCGCACCCAGTTCGACGCCCGCTTCACCGTGGATGCCCAGACCCCATTCGATCTCCGATGCGTCGAGGCTGAAGTTGGGCGCATCGGAGCCGGGCAGGTAACAGGGCCCGAGCGCGACCCCCATGGTCGCGGCGCCGCCGAGGAAGCGCTCGACGGTCTCGACGATGCGCCCCAGCGTCCATCCCCGCTCCGCGGCGGCCCCCGCGATCTTGTGGACGAGCACCGTGGCGGTCAGGCCCCGGCGACCGGCACGGGACGCGTCGCCCAGCGCCGCGTCGTCCGCGACGACCACCATCTCGACCGGGATGCCGGCGGCACGGGCCATCTCGGCAGCCAGGCCGAAGTTCAACCGGTCGCCGGTGTAGTTCTTGACGATCAGCAGCACACCGGCGCTCGTCGCCGACGCGAGGATCGCCGCGAACACCGCATCGACGGAGGGCGACGTGAAGATCGGCCCCAGGACGGCGGCATCCAGCATCCCGGTCCCGACGTACCCGGCATGCGCGGGCTCGTTCCCGGATCCGCCGCCCGACACCACGGCGACACGGTCGGCGGGCTTGCGGGATCCCGGAGAGCGGACGACGATCGGGAGTCCGTCCACGCGCGCGAGGTGCGGGGTGCCGGCGACCAGTCCGGCGATGTAGTCCTCGACGACCACATCCGGAGCGTTGATGATCTTCTTCATGGCGCGAGGCGATCTCTCGAACGGCTATCGGAGGGTCACGCGAACGGGCAGCGCTTCGAAGCCGCGGAGCCAGTTGGAGTAGAACGGGACCGGCTCTCCGGCGAGCTCGATGGTCTGGACGCGCCGGGCGAGGGCCGAGAGCAGACACGACGCCTCCATGCGCGCCATCATCTGACCGACGCAGCCGTGGATGCCGGTGCCGAAGGCCAGGTGGCCGCTCGCATCGCGGGTGATGTCGTACTCATCCGGGTCGGTCCACCGTCGCGGGTCGCGGTTGGCAGCGCCCAGCGCCATGATGACCTTCTCTCCCTCCCCGATCGAGGTGCCCGCGAGGTCGGTCGCGCACGCCGTCGTGCGCCCGATGTACGGGCTCGGCGGATTCCAGCGCAGTGCCTCCTCGAACGCCTTCCGTGCGAGCGCCGGATCGTCGCGCAGCGCCGACCATGCGTCCGGGTTCTCGGCGAGCGCTTTGAGGGCGAACTGGATGCCGAACACGGTGGTGTCGATGCCCGCCGACAGAAACGTCCGCACCAGCATCCCCGCGTCTTCCTCGCTGATCTCACCTGCGTCCACGTACCCGTAGATCGTCTGGCCGAGGCCGCCCGGCGCGAGCGCGTCGCGACGCATCTGCCAGTTCACGAACGCGGATGCCTCCTCCGCGGCAGCGACAGCGGCGTCGTAGAACTCGTTGTGCGGCCCCATCGCCTGGAAGTTCAGGTTCGAGTACGGCAGCAGGTGCCGACGGCCTTCCGGCGCCACGCCGACGGCGTCGGGGAGAACCGTCAGCGGGAACGTCTCGGCGAGGTCGGCCGCGTCGAACTCACCTGCGCCCACGACCGAGTCCACGAGGTCGTCGGCCTGCCGTTGGAAGTCTTCGGTGAGTCGGCGCACGACGCGCTGACTGAGGATCGAGGTCATCACCCGGCGGTACTTCGTGTGCCCGGGCGGATCGTTCTCGAGGATCACGCTGGGCGTCCGCCAGTTCTCGGACTTCTTGGTGTTGGTGAGCCCCGTGCCCGCGGACGACTCGAAGGTCTCGTAGTCACGGAAGACCTGCTCGACGATCTCGTGGCGTCCGGTGAACCAGACCCCGTACTGCGGGCTCCACACCACGGCGGCCGTCTCGCGGATCGCGGTGTCGACGGCGGTCGGGTCGCTCAGCCCCGCACGGGAGAAGGGATCGACCCCCAGGATCGCGGGGCCGCGCACGGCGGTGGGTCGGCTCATGATGAACTCCCTCTTTCGATCGCCGGGCGAACGCTAAAGCGGGTACTGTCCCGGCTCGCGGCGCATCGTGATCCACCGGGTGTCGGTGAACGCGTCGATGTTGGCCTGCGCTCCCCCGTGGCGCGACCCCGTGCCCGACGAGCCGGTGCCGCCGAACGGGGCGTTGGCCTCGTCGTTGACCGTCTGATCGTTGATGTGCACGATCCCGGTCGGGATGCGCTGGGCGAGGGCGAGCCCCGCGAACACGTCGGCGGTGACGATTCCGAGCGCGAGTCCGTACTCGGTGTCGGCGGCGAGGGCGGCGGCTTCGTCGTCGGTGGCGAAGGAGACGACCGATGCCACGGGGCCGAAGACCTCTTCGGCGTAGGCCGTGGCATCCTTCGGCGTGTTCGCCAGCACGGTCGGACGATAGAAGAGCTGGTCGTAGGTTCCGCCTGCGCGGAGCTCGGCGCCTTGCGCGACAGCATCCTGCACGAGGGTGTGTACACGATCGCGCTGCACCTCGTCGATCAGCGGCCCGAGATGCACCTGGCCGGCCGCGGGGTCGCCGACGTGCATCGATTCGGCCTTCGCCGCGAGCTTGGTGACGTACTCGTCGAAGAGCGACTCGTGCACGATGTGCCGGCCGACGGTCATGCAGATCTGGCCCTGGTGCAGGAACGAGCCCCACGTCGCCAGGTTGACGGCCTTGTCGACATCGGCGTCGGCGCGGATGATGTACGCCGAGTTGCCGCCGAGCTCGAGGTGCACGCGGGTCAGGTGGCGCGCCGCGACCTCGCCGACAGCGCGACCGGCCCGAGTGGATCCGGTGAATGCGACGACACGGACTCGCGGGTCTGCGACGATCGCCTCGCCGACATCGGCGCCGCCGGGTACGAGCTGCAGCAGCCCGGCCGGCAGGCCCGCCTCCTGGAAGATCCGCACGAACGACACTCCGCCGGTGATGACCGTGCGCGGGTCGGGCTTGAGCAGCACGGCGTTGCCGAGCGCGAGCGCCGGCGCCACGGCGCGGATCGCGAGGATCAGGGGCACGTTGAACGGTGCGATGACGCCGACGACGCCGACGGGAACCTGCTGAGCGAGCGAGAGTCGCGGTTCTTCGCTGGCCAGGATGGATCCGAGCGGTGCCGACGGCAGCGCGGCGGCCTCATAGGTCTCGGCGGCCGTCACGTGCAGCGCGAAGCCGGCGAGCGGCGGGATCGCCCCGACCTCACGGATGTTCCAGCCGCCGATCTCGTCGGCGTACTGCTCCCACAGCTGGCCGGCCTTGCGCAGGACCGCGGCGCGGGCGGGGTGCGGCAGGGCTGCCCACTCCTTCTGCGCCCGCGCCGCGCCCTCCGCAGCGCGCGCGACATCCGCGGGATCCGCAATGCCCACCATCGCGAGCGTCTCGCCCGTCGCGGGCTCGACCGAGGCGACCTCGCCGCCGCCTCCGACGACCCATTCGCCGTCGATGAAGATCTTGCCGGCGAACACCGCCGGGTCGATCAGCGTGTCGGTCATGGTGTCTTTCGTCTGGATCGCGGTGCTCATGAGGACTCCTTCGTCGGATGCTGTCGGGGATGTTCGTGGGGTTCAGGCTGAGGTGCTGCGGGCGAGCCGCTGCGCGCGGCGCCCGACCGTACTGGCGGTCCAGCCGCGCTGGATGACCCGCATCGCGTCGGCCGTCAGCTCGGCTCCATCGTCATACGGTGAGCGCCAGATGGCCAGCATGTCGGCGGCCGGCGCGGGCAGCACCGAGCGCGAGAACGCCTCGACGCCCCACCGCCCTGCGTAGCCGTCGTCGAGCGCGGACCGGACGATGTCGGCGACGTCCACGGCGCCGGTGCTCAGCATCCCCCGCCCCGACTGACCCAGCTCGAGGTAGGCGAGCTTCGGAAGGGCGAGCCGGACGGCAGCAGCGATGTCGGCTTCTTCGATCGCCATATGGAAGGTGTCGAGATGGATGCTGAGATTGGCCGACCCGCTCAGCTCGACGAACGCCAGAGCCTGCGCCGCGGTGTTCAGAAGGGAGGTCTCGTAGCGGTTGAGCACCTCGAACGTCATCGTGATGCCGCGATCGTGGGCGTAATCGGCGACCGCGCCCACCTCGCGAGCAGCGCGCTCCACCGCCGCCGGCGAGGTCGGGCCGCCCGGCGCCCCGAAGGGTCCGTACGGCACGCCGTTCATCTGATCACCGCCGAGTTCGACCGTCAGATCGACGACGGCGCGCAGGAGTGCTGCGCCTGCCGCACGCTCGGCCGCGTCAGCCGACGACACGTCCGCCGCCCCCGCCTGTCCGCCGGCGATCGTGATGGGTGCGACGGCCCGGTCGGCGAAGATGCGGCGAAGGGTCGCAGCATCCGTCGCCGCAGGGTCCAGCGGAGGCAGGACCACCCGCGAGTAGCCCTGCGCCGCGAGCACCTCGAGCGCGGAGGCCAGGGCGGTCGGCGTCGCGTCGGGCAGCAGCACGTTGATGTGTGCGGCCACATCAAGGTGCGGAATGAGCGATTCGAGTGTCATGCGCGTGCTCGGGTCAGAACGTCGGCAGGTCGAGGCGCTGCTTGTATGCCGAATAGCCGTCGTCCACGTGCACGACCGTTCCGTTGATCACGTTGGATTCGTCGGAGGCGAGGAAGGCGACCACGTCGGCGATCTCCTCCGGAGCGGTCATCTTGCCCCGCAGCTGCTCGGACGCGAACAGCGCGCGGAGTTCTTCGCTGAACTGGTTGATGATCGGCGTCGACACGCGCCCGGGGGTGATCGCGACGGCGCGGACGCCGAATTCGGCGAGTTCGTACGCCGCCGATCGGGTGAAGGAGATCACGGCGGCCTTCGCGGCACTGTAGGTGAACGAGAGCTCGGCGGCCTGCTCGCCATAGATCGACGAGGTGCTGATGATGACGCCGCCGGTGCCCTGGTCGCGGAACTGCCGGCCCGCGGCGAGGATGCCGTAGTACACGCCGTCCTGGTCGATGCGGATGAGGGGGGCGTAGTCGACCTCGGGGTCGTGGTCGAGCAGGGGCTTGCCGCCCGCGATGCCCGCATTGTTGAAGATCACGTCGAGCTTTCCGAAGACCGAGACCGCGCGCGCCACCGCCGCCTCGACCTCGCTGAACACCGCGACGTTCACGCCGACCGCGGCGACGCTGCCCTCGAAGCCCTCGCCCGAGATCTCGTCAGCGGCGGCCTGCGCCTGACCCAGGTTGATGTCGGCGATCATGACCTTGGCGCCCTCGCGGACGAACTTCCGTACCGTGGCGAGACCGATACCGCTTGCTCCGCCGGTGATGAGCGCGACTTTCCCGTCGAGACGCATGGGTGTTCCTGTTCCTGGAGAGTGTGTGTGCAGCGAAAGTGGAGGGTGGCGGAGGCGGATGCCGGAGCATCCGCCCCCACCGGTGTTGCAGAAGGTCAGAGCTTGTCGGACGGCGTGGTCTGGGCCGCGTTGTCCTTGTTCACGAGCGTCACGTCGACGGCGACGAAGTTCTCCGCCGGCATCGCGCCGTCCTTCTGGTAGGCCTGCACGTCCGTGACGAGCATGTCGAGCACCTTCGGCCAGGGCTGGTCGATCGTGCCGAGCATGTTCCCGCCGGCCTCGATCGACGCGAGCGTCTCCGCGAGAGCGTCGACCCCTGTCACCGGTGCGGACGAGCCGCCCTCCGACAGGCCTTGTGCGGCGCCGAGCGCGGCGTCGTCCCAGCCCGCCCAGACGGCGTCAAGGCCGTCGGGGTTGGCCGAGAGGTAGTCGGAGACGAAGTTCAGCGCCTCGGTGCGACCCGTCGCCGGGTTGGTCACCTGCTGCGGCGCGCCGCCGACCACGGTGGCCCCGGCGGCCTCGAACGCCTTCACCGCGAGCGCGGAGCGCAGCCGGATACCGGCGTGCGGGTCGTGACCGATGACCATCACGGTCTTGCCCTTGAGGCTGCCGATCGACGTGTCGATCGCGTCGACCGTCTTGTCGACGATCTGCTGCTGGTTGGTGGTGATGTTCGTGACGAAGGCGTCGGTGGCCTCGGTGCCCGCATCCATCGAGAAGATCGGGATGTCGGCATCCTTCGCCGCCGAGACGATCGACCCGATCGACGACACGTCGGTGTACCCGTCGAGGATGACGTCAGCGCCCTGCCCGATCGCGCTCTCGACGGCGGGGTTCATCTTCTGGAAGTCGAAGTCGCCCTGGATCATCGTGAGATCCCAGCCGAGCTCGGCCGCCTTCGCGGTGACGGCCTTGACCCACCATGCTCCGACCGGAGTCTGGTTGCCGGAAGTGAACGCGATGACCTTGAACGGCTCGTCGCCGGTGCCGCCGCTGCTGCCGCCGGAGCCCGAGCCCCCGCTCGAGCACCCCGTCAGCGCGAGAGCGGCCGCGACGGCGACCGCCGCGGCGATCTTGAAGTTGGTACGCATGTGTTACTCCTCTGTGTGAATGCGTTCGTGATTCTTGGGTTTGCTTGCTTCTTGCTTCTCGGTGCGCACGCGGGCGGTGGCCGCCTGGCGCTCAGCGGGGCGCGGGTTATCGCTCCCGCGTCTTGAGGCCCGACAGGACGACGGCCAGGATGATGATGATCCCGGTCACCACCTGTTGGACGTAGGCGTTCACGCCCAGGATGTTCAGCCCGTTGCTCATGACGCCGATGATGGCGACGCCGATCATCGTGCCGCCGAGGTTCGCCGCCCCTGAGCGGATCACGGTCATGCCCAGGAAGACCGCGGCGACCGAGAACAGGGTGTTGTCGCCGCCCTGCTCGGCAGCCGCGCTGCCGAGCCGCGCGGCGAGCAGGATGCCGCCGATCGCGGAGATGAATCCGGCCATGGTGAAGGCGAGCAGGCGCGCCCAGCGCACATTGACGCCGGAGAGCCGGGCGACCTCCTCATTCCCGCCGATCGCGTGCAGGCGCCGCCCCAGAGTCGTGAAGCGCAGCAGCGCCCAGATCAGCACCGAGATCACCACCGCGAAGTACACCGGAAGCGGGACGTTGAGGAACTTGCCCTGACCCAGTTCGTTGAACGGGGCCGGCATGCCGAAGACCGTTGTGCCGCCGGTGACCAGATAGGCCAAGCCGATGACGGAGGTCATCGTGGCCAGTGTCGCGATGAACGCGGAGAGCCTAAGGTAGGCGATCAGCACGCCGTTGACCAGGCCCACCAGGAGTCCGACCGCCAGGCCCGCCAAGATGGCCATCGGCAGGGGGTTGTCGCCGAGCAGGAGCGCTGCGGTGACCGCGCCGGCGAGACTCGAGGTGGCGCCCACCGACAGGTCGAAGTCGCCGACGACCATCACGATGGTCTGCGCCCCCGCGATGATCGCCAGGATCGAGATCTGGTAGAGGATGTTCCGGACGTTCACGAACGACAGGAATGTGTCGGGTCGCATCGCGAAGAAGAAGAGGATGAGCAGGATCAGCGCCACGATCGTGCCACTCTGCACGAGCGCGCGGCCGGCCGTCCGCGACTGCTGGGCGATGATCGTCCCCGTCCGCGTCGGCTCCTTCTGAATCGTCATGATGTCGACCTTCCGTAGGCGTATGAGAGGAGGAGTTCGTCGTCGGCGCCCGCCGCGGGGACGTCACCCGCGATCGAGCCCTCGTGCATGATGAGGATGCGATCGCACATCCCGATGAGTTCCGGCAGCTCCGAGCTGACTGCGATCACGGTCGTGCCGGTGGCGGCCAACTCACGGATGAGCCGGTAGATCTCCGCCTTCGTGCCGACGTCGATGCCGCGGGTGGGCTCGTCCATCAAGAGGACCTTGGGGCGGCGCGCGAGCATCTTGGCCAGCACGACCTTCTGCTGGTTGCCGCCGGAGAGCTCGCCGACGGTCTGACGCGGACTGCGCGCCTTGATCTGGAGGTCGGCCATGCCGCGGTTCGCGATCTGCGCGATGCGGCCACGCGAGACGAGGCCGCCGCGACTGACCGCCGAGATGTTGGCGAGGGCGATGTTGTCCTGGATGGATGACCCGAGGAGGACTCCCTGGCTGCGACGCTCTTCCGGTACGAGTGCCACTCCCGCCGCCAGTACCCGGCCGACGCCCGAACGACGAGGGATGACCTCGCCGGCGACGGTGACCGTGCCGGCCCGGTAACCCTGCGCCCCGGCCAGGATGCGGAGCAGCTCGCTGCGTCCGGAGCCGGCGAGGCCCCCGATGCCGAGCACCTCGCCGACATGCGCCGTGAAAGAGACGTCCGTGACGCGGCGGCCTTCCAGCCCCTCGACGACGATCGCGACCTCGGTCGAGGTGTCGCCGCGGTCGGGATAGAGCGAGTCGGCGTTGCGGCCGACCATCGTGGAGATGACCTCGCTGATCGTCGTGTCGCCGACATCCTTCGTCGTGATCGTCTCTCCGTTGCGCATGATCGTGAGGCGGTCGCAGAGCTCGAAGACCTCCTCCAGGCGATGCGAGACGTAGATGATGGCCACCCCGTCGTCGCGGAGGGAGCGCAGCACCGTGAAGACCTCGCGGATCTCGGTGTCGGTGAGGGATGCGGTCGGCTCATCGAGAATGAGGACGCGTGCGTCCGTTGCGAGGGCACGCGCGACGGCAACCATCGTCTGCTGGACCGGTGAGAGGTCTCCGGCGAGCTTGCGCATCGAGATCTTCTGGTTCAGCCGCTCGAGCTGCTCACGCGCACGACGGCGGAGCGCACGGCCGTCGACGAAGCCGAATCGACTCGGCAGCTGCTCCCCCAGCAGCACGTTCTCGGCGACGGACGTGGTCGGCACGATCGAGAGCTCCTGGTACAGCGCGACGATGCCCGCCTTGTGGGCCGCCCGTACATTGGCGAACACGACTTCCTCGCCGTTGCGCCGGATCTGGCCCGAATCGGGGTCGTAGAGCCCGGTGATCACCTTGATGAGCGTCGACTTGCCCGCGCCGTTCTCACCGAGGAGCGCATGGATCTCGCCCGGCCTGACCGACAGGTGCACTCCCTTCAGAGCGTGCACCCCGTCGAAGCTCTTGACGATGTCGACGGCCTCGAGCGCGGGGATGGCCGCAGCGATCACGGGCGCGTCGCCCAGCAGGGTCATGATGCACTCCCGGCGTCGTCGATGTCGTTGCATCGGATGATGACCTTCGGGAACCGCCCGCTGACGTGAACAGCGAACGCCTCCGTCGCCTCCTCGAGGTCGAACACCGACTGGGTCAGCTCATCCAGGTCGAGGTAGGGCAGAATCTGCAGCGCGCGCGGGAACGCGTACGGTGACACGAAGACCCCGGTGAGCGTGAGCTCTTTGAGGTAGAGGTAGTCAGAGAGGCCCAGGGGCATCTCGAAGTCGTGCGGGTACATCGCGCCGTAGATCACCGTGGCCCCCTTGGCCGCGATGTCGAGCAGTCCGCGGACGGCACGAGGCGAACCGGATGCATCGATCACCACGTCGTAGCCCCGACCGTCGGTGATCTCGTCCGCCCGCAGGTACTGGTCTTCGCCCACCGGGTCGATGACGTGATCCGCACCGTGACGCTGCGCCATCTCACGACGCTCGGCGATCGGCTCGATCAGCGTGAGCGAGGTCGCGCCGTTCATCTTCATGACCTGCAGAGCCAGCTGGCCGATGGGTCCGCCGCCGCAGATCGCGACGCGGTCGCCGACCCTGATGCGGGTCTTGTCGGCGATGCGCACCGCCACCGAGGTCGGCTCGAGCAGGCATCCGTGCAGCAGTGACACCTCGTCGGGCAGCGCGTACACCTGCGATTCGTGCCAGGTGACCGTCTCCGCCATTCCCGGCCGGTTGTAGTCCTGGATGTGCTCGCAGAACTGCTGCCGGCCCGCCCGGCAGGGCGTGCAGGTGCCGCAGAACCGCAGGAAGTTGCCGGCGACACGGTCGCCGACCTCCAGACCGTTGCGGTGGGCCTTCTCACCGATCGCCTCGACGACGCCCGACAGCTCGTGCCCCAGCCCGATCGGCACGTCGGTGCCGAAGAAGCCCTCGGCGAGGTGCGGATCCGAGCCGCAGATCGCCGAGTACGCGACGCGGATGCGCACGTCCTCGGGGCCGAGCGGCTGGTCGGGGAAGTCGACGACGCCGATGCGTCCGCGAGTTGATTCGTCAGGATCGCGCAGGCTGCCGATCTTGGTGACGGCGACTGTTCTCATTCGTCTCTCCGTTGAGCGAGGTTTCCGGCGGTGGGGGTGCGGGGGTCAGTCGCCGGCGGCGATGGCCCGGCGAGTGGCGGCGATCGTCGCAGACAGGCCGTAGCCGTGTTTGTCGCGCAACTGCTCGTCTTCGCCGAACCCGGCGTAGACCTGCGGGATGCCGAGGCGTTCGAAGGCGGTGAGGTGGATGCCCCGGTCGGCGATGACGTCGGCCACGCGTGATGCGAGACCTCCATAGGCGAGGTGATCCTCGAGGATCACGAAGCGCCCGCCGGTCTCGTCCGCGCACTGCGCGATCAGGTCCTGATCGATCGGCTTGAGCGTGAACATGTCGACCACCCGCACCGAGAAGCCCTCCCTCTCGAGCTCGTCCGCGGCCTCTAGCGCCTGCGCCACTACCGTCCCGTGCGTGAAGATCGTGGCATCCGTCCCCTGCCGGGCGATGATGCCCTTGCCGATGCGGATGTCGTGCTGGCCGGGCTCGTAGAGCACCTTGTCCTTCTTGCCGACGGCGAGGCGGATGTAGATGGGCCCCTCCATCGACATCGACTGCCGGAGGATCTCGCCGACCATCAGCGGGTCGCCGATGGAGGTGACGGTCATGTTCGTCAGGGCGCACATCAGCGCGAGGTCTTCGACCGCGTAGTGGGTCGAGCCACCGTTGCCGACGAGGCCGCCGTGGGTGCCGATGATCTTCACCGGCAGATTCGGGTAGCAGACGTCGCTGCGCACCTGCTCGAGGGCGCGCATCGAGAGGAACGGGAGCATGCCCGAGACCACCGGGATGTTGCCGTCGTAGGCGAGGCCCGCGGCGATGCCGACGCTGACCTGCTCGGCGAGTCCGACATCGAGGAAGCGGTCGGGGTACTTGTCGCGGAACTCCACGAGCGTCGCGCCGATGTCCGGCGTGATGACCCAGAGGTTCGGATGCTCCTCGCCGAGCTCTGCGAGGGTCGACCCGATCACAGATCGGGCGGAGAGCATCTCTCCGAAGGTGAAGGTGACGGGCATCAGACGGACTCCTTCTCGCGGGAGGCCTGCAGCGCGGCCATTGCGCGTTCCAGGTCGGCGGCGCCGAGCGAGCCGGCGTGCCAGGCGAGGTTGTGCTCCATGAAGTCCACGCCCTTGCCCTTGACGGTCTCGCAGATGACGACGGTCGGACGATCGGCGCTGGTCGGCGGCAGGGCATCGATCGCCTCGACCAGCTCGCCCATGTCGTGGCCGTCGATGTGCACGACGTTCCACCCGAACGCCGCCCACTTGTCGGGATAGGGCTCGAACACGACCCGCTCCTCGGCGAAGCTCGTCATCATCTGCCGGTTCCGGTCGACGAACGCGACCAGGTTTCCGAGCTCGTTGCTGCGGGCTGCCATCGCGGCCTCCCACACCGATCCTTCGCCGGTCTCGCCGTCGCCCAGCAGGCACACGACCCGGTGCGACTCTCCGCGGCCTCGGGCGCTCAGGGCCATGCCCACCGCGATCGGCAGGCCGTGACCGAGCGATCCCGTCGAGCACTCCACACCCGGCAGCTGCACTTTGCACGGGTGCATCCCGTACGCGCTGTCGAGCTGTCCATAGGTGTCGACGATCCCCTCGAACGAGAAGAAGCCGCGCATCGACATCGCGATGTACATGCAGACCGCCGCGTGGCCTTTGCTCAGCACGAAGCGATCGCGCGCCGGGTTGCGCAGGTCGGTGGGATCGACCTGCAGGCCGTAGTGGAAGAGGGCGGTGAAGATATCGGCCGCCGAGAGGTCGCCGCCGATGTGGACGGCTCCCTCGTAGTTGCCGCACAGGTACAGCAGTTTCGATCGCAGCTCGAATGCCAGGTCTTCCAGCTCTTCGACGGTGTGCGTATCACCCACTGTCTGCAGGGTCTGATCGCCCATCACATGTCTCCTCGTCGTCGGAACGCGTCGACGAGGGGCCGGCTGTGCGGTCTCCATCGACATTCGCTCGTGATCTGATCCGGACTGCCGGATGCTCACGTTGCGACAGTAACACGATACGGTTTACAAGTAAACAGGAATGTGTATAAACCTGTTTAGGGATGCTGCTATGCTCTCGTCACGGATTTCTCCGTGATCCGGCGCTGGATGGGAGTGCGGTTGGCAGGCGAGGTGGATGACCTGGGCGGCCCTGTATTCCTCGGCGCCGCGGAAGTCATCACGGAGCCTCTGAGAGACGTCGTCGACAGCGAGAACTTCACGCCCCGCCTGCTGCACCTGATCTCGAATGCCCTGGTGTGGCGAGAGTCGCGACTGCTGCGCAACGAGTTCAACCTCGGCACCAACGACTGGCGGGTGATCTCGGCCATCTCGATCCGGCCCGGGGCGACTTCCACCGAGATCTCGGAGTTCGTGGCCATGAACAAGGCCATCGTCTCCAAGAGCGTGAACACGCTGATCGCCCGCGAGCTCATCGTGCCCGCCGACGGCAGACGCGGATCACGTCACCTCTACCTCACCCGCGCCGGGGCGGACATGCACGATCGGATGAAGCCGATCTCGCTGCAGGGTCAAGAGATCGTCCTGTCCGATCTCACCGCCGACGAAGTCGCGCAGCTCAACCATCTGCTGGTGCGCCTGCTGAAGCAGACACCGGATCTCTCGCCGACGCTCGACGCGGTCGGGAGCGCCGAGCAGGACTGATCGGGCCTCTCCCGGCGCCGCCACGACGGCGCTCGGGCGAGGTGATGCCTCTCTCTTTCCTTGCCTATGGACATTCCCTATGGCTATAGGTATATTCATCCTCAGGAGCGCGATGACGCGATCCGGCTGAGAGTGGAAAGGACCCCGATCAGTGGCACACACGACCCCCGCACCCGATAAGGCTGCAGCGCGAGCGCTCATCTCCGACTTCTCGCTGGAGATGACCGGCAAGGATGTGCCGGGCCTCCTCGAGGCGAAGGACTCGATTCCCCTCGGCACCCGGATCAACGTCACGTTTCTGGGCAACGAAGATCTCGGGATGCGCGTGTCCGCCGCCAAGACCGTGCGCGAACTCGGCTTCATCCCGGTGCCGCACATCTCCGCCCGTCGGCTGCAGTCGCGCGCGCAGCTGGAGGAGTTCCTCTCGGCCCTGCAGGAGGTGGGCGCGACCGACCAGGTATTCGTCGTCGGCGGTGATCCCAGCACTCCGGAAGGACCGTACGAGGATTCCTTCGACGTCATCCGCACCGGCCTGCTGCGCGACTACGGCGTCACGCACGTCAGCATCGCGGGCTACCCGGAGGGCCACCCCGACATCTCCGACGAGAAGCTCTGGAAAGCACTCGACGACAAGTCGTGGTCGCTGCGCGAGCAGGGACTGGATGCCACGATCCTGACGCAGTTCGCGTTCGACACCGATCCGGTGATCACGTGGATCAATGCGGTGCGAGCACGCGGCATCGACACCCAGATCCGGATCGGCACGCCGGGCCCCGCAGGTATCAAGCGGCTGCTCGGCTTCGCCCGCCGGTTCGGCATCGGAGCCAACGCGATGATCGTGAAGAAGTACGGCTTCTCGCTGACCAACCTGATGGGCACCGCCGGTCCCGACAAGTTCGTCACCGACCTGTCCGGACTCCTCGCCGCAGACCCTTCGGCCGGCACGGTGAAGCTGCACTTCTACACGTTCGGGGGCCTCAAGGCGACCGCCGACTGGGCACACGCCTACGCCGCCGTCCAGTCCTGACAGGGTTGTCTCATGACTGTGCACACCACCGCGCTCGCAGATCGCGCCTGCCTGATCGTCCATGGCCCCGACCAGCCCGGAATCGTCGCCGCCGTGACGGCGCTGATCACCCGCAATGAGGCGAACATCGTCAGCCTCGACCAGTACTCCGACGACCCGGAGGGCGGCCACTTCTTCCAGCGGGTCGTGTTCCATCGCCGCGACCTCTCAGCCGTCCTCCCCGACATCGAGGCCGACCTGCAGAGCACCCTCGAGCCGTACGGCATGACCTGGCAGCTGACCGACCAGTCGATACCGAAACGGATGGCGATCCTCGCCTCGACGAGCGATCACTGCTTGCTCGAGCTCCTCTGGCGCCACCGTCACGGCGAGCTGAACGTGACCATCCCGATGGTGATCTCCAACCACACCAACGTGGCCGACGACGTCCGCTCCTTCGGCATCCCGTTCTTCCACATCCCGTCGCAGGGGCCGGACAAATCCGAGGCCGAAGGTCGCATCCTCGAGCTGCTCACCGGCAACGTCGACTTCGTCGTGCTGGCCCGCTACATGCAGATCATCTCGGAGGATTTCCTGGACGCCGTCCAGGTGCCGGTGATCAACATCCACCACTCCTTCCTGCCCGCCTTCATCGGCGCCGCCCCCTACCGCAAGGCCAAGGAGCGCGGCGTGAAGCTCATCGGCGCGACCTCGCACTATGTGACGAAAGAGCTCGACGAGGGCCCCATCATCGAGCAGGACGTCGCACGGGTGAACCACGCCATGGACGCCGCCGCCCTCCAGGCACGCGGGGCCTACGTCGAGCGCGCCGTGCTGTCGCGCGCCGTCCAATGGCACGCCGAAGACCGCGTCATCCGGCACGGCAACCAGACCATCGTCTTCACCGACCGACCCTGACCGAATGGATGCCTCGGGCCGAGGCATCCCCCTTTCCACAACACAGAGAAACCGAGGTTCATCGTGGCACCCAGGAACTTGCAGGAAGTCATAGACGCGGCAGGAAATCCCGTCGAACTCCTGCGCAACTCGCAGATCGGCTCGTACATCTACCCGGTCGTGCCGGCCGACTTCCAGAACTGGATCAAGGAGCAGAAGGCGTGGCGTGACACGGCCGTGCTCTACGACCAGTCGCACCACATGGACAACGTGTTCCTCAAGGGCTCGGACGCCATCAACCTGATCTCCGACACCGCGATCAACTCGGTGGCCAACTTCCCCGTCGACAAGGCCAAGCAGTACGTTCCGACCACAGCCGCGGGCCACGTCATCGGCGACGGGATCCTGTTCCGCGAGGGTGAAGACGAATACACGTACGTCGGGCGCGCGCCCGCCTCCAACTGGCTGCTGTACCACGGCGAGACCGGTGGATACTCGAACCTCGAGGTCACCGTCGACCGCCGTTCGCCGTCGCGCCCCTACGGGCACGAGGTCAGCCGTCGGTACTACCGCTTCCAGATCCAGGGGCCCAACGCGTGGCAGGTCATCGAGAAGCTCAACGGCGGCCCGCTCGAGCAGCTCCGCTTCTTCACCATGTCGACGATGACGATCGACGGCACCACGGTGCGCACCCTGCGCCACGGCATGGCCGGTGCGCCGGGCCTGGAGATCTGGGGCCCGTACGCCGATCACGACCGCATCTGGACGGCGATCGTGACCGCCGGCGCCGAGTTCGGGCTGCTTCCGGTCGGATCGCGCGCCTACCCCTCGAACACGCTCGAGTCGGGCTGGATCCCCTCCCCGCTCCCCGCCATCTACACGGGTGAGGCCGAGCGCGCCTACCGCGAATGGCTGCCCGCCGACGGCTACGAGGCGACCGGGACGCTGGCCGGGTCGTTCGTCTCGGACGACATCGAGGACTACTACCTGACTCCGTGGGAGCTCGGCTACGGGTCGTTCGTCAAGTTCGACCACGACTTCATCGGCCGCGATGCCCTCGAGAAGATCGACCCCGCTTCGCAGCGCAAGAAGGTCACGCTCGCGTGGGACGCAGACGACCTCGGCAAGGTGTGGACCTCGCTCCTGAACGTCGACGGCCCGAACTACAAGTTCTTCGACCTGCCGCTCGCGAACTACGGCTCGGCGAACTACGACGCCGTGGTGGATGCCGATGGCACCGTCGTGGGCTACTCGATGTTCACCGGCTACAGCGCCAACGAGCGCCGCGGCCTGTCGCTCGCCACGATCGACCCGAGCGTGCCCGAGGGCACCGAGCTCAAGGTCGTCTGGGGCGAGCCGAATGGCGGCACCACCAAGGCGAGCGTCGAGCCCCACGAGCAGACCGAGGTCCGCGCCGTGGTCAGCCCGGTGCCCTACTCGACCGTCGCCCGAGCGACCTACCAAGGCGGCTGGCGCACGCAGTACAAGTCCGAGTAGACCCGCCAATAGGCTCGAGGGGGTTCAGCGGCTGCGGTCACTGGACCCCCTCGCACTATTTTCCGACCGATGAGCTGATCAAGGAGTGCCGGTGAGCCTGCGCTACGCCCTGCTCGCGCTGCTGCGCGTCGGCCCGCTCTCGGGCTACGACCTGCAGAAAGAGTTCACGCTGTCGGTCGGGCACGTGTGGCACGCCCCCGATTCCCAGATCTACCCCGAACTGCGCAAGATGCAGCTCGACGGCCTCATCGAGGGCGAGGAGCAGACCCGCGGAGTGCGCGGTGTGCGCCGGGTCTACCACGTGACGGATGCCGGAGAAGCGGCCTACCTCGACTGGCTCGAGTCGCCGCTGGACTATCAGCGCGTCCGTGATCCCGCCCACCTGCGCGCTGCCTATCTCGAGAGCGCGACCCCGGAGGGAGCACGCCGGTTCCTGCAGGCGCACATCGCCCAGTGGGAGAGCGAGCTCGAGCAGTGGGTCACCGAGCTCTCCCGCATCGACGCCCGCGCCAACCCGATGCTCAAGCGTCGCCTGGAGGCGACGCCCGAGTCCGAGCACGTGCGCACCGTCGCCTTCAAGCGCTTCGCGTACGAGGGCCTGGTCGAACGCGCCCGCATCGAGATCGAGTGGGCCCGTCGCGGCCTGGAGCTGATCGACCGGCTCGACGGTTAGAAGACGTACTCCATCAGGTCGAGGCCGAGCACGCGGAACGCCTCGTGCGCCCGCAGCCGGTGCGAGATCGACAGGTCGTCGAAGCACACGATCAGCGCGTACGAGACGCCTGCCCGAGGCCCCGCGAGCACACCCGCTTCGACGCGGATGCCGGCATCCCGCCCCGTCTTGTTGATGAAGAGCAGCCCGTGCTCGTCGTTCTCGTGCGTGAACGGGTCGAGCCCGGTCGCCGCGGCGACCAGCGACAGGTCGTGGTTGAGGCTCAACCACTCGGCGACCTGCGCCGACACGCCGGCCGAGACGACCTGCGAGTTGACGAGCGCGGCGAAGATCTCGGCGAGCTCCCGCGCCGAGCCGAGCGCCACCTGCGGTGCGTCATCGGGCCCGCGCTGATCACGGAAACCGTCCAGGAGTGCGAAGCGCGCAAGGCCGAGCTGCTCGATCCGCGCCCGGACCGCGGGAAGGCCCACGCGGTGGAGCAGCGCGTTGGCCGCGGTGGCGTCGCCCGCCGCGCCGGTGAGGACGGCGAGGTCGGCCAGCGGCAGTGCGGGCGCTTTGAGGTGCTGCCATATCCCGCCGACCGTGACCGGCGGCACCGAGCTGCGCTCGATGATCTCGAGCGGGTCGAGCGCGCCCGATTCGAAGGCGGCGGCGAGCTCGATGAGCAGCGGCACCACTCCGAGCCCGGCGACCGGCAGCGTGACGAAGTCGTCGCCGCTGAGCACCGAGGTGCCGCGATCGAGGTCGTTGATGCGCACCGAGACCTTCGCGCCGGAGGCGGCGAGCCCGTCGAGCGCGGTGAGGGTGGAGGTGAACGACCGGCGACCGGCGGCCGCGCGACGCGGCAGTCGTCTGTTGCCTCGGCGCGAGGTTCGCGCAGGGTCGTGCTCACGCGATGAAAGGGATGGTATCTGCAGGGGCGGCGAGGCCGGCGAGTCGAAGGGCTCAGGGGGCATGCCCACGAGCGGGGTCCTTCCGATGGGGGAACGCAGTGGCGGGGGTCGGGGAATCGGGAGTTCGGGTTCCGTCATCCTCGGTGTGCGATCACCAGATCGTGACGCGCTTGCTCTCGTCGAGCCAGAGCTGGTCGGATTCGGTGACCCCGAAAGCATCGTAGAACGCGTCGATGTTGCGCACGATCTGATTGCATCTGAATTCGTTGGGAGAATGCGGGTCGATCGTCAGCAGGCGGATCGTCTCAGCATCCCGTCCCTTCTGCTGCCAGATCTGCCCCCAGCTGAGGAACAGTCTCTGGATGCCGGTGAATCCGTCGATTTCCGGGGCTTCGGCGCCGCGCAGCGACAGCTCATAGGCCTTCAGCGCGATGCCCAGGCCGCCGAGGTCGCCGATGTTCTCGCCGATGGTCAACTCGCCGTTCACCGTATTTTCATCCGCGAGCCCCACGGGCACCAGCGCGTTGTACTGCTCTATCAGTGCCTTCGTGCGCTCCTCGAACGCCTCGCGATCAGCATCCGTCCACCAGTCGCGCAGCGACCCGTCGCCGTCGAAGCGGCTGCCCTGGTCGTCGAAGCCGTGGCCGATCTCATGACCGATCACGGCGCCGATCCCGCCGTAGTTGGCTGCGGCATCGCGATCGGGCTCGAAGAACGGGTACTGCAGGATCGCCGCCGGGAACACGATCTCGTTCATGAGCGGGTTGTAGTAGGCATTGACCGTCTGCGGCGTCATGAACCACTCGTCGCGGTCGATCGGCTGGCCGACCTTGCCGAGCTGCCTGTCGTGCTCCCAGATGTGCGCGCGACGCACGTTGCCGACCAGGTCGGACGCGTCGATCTCGAGGGCCGCGTAGTCCTTCCAGGTGACGGGGAAGCCGATCTTCGGAGTGAAGGCGTCGAGCTTGGCGAGCGCACGCTCACGGGTCTCGGGGGTCATCCACTCGAGCGCCGCGATGCTCTGGCGGTACGCCTCGACGAGGTTGCCGACCAGCTCGTCCATCGCGACCTTGGCGGCCGGCGGGAAGTGGCGTTCGACGTAGACCTTGCCGACGGCTTCGCCGAGAGCCGCCTCGACCAGGCTCACGCCGCGCTTCCACCGCTCGCGGTTGACCGGTACGCCGGTGAGCTGCGTGCCGTAGAAGGCGAAGTTCTCGGCGACGAACTCGTCCGAGAGGAACGCGGCGGCGGAGTGCACGATCTTGAACCGCAGCCACGCCTTCCAGTCATCGAGTCGCTCTTCCGCGAGCACCGCGCCGAGACCCTGGACGAAGCTCGGCTGGTACACGTTGACCTCGGTGAACGCGGCGGCGTGATCAGCGGCGATGCCTTCGAGCCACGGCTGGAGGTCGACGCCGGCGAGGGCCAGCAGGTCGTCCCACGACATGAGGTTGTACGTGGCGACGGCGTCGCGGCTGCGCACGTTGTCCCAGTGGTGGGTCGCGAGGTCGGCTTCGATCCCGACGACGCGGTCTGCGGCATCCGATGCGTTCTCGATGCCGGCGAGGGCGAGGATCCGCTCGATGTGCTCGCGGTACGCGATGCGCGTCTCGGTGAAGTTCTCGAGGCGGTAGTAGCTCTCGTCGGGCAGCGACAGGCCGCCCTGGATGAGGAACGGCACGTAGCGCTCGGGGTCACCCGGATCGGGTTCGACGTACAGCTCGATGAGGCCGCTGACGCCGTCGCGCTCGAGCGTGCCGATCGTGCGCAGGAGCGAGGGGATGCTGTCGATCCCGTCGACGAGCGCGAGGTTCTCCGCGAGCGGCGCGGCGCCCAGCTCGGCGATGCGCTCGGTGTCGAGGAAGCTCGCATAGAGGTCGCCGATCTTGCGGGTCTCGGTGCCCGGTTCGGCGTCCTGCGACTCTTCGATGATCGTGCGAACGTGCTTCTCGGCCTGCTCGGCGATGAGGTGGAACGACCCCCAGCGCGCCTTGTCTTCGGGGATCTCGGTGCGCTCCAGCCACTGTCCGTTGACGTGGCGGAAGAGGTCGTCCTGCGGGCGGATCTCGGCGCTCAGATCGTCGAGCGCGAGACCGGTTCGGGGCTCGGTCATCCGTCAAGGATATGCGTCTGGATGTCGGACGCCGCCGGTATCGTCAGGAGAAATGAGAGGACCTTGCTATGACGACGCTTCCCGACAGAGAGAACACCGCGCTGCTCGTGGTCGATGTGCAGCATGACGTGGTCTCCGACGCGTACGAGCGCGACGCGGTCGTGGGCCGGATCCGCGGGCTGGTCGATCGCGCGCGCGGCGCGGGCGTGCCGGTCGTGTGGGTGCAGCACTCCGACGAAGAGCTCGTGATCGACGAGGCCGGCTGGCAGATCGTGCCCGAGCTCGTGCCCGCCGAGGGCGACGCCCGGGTGCGCAAGGAGTACGGCGACTCGTTCGAGGGCACCGATCTCGAAGAAGTGCTCGCGCGCCTCGCAGTGGGGCGCCTCGTCGTCGCCGGTGCCGAGACCGACGCCTGCATCCGCTCGACGATCCACGGTGCGTTCGCGCGCGGCTACGACACGATCCTGGTGGGCGACGCGCATACGAGCAACGACAAGTCGCAGTGGGGCGCGCCGTCACCGGCCGATGTCACCGCGCACACCAACCTGTACTGGTCGCACCAGGCCGCGCCCGGTAAGACGGCAGGCGTCGTTGACGCGGAGGACGTCGAGTTCTCCTGACCCACCCCGCTTAGGCTCAGACCGTGAGCACCGGCCACACGCTGAACCGCGACATCCTGCGGCTCGCGGTGCCCGCGCTCGGGGCGCTGATCGCCGAGCCGCTGTTTCTCATCGTCGACTCGGCGCTCGTCGGGCACCTAGGCGTCGTGCCGCTCGCGGGGCTCGGAATCGCCTCGGCGGTGCTCCAGACGATCGTCGGGCTCATGGTGTTCTTGGCCTACTCCACCACCCCGGCGGTCGCCCGGCGGTTCGGCGGGGGCGATCCCTCGCGCGCAGTGTCGGTGGGGATAGACGGGATGTGGCTGGCCCTCGGGCTCGGTGCGGTGCTCGCGCTCGTCGGGTATGTGACGACACCGTTCCTCGTCGGGCTCTTCGGCGCGGGTGCTGAGGTCTCGGAACAGGCCGAGATCTACCTCGGCCTGTCGATGTGGGGCCTGCCCGCGATGCTGATCGTGTTCGCGGCCACCGGTCTCCTCCGCGGCATGCAGGACACCGTCACTCCCCTGTGGATCGCCGGCCTCGGCTTCGCCGCCAACGCGCTGCTCAACTGGCTCCTGATCTACGGGTTCGGCTGGGGTATCGCAGGATCGGCCGCCGGAACGGTGCTGGCCCAGTGGGGCATGGTCGGCGCCTATGCGTACGTCATCGGGCGTCTCGCGCGGCGGCACTCGGCATCCATCCGTCCGCAGCGCGATTCAGTACGCGCATCGGCGCGGTCAGGCGGGTGGCTCTTCCTGCGCACGCTGTCGCTCCGGACGGCGCTGCTCGCGACGGTTGCGGTAGCGGTGGGGCTCGGCACCGGCGAGCTCGCCGGATGGCAGGTCGTGTTCACGATTTTCACGACCACCGCGTTCGCCCTCGACGCCCTCGCGATCGCCGCGCAGGCGCTCATCGGAAAGGGCCTCGGTGCCGGCGACCAGCCGCTCGTGCGGCGCGTGCTCGGCCGCACGGTCGCGTGGGGGGCGTGGTTCGGCGTCGCGGTCGGGCTCGTGGTCGGTGCGCTGTCGGGAGTCATCGGGATCGTCTTCACCGGGGATGCGGGGGTCGCCGCCCTGATCCAGCCCGCGCTCATCGTGCTGGCCGTGGCCCAGCCGATCTGCGGCATCGTGTTCGTGCTCGACGGCGTGCTCATCGGCGCGGGCGACGGCCGGTACCTCGCGGTGGCCGGCGTCATCAATCTCGTCGTCTTCGCCCCCGCACTGGCACTCGTGGCCGTGCTCTCACCGGACGGGTGGGCGGGCCTCGCCTGGCTCTCGGCGTCGTTCTTCGGCGTGTACATGCTCGCCCGGCTGGCGACGCTCGGCTGGCGCATCCGGGGCGCCGCCTGGATGACCGCGGGCGCCTGAGCCGGCTACGCCCAGCGGCGACACCACTCGTACATCACGACGGCGGCCGCCGCACTCGCGTTGATCGAGCGGGTCGAGCCGTACTGGGTGATCTCGACGATCCCGGATGCCGCGGCCAGCGCCTCATCGCTGAGCCCGGGCCCCTCCTGACCGAACAGCAGCACGCAGCGCTGGGGGAGGTCAGCGCGGTCGACCGGCACCGACCCGCCGACGTTGTCGACCGCGACGACGGGCAGCCCGGCCTCGGCCGCCCATGCGGCGAAGGACGCGACATCCGGATGATGCACGACGTGCTGATACCGGTCGGTGACCATCGCGCCCCGGCGGTTCCAGCGGCGGCGGCCGATGATGTGGACCGTGTCGGCGAGGAACGCGTTGGCGCTGCGCACGATCGAGCCGATGTTCATGTCGTGCTGCCAGTTCTCGATCGCCACGTGGAACGGGTGCCGGCGCTCATCGAGATCGGCCACGATCGCGTCCATCCGCCAGTAGCGGTAGCGGTCGATCACGTTGCGGGCGTCGCCGCCGGCGAGCAGGTCGGGGTCGTACCGCTCGTCGTCGGGCCACTCGTCGGGCCCGCCGGGCCACGGCCCGACGCCGACCGGAGCACTCGGCTCGTCCGGCTCTGCGGCGATCCGTTCGGTGTGACCCATCCGTCCACGGTATCGCGCGCGCCCGGCGTCTTCTCGCGGCGGGGTGTGCCATAACTCCGCCTGGGGCAGCGGCGGGAGGCGGGCCCTCGAGGTGCGGTGGGGTGAGCCCGCCGATGGCCGAGAAGTCGAGGAGGAGTTATGGCACAACGACGCGGCGTAGCCGCCATATTTCGGTGACCCGAAATATGAAGGGTATAGGATTTCGGTATGCCGAAAACTGCCGGGATGGAAGGACGGGTCGCCTCTGCCCGGCGCACCTCCGTGCCGCGGGTGGCCTGGCTCATCGGTCCCGCGCTGGTGGCCGGGGTCGCCTATCTCGACCCCGGCAACGTCGCGAGCAACATGACCGCAGGCGCGCGGTTCGGCTACCTCCTCGTGTGGGTCGTCGTGCTCGGCAACGTCATGGCGTGGCTCATCCAGTACCTCTCCGCCAAACTGGGCATCGTCACGGGTCAGAGCCTGCCGGAGGCGCTGGGCCGTCGCATCCGCAATCCCTGGGGCCGTCGCGCGTACTGGCTGCAGGCCGAACTCGTGGCGATGGCCACCGACATCGCCGAAGTGATCGGCGGCGCCGTGGCCCTGAACCTGCTCTTCGGGCTCCCCCTGGTCCTCGGCGGCGTGATCACCGGCGTCGTCTCGCTGGGCCTCCTGATCCTGCAGTCGCGTCACGGCGCACGCACGTTCGAGGTCGTCGTCATCGGCCTGATCGCGATCATCGCGATCGGGTTCACGTTCGGAGTCTTCGTCGCCCCGCCCGACGGCGCCGCCGTGCTCGGCGGGCTGGTTCCCCGCTTCGAGGGGTCCGGCTCGGTGCTGCTGGCAGCATCCATCCTCGGCGCGACCATCATGCCGCACGCCATCTATGCGCACTCCGCCCTCGCCCGCGACCGATTCCCCGCGCCGGCGGATGTCATGGGTGCGGAGCAGACCACGGATGCTGCGCTCGCACTCGCCCGCGGCATCCCCACCGCTCGCCTGCTCCGCGCGACCCGCTGGGACGTGAGCATCGCGATGATCATCGCGGGGACCGTGAATCTGTGCATCCTGCTGCTGGCCGCCGCCAACCTCGCGGGGGTCCGCGGGACGGATTCGCTGGAGGGCGCGTACGCCGCGCTCAGCGCCGGCATCGGTCCGGTCGTGGCCACCCTGTTCGCGGTGGGGCTGCTCGCCAGCGGACTGGCGAGCACCTCGGTGGGCGCCTACGCCGGCGCCGAGATCATGCGCGGCCTCCTCCATGTGCGCGTGCCGCTCCTCGCCCGCCGGCTGGTCACGCTGATCCCGGCGCTCATCCTGCTCGGCATCGGCGTCGATCCCACCGTGGCCCTGGTGCTGAGCCAGGTCGTGCTGTCGTTCGGCATTCCGTTCGCGCTGATCCCGCTCGTCGCGCTCACTGCGCGCGGCGACGTGCTCGGGCCCTTCCGCAACCGGTGGGGTACGACGGCGGCGGGGGTCGCAGCATCCGTCTTCCTCATCGCGCTCAACGGCGTGCTGCTGTGGCTCGTGATCAGCGGAACCTGAAGCACGCAGGTGCCGACCGGTAGCCTGAAACCGTGGCATCTCCTGCGGTCGACGACTACCTCAAGACGATCTACCACCACACCGAGTGGCAGAGCGAGCACATCACCCCGTCGCAGCTCGCGCTCGAACTCGGCCTCGCCCCCTCGAGCGTCACCGAGATGGTGCAGAAGCTCGCCGCACAGGGGCTCGTCACCCACCGGCCCTACGGCCCGGTCTCGCTCACGCCGGCCGGCGAGCGGCGCGCGGCCGAAGTGGTCCGCCGGCACCGGCTCATCGAGACGTGGCTCGTGCAGGAGTACGGCTACGCGTGGGACGAAGTGCACGATGAGGCCGAGGTGCTCGAGCACACCGTGAGCGACCGGCTGCTCGACGGCATCGACGCCCGGCTCGGTCGCCCGGCGTTCGACCCGCACGGCGACGCGATTCCGGATGCCGCCGGCAGCGTCCATCGCGAGCCCTTCGTCCTGCTCGCCGACGCCGCGCCGGGCCATCGGGGCAGGGTGCTGCGGGTGAGCGACCGCAACCCCGCGGTCCTGCGCGGACTCGACGATGCCGGGGTGCGCCCCGGCACGGAGGTGACGGTGCAGGATGCCGCGGCCCTCGTGGTCGACGGCGCGACGCTCGATCTGCCCGAGGGAGCGGCCCAGGCGGTCTGGCTCAGCGCCTGACCCGCAGTGCCCTCAGACCCGTAGGGCCCTCGGACCCGGAGTGCCCCTCACAGTCGAGCGGCGGACTCGAACGGCCAGTGCACGCCGGCGGCCTCTTCGCACACGCCCCACAGGCGCTCCGCGATCTCGGTGCTGCGTGTGATCTTCGCCGGCTTCGCTGCGCGCGGCTCTCCGTGCAAGCCGAAACGAGGACCCAGGAACTGACCGCCCTCGACCCCGGGGTCGACGAGTGCACGCACGAGGGGCCACGCCCCGTGGTCTTTCGATTGCGTGATCGCCGCCTGCAGGTTATCGGCGAAGCGGGTCATCCGCCCCGGTTCGTTCACGCCTCGGATGCCGACGGTGCGTCCGCTCGTGGAGTATCCGGGGTGGGCGATGACGCTCGCGACGGGAACGTCGGCGGCGCGCAGGCGGCGGTCGGCCTCGAGCCCCAGCGCTGTGGTCGCGACCTTCGACTGCACGTACGCGCGCCACGGGCTGTACCCCTCGGCGAGCTGCGGGTCGACCGGGTCATATGCCCACATCGAGGTCGACATGCTGCCGAGCCACACCATGCGACCGGATGCTGCGGCCAGGGTCAGCAGCAGCGCCCCGGCGAGCGCGAAATGGCCGAGGGCGTTCGTCGCGAACACGACCTCGTTGTCGTCGAGGGTGCACTCGCGGGTCTTCGGAGGATGGACGATCCCGGCGTTCAGCAGCAGACCGTCGAGCGCTCCGCGCGCGCCGACCGTCGCGGCGGCGGCACGCACCGAGCCGAGATTGCTCGTGTCGAGCAAGAGGGTCTCGACCGAGGCATCCGGCACCCGTCGCGTGAGCGCAGCCTTGGCCGCCATGAGTCGGTTGGGGCTGCGGCCGGTCATGATCACGTGCGCCCCGGCGCCGGTGAGCTGCTCGGTGGAGAAATACCCCAGCCCGGCGTTGGAGCCGGTCACGAGGTAAGTGCGTCCCGCCAGATCGGGCAGTTCGCGCGGATTCCAGTCGTGTCGGGCCACGACTTCGAGACTAGGCCCCGCCCGACGCTCCGAAGACCAGTTCGCGCCGCGTCGCCCCCGGTCGCGGTACGCTCGCGCCCCGCCGCTCGCGCGCCCCGCGGTGATCGAGTAGCGAGCTTGCGAGCGTATCGAGATCCCCCGGACCAACGAACTACGCAGGCTCGGCGCCGGGTCTCGATACGGCGCTGGCGCGCCTACTCGACCTCCGCCGGGGCGCTCGCGCGCCTACTCGACCTCCGCCGGGGCGCTCGCGCGCCTACTCGACCTCCGCATCAAGGCCGTGGTGATCGAGTAGCGAGCTTGCGAGCGTATCGAGATCCCCCGGACCGGCGAATCACGCAGGCTAGAAGATCATCGGGCGATCGTCGTCGTCCGGGCCGGTCAGATCCAGGTCGACGACGACCGGCACGTGGTCGCTCGGCGCCTCGCCCTTGCGCTCGTTGCGATGGATCGCCGCGCCGGTGACAGCATCCGCGAACGCATGAGAGCCGAGGATGAAGTCGATCCGCATCCCCTCGTTCTTCGGGAAGCGGAGGCGCTTGTAGTCCCAGTACGTGTAGCCGGTCGGCACGAGCGGGCGCACCACGTCGACGAGGCCGGCCGCTTCGAGTGCCGCGTACGCCTCGCGCTCGGGGGGCGAGACGTGCGTCGCAAAGCCCTCGACGACGGCCGGGTCGCCGTTGTCGGCGTTCGTCGGGGCGATCTTGAAGTCGCCGACGAGGGCGAGCGCCTGATCGGGCGTGTCGTTCAGGGTCTGCCGCACGTGCTGCTCGAGGGCGCCCAGCCAGTCGAGCTTGTAGAAGTAGTGCGGGTCTCCCAGCGCCCGTCCGTTCGGCACGTACAGGCTCCATACCCGTACGCCGCCGACCGTCGCGCCGAGCGCCCGCGCCTCGAGCGGTGAATCGGGTCCTGAGACGTTGCCTGCGAACCCGGGCATACCGGGGAACGATGTCTCGACCCCCGTCAGCGGCTCACGGCTGGCGATCGCGACGCCGTTCCACTGCGAGAAGCCGTGCGCCTCGACGTGGTAGCCGGCCTCGGCGAACGCGTCGAACGGGAACTGCGCGACGGTGCATTTGATCTCCTGCATCGCGAGCACATCGACGCTCTCGCGCACGGCGAAATCGACGATGCGGTCCACGCGGGCACGGACGGAGTTGACGTTCCAAGTGGCCAGACGCATAGCATCCAGCCTAAGGCGGCCCACCGACGGCACCGCGTACTGCCGACCGCAGATCGGCCCCCACGGGCGCGCCCGTACACTCGGAGCCATGACCGCAGCATCCACACCTGAGATCGAAGCCGACCGCCGGGCGCTCATCGACCTGATCAAGACCGAGGCGGTGTTCCACGGCGACTTCGTGCTCTCCAGCGGCAATCGCGCGACCTACTACGTCGATATGCGCAAGCTCACGCTCGACCACCGCGCCGCCCCGGCCATCGGCCGCATCATGCTCGATCTGATCGGCGGGATCGACGGCATCGTCGCCGTCGGCGGACTGACGCTCGGCGCCGACCCGATCGCGAACTCGGTCATGCACGAGTCGACCCGCACCGATCGGCCCCTGAACGCGTTCGTCGTGCGCAAAGAGCCGAAAGACCACGGTCGCGGTCGCCAGATCGAGGGAGCGGATGTCGCGGGCACGCGCGTCGTCGTCGTCGAAGACACCTCGACCACGGGTCAGTCCGCGTTGAAGGCGGTCGAGGCGCTCCGCCGCGAAGGCGCCGAGCCGGTGGCCGTCGCCGTGATCGTCGACCGCAAGACCGGCGCCCAGGCCGCCGTCGAAGCCGCCGGGCTGCAATGGCTCGCCGCGATCGACCTCGACGACCTCGGCCTGGATCCGCAGTAGCGGAGCCTGATCAGTCCTTGCGGTTGTTGCGGCGGTACTGGATCACGAACGCGATCAGCGTGCCGAGCAGGATGATCACCGTGACGCCGTAGAGCAGGTTCTGCTCGAGCGAGTTCACGGGCGCTTCCCCTCTGCGGCGTCGGCGGTGACCTTGGCGATGCGGGCCGCCGTGGTCTCGGGCCTGCGGGCCATCGCGATGTTCGTGAGCCCCATCTTGCGCGCCGACGGCGGAAAGGCGTCCCAGTTCGCGCGCGCCGCGGGCACCGCGTCGAGGGCGGCCGTGAGCGCCGGCGGCTCGACGAGGGCCTCCGGACCGTCGAGCACCTCCCACATCCCGCTGGCCTTGGCGGCGTCGATGACGCGGCGTCCAGCATCCGTCATCTCTCCCGAAGCCTCCAGCAGCGCCACGCGCGCCTTATTCGTGGCAGCCCAGCCGCTCATCGGGCGCCGCGGAGCGAACCACAGCCCACCGGTCTCGTCGTCGAACGTGCGCACCGGGCCGTCGATCCACCCGAAGCACAGCGCCTGCATGATGGCGGGCTCGTACTCGACGTGCAGGTGCGTGAAGCCGGGCCGCCCGCGGACGAGCCAGGCGCCCTTCGAGGTCGTGTGGTTCGCCTCGAGCCACGCGCGCCAGGTCGCGGCATCCGGGGCGAAGACCTTCTCGCCGCGGTCGAGAGCACCTCCGGTGGCGCTCATCAGATCAGTTCGGGAAGTTCGGGAATCTCGCTCTCGAACGGGTCGTCGCGGATGAGGTCGGCGACGGAGTCGAGCACCTCGTCGGGGCGGAAGGGGTAGCGCTCGATCTCGGCGAGGTCGCTGATGCCGGTCATGACGAGCACGGTGTGCAGGCCCGCCTCGATGCCAGCGACGATGTCGGTGTCCATCCGGTCGCCGATCATGCCGGTGGTCTCGGAGTGGGCGCCGATACGGTTCAGCGCCGAGCGGAACATCATCGGATTCGGCTTGCCGACCACGTAAGGCTCCATGCCCGTGGCCTTGGTGATGAGCGCCGAGATCGCGCCGGTCGCGGGCAGCACGCCGTCGACCGACGGGCCCGTCGCGTCGGGATTAGTGGCGATGAACCGCGAGCCCGCGCCGATGAACCGGATCGCCTTCGTGATCGCCTCGAACGAGTAGTTGCGCGTCTCGCCGACCACGACGTAGTCGGGCTCGGTCTCGGTCATGATGAAGCCGGCCTCGTGGAGGGCGGTCGTCAGCCCCGCCTCGCCGATCACGAAGGCCGATCCTCCCGGCGCCTGGCTGCGGAGGAAGTCGGCGGTCGCGAGCGCGGAGGTCCAGATGGATGCCTCGGGCACGACGAGTCCGGATTGCCTCAGCCGCGCGCTGAGGTCGCGGGGCGTGAAGATCGAGTTGTTCGTGAGCACGAGGAAGGGCGTGCCCTCTTCGCGCCACTGCTCCAGCAGCTGGGCGGCGCCGGGGATCGGGGTGTTCTCGTGCACGAGGACACCGTCCATGTCGGTGAGCCAGCACTCGATCTCGGCGCGTGTCCGCATGGGGCCAGCCTAGCCAGGCGGGCCGCACTGCTGCGGATTCTCGATCAGCGCCCCGCTGCGGCGGAGGTCGAGTAGGCGCGCCGCTTCGCGGCGGCGGGGTCGAGTAGGCTCCCCCTTTTGCGGCGGAGGTCGAGTAGGCGCGCCAGCGCCGTATCGAGACCCGGGCCAACGCCACCCGTCGATCCGAGGGATCTCGAGACGCTCGCTGGCGCTCGCTACTCGATCACCGGCTTCAGGCGATCATTTCGCGATCACGAACTCACGTAGCGCAGGTGCACCGTCGCGTACTTGCACGCGTCTTGGTTCGCCGCGGTGTCGCTGAGGCTGAGCTGTGCGCCGCTGAACTGCACCGACCCCTCGGGGTCGAGTGTTCGAGCGACCGGCATCGAGGCGTACGTCAACACGTAGTCGGCGGCATCGCATTGCCCCTCCACGGCATCGGGCGCTTTCGTCACAGAGTCGATCGACACGGTGACCTCAGCGACGAAGGTGCTGGTCGTGCCGTGGTTCGTGATCTCGCCCGCGAGCATCGTCGGCGCGGCGCCGGGCTTGATTCCCGTATTGACGGAGGTCTGGATGATGGTGAGCCCGCCATCTGCGTCGCCCCCGCCGCCCTGCTGGTCGGGGGGGCAGGCTTGGGCGGCCTCGACGGCTGATCCAGATGCCGCCTGCGCGGCAACCGTGCCGCCGGTACCGGCGACGACCGCGGCGAACAGAATCACCAGGATCAGAGTGCGCCCGGCTTTCGCCCGGTGTCCTCGCCCGACCAGCAGAACCGCGCCGAGGCCGAGCAGCACGAGCGCCACGAGACACACCGCAAGGACGGGGAAATATGCGCCGGTGACGGCCAGATCGCAGGGGTTCACCTCATCACTCTCACGATCGGCATCAGGTGACGTTGAACGAGGTGCTGGTGATGAAAGCGCCGCTGGTAGACGCTTGAATGATGTAGCCGTTGCCAACTGCGCCGCTTGTCGAGCCGAAAGAGGTCGTGACGCCTAGCCCGGTGAAGGTCGCCACACCGGTCGCATCCGTCGTCGCGACGATCGTTGTCACGACTCCGTTCACGGCGAGAAGGCCACTACTGCCGGTGGGTTGGTTCGAGATGAACAGAGTTACCGACACCCCGGCGTTCCCGTTGTCGAACTGGTCCGACGCCTTGACTGTCACGACCGGGCTGAACATTCCGGCCCTCACGATGTTGCCGGGCTGCTGGACGAACACCACCTTGGAAGTGGCGCCGGGGGTGACTGTCTCCGCTTGAGTCGCTGAGGTGAGGCCGGCGAGTGAGGCGGTGATGGTGGGTGTGCCCGCCACCTTGTCACCGTAGTAGAAGGTCGCCGTGCTCTGGTTCGCCGGGATGCTGACGGTCGCCGTCACGCTCGCTCCGCTGCCAGGCGCGAAGATGAATTTTCCGGTCGTCGAAGTCGATGTCACGTTTATCGTGGTGAGTGTGGTCGCGGTGACGGGGTTGCCGTAGAGGTCCTGCCGCTGCACCGTGATCGCGGAGCCGTTGGTCGTGGCGGAGGCTACAGCCGACCTGCTGACCGACGTGAATGCGAGCTTCGACGCAACCAGTGCGGTGACTGTCTCGACCTGCGTCGCCGAGGTGAGCCCCGACACCGCGGCAGTGATGGTGGGTGAGCCTGCTCTGGTGTCGCCGTAGTAGAACGTCACCGTGCTCGACCCCGCCGCAATGGTTACCGTCGCGGTCGCCGACCCGCTGGTCGGCGCGAAGGTGACGGTCCCGGTCGAATTCGAGGTGAGCGAGACCGTGGTGGCGGTCGCGACGTTGACGATGTTGCCATACGGGTCCTGCACCTGAACCGTGATGGCAGTGCCGTTCGTCGTCGCCGACGCGGGCGCCGAACGGCTGACTGAGGTGAAGACCAGCTTCGAGGCCACAGCGTTCACGGTCTCGACCTGCGTCGCCGAGGTGAGACCCGAGAGAGTCGCGGTGATCGTGGGCGTTCCCGGCGTCGTGTCGCCGTAGTAGAACGTGGCGATGCTGGTGCCGGCCAGGATGTTGACGGTAGCGGTCGCGGTCGCGCCGCTGGTCGGGGAGAAGATCTTCGTTCCCGTCGAGGTCGACGTCAACCCGATGGGGGTATCCACGCCAACGGGGACGGCATTGCCGAATTGGTCTTGCTGCTGCACGGTGATCGCGCTGCTGTTCGCGGTGTTCGAGGTGGACGCCGTGCTGCTCGCTGAGGTGAATGCGAGCTTCGACGCAGCCAAAGCGGTCACCGTCTCGCCCTGGGTCGCGGAGGTGAGGCCCGACGCGGCGGCGGTGATGGTGGGTGAGCCTGCTTTGGTGTCGCCGTAATAGAAGGTGGCCGTGTTCGACCCGACCGGGACCGTCACGGCTGTCGCGGCCGTACCGCTGGTCGTCGCGAAGATCGCGGTGCCGGTTGAGGTCGACGTGAGTGTGAGCGTCGTGGCCGTCGCGACATTGACCGGGTTGCCGTACGTGTCCTGTACCTGCACGGTGATCGCGGTGCCATTCGTCGTCGCCGACGCGGGCGCGGAACGAGTCGTCGACGTGAATGCGAGCTTCGCCGCGGCCGCCGCGGTCACCGTCTCGCCCTGCGTTGCGGAGGTGAGTCCCGACGCGGCGGCGGTGATGGTGGGTGAGCCGACCTTGGTGTCGCCGTAGTAGAAAGTGCCGGTATTCGACCCGGACGCAATCGTCACGGTGGTCGCTGCGGATCCAGTGCTGGGCGCGAAGACCGCCGTGCCGGTCGTATTGGAGGTGAGGGTGAGCGTAGTGGTGGTGCCGACGTTGACGGGGTTGCCGTACGTGTCCTGCACCTGCACCGTGATCGCAGTGCCGTTCGTTGTCGCCGACGCGGGCGCCGAGCGGGTGGATGACGTGAATATGAGCTTTGCCGCGGCCGCCGCGCTTACTGTCTCACCCTGCGTTGCGGACGTGAGGGCCGACGCGGCGGCGGTGATGGTGGGGGAGCCCGCTTTGGTGTCGCCGTAGTAGAACGTGGCTGTGTTCGACCCGACCGCGATCGTCACGGCGGTGGTAGCCGACCCGCTGGTGGGCGCGAACGTGTAAGTGCCGGTCGAGGTCGACGTGAGGGTGAGCGTGGTGGCGGTCGAGACATTGACCGGATTGCCATACGGATCCTGCACCTGCACCGTGATGGCAGCGCCGTTGGTCGTCGCCGACGCGGACGCCGAGCGGGTGGTTGAAGTGAAGACGAGCTGGGATGCCGCGATCGCCGTCACCGTTTCAACCTGCGTCGCCGAGGTGAGCCCCGACGCAGCTGCGGTGATCGTCGGCGATCCCGGCTTCGTGTCGCCGTAGTAAAACGTGGCCGTGCTCGATCCGGCCGTGATCGTCACGGGCGTTGTCACTGCACCACTGGTGGGTGCGAAGACCGCGGTGCCGGTCGTGTTGGAGGTGAGCGTGAGGGTGGTGGTCGTGGCGACGTTGACGGGATTGCCGTACGTGTCCTGCACCTGCACCGTGATCGCACTGCCGTTCGTCGTCGCCGACGCGGGCGCCGAGCGCGTCGTCGACGTGAACACGAGCTTCGATGCGGTCGCGGTGGTGACTGTCTCGCCCTGGGCTGCCGAGGTGAGGCCCGACGCGGCGGCGGTGATCGTCGGGGAGCCCGCTTTGGTGTCGCCGTAGTAGAACGTGGCCGTGTTCGACCCGACCGCGATCGTCACGGGCGTTGCCGCCGACCCGCTGGTCGGGGCGAAGACCGTGGTCCCGGTCGAATTCGAGGTGAGCGAGACCGTGGTGGTCGTGGCAACGTTGGCCGGGTTGCCGTATGCGTCCTGCACCTGCACCGTGATGGCAGCGCCATTCGTCGTCGCCGACGCTGGCGCCGAGCGGGATGCTGTGGTGAAGATCAGCTTCGAGGCCGCCGCTGCGGTGATGTTGAATGCTGCGCTGGTCGCCGAAGTCAGCCCGCTGCCCGATGCGATCAGCGTGTAACCGGTGCCGAGCTTGTCGATGGAGAGGTCCGAGAACGTCGCCACGCCGTTGGTGGTCGTTGCGGTCCGAGTGCCCGACAATGTCCCCGACGCCGGGTTGGTTCCGATGGCGACGGTGATCGAGAAGCCGGTAGTGGTCACGGTGGCCCCGGCCGCGGTCTGCAGCGTGACGGTCACGGCGGACGAGACCGCGGCGCCCGCGACGGTGTTCGTGGGCGGTGCGGTGAAGGCGAGTTTCGCGGCTGCGATGACGACGCTGTTACTCGGGATGCTGGGGGCGCTCCACGTGCGAAAAACCGCCGTGACGGCGTAGGTATAGCTGCCGACGGGAACGCCGGTGTCGGCGCACGACGTCGTCGTCAGCAGGGTGGTGGCCGAGGAAGAACACGCGGCCACTGTCGTGCCGCCCGATGTGCGGGTGACGTAATAGCCGGTCGGCACGGTGGCGCCGCTGGACGCAGTCCAGCTCACCGAGACGGATGACCCGCTCGAGGGCGGGACGGTGACGGCGGTCGGAGGATTGAGTGTGCCCGTCAAGGCCGAACCGGTGCCTGTGCCAGTCGAACTCCACGAGGCTTCGGCCGGAGTCGCTCCTGCAATCAGCGCCAGCACCATCACCGCAGACAGGAAAGCCATGACCCATCCGCGCGCGACATACGGCAGCCGGTTCCATGTGTGGAACTGGCTGCCGTGCCGCAGCGTTGAAATGGTCATGGCTCCCCAGCCAATATGTATTGCTGCGCAGCTGGGGCTGGGCCCGTGTGGCTACCGCCACCGCGCTATCTCGTACTTGATGCGTACCGGTCGATTTAGCTGGCTTCGAAGTAGATCGGAACGGTCAGGCCTTTGCAATCGTTCTGGTTGGCCGCTGCATTAACCATCGATACAGTGACGCTGCCGGTCGCGGTTCCGTTGGCCACAATATCTCCGTAGGACGTAACGGCACCAACGACGAGCGTGTAGTCGTCGGCCGAGCAATTGAGGGCGACAGCACCGGCGGTCGGCTCCCACGGGGTGCCGTCCGCATTTGCGACCACAGCGGTGACGGCGGTGAGGTTCTGCGTTCCCGTTCCGGGGTTCGTGACCGTGAACGCGACTGATTGGCTCGGCCCACCGGGCGTGAGCACCGGGCCAGTGGCTGCAGTCGAGGTGATCTCGAATGGCGTGTCGGTTCCTGTCGTTGCGCTCCCTGACCCGTTGCCGGTGGAAGTCCAGTACGCGAACGCGGCCGCGCCGCCACCGATCAGAAGGACTGAGGCGGCAACAATGGCCGCGATGCGTTGCTTTTTGGTGATTTTCCGAGACATGGTTTCCCCGATGATTATGTGTGTGTGAAACATCGACGGTGTCTCATCATTTTCTAATGTACTCCTGAATAATGTGAATAGGATGTTATTTTACATTCTCGAAATACTTGGCGTGACGCGGGGTTTGTATGAAATGGAGCGTAAATCGATGCTTCGAAACCGTTAATCCAGCGCCGACGAATTTCTTGAGAAATCCTCCCAGAGATAGCCAAACGATTTTCGCCACAGTTGAATCGCAAATTGCGGCCTGGGCCGCCTATATGGAATATGAATAACCGGTATAAATCAGTTTGATGTTTCGGAAAGTAAATTGGTTTGTCCGGGGGATCTCGATACGCTCGCTGGCGCTCGCTACTCGATCACCGCGGCGCGCCGGCCGCCACCCTGCGGAGGTCGAGGCGGCGCGCCAGCGCCACCCTGCGGAGGTCGAGGCGGCGCGCCAGCGCCACCCTGCGGGGGTCGAGTAGGCGCCCCAGCGCCGTACCGAGACCATGGCGCCAAACCTGCGTAGTACGTCGGCCCGGGCGATCTCGATACGCTCGCTGGCGCTCGCTACTCGATCACCGCGACGCGCGCTCGCTGGCGCTCGCTACTCGATCACCGCGACGCGGCGGGCTACGGAGTCTCGATCGGCGCGGGCGTGCACCCGGGCGGCTCGGAGTTGCCGCTGATCGTGAAGTCCTCGCAGGTGAGGAAGCGCGACTGATTCAGGCCCAGCACGAACGACGCGGCCGCGACCCCGAGCACGACCAGCACGATCAGCCATTTCGTCCGGCCGGGCATCCCCGTGCCGAAATCCGGCCAGATGATGCGCACGAGCACCCAGATCGTGAACGGCATGCCGATGAAGACGGCCAGCAGCGCAGAGAGCTGCACGAGGACGACGAACACGTCCTGCGTCTCGTCGCCGATGAAGAACATCAGCACGACCCATAGCGAGGGCAGCAGCAGCGCGAACGCGCGGGCGAGCCGTCCGCGCACCGGCCGATGCTCGACCAGCACGAACACGAATGCCGCGATCGACGCCGCCCACAGCGCCATGAGCTGATCGAAGAAGATCTCGCCCCACGCGCCGAGTGTGAACGCCGGCCACCACGTGACGACCGCCATACCGACCATGACGACCCCGACGGGGATGTCGCGCCGCCGTCGATCGACGACTGGAGAACCGCCGGTCGGGGTGTCTGCACTCACGCGCCGCACGCTACCGCGCGGATGCCGACCCATTGGGCCGCCACGCTGGCGCGGATGAGTGTGCGTTGTCCGCAGATCCGGGCGATCTCGATACGCTCGCAAGCTCGCTACTCGATCACCGCAGCACTCGCTGGCGCTCGCTACTCGATCAGGTCATGTCGCCCGTCGTCGGGGCGCCGGCAGGCGCGTAGCGCAGCCGCAGCGCTCCGCTCGGCCCGGTGAGGGCGGGCTCGGTCAGCCGGAGCTTCGCGGGTGTCGCCCCGTCGGGGAACACCTTCTTACCCTCGCCGAGCACGACCGGGTACACCCAGAGGTTCAGGATGTCGTACAGCTCGCCGGCCAGCAGGGTCTGCACGAAGTCGATGCTGCCGATCACGTGGATGTCCGAATGACGCTCGCGGAGAGCATCCATCTCGGCCGCGATGTCGGTGCCGAGCTGCGTCGTGCCCTGCCACTCGGGCGTCAGGATGCGGCGCGAGGCCACATACTTCGGGATGCTGTCGAACTTCTGCCCGATCGGCCCCTCGGGCCCGGTCGTGTGATGCGGCCAGTAGCCGGCGAAGATGTCGTATGTGCGGCGGCCGAGCAGCAGCGCATCCATCGCCTCGATGCCCTCACCGATCGTCGCCCCGAGCACGTCGTCGTCGAGCGGTGCCTGCCAGCCGCCCCAGCGGAAGCCGCCCGAGGTGTCTTCCTCGGGTCCGCCCGGAGCCTGGGCGACGCCGTCCAGGGTCGTGAACAGATCGATCGTGATGCGACCGGTCATGATGATCTCCTTTTCGCTTCTCCCCGCGAGGGGGCCTCAGGCAGCGCGTTCATCTGCCAGGTCGGTGCCGGTGTCGATATGGAAAGTGGCCGCGAACCGCTCGAGCAGCGACTCGTCGCCGCTGACGACCGCGAGCACGTCCTGCTCGATCGCGTCGGCGGGAGTGAGCTCGCCCGAGATGATGCGACGGATGCCGGGGCCGGCCGCGAAGACGAGGTCCGGCTCGCCTGCGGGCAGGCGCCCCCCGACGGGTGATGCGGGAGGCGCGATCTGCGTCACGTGCAGCCGGATGCCGTCGACCTGTGCCCGCAGCACCACGTCGCCCACGTGCAGCTCGTAGTCTGCAGGATCCAGGGCGGCCGCAGCATCCGCTCGGAATGATGTCCGCAGCGCCATCGTGAGCGAGTCCGGTGTCACGATGTCACCCGGCCCGGGCTCGCCCATCCGCGCGAAGCCCCATCGACCGAGCGCGAGCACGATCGGCTCGAGCTGACGACCGTAGGGCGTGAGCTCGTAGACGAGCCCGGTCCGGTACAGAGGCGCGCGGCGGATCACCCCACCCTCCTGCAGCTCTTTGAGCCGCGTCGAGAGGATGTTGGTGGGGATCTTGGGCAGTCCCTGCTTGAGGTCGGTGAAGCGGCGGGGGCCGACGAGCAGATCGCGGATGATGAGCAGCGCCCATCGCTCGCCGATCAGCTCAACGGCGGTCGTGACTCCGCAGTACTGTCCGTAGCTGCGCGTGGCCACCTGCTACGCCTGGGCGTGCTCGGCCAGGTAGGCCTCTGGCCCCTGCTCGGCGGCCTGCGGCTCCATGAAGAGGAATCCGAGGCTGTTGCCGTCGGGGTCGTCGAGGTCGCGCGAGTACATGAATCCGAAGTCCTGCGCCGGCTTGGGCTCGGTGCCGCCGTTGGCCAGCCCCCGCGCCATGATCGCGTCGACCTCTTCGCGCGAGTCGCGGCTGAGTCCGATGCTCGTCTGGGCGTGGGTCTTCGGGTCGATGATCTGCTTGTCGGTGAACGTCGCGAAGTACTCCTTGGTGAGCACCATGAAGAACACGTTCTCGTCCCACACGATGCACGCCGCGTTCTCGTCGGTGAAGTTCGGGTTGATGCCGGCGCCGAGCGCCGTGTAGAAGGCCTTCGACCGCTCGAGATCGGTCGTGGGCACGTTCACGAAGATGCTGGTCATTTCCGTCTCCTTGTCAGGTGCCGGCCGTCTGTCCGACAGTTGATACTTGCAAAAAGCAACTGTACTTGGCAATAGCAAGTTAGATTTCCGTCTCAACCGCGCGGGGGATGCCGGAGCCCAGCCTCCGCCATAGCGTGGAGGCGTGGCATCCCTCCAACCGCTCCCCGTGCGACCCGCACCCACCGCCCGCGAGTTGCGCAGCGACCTCTACCTCGCCGCGGTGATCCTGATCGGCGCGATCCTCAGCTCGGTGCTCAGCTCGATCGCGGGCTTCTACGGCACGGAGCAGGGGTCGATGCAGCTGACGCTCGTCTACGCCGTCGTGCTGGCCGCGCCGCTCGCAGTGCGCAGGCGTTGGCCGGCGACGGTTGCCGTGATCGTCTGCACGGCGTACTTCGCCGCCGTCACACTTCGCCTTCCCGAGGTCTATGTCGGCAACATCGCGATGTTCATCGCCCTGTACACGGTTGGCGCCTGGTCGTTCGACCGCCGCCGCGCACTCATCGTGCGCGTTGCCATCATCATCGGCATGTTCGTCTGGCTGCTGTTCACGATGTATCGCGACGCAATCGATCATGCCGAAGACGGCGGCGTGATCGCCGGGGCATTCTCACCGTTCATCGCGCAGGCGATGCTCTCGATCCTGGTCAATGCGCTCTACTTCGGGGGCGCGTACTACTTCGGCGAGCGCGCCTGGGTGTCGGCGGCGCAGGTCGAGGCCCTCGAGCTGCGCACCGCCGAGCTGGAGCGCGAGCGCGAGCTGACCGCAGCCCAGGCCGTCGCCCTCGATCGCGTGCGCATCGCGCGCGAGCTGCACGACGTCGTCGCGCATCACGTCTCGGTCATGGGCGTGCAAGCCGGTGCCGCGCGGGTCGTGCTCGACACCGATCCGGCGGCTGCACGCGACATGCTCAGCGGGGTCGAGTCATCGGCGCGGGTCGCGATCGACGAGCTGCACCGCCTGCTCGGCACCCTGCGCACCCCCGGCGAGGGCGATGAGGCGCCGGCGTCGACGGTGAACCTCGACGCCCTGCCGCAGCTGATCGCGGCATCGGATGCCGCGGGTCTGCCCACCACCTTCACCGTCGTCGGCGATGCCGCACCCGTGCCGCAGGTGACCCAGGTGAACCTCTACCGCATCGCGCAGGAGGCGCTGACCAACGCACGCCGGCACGGCGGCCCTGGAGTGACGGCCGACGTGCGTCTGCGCTACACCGACGATCGGATGCTCGAGCTCGAGGTCATCAACACGGGTCGCACCGTGCGCGAGCCCCGGCCCGGGCTCGGGCAGCTCGGCATGCGGGAGAGAGCGGCGGCATCCGGGGGCACGATCGAGATCGCGCCCCGCGATCGCGGAGGATTCCGCGTTCGGGTCGCCGTGCCGCTCACGCATGAGCCCGTGGACGCCGCCGGCGCCGTCGACCCCGTGGACGCCGTCCGATGATCCGCGTGCTGCTGGTCGATGACCATGCCGTCATGCGCGCGGGATTCCGCACGATCCTCGAGGCGGCCGGCGACATCACCGTCGTCGGCGAGGCGGCGACCGGGCGGGAGGCGGTGGCGGCAGCATCCGTCGTCCGTCCCGACGTGATCTGCATGGACGTGCAGATGCCCGACATGGACGGTCTCGAGGCGACCCGGCTCATCGTCGCCGACCCGGGGGTCGCTGCCGGCGTGATCGTCGTCACGACCTTCGATCGCGACGACTACCTCTTCTCGGCGCTGCAGTCGGGCGCCAGCGGCTTCCTGCTCAAGAACGCCGGGTCGGACGAGCTCGTCGCCGCCGTGCGGGTCGTGGCTGCGGGGGACGCGCTCCTGGCGCCCGAGGTCACCCGCCGCGTGATCGAGCGGTTCGCCGGCGGGTCGGTCCCTAGCGCTGTGACGACCGTCGACTCACGGTGGGCCCCCGCCGATGCGCTCACCGACCGTGAGGCCGAGGTGCTGCGGCTGCTCGCCCAGGCGCGCAGCAATGCCGAGATCGCCCAAGAGCTGTTCATCGGCGAGGCGACGGTGAAGACGCACGTGTCGAACGTGCTGCAGAAGCTCGGCGCCCGTGACCGGGTGCACGCCGCCGTTCTCGCGCACCTGCACGGCCTGACCTGACCGGCGCTGAACCGGGCGTGCGGCGCCCGGGTCCGACGCACAGCCAGCGCATGTCCGCGAGATGGTCGAGAGCCCGGGCCATGTCCGCCAGCTGGCGGGCACGAGCGCGGACGCGGAGTCACCCCCGCCGCGCCGCGCGGAGGAGGCCGGATCTCCGCCTCCCGGGGGATCCGCCGCACCGCATGCGTCCGTAGCGTGAGTCGCATGCTGCAACTGCGAAATCTCGATAAGAGCTACGGCACGCACCGCGTGCTCACGGATGTGTCGTTCGACGTCAGCCCCGGCCGCCTCACCGGCTTCGTCGGGGGCAACGGCGCCGGCAAGACGACGACGATGCGCATCACTCTGGGGGTGCTCGCCGCCGACTCGGGCACCGTCTCGCTCGACCGAGGACCGGTCAGCACCGACGATCGACGACGCTTCGGATACATGCCCGAAGAGCGCGGGCTGTACCCCAAGATGAAGGTGCTCGAGCAGATCGTGTACCTCGCGCGACTGCACGGATTCTCGCGGGCGGATGCCACGGCCTCCGCCACCACACTGCTCGAACGCCTCGGACTCGGCGAGCGCCTGGGCGACAACGTCGAGACGCTCTCGCTCGGCAACCAGCAGCGCGCGCAGATCGCGGCGGCCCTCGTGCACGACCCCGAGGTGCTGATCCTCGACGAGCCGTTCTCGGGCCTTGACCCGATGGCCGTCGACGTCGTCGCCGCGGTGCTCCAGGAGCGCGCGGCCAACGGCACGGCGGTGCTGTTCTCATCGCACCAGCTCGAACTCGTCGAACGGCTCTGCGATGACCTCGTGATCATCGCCGGTGGCACGATCCGCGCGGCCGGCGAGCGCGAGGCGCTGCGTGCGCAGCACTCCAGCCCGCGGTACGAACTCGTCTCATCCGGCGACGCCGGGTGGCTGCGCACCGAACCGGGCGTGCAGATCGTCGACTTCGACGGCGGCTACGCCGTGTTCGACGTCGACTCCCCCGAGACGGCCCAGCGGGTCTTGCGCGAAGCCGTCTCACGCGGAGACGTCGGCAGCTTCGCGCCCCAGCATCCGACCCTCGCTCAGATCTTCCGGGAGGTAGTCCAGTGAGCACCTCAACGACCCAAACCCGCACCGCACCCACGCCCCGCACCCCCGCGGAGCGCCCCGCGGCGCCCAGCGAGGCATCCGCCATGTGGCTCGTCGCCGAACGCGAGATCAGCACCAAGCTGCGCAGCAAGGTGTTCCTGATCTCGACCGCGATCCTGTTCGTCGCGGCGCTGGTCGGGCTCATCTTCGGCGGGCTCGCCGCACAGAACCAGAGCGGCACCCCCGTCGCGGTCACGGCGGATGCGGCACCGCTCCTCCCCTCGACCGAAGGCCTCGAGATCACCGAGGTCGCAGACCGGTCAGCCGCCGAGAAGCTCGTCTCGGACGGCACGGTGGATGCCGCGATCGTCGCCGATCCCTCGGCAGCGCCGTTCGGTTTCACGGTGATCGCCGATTCGTCGGCCCCGACGTCGCTGATGCTGCGGTTCGCGCAGGTGCCGCCGGTCGAACTGCTCGACCCTGCGCAGACCGATGAAGCGATCCGCTACTTCGTCGCGATCGGGTTCGGCATCGTCTTCCTCATGGCGGCGAGCATCTTCGGCTCGACGATCGCCGCGAGCGTGGTCGAAGAGAAGCAGACGCGAGTCGTCGAGATCCTCATCTCGGCCATCAGGGCGCGGACGCTGCTGGCCGGAAAGGTGATCGGCAACACGATCCTCGCGATGGCCCAGATCCTGGTGCTGGCCGCGATCGCGATCGTCGGGCTCACCGTCATCGGGCAGACTCAGCTGCTGGGCCTGCTCGGAGCGCCGATCCTGTGGTTCGCGGTGTTCTTCCTCTTCGGGTTCATCCTGCTCGCGGCGCTGTTCGCGGCGGCCGGAGCGATGGTGTCGCGCCAGGAGGACATCGGCTCGACGACGTTCCCGATCACGATCTTGATCATGGCGCCGTACTTCCTCGTGATCTTCTTCAACGACAACCCCGTCGTGCTCACGATCATGTCGTACGTGCCGTTCTCGGCTCCGGTCGGAATGCCCATGCGGCTGTTCCTCGGTGAGGCGCAGTGGTGGGAGCCGATCATCTCGCTTCTGATCCTGCTCGCCACGTGCGTGGGAGCGATCCTGGTCGGCGCGAGGATCTACCAGAACTCGCTGCTGCGCATGGGCGCCCGCGTCAAGCTGAACGAGGCGCTCCGGGGGTAGCCAGCCGCCTCAGCATCGTCTGCGGTGGCCGGCGCGACCCGTCTGACCGACGAGCGCGTCGGCCGCCCGCACGAGCGCCAGGTGCGAGAACGCCTGCGGGGTGTTGCCCGCGTGCCGCTGCAGGGTCACGTCGTACTCTTCGCTCAGCAGCCCGACGTCGTTGGCGAGACCGCAGACCAGGTCCATGAGTGCCGCCGCCTCGAGGTCGCGGCCGGTGGCCGCGTACTGCTCGACGAGCCAGAACGAACACGCCAGGAATGGATGCTCGTCGCCCGGCACTCCGTCCACCCGCGACTGCGTCCGATAGCGGTGCAGCAGCCCGTCGTGCATCAGCACGCGCTCGATCTCGGCGACTGTGCCGAGCATCCGCGGGTCATCCGCCTTGCAGAACCCCACCAGCGGCAGCAGGAGCAGCGACGCATCGACCTCGGCTGAGCCGTAGCACTGCACGAAGTGCCCACGCTCGGCGTCGAACCCCTTGTCGTCGATCTCGGCCCGGAGGCGATCGCGCAGCGCCTCCCATTGCTCGACGGGCCCGTCCAGCCCGTGCCGACGCACCGCGCGCACGCCGCAGTCGAACGCCGCCCAGACCATGACGCGGGAGTGCGTGAACCACCGCGGCTCGCCGCGTATCTCCCAGATGCCGTTGTCGCGCCGGTCGATGTTCTCCTCGACGAAAGCCAGCAGCGCGCGCTGCAGCGGCCACGAGAACTCCGACTCCTCGACGCCGGCGAGGCGTGCCGCCTCGAGCGCCAGCATCACCTCGCCGATCACATCGGCCTGATACTGCTCCACGGCGCCGTTGCCGATGCGCACCGGCGCCGCTCCGTCGTACCCCGGCAGGCTCGTCAGCACCCGTTCGGTGAGCTCGCGCTCACCCCCGAGCCCGTACATGATCTGCACGTCGTCGGGTGATCCGGCGATCGCGCGCAGCAACCAGCGCCGCCACTCCTGCGCTTCGGCGGTGAATCCGTGGTCCAGCAGCGCCTCGAGCGTGAGCGAGGCATCCCTCAGCCAGACATAGCGGTAGTCCCAGTTGCGGACGCCGCCGAAATCCTCCGGGAGGGATGTCGTGGCCGCCGCCACGATCCCGCCGGTGTCTTCGTGCGTGAGCGCGCGCAGCACGAGCAGCGACCGCACGACTTCGTCATGATGGGGTCCGTCGTGCTCGATCCCCTCGGCCCACCCCGCCCACCACGCGCGCGTGCTCTCCAGGGCCTTGTCGATGTCGATCGGCTCAGGGGTGGGGCGGTGCGAGGGGAACCAGGTCATCGTCAGGTCGACGGTCTCGCCGGCGGCGACGGTGAACACCCCGACGTGGGCGCGATCGTCCGCGGTCAAGCGGGCGCCGCGCACGACCAGCGCATCGGGCCCGGCGATCGCGATCAGCGCCGGGTCATCGTCGGTGCCCGCCTGCCGCATCCACGGCATCGCGCGGGCGTAGTCGAAGCGCACTCGCAGCTCCTGCCGGAACTCGATCCGGCCCGAGACCCCTCGGGTGCGCCGGATCACGTCCGCCCGCCGGTCGGCGTGCGGCATCAGGTCGATGACCTCGGCCACCCCGTCTGCGGTCTGCCACCGCGTGACCAGCACGAACCCGTCGCCGTCGTATTCGCGGCTCGTGCGGGCCGCCGGATCGGTGGGGCGCAGCATCCACCTGCCGTGATCCTCGCTGCCCAGCAGGGCGCCGAACGTCGATGCCGAGTCGTACCGCGGCAGGCAGAGCCAGTCGATGCTCCCCTCGCGTGAGACGAGCGCGGCGGTGTGACAGTCGCTGAGAACGGCGTAGTCCTCGATGGGTGAAGCCATCTGCTGAGTCTGTCACCCGAGGGGAATAGTCTGGCCGCATGACCGCCCCCCAGACCACCCTCATCGTGCTCGGCGCCTCGGGCGACCTCACCTCGCGCCTGCTCATGCCGGCGCTCGGCCAGCTGCTCACGCGCGAGCCAGAGCGCAGCATCCGCCTCATCGGTGCGGGGATGGACGACTGGGACGACGCGCACTGGCGCGAGGTGGTGACGACGTCGTTCACGACGGTGGATGCCGGGGGCCCGGCGGTCGAGGCGGTGCTGGCCGGAGCGATCTACCGCAAGGCCGACATCACCCAGCCCGCCGACCTGACCGCTCTGCTCGGGCTGGCTGAGGGTCGAGTCGCGTTCTACTTCGCCGTTCCGCCGGCGATCGCGGCGAAGGCCTGCACCGCGCTCGAGTCGGTCGAGCTTCCGGAGGGACTGATCCTCGCCCTGGAGAAGCCGTTCGGCGTCGACGAGGCGAGCGCGCACACGCTCAACCTCCAGCTCGCGAAGCTCGTGCCCGAAGACCAGGTGCACCGGATCGACCACTTCCTGGGCCGCTCCACCGTGCTTAACGTGCTGGGCGTGCGGTTCACCAACCGGGTGTTCGAGCCGGTGTGGTCGTCCGAGCACATCGAATCGGTCGTGATCCGCTACGACGAGGCACTCGGGCTCGAAGGCCGAGCGGGCTACTACGACCGCGCCGGCGCGCTGATCGACATGATCCAGAGCCACCTGCTGCAGGTGCTCGCCGTCGTCGCGATGGACCCGCCCTCGACGCTCGGCGCGATCGACCTGCGCGATGCGAAGGGCATGGTGCTCCGGGCCACCCGCGTGTGGCAGGGCGATCCTGTCGCCTCGTCGCGTCGCGCCCGGTATGGCGCCGGCGAGGTCGGCGACCGGAAGCTCCCCGCCTACGCCGATGAGCCGGGCGTCGATCCGGCGCTCGAGACCGAGACCCTCGCCGAGATGACGGTGGGCATCGCCACCACGCGCTGGGAGGGCGTGCCCTTCACACTGCGGTCGGGCAAGGCCCTGGGTGATCGGCGCAGTGAGATCGTCATCAAGTTCAAGCCCGTCTCGCACCTGCCGAGCGGCTTCAGCGGGTCGGCCGATCCTTCGGTGCTCCGGCTGACTCTCGGCCCCGACCGGATGGCGCTCGAGGTCAATCTGAACGGCCCCGGCGATCCGTTCCAGCTCGACCGCGCCTCGCTCGAAGCCGAGTTCGGCGAGGGGGAGCTCCTGGCCTATGCCGAAGTGCTGCAGGGCATCCTCGACGGTGATCCGACGCTGTCGGTGCGCGGCGACACCGCCGAAGAGTGCTGGCGGATCGTGCAGCCGGTGCTCGACGCGTGGCGGAGCGACGCGGTGCCGCTCGACGAATACCCGGCGGGTACGCCGGGTCCGGCATCCTGGCCCGTGATCTGACCCGGGAATACATGCAGTCACATAGTGTTTGAGTGAGTAAGGCCAATGGCGGCCGTTCTGTCGACACACCCCGGAAAGAGGCCGCCATGAGCGACACCGCACTGCTGTCCACCACCGATCGTCGCGCCGCGACCGACAGCCCCCTGCTCGGCGTCCTGGCCGACCGCTGGAGCCCGCGTGGTTTCGACGCCGACGCATCGATCGACGAGGTCAAGCTCGCGAGCGCGCTCGAAGCCGCTCGCTGGTCGCCGTCGGCCAACAACAGCCAGCCCTGGCGCTTCATCGTCGCCCGCCGCGGCACCGGCGAGTTCGACAGCATCGTTCTGAACCTCCGTGGCTTCAACCGCGAGTGGGCCGAGCGCGCCGGTGCGCTCGTGGTCGCGGTCGCCGAGACCGAGACGGCCGACGGCACTCCCGTGCATTTCGCCGCGTACGACCTCGGTCAGGCAATGGCCCACTTCTCGGTGCAGGCGCATCACGATGGACTCCACGTGCACCAGATGGGCGGGATCGAGCGCGAGGGCTTGAGCGCCGCTTTCGGGCTCGAGAGCCGTTTCGTACCGCTCACCGTTACCGCGGTCGGCACGCTCGGCGGCGTCGAGTCGCTTTCTGACGCGGTGCAGGAGCGCGAATCCGCTCCGCGCGTGCGTCGTCCGCTTGCCGAGTCGGTCGTTCTCTCGGCTTAGCGGTCGGTAGCTGTAGGTAGCGTCGTCCGCGTGCGGCAGACGCTGCGCGCGGTCGAACTGAGCCGGGCTCAGCCCTTGAACACCGCGAGCACGTTGCCGGCAGGATCCGTGAACCACGCGATGTCGGGCCCGCGGCCGCGCGAGATGCCCTTCTCGTCGGTGCCCAGATCGGGATCGCTGTAGATCTTCGTCACGACTCCGCGGGAGTTCAGGTCGTCGACGGCGGCCTCGACGTCGTCCACCGGGAAGTTCAGGATCGTGAAGCTCGCCGGCTCGTGGTTGGGCTTGGTGTAGATCAGCACCGAGGCCCCGGACGGCAGCTTCAGATCGAGGAATCCCATCCCGTTCAGCGTGACATCCAGCCCGAGCAGATCACCGTAGAAGTGCTGGGCTGCGTCGATGTCGTCGACCGAGAAGCCGCTGAACGCGTCGTCGGTGCGGAACATGTGTACCTCCGTGCAGTCGATGGATGCCGGAATCCACCCTGTCCCGCCGGACGACTCGTGTCCAGGGGCGAGGTGGAACCCTCAGGCCTGTTCGTCCTCTTCAGGCTCGAAGGTGGACGGCTCGCCGGTGTGGCCGGCGACGACACCGTCCGGGTCGCTGGGGATCGTGCCGTCCGCACCCAGTCCGCCAGGCTTCGCCGTTCCCTCGCCGTCGTTGTCGCCGATGCCCTCGTGGCCGCCGGTGGCGTCGACTTCGTCTGCGCCTGTCGACTTTTCCACATCAGGACCCTCGAGGGATCCGTCGTCGGCGTGGGTGGTGTCGGACATGAGTGCTCCTTTGCTCCGTGCCCCGACACTACGCCGAACCCTCGACATCGTCCCCGGGGCTGGACGACGTCCGCCGGCGGGTGTAGCGGCCGGTCGGCGCTCCACAAATGTCGTCAAGCCCACCCCGGCCCGATGATGGGCGAACTAGGGTGAACGCAATGAGCGCGCGCATCCTCTCCATCGGCACAGCGGTGCCGGCCACGACGCTCACGCAGCACGAGGTGCGCGACTTCTTCGTCCGGCAGCCCGGGTACGACCGGCTCGCGCAGCGGCTGGTGCACGCCGCTTTCGACGCGTCGGCGATCGACACGCGGCACACGGTCATCGACGAGCTCGCGCACGGCGGCACATCCGGTGAGGCCGCCCTGTTCGTCGGGGCCGACGGCCTGTTGATCTCGCCTTCGACGGGCGTGCGCAACGCCGTCTACGCCACCGCCGCGCCGCCGCTCTTCGCCGCGGCTGCGCGGAGCGCTCTCGAGCAGGCGGGAGTCGCAGCATCCGCCGTCACGCACGTCGTGACCGCCTCGTGCACCGGATTCTTCGCTCCCGGCCCCGATTACCGCCTCGTGCGCGACCTCGGTCTGCCGGTCACGACCGAGCGCTACCACCTCGGATTCCTCGGCTGCTCTGCCGCATTCCCCGCGCTGCGCGCCGCCGCCCGCATCTGCGCCGCCCAGCCCGAGGCCGTCGTGCTCGTCGTGTGCGGCGAGCTGTGCACTCTTCACATCCGCGGGTCGGGCGACCCCGAGCAGATCGTCGCGTCCTCCGTCTTCGCCGACGGAGCGGCCGCGGCGGTCGTGTCCGAGGTCGGCGGAATCGGTCAGGGCCCCTCCCTCGAGCTCGAACGCTTCGGCACGACCCTGACGACCCAGGGCGAGTCCGACATGGTGTGGATCATCGGCGACGAGGGGTTCGAGATGACCCTGACCGCCGAGGTGCCGCGGATCATCGGGCGCGAGATTCGCGGTGCGGTGGAGGCGTTCCTCGATGTCGAGCCGGGGGCGACGGACTGGGGCGTGGATCGGTGGGCGGTGCATCCGGGCGGGCGCAGCGTGCTGGATCGCGTCGAGTCGGGTCTCGGTCTCGACGGCGACGCCCTCGACGCATCCCGCGCCGTGCTGCGGGAGCGGGGCAACATGTCGAGCGCGACCGTGCTGTTCATCCTGGCCGCGCTGCTCGCCGACGACGCCGTCATGGCGGGCGCGAGCATCGCCGGGCTCGCCTTCGGCCCGGGCCTGACGGTCGAGTCCGCGCTCTTCGTCAAGCACATGCCGGATTCGGCATGACTCTCTCGGCACGCGACGAGCACCTGCTCGAGATCATGGACGACCCGTCGTGCGACGAGCGCCGCCTGCAGGCCACCTATCGCCGGTTCGGAACGGTCAACCGGCTCATCTCGGCGTGGGGCACGGTGTACCGCACGCTCTTGCGCCCTCACCTGAGGTCACTGGGGCGCCCGGCACGCGTGCTCGATCTGGGATCCGGCGGCGGCGACGTCGTGACCCGGCTCGCGGGGCTCGCCGAGCGCGACCGCCTCGCCGTCTCGTGGGTCGGCGCCGATCCGGATCCGCGCGCCTACGCCGCCGCGCGGCTGCGGCATGCCCCCGGCGTCGAGTTCCGGGCGACCGATTCGACCGCGCTGATCGCGGCAGGGGAACGGTTCGACGCGGTGATCTCGAACCACGTCCTGCACCACCTCTCTCCGGAAGGCTTGCGCACCTTCGCGGATGATTCGCGGATGCTGTCCTCCGGCCCCGTACTCCACTCCGACATCGCTCGCGGGCGCCTCGCCTACGGGTTGTACGCCATCGGGATCACCCCCTTCGCGCCCGGCACATTCCTCCGCACCGACGGCCTCCGTTCGATCCGCCGCAGCTACCGGGCCGATGAACTCGCGGCTGCCCTGCCCGACGGGTGGACGGTGACGCGGCCGGCGCCGTTCCGCCTGGTGGCGACTGCGGAGGGGCTCGCGGATGCCTGAGTCATGCAGCGCGGCGCGGTCACGCCGGAGGACACCGGATGCGTGAGGTCATCGTCGTCGGTGCCGGGCCGGTGGGGCTGCTGATCGCGGGCCTGCTGGCCGCGCGCGGCGTCGACGTGTCCGTGCTCGAGCGTCGCGAGCGCGCGGGCGCGGGCACCAGGGCGATCGGCGTGCACGCGCCGGTCCTGGCAGCGCTCGAGGCATCCGGAGTCACGGAGTCACTGCTCGCCCATGCGCTGCGCGTCGCGCGCGGCGAGGCCCGCTCGGCCGGACGCACCCTCGGGGTCGTGCGCTTCGACCGACTCTCGACACGCTTCCCCTTCGTGGCGACTCTGCCGCAGGCGGCGACCGAGAGTGTGCTGACGGCCTTCGCCCCGACTCCCGAGCGCGGCGCCACGGTCACCTCGATCGCACCCGGTCGCGATGCGGTGCGGGTGAGGGTGTCGACGGCAGCCGGTGAACGCGAGGAGTCGGCGCGGGTCGTGGTGACAGCATCCGGCTGGACGGGCCGCTCGCTCGTGTTCCGCGATGTGCCGACCCATATGTACCCCGACCGGTATCTGATGTCGGACGTTGATGTTCCGGATCGTCCCGACGCCGACATCGCGTTGGTGAACCTCGATCCGGACGGGGTTCTCGAGTCGTTCCCGCTCCCCGCGGGCCGACGGCGCTTGGTGGCATGGGATCACGCGGGCGACCTGCCGCCGGAGGAGGATTCGGACGCCGCGCGGGTCGAGCGTCTCGCCACCGCGGTCGCGCGGCGGGGCGAGCCGGAGGCGGCGGCCGCAGTGGAGGATGCCGCCGCATTCGGCGTCCGCCGCGTGATCGCGCCGCAGCTGAGGCACGGCCGCCTCTTCGCGATCGGAGATGCCGCGCACGAGGTGAGTCCGATCGGCGGACAGGGCATGAACCTCGGGCTCTTGGATGCTGCGACCCTCGCGCCGCTCATCGCCCAGTGGGTGCGCACCGGCGAGTCGCCCGACGCCGCGCTGCAGGCGTGGGAGCGGCGGCGGGTGCGCTCGGCGGCGACCGCCGCGCGGCTGGCCGCGGTCAATACGGCACTCGGGCGCCCGCTCGGACCCGCGGCGGATGCCGCGCGCCGCGCCGCCCTCCGCCTTGCGCTGTCGAGGGTCGCCGGGATGGCGTTCGCGTCGGCGTACGCGATGGGCCTGGACGCCGACGCCTGACCGGCGACCCCGCACCCCGCACCCCGCAATGCACCCTCGACCGTCGCAATGCACCCTCGACCGTCGCAATGCACCCTCGACCGTCACAATGCACCCTCGGTGAGCGAGAGCCCGGCCGACCGCGCAGCTCAGCCGACCAACGACTGACCTGTTGCCGCGAGCGCGACGCAGAGCATGAGTGCCGCGAGCATCACGAGCCGGAACACCCAGCGCCCCGGCGCCCGCACGAGCGCGAGCACCATTCCGCCCACCGCGATGCCCGTCGCGAGCACGAACGCCGTCCAGGCGATGGGCGTCGGCGGGCCCGTGGTCGAGATGGGGCCGATGAGGACGGCGAGCGCGCCGACGATGAGCGCGCCGGCCGCGATCACGGCCGACGCCGTGCGTCCGAGCCGATGCGGCAGCCCGCGCACACCGGTCTTCGCGTCTTCGTCGAGGTCGGGCAGCACGTTCGTGAGGTGCACCGCGATACCGATTGCACCGCCGGCGATCCAGGCCCACCCGGCCGCCGGCCGCGGCTGCGCCGCCGACAGCGTCACGAGCGACGGAAGCAGCCCGAAGCTCAGGATGAACGGCACGACCGACACCGGCGTCGACTTGAGCCACGCGTTGTACGACCACGCCGAGGCGAGCGCGACAGCGTGGGCTACCAGCATCCACCACGACAGCAGAGCCGACAGCACCAGCGCGATGACCACGCAGGCGACGGCCGCGATCCACGCGGATCGGACGGATGCCTCACCCCGCGCCAGCGGCTTGTCGAGGCGTTCGGACAGGAGGTCGCGGCGCGCGTCGATCGCGTCGTTCGAGAGGCCGACGGAGAGCTGTCCGAAGAGGATCGCGAGGCCGAGGGCGACGATCCGCCAGGGCTCGAGCCCGGTCGCGACGCCGAGCGCTGTCGCGATGGCGGTGACGACGAGGCTCGGGCCGGGGTGGGTCGAACGCAGGAGCGCGCCTACCCTCGTCATCGCCGTGCCGCCATGCTCCGACCGTAGCCGCCGCGCGCCCCGTAGTGCACCCTCGCCGAGGGTGCACTACGGCAGCCGAGGGTGCATTGCGGCAGCCGAGGGTGCACTACGGCAGCCGAGGGTGCATTGCGGACCGCGGAAGGCGAAACTGCTCAGTCCTCCATGACACCTGCCCCCGGGCCGTCGCTCGTGAGCACCAGCGACGACGCGTCGGCTGCGACATCCACACGCACCACGTCGCCGTCGTGCACGCCACCCGACAGCAGCGCCATCGCGAGGCGGTCCTGGATCTCGGACTGGATGAGCCGGCGCAGCGGGCGCGCGCCGAACACCGGGTCGTAGCCGCGCTCGGCGAGCCAGGCGCGCGCGTCCGGGGTGACCGCGAGGCTGAGCCGGCGATCGCGCAGCCGACGCTGCAGGGCATACACCGCGAGTTCGACGATCTGCGCGAGGTCGTCCTCGGTCAGGGCGTGGAAGATCACGATGTCGTCGAGCCGGTTGATGAACTCGGGCTTGAATGCCTGCCGCACCATGGCCTGCACGGTGTCGCGCTTCTGCTCGAGCGACAGTGTCGGGTCGATCAGCACGGGCGATCCGAGGTTCGAGGTGAGGACCAGGATCACGTTCGTGAAGTCGACTGTGCGGCCCTGGCCGTCGGTCAGCCGACCGTCGTCCATGACCTGCAGCAGCACGTCGAAGACCTCGGGGTGCGCCTTCTCGACCTCATCGAGCAGCACGACGCTGTACGGTCGGCGGCGCACGGCCTCGGTGAGCTGACCGCCCTGCTCGTAGCCGATGTACCCGGGAGGGGCACCGACCAGACGCGAGACGGAGTGCTTCTCGCCGTACTCCGACATGTCGATGCGCACCATGGCGTGCTCATCGTCGAAGAGGAACTCGGCCAGCGCCTTGGCCAGCTCGGTCTTGCCGACGCCGGTCGGACCGAGGAACAGGAACGACCCCGTCGGACGCCCCGGGTCGCTGATGCCGGCGCGCGAGCGACGCACCGCATCGGCCACCGACTTCACGGCCTCCTTCTGCCCGATGATGCGCTTTCCGAGCTCGGATTCGAGGTGCAGCAGCTTCTCGGTCTCGCCCTGCAGCAGACGGCCGACGGGGATGCCGGTCCACATCGCGATCACGGAGGCGATGTCTTCTTCGGTGACCTGGTCGCCCACCATGCGGTCGCCGGCGGGCTCTTCGCGCTCGGCGTCGATGAGCTGGCGCTCGAGCGCCGGGATCTCTGCGTACAGCAGCCGCGATGCCTTCTCGAGGTTGCCCTCGCGCTGCGCGCGCTCGGCCTGCATGCGCGCTGCGTCGAGCTTGGTCTTGAGGTCGCCGACGCGGTTGAGCGAGGCACGCTCGTGCTCCCAGCGCTCCTGCAGTCCGGCGAGCTCGGTCTGCTCCTTCGCGAGGGTCTCGCGGAGGGTGGCGAGACGCTCCTTCGACGCGGCGTCCTTCTCGCGCTTGAGCGCCAGCTCTTCGAGCTTGAGACGGTCGACGTGCCGGCGCAGTTCATCGATCTCGAGCGGGGCCGAGTCGATCTCCATGCGCAGGCGCGACGCGGCCTCGTCGATCAGGTCGATCGCCTTGTCGGGCAGCTGCCGCGACGGGATGTAGCGGTTGCTGAGCGCCGCCGCGGCGACGAGCGCAGCATCCGCGATCGCGACCTTGTGGTGCGCCTCGTAGCGCTCCTTCAGCCCGCGCAGGATCGCGATCGTGTCTTCGACCGTGGGCTCGCCGACGTAGACCTGCTGGAAGCGGCGCTCGAGCGCAGCATCCTTCTCGATGAATTCGCGGTACTCGTTGAGGGTCGTCGCACCGATGAGGCGCAGCTCACCGCGCGCGAGCATGGGCTTGAGCATGTTGGATGCTGCGACCGACCCCTCGCCGCCGCCCGCGCCCATCAGCACGTGCAGCTCGTCGATGAAGGTGATCACGCGGCCGTCGGATTCGGTGATCTCCTTGAGGACCGCCTTGAGACGCTCCTCGAACTGACCGCGGTACATCGCGCCGGCCACCAGGGCCGAGATGTCGAGGGTGATCAGCTCTTTGTTCTTGAGGCTCTCGGCGACGTCGCCCGCGACGATGCGCTGGGCGAGGCCCTCGACGACGGCTGTCTTGCCGACGCCGGGCTCGCCGATGAGCACGGGGTTGTTCTTCGTGCGCCGGGTGAGCACCTGGCTGACGCGCCGGATCTCGCTGTCGCGGCCGATCACGGGGTCGAGCTTGCCCTGGCGGGCCCGGTCGGTCAGGTTGATCCCGAATTGCTCGAGGGCGCTCTGCGCGTCCTCCTGCCCGGGGTTCTGTGTGGCGTTCATGTGTCTCCTGAAATCTGTGCCAGCCCATTCGTAAACTTGAGCCGTGTTGACTCAAGTTTAGCAGAGCTCGGGTTCACCGGCAATCAGGGCGCCCGGACGGGGCGGTGCCGAGCGCACGACTTGGTGTCGAGTGCACGGCTTGGACGACGGTGGCAGGCCGTGCACTCGGCGGGATGCCGTGCACTCGACGAAAACCCCGCCGCACCTGGCCGTACCACCCAGGTCAGGCGACGAGGTCGGGCTGCGCTTCGCCGGCGTCGACAGCATCCATCCGGCAATTGAAAGTGGAGCGGTACGCGGTCGGGGTCGTGCCGAGCGTGCGGGCGAAGTTCTGCCGCAGCACGGCCGCCGAGCCGAACCCGGCCTCCCAGGCGATCCGGTCGAGCCCCAGATCGGTCTTCTCCAGCAGCCGCTGCGCATGGATGAGGCGCTGCCGCCCGAGCCACGCCGCGGGCGTCGCCCCGAAATCGGCCTTGAAGCGCCGGGCGAATGTGCGTGGAGACATGTGCGCCTTGGCGGCGAGCTGGTCGACCGTGAGGTCCTGTCGCAGGTTCTGCACCATCCAGTCGGTGACCGGTGCGAGCGACAGCGAGGCGACCTGAGGCAGCGGCTTGTCGATGAACTGCGCCTGTCCGCCGTCGCGCTGGGGCGGCACGACCATGCGCCGGGCGATCCGGTTGGTGACCTCGGCGCCGAGCTCCTGGCGCAGCAGGTGCAAGCACGCGTCCAGCCCCGCGGCGGTGCCCGCGCTCGTGATGATCCGCCCGTCCTGCACGTAGAGCACGTCGGGGTCGACATCGATCTCGGGGTACATCACCGCCATCCGGTCGGCGTACATCCAGTGCGTGGTCGCCCGGCGCCCGTCCAGGATGCCGGATGCCGCAACGACGAACGACCCGCTGCAGACGCTCAGCACCCAGGCGTCGCGCGCAGCCGCGCGCTGCAGCACACCCGCGACCCGCGGGTCGATCGTGCCCCACGTCGCCTTCGGCACCGGCGTGACGACGACGAGGTCGGCCTCGTCGGCGAAGGTGAGGTCGTGCTCGACGTTGATCGAGAACGCGAGGTTGCTAAGGATCGCGCCGGGCTCGGGCGCGACGATCCGGAAATCGAACGGAGCGATGCCGTCATCCGAGCGATCGAGGCCGAACGCCTCGCAGGCGAGGCCGAACTCGAAGGGGGTGAACCCTTCCTGGACGATGACGGCGACGGTCTTCATGCGTGCTCCCGATGGGCGAGGCGGAGGGATGCCAGGACTGGCAGTTTCTGTCTGATACGTGGCCATCCTGCCACTCGTGGCAGACAGAGCGCAAGCGTAGCGTTCCTGCCATGTCCATCCTCATCGCACTCGCAGTACTGTCCGCCGTCGCGGTCGCCTGCACGATCGTGACCCTCATCCGCGACGGATACCGGCCGGTCCGCACCGACGGGACGCGCCTCCCCGATGCCGCACCGCGACAGTCGACCCCCTCGGGGTCACCCTGCGGCTCGGGTCAGGACGCTTCGATCGCGCGGCGGTAGACCTCGAGCATCGCGGCGGTCCGCGACGACTGCCGGAAGCGTTCCGCGATCGACGGGTCGGGTGCGGGTGCCGTGCCTGCGGCGATGTCGTCCGCCGCACGCCGGAGGGCAGCGGCCAAGGCGGTCACCGATGCCCCGGCCCGAGCATCCGATCCCACCGTCCACACGCCCGAGCCGAGCTCGGCGGCGATGTCCGGGTCGCAGATGATCGCGCGGGTGCCCAGCGATGCGGCCTCGAAGACCGTCATGCCCTGCGTCTCGAACCCGACCGAGGTCTGCACGACGGCATCGGCCGCGGCGATGCGGCGCAGGGTCTCGGCATACGGCAGCCTGCCGACGAAGGTCACGGATGCTGTCGGCCGGCGCTTTCGCACCAGCCGCCGCGCGGCGGCCAGCTGCCCGCCACCGCCGACGATCTCGACGTCGGCGGAGATTCCAGACTCGGCGAGCGCCTCGAGGAACGGGAGCAGGCGCTTCTCGGGGCTCATCCGGCCGATCCAGATGAGACGGGCGACGCCCGGCTCACGAGCCGGTCGCGCCGACGACGCATCGAGGCCGGCGTCGAGGATGGCGTCGTCGATGCCGTTCCACACGACGTCCACGATGCCTCGGGCCGCGCCGCGCTCGAGGCGGTCGCCGTTCCACACGACCTCGGCCGCCGGCACGGCACCATGCTGCTCGAGGCGACGGGCGAAGTGCGCCGATGGGGCGGTGACCGCCTGTGACCGCACGGCGAAGCGCCGGAGGTAGGCCCAGCCATCGTGCCCAACGGGATGACCAGCGGGCTGGCCAACAGGCCGCGCTTCCCGTCCGACCGAGAGCGAGCGTCGCTGCCAGGCGTTGAGCACTCGCAGCGCGATCCCGGCCAGCGGTGTCACTGCCCGCAGCCCCACGTCGACCCTGTTGTGCATCGTGTGCACGACCGGTAGGCCGTGGCCGGTCGCGAACCGGTGACCGAGCATCGCTCCCCAGAAGTCCGCCTGCACGTGGACGACATCCACCGGCGGGCGTCCGCGTACGGCACGATCGATGTGCGCGTCGGCGCGGCGACCCGGCCACGTCATGGCGTACTCGCGGTCGAGGGTGATCGGGATCGAGGGCAGGTCGAGGAAGGCGGCATCCGGCGCGACCTCCGCGACCCGCGGTCCGTGCATCGCGGGCGCGACGATCGTCACGGTGTGGCCGGCCTTCTCGAGGAACCGGCGCTGCAGACGCATCGAGACCTGCGCGCCGCCCGAGGTCTCGACGTGCTGGTCGCCGAACATGAGGATGTGCATGGGTCGGCCCGAGGCGCTAGGCGGGGAGCGGCTCGTCGCGGTACAGCGCCTCGAACGTGTCGAGTGTGCGGTTGATGTCGTGCACGCTCACCATCTCGAGCGAGGTCTGCTGCATCCTCAGCCGGGCCTCGGGCGTCGCGGTGAGCACATCGGTCAGTCGCGCCGCGAGCTCGTCGATGTTGCCGGGTTCGAACAGGTAGCCGTTCTCGCCGTTGTGCACGAGGTGTGGCAGTGCGACCGCGTTCGCGGCGACGATCGGCAACCCCGACGCCATCGCCTCCATCGTCGCGATCGACTGCAGCTCGGCGATCGAGGCGATCGCGAACACGCTCGCCCGCGAGTACATGGCCCGCAGGTCGGTCTCGGAGGTGTGCCCGTGGAAGGTCACGCGATCGGCGATCCCGAGCTCGCGGGTCAGGTCTTCGAGGTTCTTGCGCTGATCGCCGTTTCCGACGAGGTCGAGCGTCACCGCGAGCGCGGGGTCGAGCCGCGCGACCGCCTTCAGCAGCACATCGATGTGCTTCTCGGTGGTCAATCGGCCGACGAACAGCACCCGGTTCGCGTCACGCAGGGTGAGGTCGGGCGCATAGTTTCTGCGATCGATGCCGCAGCTGATCGGGATGACGCCGTGGATGTCGATCGTCGACTCGAGGAAGTCGGCCGCCTTCTGCGTCGGCGTCGTGACGGCCCTGGTCATCTCGAACGTGCGCTTCGCGTCCGCCCACGCGAGCTTCAGCATGACCCGGTTCAGGGCCGGCGGCAGGGTCGTGAAGTCGAGGACGTTCTCGGCCATCACGTGGTTGGTGGCGATGATCGGGATGCCGCGCTTGCGCGCTTCCCGCGTGATTCCGCGGCCCAGCACGATGTGCGACTGGATGTGCACGACATCGGGCTTGACCACGTCGAGCACTTTGCGCGCGTAGTGCTTCGACATCCACGGCAGCACGAAGGTGAGCCAGTCGTGCGGCAGGTAGCGCCAGGCCGCGATCCGGTGCATCGTCATCGGCTCGTCCTCGATGACCTCGGTGAATGTGCCGTGGGTGTGATGCGTGGCGCTGGGCGCCATCACGTGCACGTGGTGGCCGCGGGAGACCAGCCCTGCGGCCAGCCGCTCGGCGAAGCGGGCAGCGCCGTTGACATGCGGAGAGAAGGTGTCGGCGGCGATGACCACCGTCAAGGGAGGGCGCCCCGAATCGGGCGTCGCGGGGGAGGTCACGGGATTCGGCTGCCAATCTGTGCGGCGGTTGGTCGCACGGGTGGTGCTTACGCTCACCAACTCTACCCGAGGGGCCCCGAAGCCCCGGGAGCGAGGCGAACCGCGCCCACGTACCCTGGAGTCATGCCCCGTCTGCAGGCCGACGCCGACCCCGCACGCTGGGTGCCCGTCACAGGATCGCTCGGCATCCGCGGTCGCCGGCACCGCAAAGCGGCGATCCGGATGCTGCTGACACAGGCGAATCGCTCGTTCGGCGCCGAGGAGCGCCCGGGCAGTGGCATGCTCGCGTGGGCGATGAGCCAGGCGGCACCGCTGCTGATCCGTCGCGCCGAGGGGCGCGTGCTGGTCTGGGTGTGGAAGTCAGACCCCGAGCTGCTCGTCGCCATGGCGCAGATCCAGGAGGCGACCTCTCAGCTGCGGGCCGCTCGAGCGTCGCTGCCGATGGAGTACGACGACACGGAATCGTTCGCCAATCCCTATCTGGGGGTCGGGGAGAAGCTCGAGATGCCGCTCCCCACGGATGGTCGCACGCCGCCGTTCGCCACCTACACGTGGGACACGGGGTCGCATTTCGTGAGCGTCACCGCGGTGTGCTCCGACCGGTCGCGGTTCGGGACGGTCATCCCGTCGGTCGACGCACTCGTGAAGACCCTGCGGGTCGTCGATGACACGACGCTCGGTGAGTCGCCGACGGTGCTGAGGATCGATCCGTCCTGAGGAGTCATCCCTCGCGGGTGAGTGCCCCTTGGAGCCTCCGGAGTAGCCTCGAGCTGTCACCCCCCGGAGGATCACACGTGCAGAAACCTCTCGCCGGGCTCACTCGCAAGAACGTGGGCCGCGAACTGCTCGCGGGTGTCACCCTGCTCGCCATCGCGATCCCGCTGAACATCGGCTACGCGCAGATCGCCGGGCTCCCTGCGACCGCCGGCCTGTACGCCTTGATCGTTCCCACTGTCGTCTATGCGCTCGTGGTCTCGTCTCGTCAGGTGATCGCGTCTCCGGATGCTGCGGCCGCCGCACTGGTGGCCTCATCGATCGGCGGGCTGGCAGTGGCCGGCACGGCCGACTACGCCACGCTGGCCCTCGCGCAGGCGATCATCAGCGGCATCCTGTTCCTACTCCTGGCGGTCTTCAAGCTGGGGTTCCTCGCCAATTTCCTCTCCAAGCCGATCCTCGTCGGATTCGTCGGCGGGCTCGCCCTCGACATCCTGGTCGCGCAGATCGCAAAGATGCTCGGGGTCAAGATCAACTCGGGAGGCGAGTTCGTCGAGAAGGTGAGCGACCTGGTCTCAGGGCTCGGCACCACCAACGCGTGGTCGCTGCTCATCTCGGTGTGCGCCGTCGCGATTCTCCTGCTCGGCCGTCGCTGGCTGCCGCTGGTGCCGTGGGCGCTGGTCGTGCTGGTGCTCGCCACCGTCGTGGTGGTGCTGACGTCTGCCGAGCAGGCCGGGGTCGCCGTTCTCGGGGCGGTTCCGGCCGGTCCTCCCGCGCTGACCTGGCCGGTGATCAGCTGGACGATGTGGTTCGCCCTGATCCCTTCGGCCATCGCCCTCACGATGGTGACGACGGCAGAGGGACTGCTGGTCTCGCGGTCCTACGGTGACCGCCGCCACTATCCGACGAGCCCCAACCGCGACCTGTTCGCGTTCGGGCTCGGCAACATCGCCGCCGGTACGAGCGGGAGCTTCGCGATGGGCTCGTCGACCTCGCGCACCGCCGCGATGGACCAGGCCGGCTCGCGCACACAGCTTCCGTCGCTGATCCTCGCGGTCGGGACCCTGCTGCTGCTGCTGTTCGGCACCGCACTGCTGGCCGACATCCCCTCGCCCGCGATCGGGGCGATCGTGGGCGTGGCGATCCTGCCGCTCCTCGGCGTCCGCGAGTTCATCGACCTGTGGCGACTGGACCGGTTCGAGTTCTGGATCGGCGCCACCTGCTTCCTCGTCACTCTCTTCATCGGGTCGATCCCCGGCATCCTCGTCGCGTTCGTGCTGGCGCTGATCAACCTGGCCAAGCGGGCCGCGAACCCGGCGATCGACGTGCTGGCTCCGAACGACAGCCCCGCCGACTCGCTGCTCGAGCAGGCGCCGCGCGGCACCACCACCGCGCCGGGCGTGATCGTCGTGCGGATGGCGGCACCACTGTTCTTCGCGAACGCCGACGTGTTCGTGCAGGCCGTCCGCGCGGCGATCGCCGCGGCGGGCGGGGCGGCTCAGGTGCATCACCTCGTGATCGACATGGAGGCCGTCACCGACGTCGACGTGACGGGGTCGGAGTCGTTCGAGACGCTGCGCGAATGGCTCGGCAACGAAGGGATCGGCCTCGGGTTCAGCCGCGTGCGCAGCGGTGCGCGACGGCGCCTCGAGCGGTTCGGCATCCTGCAGAGCGACCCCGTGTACGACACCAACCGTGCGGCCGTCGCCGCCTTGACGCCGCCGGTCGGCTAGGAGCATCCCATGGGTTCTGTGATCGGCGACATCCTCCCGCTCGCCCTCGGCGTCGCGATCAGCCCGATCCCGATCATCGCCGCGATCCTCATGCTGCTCTCGCCGAAGGCGCGCACAATCAGCGTCGGGTTCCTCCTCGGCTGGGTCGTCGGGATCATCATCGCCGTGACCGTCTTCAGCCTGCTCGCAGCCGTACTGCCCCGCCCCGACGAGACCGGTTCGGCTCCGATCCGCGGTGTCATCCGGCTCGTGCTCGGCGTGCTCCTGCTGCTGGTCGCGGTGCGTCAATGGCGCAAGCGCCCGAAGGCGGGCGTGGAGCCGACGATGCCGAAATGGATGACGGCCATCGACACGATGACCTTCCCCGTCGCGGCCGGCCTCGGCTTCCTCCTCGCGGCCGTCAACCCGAAGAACCTGCTGATGGCCGCCGCCGCAGGCACCGACATCGGATCGGCGGGCCTGAGCGTCGGGTCGATCATCGTGGTCATCGCGGTCTTCACGGTGATCGCGGCATCCACCGTCCTCGTGCCGGTCGTGGGCTACCTCATCGCCGCCGACCGACTGCACGGGCCGCTCGAGGCGCTGCGTGTCTGGCTCGGGCGGGAGAACGCGGTCATCATGGCCGTGCTTCTCCTCGTCATCGGCATCTCGCTGATCGGCAAAGGCATCGGCAGCTTCTAATCCTCCTCAGCGCAACAACGAAAGGAACACCGTGGCTGAATTCGAATACGGACCCGTCGAGCTGCACCTCGTCGGGTTCGAGGGCGACCGACCCGCACCGGGGGTCATCGCCGCGATCGTGGAGCTCATCGAGGCCGGCGCCGTCCGACTCCTCGACTTCATCATCGTGTCCAAGACAAAAGATGGCGAGGTGACCGCCGTCGAGATCGAGGACGACAGTGATCGCTACGGCTTCGGCACCGTCGAGCTCGCCGAGCTCGGCATCGCCGGCGAGGAAGACATCGAAGAGCTCGCCGAGATGATCCCGCCCGGCGCATCGGCGGCGATCGTCGCTTATGAGCTGGTCTGGGCCAAGCGCCTCGCCGAAAGCCTGGCCACATCGGGTGGTTTCGTCATCCGAAGCGAGCGCATTCCCGCGCCCGTCGTGAACGCGCTGGTCGAAGCCGCGCAGGAAGAAGAAGAATCATGATCCGTCGGATGGGCCGCCCCGGCCTCATCGGCCTAGCCGCCCGCACCGCCGTGGTGGCCGGCACCGCAACCGCCGTGAGCGGCTCGATGCAGCGCAACCAGCAGAACAAGGCGAACACGCAGGCTGAGGCCGACGCCTACCAGGCGCAGCAGCAGCAGGCGCAGATCGACGCGGCAGCCCAGGCTGCCGCGGCGCAGTACGCCCCACCGCCGCAGTACGCCGCGCCCCCGCAGTACGCCGCGCCGGCGGCCGCGCCGGCCGCGCCGGCCGTCGACCTCGTCGCCGAACTGCAGAAGCTGGCCGCGCTCAAGGATGCTGGTGTGCTCACCGACGACGAGTTCGCCGCCGCGAAGGCACGCCTTCTGGCCTGATCGGCGGATCCGCGGATCTGCCGATCTGCCGATCCGAAGCGAGGAGCCGGCCGCTGCGGCGGTCCGGCTCCTCGCTCGCAGCCGGTCGCTACACCGGCATCCCGCCGCGCCCGCGACGTCGACCCCCAGCCCCCTATGGTGAGACCGTGACCGACCCGCACGCAGGCCCCCGGGCCGTCCCGCCACCGCCGCGGACCCGTCAGCTGCTGCTGATGGCGATCCCCGCGCTGCTCATCGGCATCCTCTCCGCGGTGACGCTGTGGGCGCTCGAAGCCGTCGCGGACCTGCTCGAGACGGCCATCTGGACCACGGTCCCGACCGCCCTCGGCATCGACCCGGCCGGGTGGTGGATCATCCTGATCCTCACCGCGACCGGTGCCGCCGTAGGCCTGGTCGTCTGGCTCGTACCCGGCCACGGCGGTGTCGACTCGGCCACGACCGAGCTGATCTCACCGCCGCTCCGCCTGATGGCGCTGCCCAGTCTGATCCTCGTCGTGGTGCTCGCCCTGGCCGGCGGGGTCAGCCTCGGGCCCGAAAACCCGATCATCGCGATCAACACCGCGCTGGCCGTCGCGGTCGTCACGCGCCTGTTCAAGGCCGTGCCGCAGCAGATCGTGCTGCTGCTCGCCGCCGCGGCGACCCTCGGGGCCCTGTTCGGCACCCCGGTGGCCGCCGCCCTCGTCTTCACCGGGGTCGTCGCCGCCGCGAAGGCGCCCGGGTCGCTGTGGGACCGACTGTTCCTGCCTCTGGTGGCAGCCGGAGCCGGCGGAGCCGTCAGCTCGATGCTGGGCGGAGGCCTCGGCGTCGTCGCCGGAATCGAGCCGTACGCCAGCACCAGCATCCCGCTCGATGCATTGTGGGGTGCCTGCGTCGCATGCGCCGCGGTCGTCGCCGGTCTCGTGGGAGTGTACGCATTCCCGTACGTCTGGCGCGCGTTCCGGGCGCTCAAGCACCCGATCATCTACACGACGCTCGGCGGGTTGATCCTCGGCATCCTCGGCTTCATCGGCGGCCCGATCACCCTCTTCAAGGGTCTCGACCAGAGCGCCGAGCTTCTCAGCGACCCCGATGCGTACAGCGCCGGCCAGCTCGCGCTGTTCACGGGGATCAAGATCGTCGCGCTCGTCGTGGCCGCCGCAGCCGGATTCCGCGGCGGCCGGGTGTTCCCTTCGGTCTTCATCGGGGTGTCGTTCGGGATGCTGGCGCACTCGCTGTTCCCCGCCATCCCCCTCGGGCTCGCCGTGGCGTGCGGTGTGCTCGGACTCGCCCTCGCGGTCGCCCGCGACGGCTGGATCGCCCTGTTCATCGCGGTGGCCATCGTGGGCGACATCACGCTGCTGCCCGTGCTGTGCGTGATCATCCTGCCCGCGTGGCTCGTCGTGCGCAGCGCGCCCGAGATGCTCATCCACACCACGACCGTCGATCCCGACTACCTGGTGCCTGCGAAGACGGCCTGACCCGCGCGCTGCTGGCGGACCCGCGTGTCCGGGAGATGGCAGGGCCCCACCCCCGATGTCCGCCAGCTGGCAGTCATGCGCGAACCCGCGTGTCCGGAAGATGGCAGCCCCCACCCCCGATGTCCGCCAGCTGGCAGTCATGCGCGATGCAGGCAACCCACCGACATGCGCGAGCCCGCGTGTCCGGGAGATAGCAGCCCCCACCCCCCATGTCCGCCAGCTGGCAGACATGCGCGATGCAGGCAACCCACCGACATGCGCGAGCCCGCGTGTCCGGAAGATGGCAGTTCCCGCCCCCGATGTCCGCCAGCTTGCAGACACGCGCGATGGATCTCGCAGCCACCCCAGCCCGGATGTCCGCCAGCTGGCAGACATGCGCTGCTCATGTCTGCCAGCTGGCGGACACGGGCGAGGCACGCAGCCCACCGGCACGCGCAAGCCCGACCGCCAGAGATACGGAGCGCGCCGGATGCCGGCATCCGGCGATCGCCTCACCCCGCACGCCTGCGGGGTGAGGTTCGCGCCGGACGCCTACGCCTCGGTACCGAGCGGCGCGGAGTCGCCCGGTTCGACCGCCTGCGATGAGCCGCCGCCGGCGGTGACGGGGATGCTGCCGGTGAGCGTCTGATCGAGGAGTGCTGCCTCAGCGTCGAGATCGTTGGCCGCCTGCTCGAACTGCGACTGGTACAGCCGCCAGTAGGCGCCGCGCGCGGCGATGAGCTCTTCGTGCGAGCCCTTCTCGACGATGTCACCGTGCTCCATCACGAGGATGAGGTCGGCATCGCGGATCGTGGAGAGCCGGTGGGCGATCACGAACGACGTGCGCCCCTCGCGGAGCGTGTTCATGGCCTGCTGCAGGAGCAGCTCGGTCCTTGTGTCGACGGACGATGTCGCCTCATCGAGGATGAGCACCGACGGCTGCGAGATGAAGGCGCGCGCGATGGTGATGAGCTGCTTCTCTCCCGCCGAGACGTTGGAGGCGTCTTCGTCGAGGACCGTGTCGTACCCGTCGGGCAGCGAGTGGACGAAACGATCCACTCGTGTCGCGGTGGCGGCCGCCACGATCTCGTCGTCGGTGGCCGACTCGCGGCCGTAGCGGATGTTCTCGCGGATCGTCCCGGCGAACAACCACGGGTCCTGCAGCACCATGCCGGTGCGCGAGCGGACGTCATTGCGGCTGAGCTCGGCGATGTCCTGTCCGTCGAGGAGGATGCGCCCGCCGTCGAGCTCGTAGAACCGCATGATCAGGTTGACGAGCGTCGTCTTGCCCGCGCCGGTGGGCCCGACGATGGCAACCGTCTGACCGGGCTCGACCCGGAAGGACAGATCGGTGATCAGCGGGCGCTCCGGGAGGTACGAGAACCTGACGTGCTGGAACTCGATGACTCCGTCGCCGTTCACCGAATCCGGCGCGTCGTCCGAGTCGGGTTCCTGCTCCTCGGCGTCGAGCAACTCGAAGACCCGCTCCGCCGACGCGACGCCCGACTGGACGACCGCGGCCATCCCGCCCAGTTGCGACAGCGGCTGCGTGAACTGCTGCGAGTACTGGATGAACGCCTGCACGTCGCCGAGTCGCAGCTGGCCGCCGGCGACCATCACGCCGCCGAGCACCGCGATGCCGACGTAGGTGAGGTTTCCTATGAAGGTCATCCCCGGCATGATCACATTGGAGAGGAACTGGGCGCGGAAGCTGGCCTCATAGAGCTCTGCGTTCTCGATCTCGAACTTCGCACGCGAGTCTTGCTGGCGGCCGTAGACCTTCACGAGCGCGTGCCCGGAGAACGACTCCTCGACGCGCGCGTTGAGCGTACCGACCTTGCGCCACTGGATGCCGAAAGCCTTCTGCGACTTGGGTCCGATCACTCCGAAGATGACGGCCATCAGCGGCAGGGAGACGAGCGCGACCAGGGCGAGCTGCCACGAGATCGAGAACATCATGATGAGGACGCCGATGACAGTCAGTACCGAGGTCAGGGCCGACGACAGCGACTGCTGCATGGTCTGCGTGATGTTGTCGATGTCGTTGGTCACGCGGGAGATGAGGTCGCCGCGCTGCACCTTGTCGAAGTACGACAGCGGCAGGCGGTTGATCTTCACCTCGACGTCCTGACGCAGACGCCACATCGTGCGCACCATGATCACGTTGATGACATAGCCCTGGATCCAGCTGAGGAAGGAAGACACGACATAGATCGCGAGCACTGCGACTATGACGATGCGCAGGGCGTTGAAGTCGACGCCGGTGCCGACCGAGAAGGCGTCCATCGCACCGATGACGTTTGCGTAGTCGGTCTGGCCGGCAGCCTGGAGGGCGGCCACCACATCGGCCTGCGATGTGCCGGCGGGGAACTGGCCGGCGAGCGCGTTCGAGGCGACACCCTCGAAGATGATGTTGGTCGCCTCGCCCAGAATCTTGGGGGCGATCACTGCGAGCACCACGCCGATCGCGCCGAGGATCGACACGATCGTGAACGACACGGCGTGCGGCTTCAGCAGGCCGATCAAGCGGCGGAAGCTCTTGCCGAAGTTCGACGCCTTGCCGGGCTTGACGCTGTCCCAATCGCCGGAGTTCTGGCGAGCCTGCTCGGCGAGCTCGAGTTCGAGCTGCTCCTCTTCGGAGACGATATCGGGAGTGCTCATGCCTGCACCGCCAGTTGCGAATCGACGATCTCTCGGTAGGTGGTACTGGACTCCAGAAGCTCTTCGTGGGTTCCGATGCCGGCCATCCGTCCGTTGTCGAGGACCACGATGCGATCGGCCTCGGTGATCGTCGAGACGCGCTGGGCGACGACGATCTTGGTCACGTGCGGCAGTTCGCGCCACAGCGCCTGCCGGAGCCGTGCGTCGGTCGTCAGATCGAGCGCGGAGAACGAGTCGTCGAACACGAGGATGTCGGGCTGGTGGACGATCGCACGCGCGATCGCGAGACGCTGCCGTTGGCCGCCCGACACATTCGTGCCGCCCTGCGCGATGCGCGCGCCGAGCTTGCCCTCCATCTGCTCGACGAAGTCGCGTCCCTGCGCGATCTCGAGGGCTGCCCAGAGTTCTTCGTCCGTCGCTTCCTCCCGGCCGAAGCGCAGATTCGAGGCGACCGTCCCGGAGAACAGGAACGGTCGCTGCGGAACCAGGCCGATCCCCTTCCAGAGCAGATCCAGGTCGGCCGCGCGCACGTCCACCCCGCCGACGAGCACCTCGCCGCCGGTCACATCGAACAGACGCGGGATCAGCGACACGAGCGTGGTCTTGCCCGCGCCGGTCGACCCGACCACGGCCACCGTCTCACCGGGCGCCGCGTCGAAGGTGATCCCCTGCAGCACCGGCTCTTCGGCGCCCGGGTAGGTGAACTCGGCGTCGCGGAACTGCACCGCACCTCGAGAGGGGAAGACGGACACCGGGTTCGCGGCGCGCACCAGCGTCGATTCGCTGGCGAGGACCTCGCTGATCCGTTCCGCCGAGACGGCGGCCCTCGGGATCATGATCACCATGAAGCTCGCCATCAGCACGCCCATCAGGATCTGGGCGATGTACTGCATGAAGGCGAACAGGGTGCCGATCTCGATGGTGCCGTCGTTTACCTGGACGGCGCCGAACCAGATGACGCCGACGACCGTGACGTTCAGCACCAGCATCGCCATCGGGAAGAGGAGGACGAACAGTGAACCGACCTTGCGACCCACCACCATGATGTCGGTGTTGGCGACGCCGAACCGCTCTTCTTCGATGTCTTCGCGCACGAATGCCCGCACGACACGCACGCCGGTCAGTTGCTCGCGCAGGACCCGGTTGACGGCATCGAGCTTCTTCTGGAACTGACGGAAGAGCGGCACCATCCGGCTGACCACGAGGAGCACCATCACCAGCAGGACCGGCACGGCGACGGCGATCAGCCACGACAGTCCCAGGTCCTGACGCACCGCCATGATGATTCCGCCGATCGCCAGCAGCGGAGCGGTGACGAGCATCGTCGAGCCCATCATCGCGAGCATCTGCACCTGCTGGACGTCGTTCGTGTTGCGGGTGATGAGCGAGCCAGGGCCGAAGGACGAGACCTCGCGCTCCGAGAACGCGCTCACCTTCTCGAAGAGGTCGCGCCGGATGTCGCGGCCCGCCGCCATCGACGCCCTCGCGGCGAAGTAGGTGGCGATGATCGCCGCCACGATCTGGCCGAGCGAGATCGCGAGCATCAGGGCTCCGGTGGACCAGATGTAGGCCACATCGCCCTGCGAGACGCCCTGATCGATGATGTCGGCGTTCAGTCGCGGCAGGTACAGCGTCGCGACCGCGGAGATGATCTGGAACACCAGCAGGGCGGCCAGCAGCCAGCGGTACGGCTTCAGATAGCGGAAGAGGAGTTTTCCGAGCACGGTGTCTCCGATGGGTCGGTGGGCGCTCGACGAAGATCGGACGCGTGCGCGAGGCATCCGTCGGAGCATCCTCAGAGTACGACCAACCCCCGACACCCTCCAACCACCGGCGTACGCCCTGAGCGGAAGGATTCGCGGGAATAAAACCCTGCGACGGTCAGCCTGTCTCCGACGAGGGCGACCGCGCAGCATCCGCGTCCCCCGACAGCCACCTCAGCCAGCGCGCTCCCGGGTCGCCTTCGAGCACGAGCGCCCGCACCAGCAGGGTCAACGGGATCGACAGGATGGCTCCGAGCGGGCCGATGATGAACGTCCAGAAGATCACCGAGAAGAAGCTCAGCGTGAGACTCAGGTTCACCGCATCGCTCACGAACTTCGGCTGGACGAGCACCTGAAGGGTCACGTTGACGACGCAGTAGATGGCGACGACGGCGAGCATGAGCGGCCAGCCGCCCACGACGAGCGCGAGCACCGCGGGCGGGACGAGTCCGAGCACGAAGCCGATGTTCGGCACGAAGTTGGTGACGAACGCGAGGATCGCCCACACCGCGGGCGCCGGCACGCCCAGTGCCCACAGCGCGAGGCCGTCGATGATGGCCACGACCGCGCCGAAGGATGCGTTCACGATGTAGTAGCGGCGTACGCCGCGGTTGTACGACTGGAATCGCGCCACCGTCGAACGGATCCCCGCGCCGAACTGCGCTTCCGCGCGCGCGTACCGCGACCCGTCGGCGGCCATGAAGATGACATAGGCGAGCACGAAGAAGAACGCGGTCAGCACGCTCAACACGGTTCCGCCGAGCGAGGTGGCGACACCGATGATCGCGGAGGGATCCAGCATCCCGGATGCTGCGTCCGTCGCCTGCTGGTCGAGCCCGGCCGACTGCAGCCAGGCGACGACGTTCTGCGCCGAGGCGCGCAGCTCGTCGGAGTAGCTGCCGACGAGCTTGACGAACTGGGTGCCCGCGAAGAACATCAGCGCGGCCAGCACCGCGAGGATCAGGTAAGAGACCACGATCACGGTGGTGGTCGCGAGCCACCTGGGCCAGCCTCGCCGCTCGAGCGGGTGACGGATGGGGTGGCAGATGATGACGATCACCGCGGCGAGCGCCAGAGGACCGACGAGTTCGCGCGCGAGCGAGAGTCCCGCGAGGGCGATGACCGTCGCAGCGAGTCCGATCAGCACGCGCAGGGTCGGCGAGAGCACAGACGGAGCCGGCGCGGCAGGCACGGGCGCGGGCTGAGCCGGCGGGCGACGTCGGAACGGGGTCATCACGAGCCCGACGACGGACTGGTCGAAGAGTCGGCCTGGCGAGCCGCGAGCCGCTCGGCCTCGACGCGGTGCTGCGCCTGCACGAGGGCATCCGTCAGCGCTCTGACGTCCCCGCGGCTGGCGGGGATGGCGTCTTCATGGCCTCGGGTGGCGCGTTCGACCACCCACGAGGAGATCGTCGCGACGACGAGACCGACGAACACCACGCCGCCCGCCATGAGCACGACGGCCGCGACCCGGCCGGGGATCGTCACGGGCACGTAGTCGCCGTAGCCGACGGTCGTCACCGTGCAGAACGCCCACCAGACGGCGGCCGGGAACGACGTGATCGATGCCCCTGGCGCATGCCGCTCGACTTGCACCTCGACGAGCGAGATGTACCAGATGAGCAGGAGCGCCGACCCGACACCGTAGATCAGGAGGCGCGCGCGGATGGAGCTGCCCGCCGTGCGCGTGAACGAGGCGATCCTGGTGAATGCGTCGAGCAGCTTCACCGGTCGGAGCGGGGGCACGATCGCCAGCACGAGGTCGAATTTGTGGGTGCGGGCCCACAGTCGTCGCGGGTTCGACAGCGAGAGACGCACGAGGTAGTCGACGATGAATATCAGCCAGATGACCGAGATGACGAGCGTGGTGACGATGGCCGCCAGGCCCTGAACGTCGCCGATGACGTGCACCGTGTAGGTGATGAGAAACACGCCGGCGGCAATCGCCAGGGGCCAATAGGTCAGCTGCGCCCAACGCAGGCTCCGGGGCGTCTCACCCCGCGTGTCTTCGCGGAGGATCTTCGTCGTCATTTCTGCACTCTAAAGGCGGATGCCCGCTCGCCCCCGTAGACCCGCTGGGCAGGCGGGCGACGGCCGCTCACCCGCGCAGGATGATGTTGCCGCCCTCCCCTGCGCCGCCGGCCGGCCCGGGTGGACAATGAGCCATGACCGACGCCCCGCCCCGCCCCCTCGCCCAATCGTGGACGCCGCCGCCGTCGCTGGCCGATCTGCTGGCTTCGGGTCGGGAGGTGCGTGCGACGGTTCCGCGCCGGAACCTCGCACGGCGCGTGGAGGCCCCACGCGACCCGATCGGCATCCTGGACCGGCAGAACGCCTCACGGCTGCAGGAGTACCTGCCGCTGCGCGCCGAGCGCATGTCGGCCAGTCCGTTCACGTTCTACCGCGGCACGGCCGCGATCATGGCCGCCGACCTCGCGAGCGACCCGGACTCCGGCATCCTCGTCGCGTCCTGCGGCGATGCGCACGTGTCGAACTTCGGGTTCTACGCCTCGCCGCAGCGCACACTCGTCTTCGACCTGAACGACTTCGACGAGGCCGCGTGGGCGCCGTGGGAGTGGGACCTCAAGCGGCTCGTCACGAGCATCGTGATCGCGGGACAGTCGACGTCTCGCGACGACGCTGTCATCAGGGATGCTTCGCTCAGCGCCGTGCGCACGTACGCGAGGGCGATGGAAGCCGGCGTGAAGCTCAGCCCCCTCGTCCGCTTCTACGAGCACTTCGACGCGGGCGCGCGGCTGGCCGGGATGGACCCGGAGAGCCGCAAGACCATGCGCACCGCCATGAAGGACGCTGAGAAGCGCACCGCCGAGCGGGCGATGCGCAAACTGACGACGGTCACGGGCACCGGCCGGATCGCGTTCGTCGAAGCCCCCCCGACGATGACGCACGCCCCCGCGGAGATCGAGTCGCAGCTGAGCGAGCTCCTGGACCGCTACGTCGTGACGACCAGCGTCGACATCCGTCTGCTGCTGCGCCACTACACCGTCTCGGACATCGTGCGGCGGGTGGTGGGTGTCGGCAGCGTGGGCACGCGGTGCTTCCTGCTGCTCCTGCAGGACGGCGCAGGCAACGCGCTGTTGCTGCAGGCGAAGGAGGCGGTGCGCAGTGTGCTGGAGGAATACGGGCACGTCACCCAGCCGCAGGCCCTCGTCGACCACGTCGCGGAGTTCGGCGAAGGCGGTCGGGTCGTGGCGCTGCAGCGCATCCTGCAGGCGGTGTCCGATCCGTTCCTCGGCCACCTGCAGGTCACCGAGAACGACACCGACTACTACGTACGCCAGTTCCACGACAAGAAGGGGAGCATCGAGATGGACACCCTCGACGACGTGCCTTTCGCCCGCTACGCGGATGTCTGCGCCACGACGCTCGCGCGTGCGCACGTGCAGTCGCAGACCGCCGCGCTCGTGGCCGGCTACATCGGAAACGGCCGGGTCGTCGGCGAGTCGATCGTCGAGTGGGCCTACGCCTACGCCGACCTATCGCGCGCCGACTACGCGCTGTACCTCCAGGCGCGAGGGATCACGCCGCCGGTCGGCTGATCACGACTGGGAGGCGTCGGGCGGCGAGACAGTCTCGCGGGAACGGACGGCGGTGTCGGGATGCTGCCGCGAGCGCGTCAGTCCTCGTCGAGGTCGTCGGGGGTGGGTTCGCCGGCGTCCAGCAAGCGGCGCGGCTGCCAGAGCATGACCTCCCGCGTGCGCCGCACGCGGGTGCCGTGGCGCAGCGACACCACCGAACCGGTCGATCCGGCCGCGAACACCCGGGCCCCCGGGCGGTTCTGCAGCTCGGCCTGCACGCGCGCCTCGAGGTCGCGCACGCGGAAGTGCAGTTCGCGCACGCGCTCTTCCAGTTCGATGATGCGGGCGATGGCGGGCAGGCTCATGCCGTCGCCCGACATGCGCGCGACTTCACGCAACTGCTGGACGTGGCGGAGCGAATAGCGGCGCGAGCCGCCCTGCGTGCGGGCGGGCACGACCAGGCCGATCCGGTCGTACTGGCGGAGGGTCTGCGGGTGCATGCCCGCGAGCTCGGCCGCGGCGGCGATCGCGAGGATCGGCGAATCCTCGTCGAGCTGGTCGTGGTCGACCATGATCGCTACCCCCGAGCCTTGGCCATCAGGTCGGCGCGCGGGTTCTCTTTGGGCTCGAGTTCGTGGAACTTCTCGAGCGCGGCGCGGGCATCATCCTCGAGGTGCGACGGCACAGCCACCTGCACCTCGGCGAGGAGGTCGCCGGTGCCCTTTGACGTCTCGACACCCCGGCCCTTGACGCGCAGGACGCGCCCGGACGGAGTGCCCGGGGCCACCCGCAGCTTGACGGGATCGCCGCCGAGCGTGGGCACCTCGATCGTCGCGCCGAGCGCCGCCTCGGTGAAGGTCACCGGCACGCTCACCCGCAGGTTCAGCCCGTCGCGGGTGAAGACCGGATGCGGTCGCACCGCGATCTGCACGACGATGTCGCCCGTCTCGCCGCCGTCGGGCGACGGGCGACCGCGGCCGCGCAGCCGTATCTTCTGTCCGTCGGCGACGCCGGCGGGGATCTTCACCTTGAACGGCTTGCCGTCATCACCCTGGAGCGTGATGGTCTCGCCCTTGGTCGCGGTGATGAAGTCGATCGTCGTGCGCGCGGTGACATCCGCGCCGCGCGTCGGCCCGCCGTAGCCGCGGAAGCCGCCGGTGGTCTGGCCGAATCGGCCGGAGCCGAATCCCCCGCCCTGCTGCTGGTTGAACATCGTGAAGATGTCGTCGAAATCCTGCGGGTTCTGCGTGCGCGCGCCTCGACCCTGCCCGAACATGCTGAAGACATCTTCGAAGCCGCCGGCGCTCTGGCCGCCCGCGGTGAACCGGGCGCCCGAGCCCATGGCGCGGATCTGGTCGTACTCCTTGCGCTGCTCGACATCGGAGAGCACCGAATACGCTTCGCTGATCTCCTTGAACTTCGCCTCGGCCGCGGTGTCGCCCTGATTGGAGTCGGGGTGGTACTTGCGGGCGAGCTTGCGATAAGTCTTCTTGAGATCGGCGTCCGCGACGCCCTTATCGACGCCGAGCACGGCGTAGAAATCCTTGTCGAACCAGTCTTGGCTGGCCATGGCGTGCTAAACGGTCCCTGAGCCAGGCGAAGGGTCGGCCGGCACGGCGACGACGACCTTGGCGGGTCGAAGCTCGACCGTGCCGAGACGGTAGCCCGTCTCGACGACCTCGAGGACCGTCGGCTCGGTGACGCCGGGGGTCGGGGCCTGGAAGATAGCCTCGTGCTGCTGCGGGTCGAAGGCCTCGCCCGCCGCGCCATAGCCGACCAGTCCCATCCGCTCGGCGAGCGTGCGGAGCTTCTCGGCGATCGCGAAGAAGGGCGTGCCCTCCTGCAGGTCGCCGTGCTTGTCGGCGCGATCCAGATCGTCCAGCACCGGGATGAGGCCCTTGGCGGCCTCTCCCTTCGCACGCTCGAGCTCGCGCTCGCGCTGGTCTTCGGTCCGGCGACGGTAGTTCGCATACTCGGCCTGCAGCCGCTTGAGGTCGCCCAGCAGAGCGGACTCCAGGTCTGCCAGGACAGCGTCTTCGGCAGCAGCATCCGAGTTCTGCGTCGCCCCCAGGATGTCGTCGACGGTCAGCTCTTCCGTCGACGCCGCGGCGGAGCCGGCGGATTCCTCCGCCGGCTCCTGTGCGGGCTGCCCACCGGACGACTCAGGGCCGTCGTAGCCCTGCGGCTCTTCGTGGTCCTTCTTCGACATGGGTTCTCGTCCTACTTCTTCTCGTCTTCGTCGTCCACGACCTCGGCATCGATGACGTCCTCCTCGGACCCCGACGGGGCCTCGCCCTCCGGTGCACCCTCGGGCGCAGCATCCGGAGCCGACTGGGATGCCTGCGACGAGGCGTAGATCGCTTCACCCAGCTTGCCCTGGCTCGCCGTCAGCTTGTCGAACGCGGCCTTGACCGCGTCGTCGTCCTCGCCGGCGAGCGCCGTCTTGAGCGCATCGACATCGCCCTGCACCTCGGTCTTGACGTCGGCCGGGAGCTTGTCGTCGTTGTCCTTGATGAGCTTGTCGATCGAGTACGACAGGGTCTCGGCCTGGTTGCGGGTCTCGGCGGAGTCGCGACGCTTCTTGTCTTCGGCGGCGTGCTCCTCGGCCTCGCGCACCATGCGCTCGATGTCGTCCTTCGCGAGCGACGAGCCGCCCGTGATCGTCATCGACTGCTCCTTGCCCGTGCCCTTGTCCTTGGCGGACACGTGCACGATGCCGTTCGCGTCGATGTCGAACGTGACCTCGACCTGCGGGATGCCGCGGGGCGCCGGTGCGATGCCGGTGAGCTCGAACGTGCCCAGCGGCTTGTTGTCGCGGGTGAAGTCGCGCTCGCCCTGGAAGACCTGGATCGCGACGGACGGCTGGTTGTCGTCGGCCGTGGTGAAGGTCTCGCTGCGCTTGGTCGGGATGGCGGTGTTGCGCTCGATGAGCTTGGTCATGATGCCGCCCTTGGTCTCGATGCCGAGGCTCAGGGGGGTGACGTCGATGAGCAGGACGTCCTTGCGCTCGCCCTTCAGCACGCCGGCCTGCAGGGCGGCGCCCACGGCGACGACCTCATCGGGGTTGACGCCCTTGTTCGCCTCCTTGCCGGCCTCCTTCTTGACGAGCTCGGCGACGGCGGGCATGCGGGTCGATCCGCCGACCAGCACGACGTGGTCGATGTCGCCGACCTTGATGCCGGCCTCGCGGATGACGTCCTCGAAGGGCTTCTTGGTGCGGTCGAGCAGGTCCTTCGTGAGGTCTTCGAACTTGGCGCGCGTGATCGTCTCGGACAGCGACACCGGGCCGCTGTCGGTCAGCGACAGGTAGGGCAGGTTGACGCTGGTCGACATCGAGGAGCTGAGCTCCTTCTTCGCCTGCTCGGCAGCCTCCTTGAGGCGCTGCAGCGCGATCTTGTCGCCCGAGACATCGACTCCGGTCGTGTCCTTGAACTGCTTGATGAAGTAGTCGACGAGACGCTGGTCCCAGTCGTCGCCGCCGAGGCGGTTGTCACCGGCGGTGGCGCGCACCTGGATGGTCGAGAAGTCGTCGTCCTTGCCCACTTCCAGCAGCGACACGTCGAACGTTCCGCCACCGAGGTCGAAGACGAGGATGAGCTCGTCCTCCTTGCCCTTGTCGAGGCCGTAGGCGAGCGCTGCCGCGGTCGGCTCGTTGATGATGCGCAGGACGTTCAGGCCCGCGATCTCGCCGGCCTCCTTCGTGGCCTGTCGCTCGGCGTCATTGAAGTACGCGGGAACGGTGATGACGGCATCCGTCACCGTGTCGCCCAGGTACTCTTCGGCGTCGTGCTTGAGCTTGCCGAGGATGCGCGCCGAGATCTCCTGCGGCGTGTACTTCTTCCCGTCGACGTCGAACGTCCAGTTCGTGCCCATGTGGCGCTTGACGCTCGCGACGGTGCGGTCGACGTTGGTGACGGCCTGGCGCTTGGCGGTCTCGCCGACGAGCACCTCGCCGTCCTTGGTGAACGCCGTCACGGACGGCGTCGTGCGGAAGCCTTCGGCGTTCGCGATGACCTTGGGCTCGCCGCCCTCCAGCACGCTCACGACCGAGTTGGTCGTTCCGAGGTCGATTCCCACTGCACGGGGCATTGTGTCTCCTTGATCGTTCTGGGACTGCGACGGATGCCGCGCCCCGGGGTGTATTCGTCTGTGAAAGTCGGCGGACTCGAGGTTGAGCCCTGATGACTCAAGGCTAGCGAGGGTGCGTAACGGTGTCAAATGAACTTGATACGCTCTGGCTCAACTTTCAGGAACGCTCAGACTGCGTGGCCGAGCACCTGCAGGAACACGACGATGAGCGCGAGCACGACCAGGGCGAGCAGCACCAGCAGCTGCTTCCACCACGTGAGCTTCGAGCGCCGCACGGCGAACCATCCGACGACCGCGAGCGTGACGACGTACACGCCGATCGCCGCGATCAGCGCCGTCTCCAGCGGGAGGACTCCCACCCACGCGAGCACTAAGAGGATGCCGGGGATCAGCACCGTTCCGAGCGCGCCGCCAGCGACCTGGAAAAGGAGGCCGAGCTCGTTGCGGCTCGGAAACTCCTGATGCACCGCCAAGTGCGAGATGACGTCGGAGACGAACCCGGCCGCGGTGATCCCGAGCACGCCCAGGACGAGGGCGAAGAACGCGTGGTCGGCCTCCGCGTGCCCACTGGCCCACACCACGAGCACGATCGCAAGGCCGGTGAAGGTCGCGTAGACCCGCTCCTTGAAGTACATGACGAAGGCGTCGCCGGTGCCCTCGAACTCGGCGAGGCGATCCTGTGCGCGACCCTTCCTTCGGCGCGGCGACGGTCCGGTCATCTCTCCCCCGTTCCGCGCACCGCGCTGCAGCGAGCCTAGCGGCGCGTCGCGGAGTAGCCTGGGCTCGCCCGCGACGCTGCGGGCGAGGCATCCTGCCCGAGGGGATGCGTCACACTCCGTTCACCCACCCAGCTGAGAGTGATCGCTATGAGTTCGCACGAACCCGAAGGCTCGCCGATCATTCCGCCCCCGACCGCGAACAGCGGCGCGATCGCGGCGATGGGTGCAGAGCTCGACCCCGATCGGGTCGTCCCCCGCAAGCAGGTCGTGTCGTGGGCGATGTGGGACTGGGCGACTCAGCCGTTCAACTCCGTCATCCTGACGTTCGTCTTCGTCTCGCTGTACCTCGTTTCCGACAGCTTCCTGCCGCCGGACATCGCCGCGCAGAACGCCAACGGCACGATCGAGTGCTCATCGGCCGCCTACACGGCCACGCAGTACTGCCAATCGCTGTCCGATCTCGCCGGGTGGTACGGCTGGGTGGCGTTCGCCGCCGGCATCCTGATCCTCCTTCTCGCCCCCGTACTCGGGCAGCGCGCCGACGCGAAGGGCACCAAGAAGCGATGGGTGATCGGGAGCACGGTCATTCTGGCGCTTCTCCAGTTCGCGCTCTTCTTCGTCTACGCAGAGCCGGTGTTCTTCTGGTTCGGCGCCGCGATCGTCGCGATCGGCTCGGTCGTCTCGGAGATCGCGGGCGTCAACTACAACGCGATGCTGGTCGAAGTCTCCACCCCCCGGTCGATCGGGCGCGTGAGCGGCCTCGGCTGGGGCCTCGGATACATCGGCGGCATCGTCGCGCTCGTGATCGTGGTGATCCTGAACCAGTTCTCGTGGTTCGGCCTCGACGTCTCGGGCGGACTCGCGTACCGGCTGATCGCGGTCGGTGCGGGCGTCTGGACCATCGTGTTCGCCCTGCCGTTCGTCTTCAATGTGCCCGAGACGCCCGCGCGCAGCGACCGGCCGCACGTCGGGTTCTTCGAGAGCTACGTCGTGCTGGTGAAAGACGTCATCGCCCTCTTCCGCAACCATCGCTCGACGTTCTGGTTCCTGATCGCCAGTGCCGTCTATCGCGACGGGCTGGCGGGCGTCTTCGCCTTCGGCGGTGTACTCGCGGCGGCCGCATTCGGCTTCACCCCCACCGAGGTGATCATCTTCGGCATCGCCCTCAACCTCGTCGCGGGCATCTCGACGATCGCCGCCGGCCGGCTCGACGATCGCTTCGGGGCGCGCACGGTCATCGTCTTCGCGCTGTCGATCCTCATCGTCAGCGCCCTGTTCGTCTTCTTCTTCCACGAGGGCGGCAAGACGGTTTTCTGGATCGGCGGCATCGTCCTGTCCGCAGCCGTCGGGCCCGCTCAGGCCTCCAGCAGGTCGCTCCTCGCACGGGTGACACCGGCCGAGATGCAGGGCGAGGTGTTCGGCCTGTACGCGACGACGGGCCGAGCGATGAGCTTCCTCTCGCCGCTCCTGTGGGCGCTGTTCATCGGATGGTTCGGCGCGACGTACTTCGGCATCCTGGGCATCACGATCATCCTGGCCCTCGGCCTCGTGCTCCTGCTGTTCGTGAAGCTTCCGGCGCACCGGCGTCTCTGACCCTCGGGCCTTGCCGTATGTCCGTCCGGGCGTCCGGGCGTCCGGGCGTCCGGGCGTTCAGGCGCGAGGCCAGGCATCGGCGAGCTTCGTCAGGAGACGTGCGAGGTCGGCCCGCTCCTGATCTGTGAACGCGGCGAGCGCGGCCTCGACGGTTCCCCGCCGCTCACCGCGGAACCCGCGGACCAGGGCGGCTCCGGCATCCGTCAGCACAATGCGAGTCCGACGCGCATCGGCCGGATCGGCTTCGCGCCGCACCACGCCCAGGTCGACGGACTGCTGCACGAGCCGCGATGCACGGGGCTGGTCGACGCCGATGGCTGCGCCGATCTCGCTGACCGTCAGGGGATCGGATGCTGCGGCCAGCGCCTCGAGGAGCCGGAGGCGCGCCGGACCGCCGAAGCGCGCCTGCATCGCCTCGGGCCACCCAGGCCCCCCGGGCATTGCATGACCGGTTCCGTATCCATTTGGGTGACCGTGGCCGTGCGGACCTCCGTGTGCGTGCGATCCGCGAACGCCCCACGGCCCTCGCCATTCGCTCGGCTGCCCGTCGACCTCCCCCCGGCCCTCAGCCCAGGGCGGCCGCCGCCGACCGCGCAGCCGAGCGAGCGCGGCGGTGATCGCCTCGACGGGGTCGGGCGGGGTCGCGGGGGAATCGGACATGAGAGAAGAATACATGCCACTTGACATGTATCCAGGGTTCATGTCACACTACATATACATGCCACCTGACATGCATATCTCGCCGGAGAGCCAACGCCCCGGCCCCTCACGCAAAGGAAACACCATGAACACCGATGACAACATCAACGAGAACATCAACGAAGACTCCGCCGGCGACGCGACCGGCCGTCCGCTCGGGTACTGGCTCCGGCTGGTCGAGCGGCAGATCGCCGAGGCGTTCGCCGCGGAATTCGAGGCCGACGGCTTCGATCGCCGCGAGTGGATGGCCCTCAACCTCCTGTCCGGCGAGGTCGGCGACGAGCGGTTCGCCCGCATCGCCGAGCGCATCGCTGAACGGGCGGGAAAGCACGGCGGCAAGCTGTTCCGCACCCTCGCCGAACAAGGCCTGGTCACCGAGACCGACGGCGTCTGGACACTGACCGACGAGGGACGCGCCAAGCGTGCGGCTATGAAGGGCCGCGTCGACGCGATCCGCGAGCGGGTCACCGCCGCGGTCTCACCCGAGGACTACGCCACGACCGTGGCCTCACTCGAGGCCATCGCCCGCGCACTCGGCTGGGATGGGAGCGAACGGATGCCCCGTGGCTTCGGTCGCGGTCGGGCCGGTTTCGGCCCCGGCTTCGGCCGCGGGTTCGGGCACCGCGGATTCGGCCCCGGCGCGGGCTTCGGCCCCGGCTTCGGCCGCCCCGACTTCGGTCACGGGCACCCGGGCTGCGGTCCCGAGGCTCACGACGAGCGCGGACAGCACCGTCACCCGCACCACGGTGCACGCGACGGCCGCAAGGGTGAGCGCGCATTCGAGCGGGGTTTCGAGGCGGGTTTCGCCGCGGCATCCCGCGTCACCTCGCAGAGCTGACCTCTCGGTCACGAACGGCACCCCAGCTTCGGCCGGGGTGCCGTTCGGCGTTCCCGCAATGCACCCTCGACCGTCGTAATGCACCCTCGATCGTCGTAATGCACCCTCGCCGAGGGTGCATTGCGAGAACCGAGGGTGCATTGCGGGAACCG
>NZ_CAXTJR010000012.1:0-93717 GCF_964244775.1 uncultured Microbacterium sp.
CTACAACGCCCTGCGTACCGACCTACTCAGCCCTTGACGGACTATAGGACCGTCCACCCCCACGTTTCACGTGGAACATCACTCACCATGGCGATTCCACTTCGTGCGTCGAAACTGCTTCTTACTCAACGCAGGCAACGAATCAAGATGCCCAGTGATCAACGCCAGCCGCTTCGCCCGACCCCAGTTCTGCACCTGCTTCTCCCGGATGAAGCACGCCTCGACTGAGAATGACCACTCCCAGTAACTGAGCGTGACCGGGAGTCGGTGTCTCGTGTACTCGGCACCCTCACCGGCGTTGTGCTCAGAGAGGCGTCGGTCGAGGTCCCAAGTACTGCCGACGTAAAACGAGCCGTCGGCGCACGTGAGTATGTATATGAAGGGCATGCCACAACCCTCTCGGGACTTCATAGCCCACCGAGCGTCGTGCGAGCGGTCGGTTGACAATGCGTGCTGAAGCGCGGCTGGGGAGGACGGGTGATCTCGATACGCTCGCGGGCTCGCTACTCGATCACCGCCGCCACCTGCGGAGGTCGAGTAGGCGCGCAGCGCCGTAACGAGACCCGGCGCGAGACGGAACCCGATGTTTCACGTGAAACATGGTGATCTCGATACGCTCGCAAGCTCGCTACTCGATCACCGTCGGCGTCGCGAGCTCGCCACTCGATCGACGCCGGTGTCGCGACCGGCGCCAATAGGCGCGGGGTTAGCGAACCGTCGCCCGAAACACCCTCGTCGGCTCGTCGACCAAGCCCTCGCCGACGATCTCGACGCGGACATCCGTGAGCTTGAACGCCCGGATCTGTTTGCTCGCGGCGGCGACTTCGCCCTCGACGCTCGCACCCTTCATGAGGATCAGCTCGCCACCGTCCCGAACCAGGGGAGCCGTCAGCGGAATCAGTGTGCGCAGGGCGCTGACCGCGCGCGCGGTGACAGCATCCAGCGGGGGCGCGGGCTTCCAATCCTCCGCACGCGCGCGAACGACCTCGACGTTATCGAGCCCCAACTCCGCGGCCTGCTCGTTCAACCAGGCGATCCGGCGCTCCATCGGCTCGATCAGCACCCACTGAACATCGGGTCGCACGATCGCCAGAACAAGGCCGGGCAAACCGGCGCCCGACCCGACATCGCCCACCCGTCCGGAGAACAGTGACCCCGCCACAGCGCTGTTCAGAACGTGACGGCTCCACAGTCGCGGCGGCTCGAGAGGACCGATCAGCCCTCGCTCCTCGCCGTGTTCGGCCAGGGCCGCGGTGAAACGCCGCGCCAGTTCGATCCGGTCCCCGAAAATCGCAGCCGCGGCGGCGGGCTCTGCCTCGAATGAGCTCATCGCCGTTTCACGTGAAACATCACCCGCGGCGAATGACCGTGTGGCGATCGGCGCCTTCGCCGTACGACTCCGACACCAGACCGCGATCGGCCACGATGTCGTGGATCAGCTTGCGCTCGTAGCTCGACATCGCGGGCAGCGACGCCTGCGATGCACCCTCGTCGAGACGCTCGATAGCCCGCGAAACCAGCGCTTCCAGCTCACGCTGACGGGTATCACGCGACCCTGCTACGTCGAGAATGAGGCGAGAGAAGCGACCGGTCTTGCTCTGCACGGCGATGCGCGTGAGTTCCTGCAGCGCCTGCACGGTGTCTGGATCGGCGAGAAGAGCGAGGGATGCTGCATCCTCTCCCTCTACGGACAGATAGGCGCGTCCACCGCGCACATCGATCGCCAGGTCGCCGTCGATGTCGGCGATATCGAGCAGTTCCTCGATGTAGTCGGCGGCGACATCACCCTCCTGCTCGAGCTGCTCCACGGTCGCGGACGTTCGCTCGGGCAGGGTGTCGCTCGACGGGTTTTCAGACGTACTGGTCATGGCTGTCCTCGGTGGAATGGAGTGCTCAGGATGTCGCGGGTTTGCTCGTGGCGTCACCGGATCGAGAAGAATCGGTGCGCGCCTGCGCCTGGTTCGTCACCTTCGCAGGCGGCTGGTTCGCGGCCTTGGCGACCGGCTGATTCGATGACTTGGCAGCCGGCTGTCCAGCCGGCTTCGCGCCCGACTGTCCAGCCGGCTTCGTGCCCGACTGTCCAGCCGGCTTCGGGCCGGCCTGCCCCGTCGGCTTCGATGAATCCTGTGGCGTGGACGGGGAGACCTGCTTCTTCGCCCGCTGCTTGCCGACGGGCTGCTGGCGCTTCGGCGCGGATGCCTTGGCGCGCTCAGCCTCTTCCAAGAGCCGCTGCTGCTCGGCCTGGTACTTCTCCATCGAGATGATCTTGCCGCTGGAGTCGATGGCTTTGCCCTTTCGGGCCAGTCTCTCCTCACGCAGCTTCGCCGCCTCCGAGCCGGGGGTGGGGAGGTTACGGATGACGAGGAACTGTTGCACCATCGTCCACACGTTGGACGTGAACCAGTAGATGACCACACCGAGGGGGAAGAACACGCCCGAGAAGACGAAGGCGAACGGCAGGATGTAGAGCATGATGCGCTGCATCTGGTAGGCCTGGCCGGTCTTGGCCTCGGGCGACAGGTTCTTCGAGATGATCTGCAGTTGGGTGAGGAACTGCGACGCGATCATCAGGACGACCAGCACGACGAGGATGGTGACGGTGACCTGCCAGCCCTCAGGCTGGGTCTGCCATGCACCCACGAGCGTGTCGTGAAGGGATGCGACACCGAAGAGCTTGGCGTTGTAGAACTCCAGCGTCAGTTCGGGTGTCAGGGGTCCGACGCCACCGACGGCGGCCTCGGCATTCGCCTTGATCGAGCTCAGGGTGCTGTAGAGCGAGAAGAACACGGGCATCTGCACGAGCAGGGGAAGACATCCCGATACCGGCGACGTGCCGTTCTTCTTGTAGAGGGCCATCGTCTCGCGGCTCATGGCCTCGCGAGACAACTGGTCTTTCTTGCCCTTGTACTTGGCCTGGACTTTCCGCAGTTCAGGAGCGATTTCCATCATCTTGCGCTGGCTCTTGATCTGCTTCACGAAGAGCGGGATCAGCGCAGCGCGCACGACGACGACCAGGCCGATGATCGCCAGCACCCACGTGATTCCCGCCGCAGCCGGAAGCCCGATGAAGGTGAAGACCGCGTGCCATGCCACCAGCACGAGCTCGACCACCCATTTGAGCGGCCAGAGGATGATTCCAATCAGATCCGGCACGGATCAGTCCTTTCCAAGGGGTACGACAAAACCCCGGGGGGTCAATTCGTACGAGAAGTTCTTGTGCGGTGGCACGTCATCGATCCCGCCCGCAGCCCACGGGTGGCAACGCGCGATCCGAGCGGCAGCCATGACCGAGCCCTTCAGCGCACCGTGCTGCTGCACGGCGCCCACGGCATACGCGGAACACGAGGGGTAGTACTTGCAGACATCGCCATACGTATGGGAAATGGTCGCACGGTAACCATGGAGGAGGCTCAACGCGGCATTGCGTGGCAGAAGTGGAAGTGAGAGCCAGAGCGAGGATGCCGCGAAGTGGCCTTCACCGGTGGCTGAGGTGGGAAGTGTCGACGAGCTCATGCCGCCCTCCGGGCGAGGCATCGCGTCACTTCGTCTCGCAGATCGCCGTAGCCGGCGGTAGCCGCACTCGGCAAGGCGCGGATCACGATCTCGCTGCCGGGGCGGACGGATGGGAGCGCCTCGAGGCATACCGCCTTCAGGCGACGGCGGATCGTGTTGCGCACGACCGCGGTGCCGACCTGCTTGCTGACGATGAAGCCGAATCGCGAGGTTCTCGCCTCATCAGATGTCACGACGTAGGTGACCGTGTGCGTGCCGGCACACCGCTGACCCCGTCGGACGACGGCCTTGTACTCCGCCCCTCGGGTGAGTCGGTTCGGCCGTGAGAGCACCGCTGCGGGTCAGGCCGAGAGCTCGGTGCGCCCCTTGGCGCGGCGAGCCGAGAGGATGGCGCGGCCGGCGCGGGTGTGCATGCGGGCACGGAACCCGTGCTTCTTGGCGCGGCGGCGGTTGTTGGGCTGGTACGTGCGCTTGGTCATGAAGATCACTTCCGGATCAGGGTGTCACCGGTATCGTTGCGACGCTCGACCGGGACGAAGGGATGCAGGGACTGCCGCGAGGGCATAAGTCAACCGATTTAGGCTACGTCGGATCGTGGAAATACTCAAACCGGACCGGCTGCGGCTGCATTATCCCCATTCTCGCCCATCGGCCTGGCACAGACACGCGGCCCGCACCTACAGTGGAGTTTGCTCAAGCGACGCCCTCTGACTAGCGTGGCTCCGGCAAGTTATCCACAGGCCGACGTGCGTTCCTCCGTCGGAGCCGCGGGCGCAACACAATAACCCGGGGGGGACATGTCACCGCAAGAGATTCCAGATGTTCCCATCTGGTCGGCGGTGCTCGTCGAACTCGCCGGCGATGACAGGATCACCCCGCAGCTCCAGGGTTTCCTCAACCTCGCCGTCCCGCAGGGCGTGATGAGCGGAACCCTGTACCTCGACGTCCCCAACGATCTGACCGCCGCGCAGATCAACAAGCGCATGCGCGCGCCCATCATGGAAGCTCTGTCGCGCGTGGACGCCGAACCCGAGGCTGCGACCTTCCGTGTCGTCGTCAATCCCGAGCTGACCGAGAACACCTTCTCCCATCCCGCACCGGCGCAGGCTGTTGCTCCGGCAGCGACGATCAGGCCGCAGACGGAAGAGGTGTCGGATGCTGCAGCATCCGTCTCCCGCAGTGACACGCGCCTGAACCCGAAGTACACGTTCGACAACTTCGTGATCGGTCAGTCCAACCGCTTCGCGCACGCGGCCGCAGTGGCTGTCGCCGAGGCGCCGGCCAAGGCCTACAACCCGCTGTTCATCTACGGTGACTCCGGTCTCGGCAAGACCCACCTCCTGCACGCCATCGGCGACTACGCGATGAGCCTGTACTCCGGCATCCGCGTGCGCTATGTCTCGAGCGAAGAGTTCACAAACGACTTCATCAACTCGATCGCGAACAATCGCGGCTCGGCATTCCAGGCGCGCTACCGCGATGTCGACATCCTGCTGATCGACGACATCCAGTTCCTGCAGGGGCGTGCCGAGACGCAGGAGGCGTTCTTCCACACCTTTAATACGCTGCACGATCACGACAAGCAGGTCGTGATCACGAGCGACGTGCCCCCCAAGCACCTGACGGGCTTCGAAGATCGCATGCGGAGCCGGTTCGAGTGGGGTCTGATCACCGACGTCCAGGCGCCCGACCTCGAGACCCGCATCGCCATCCTCCGCAAGAAAGCGCAGAGCGAGCGGCTGCAGATCCCCGACGATGTGCTGGAGTACATCGCCACGAAGGTGTCGTCGAACATCCGCGAACTCGAGGGCGCCCTCATCCGGGTCTCTGCATTCGCGAGCCTCAACCGGTCGACGCTCGATATGTCGCTGGCCCAGACGGTCCTTCGCGACATCATCGACCAAGACGATGCGAACGTCATCTCGCCGACCGACATCATCACCGCCACCGCGCAGTACTTCAAGCTCTCGGTCGACGACCTGTACGGATCGAGCCGGTCGCAGTCCGTCGCCACTGCACGTCAGATCGCGATGTATCTGTGTCGCGAGCGCACGAGCCTGTCGCTCCCGAAGATCGGGCATCTGTTCGGCAACCGCGATCACACCACAGTCATGTACGCGTATAAGAAGATCAGCGACCTGATGAAAGAGCGTCGCTCCATCTACAATCAGGTCACCGAGATCACCACCCAGCTGGGCCGCGTCGGCCGCTGATCGCCCGCTCGCCTCGCCGTCGCAGACCCGTCGGCGTCGCATGCTTCGCCGGTGTGCTCCGGTCGTCGCCCGCCGGTGCAATATGCCGCAATAAGTCCTTGACATCGAGCCACGATCGGGGGCATCATCTCGGTTCTGCACAGTGTGGAAAACCTGTGGATAACTTCGTGTGGCTGCGGAAACGTGGTCGTTCCGGACAGCCGGCCTGTGGATGGATCCGGTGCACACACATCTGAACAGCAGATCATCGGATGCTGGTTCCGCAGGCGCTCCACAACTCACACGGGTGTAGTTCCCCGCTCTCTACTCGCATCGGCCGAGTTGTCCACAGTTCCCACAGCCGTTAAGAAGATGACAGAGAACTATTCAATTGAACTCCGATCGATCACCTTGACGGTGGCGGAGCCTGAACCTGGCGCACATCGAGCCGGGCACTAGCATGGGAACCCAAGACCCGAAGCTCGAGGGAGCGCCAGTGAGGTTCCACGTCAATCGCGATGTGTTCAGCGAAGCAGTGTCGTTCGTCGTCAAGCTTCTGCCGCAGCGCAATCCGCAGCCGATCCTCGCCGGTGTGCTGATCGAGGCGTCGGACGAGGGACTCTCGCTCGCCGCCTTCGACTACGAGGCCTCCGCGCGCACCACGATCGAAGCGACAGTCGATGAGCCCGGCACGATCCTGGTGCACGGGCGTCTGCTCTCCGAGATCGCGAGCCGGCTGCCCAATGCCCCGATCCAGATCGAGGTCGATGACGACGGCGGCATCGTCCTGACCTGTGGTTCGGCCCGCTTCACGCTCTCGTCCATGCCGGTGCAGGAGTACCCCGCCATTCCCGAGGTCACCGGCGACTCGGGGCTCGTCCCCGGCGAGGATTTCGCGACGGCGATCGCACAGGTCGCGTTCGCCGCATCCCGCGACGATGTGACTCCCGTCCTCACCGGCGTCCAGCTCGAGGTGAGCGGTACTCAGCTCAGCCTGGTCGCGACCGACCGCTACCGCGTCGCGCTCCGCGAGATTCCCTGGGACGGCGGTGGTACCGCATCCGACGAGACGACCACGGCGCTCGTGCCCGCTCGCACCCTGCAGGAGGTCGGCAAGACGTTCGCCCACGGCGGCGACATCTCGATCGCGTTCTCGGGCGCGGGTGACCGCGAGATCATCGCATTCACCGCCGGCAACAAGACCGTCACCTCGCTTCTCATCAAGGGCAACTTCCCGCCCGTGCGCCGGTTGTTCCCCGAAGCGACCGACCATCACGCGGTGGTCAACACCGCCGAGCTCACCGAAGCGGTGCGTCGCGTGTCTCTCGTGCTGGATCGATCGGCTCCGCTGCGATTCACCTTCACGTCCGACAGCGTGTCGATGGATGCCTCGGGCACCGAGCAGGCGCGCGCGTCCGAGTCCGTCGATGCCCACCTCGTGGGCGAAGACGTGACCCTCGGGCTCAACCCGCAGTATCTGCTGGAGTCGCTGGCCGCCGTCCGCAGCGAGTTCGCCCGGATCACGTTCACCTCGAGCGAGAACGCGAACAAGCTGAGTCCTGTGCTCGTCACCGCGCAGACGTCGGTCGACAAGGCCGGGGCAGACTCGTTCAAGTACTTGCTGCAGCCCAACCTGCTCCTGCGGTAGCCCAGTTGCGGTGATCGAGTAGCGAGCGTGCGAGCGTATCGAGATCCGCCGGACCGACGTAATCCGCGGGGGTACGGCGCTGGCGCGCCTACTCGATCTCCGCGGGGGCCGCTGGCGTCGGCATCCCCGGCTACCCTGAACCAGTGATCGTGGAGCACCTCAGTCTCGTCGACTTCCGCAACTATGCGGTGGCGGAGGTCGCGCTGGTGCCCGGGCCCAACGTCTTCGTCGGGCGCAACGGGCAGGGCAAGACCAATCTCGCCGAGGCGATCGCCTATTTCGCCACGCTCGGATCCCACCGGGTCTCCAGCGATGCGCCGATGGTGCGCGACGGCGCCGACGCCGCGATCGTCCGTGCTCGCCTCGCCCACGGAGAGCGGCGGGTGCAGCTCGAGCTCCAGCTGAACAGGCAGGGATCCAACCGCGCCCGGGTCAACGGCTCGGCCGTCAAGACCGCCGAGCTTCCGCGCTACGCGCAGGTCGTGCTGTTCGCGCCGGAAGACCTGCAGATCGTCCGCGGCGACCCGTCGTCGCGTCGCCGCTTCGCGGACCAGCTCCTCGTCCAGCGAGCACCGCGCCTTGCCGGGGTACTCGCCGACTACGACCGGGTTCTCCGTCAGCGCACCACGCTCCTGAAGTCCGCGAAGGCGCGCGGCGTCCGAGGCGATGCGCTCGTGACCCTCGACGTGTGGGACGAGAAGCTCGTCTCGCTCGGCACCGAGGTGATCGAGGCGCGGCTCGGCCTCGCGGCCGATCTCGCGTCCCCGCTCGCAGCGGCCTACACCGCGATCGCCGGCGCCGACCATGAGCCGCGCCTGGACTGGGCGCTGTCGGTGCGGGGTGAGGATCCCGAAGAGGATGCCGCCGCCCCCGCGTCCGATGCGGCGCCGGCTTCGACGGCCGACCTGTTCCGTGCGGCGCTCGCCGCCAAGCGCGGCGCCGAACTCGATCGCGGCCTCACTCTCGTTGGGCCCCACCGCGACGACCTGATCCTGCGCGTGCGCGGACTGCCGGTGAAGGGCTACGCCTCGCATGGCGAGTCATGGTCGATGGCGCTGAGTCTGCGATTGGCCTCCGCCGAGCTGTTGCGCGCCGAGTCGCAGCTCGGCGACCCCGTGCTGATTCTGGACGACGTGTTCGCCGAACTCGATACCGATCGGCGCGCGAGGCTCGCCGAGCTCGCCGGAGGCTACGAGCAGGTCATCGTGACGGCCGCAGTCGAGCAGGATGTGCCGCCAGGACTCCGGGCACGGGTCGTACGCGTCGAGGCGGGGCGGATCGTGGAGCAGACGGATGCCTGACCCCGGTGTCCCCGGCGGACCCGGGGCGCTCGAACCCGAACTGCCCGAGACGCTGGCGACCTACCTGCGTCTGCGAGGGCTCAAGCCCTCCGCCCGCGCGGCCAGGCGCAAGCGCCGGACCGGCACGGACGACGAGAATGCCCCGTTCACGCCGGGTCGTGACCCACGCGGCGTCGGAGATGTGCTCTCAGATCTCACCCGCAGCGCGGGATGGGACTCTCAGCTCGCGCGTGAGGATCTCGTGCTGCAGTGGGCCGATGTCGCCGGGGCCGACACCGCCGGCCACACCCGCCCGGTCGCGCTCACCGACGGTCTGCTGACCGTGCAGGCGGATTCGACGGCCTGGGCCAAACAGCTCCAGCTCATGCGCGCCCACATCCTGTCGGAGATCGTCCGCCGGTTCCCGGAGGCGGGGGTCGACAGCATCCGCTTCATCGGACCGGACGTTCCCTCCTGGAAATGGGGCCCCAGAGCCATTCCAGGGCGCGGCCCGCGCGATACCTACGGCTGAGCCTAGGTTTGGTGACACCTCGTTCGATTCATCGCCCCACAGGGGCATATAAGCGTCGCGAACGGCCGTCTCTTGGTAGACTCGACATATACTGCCCAACCGATGTGGAGCGCTCGAACACCTATGACGTCTCTTACCCCCGAAAGCGTTCCCGAAGAACCCGTCTCGACTCCCGCCGCGGTGACTCCGCATGAGTACGGAGCCGACGAGATCCAAGTTCTCGAGGGTCTGGAGGCGGTCCGGAAGCGTCCGGGGATGTACATCGGCTCCACCGGTCCTCGGGGCCTTCATCACCTCGTCCAGGAGATCGTCGACAACTCGGTCGATGAGGCTCTGGCCGGTGCGAACGATGCGATCATCGTCACGATCCTCGCCGATGGCGGCATCCGGGTCATCGACTTCGGCCGCGGCATCCCCGTCGATCCGCACTCCTCCGACCCGACCAAGTCCACCGTCGAGGTGGTGCTGACGATCCTGCACGCGGGCGGCAAATTCGGCGGCGGCGGCTATGCGGTCTCGGGTGGCCTCCACGGTGTGGGTTCTTCCGTCGTCAATGCGCTGTCGACCCGGTTCGAGGTCGAGATCAAGAGGCAGGGTCACGTCTGGCGGCACAGTTTCGCCAACGGCGGTCAGCCGCAGCAGCAGCTGGAAATGGGCGAAGAGACCGATGAGACCGGCACGATGATCACGTTCTGGCCCGACCCGACGATTTTCACCGAGACCGTGGAGTTCGATTACGACACTCTGCGCACGCGCTTCCAGCAGATGGCGTTCCTCAACAAGGGTCTGCGGATCGAGCTGCACGATGAGCGCCCTCAAGGGACGATCGACGAAGAGGTCGACGGGGTCGTCACCCCGACGCAGCGCGAAGACGTGTTCCTCTACGAGCGCGGACTCGTCGACTACGTCGAGTACCTGAACAAGGTGCGCAAGGCCGAGCACGTCAACGAGGAGATCATCGACTTCGAGTCGGAAGACACCGAGCGCAAGATCGCCCTGGAAGTCGCGATGCAGTGGACGACCAGTTATACCGAGAACGTCTTCACGTACGCCAACACGATCAACACGCACGAGGGCGGCACTCACGAAGAGGGATTCCGGGCAGCGCTCACGACGCTCGTGAACAAGTACGCGCGCGCGAACGGTCTGCTCAAAGAGAAGGACGAGAACCTCTCGGGCGACGATGTGCGCGAGGGCCTCACCGCCGTCATCTCGGTGAAGCTGTCGGAACCGCAGTTCGAGGGTCAGACCAAGACCAAGCTCGGCAACACCGAGGCGAAGGCCTTCGTGCAGAAGGTCGTGGGCGATCGGCTCGGCGACTGGTTCGACCGCAACCCCGCCCAGGCCAAGAACATCATCCGCAAGTCGATCGATGCGGCGACCGCGCGCCTCGCGGCGCGCAAGGCGCGTGAGACCGCGCGTCGCAAGAGCGTGTTCGAGAGCGCCGCGATGCCCGACAAGCTCAAGGACTGCACGAGCAAGGATCCCTCGATCAGCGAGATCTTCCTGGTGGAGGGCGACTCGGCCGGCGGCTCGGCCGTGCAGGGTCGCGATCCGCGGACCCAGGCGATCCTGGCCCTGCGCGGGAAGATCCTCAATGTCGAACGCGCGCGCCTCGACCGCGCGCTCGGCAACAAAGAGGTCCAGGCCATGATCCAGGCCTTCGGCACGGGCATCGGCGAGGATTTCGACATCACCAAGGCGCGGTACCACAAGATCGTGCTGATGGCCGATGCCGACGTCGACGGCCAGCACATCACGACGCTGCTGCTCACCCTGCTGTTCCGCTACATGCGGGGTCTCATCGAGGCCGGGTACGTCTACCTCGCGCAGCCGCCGCTGTACCGGCTCAAGTGGTCGAACTCGGCGCACGAGTACGTCTACAGCGACCGTGAGCGCGATGCGCTCCTGGCCGAAGGCGTCGCGAGCGGAAAGCGGATCCCGAAAGAGAACGGCATCCAGCGCTACAAGGGTCTCGGCGAGATGAACGACAAGGAACTGTGGGAGACCACGATGGATCCCGAGACCCGCACTCTGCTGCAGGTGACGATCGACGATGCCGCCTCGGCGGACGAGATTTTCTCGACCCTCATGGGCGAGGACGTCGAATCGCGTCGCACCTTCATCCAGCGCAACGCCAAAGACGTCCGCTTCCTCGACATCTGAGCCCCGCTCGAGCCTTAGCCAGGAACTGAGAACATGACTGACGAAGTACGCCCGGACGCCACGCCCGAGCACAACCACGGCCATATCGATCAGGTCGACCTGCAGTTCGAGATGCAGCGCAGCTACCTCGACTACGCGATGAGCGTGATCGTCGGCCGAGCGTTGCCGCGCGTCGAAGACGGCCTCAAGCCCGTGCACCGCCGCGTGATCTACGGCATGTACGACGGCGGGTTCCGCCCCGACAAGTCGTTCTCCAAGTGCGCCCGCGTCGTCGGCGAGGTCATGGGTCAGTACCACCCGCACGGCGACGCTCCCATCTACGATGCGCTCGTCCGGCTCGTCCAGCCCTGGGCGCTGCGGTATCCGCTCGCCCTCGGGCAGGGCAACTTCGGCTCCCCGGGCAATCAGGGCGCTGCAGCTCCCCGCTACACCGAGACGAAGATGTCGCCCCTCGCGCTCGAGATGGTGCGCGACATCGAAGAAGACACCGTCGATTTCGAGCCCAACTACGACGGCCAGACGCAAGAGCCTGTCGTCCTGCCCGCACGATTCCCCAACCTGCTGGTCAACGGCTCGGTGGGCATCGCGGTCGGCATGGCCACCAACATCCCGCCGCACAACCTGCGCGAAGTCGCATCCGGCGCCCTCTGGGCGCTGGAAAACCCGGATGTCGCGCGCGAGGAGCTGCTCGAAGCGCTCATGGAGCGCATCCCCGGCCCCGACTTCCCCACCGCCGCGCAGATCCTCGGTACGCGCGGAATCAAGGACGCCTACCGCACGGGTCGTGGCTCGATCACCATGCGTGCGGTGATCAACGTCGAAGAGATCCAGGGGCGCACGTGCCTGGTGATCACCGAGCTGCCCTATCAGGTGAACCCGGACAACGTCGCGGTGAAGATCAGCGATCTGGCCCGCGAGGGCAAGATCACCGGCATCGCCGACATCCGCGACGAGACCTCCGGCCGCACCGGCCAGCGCCTGGTCATCGTGCTGAAGAGGGATGCTGTTGCCAAGGTCGTGCTGAACAATCTGTACAAGCACACCCAGCTGCAGGAGAACTTCGGCGCGAACATGCTCGCGATCGTCGACGGCGTGCCGCGCACCCTTCCCCTCGACGGTTTCATCAGCCACTGGATCGACCACCAGATCGACGTCATCGTCCGGCGCACGCAGTACCGTCTTCGCAAGGCCGAAGAGCGGATGCACATCCTGCGTGCGCTCCTGAAGGCACTGGATGCGCTCGACGAGGTCATCGCCCTCATCCGTCGGTCGCCGACGGTCGACGAGGCCCGCGAAGGCTTGAAATCGCTGCTGGACATCGACGACATCCAAGCCGACGCGATCCTCACGATGCAGCTGCGTCGCCTCGCCGCCCTCGAGCGCCAGAAGATCATCGACGAGGCCGTCGACCTGGAGACGCAGATCGCCGGTTTCCAGGCGATCCTCGCCGACCCAGCCCTCCAGCGCGAGATCATCCGCGACGAGCTTACGGCGATCGTGGAGAGGTTCGGCGACGACCGCCGCACCGAGATCCTGCACGGTTTCGACGGCGACATGTCGATCGAAGACCTCATCCCCCAGGAGGAGATGGTCGTCACCGTCACCCGTGACGGCTACATCAAGCGCACCCGCAGCGACAACTACCGCCAACAGCACCGCGGCGGCAAGGGCGTCAAGGGCGCGCAGCTACGGGCCGATGACGTGGTGGAGCACTTCTTCGTCACGACCACGCACCACTGGCTGCTGTTCTTCTCGACCAAGGGTCGCGTCTACCGGGCCAAGGCGTACGAGGTTCCCGAGGCCGGCCGTGACGCGAAGGGTCAGCACGTCGCCAACCTGCTCGCGCTGCAGCCCGATGAGGAGATCGCGCAGATCCTCGACATCCGCGATTACAGTGTTGCGACGTATCTCGTGCTCGCCACCAAGAGCGGGCTCGTGAAGAAGACGCGACTGACTGAGTACGACACCAACCGTCAAGGCGGCGTGATCGCGATCAAGCTGCGCGCGGATGCCGGCGATGTCGAAGACGATTCGGTCGCCGACGTCTCGGACGAACTGGTGAGCGCTCTCCTGGTCGACGAGGGCGACGACATCCTCCTCATCAGCAGGCACGGCATGTCGCTGCGCTTCTCGGCGACCGACGAGGCACTCCGACCGATGGGCCGCTCGACGTCGGGCGTCAAGGGAATGTCGTTCCGCGAGGGCGACAGCCTGCTCTCGGCATCCGTCGCTCAGGGTGAGGGATACGTGTTCGTGGTGACCGAAGCCGGCTACGCGAAGCGCACCTCGGTCGACCAGTACCGCGTCCAGGGACGCGGCGGTCTGGGTATCAAAGTGGCCAAGCTGAACGACGATCGAGGGGTTCTCGCGGGCGGTCTGATCGTGAGTGACGACGACGAGGTCTTGGTGGTTCTTGCCAGCGGCAAAGTGGTACGCTCTGCCGTGGCCGAGGTGCCTGCCAAGGGTCGCGACACCATGGGTGTCGTATTCGCCCGCGCCGGCGACGATGACAGGATCATCGCGATCGCACGCAACGGAGAGCGTGGCCTGACCGAGGAATCGGAGGCCGCCGCCGACGAGGAGCAGCCCTCCCCCGAGACCCCCGAAGAGAGTACTGACGCATGAGCACGGTAGCCGACAAGCTGGCCAAGAAGTCGACCCACAAGACCAGCGCCAAGCAGGTGCGACTGCGTCTGGTCTACATCGACTTCTGGTCTGCCGTGAAGCTCTCGTTCCTCGCCGCCGTTGCCGTGGCGATCGTCACGGTCGTCACGTTCTTCCTGGTCTACACCGTGATCCAGACCACGGGCCTGATCGACAAGGTCGACGAGTTCTTCCAGAGCTTCTCAGACGGCGGGGTTTCGATCCAGACGTTCATCGGCCTTCCGCAGGTGATGGCGTTCTCCGCGATCGTCGCGATCCTCAACCTGATCGTCATCACGGTGCTCGGTGCGGTCCTCGCCGGCATCTACAACCTCGCGGTGAAGGTCACCGGCGGACTGCTCGTCGGCTTCACCTCGAACTGACATTCCGTTCGCGGATGCGGGGGCCGGCGGATTCGAGAAATCGGCGGTCGTCGGGTAAAGTCTTGGAGGTTGACGGCGCTCGCGTCGCAACGGTTTCGGGGCTATAGCTCAGGCGGTTAGAGCGCTTCACTGATAATGAAGAGGTCCCAGGTTCAAGTCCTGGTAGCCCCACTAACCCCTCGGGGCCTTAGCTCAGTTGGTAGAGCGCCTGCTTTGCAAGCAGGATGTCAGGAGTTCGAATCTCCTAGGCTCCACATCTGTCATCTGTGGGCCATCGGCCGGGTGGCGCCGGTGCCGATGCTCGATTCATGAGCCAGGTGCTGCCGCATCGGCGGTCGTAATTCGACCACAACGTGCTCGCGAGCGGGAGCCGCTCGGGTTCGTGAGCCAGGTGCTGCCGCATCGGCGGTCGGAATGCGACCACAAGCGGCCCATGAACCGCGGATGCTCAGATTCGGTTGCCGCAGGGTTCGTGGTCCCGAACTGTGACCTATGACCCGAGACATGAGCGACACATCACGTGTGACACGTGTCGTGAACCCAGACACCGCATCTGGCGCGACCGCCGACCCGCGGCAGCGGCTTGGGTAGGGTGAGGCGCATGGATATGCGCGTCGCGGCGTACTGCGTCATCACCGATGACGACGGTCGGCTGCTGCTCGCACACTGGAACGAAGGTCGCCGCTCGGCATGGACGATGCCCGGCGGCGGACTGGAAGCCGGCGAAGACCCTGAGCACGCCGCTCGCCGCGAAGTGCGCGAGGAGACGGGCTATCGTGCCGCCGTCGGCGAGCTGCTCGGAATCCATTCCCGCGTGATCCCCGCCGCGCGCCGCATCGCCGGAGGCGCTGACAGTCCGCTGCACACGCTGCGGATCGTCTACCGCGCGCGAATCACCGGCGGCCAGCTGCGGAATGAGGCTGACGGCTCCACCGACCGCGCCGGCTGGTTCACGCTGGCCGAGGTGAGGACGCTGCAACGCGTGAAGCTGGTGGACATCGCGCTGCAGATGGCGAACCTCATCTGAGGGATGCCGTCACTCCGCCGGCTGCGAGATGTCGGCGACAGTCGCTCCGTATGCCGCGATCAAATCATCGGCCTCGACGAACAGGCTGTAGCCGTGTGCTCCGGCCCCCATCGCGATGCGGGCGCCGACGATGAGCTCGTCGGCGAATATCGGCCATTCGGTGGTGCTGCCGATCGGCACGATCGTGCCGCGTTCATACCCGGTTGCCTCGAGGGCGCGGCCGGCATCCGGAAGCTGCAGCTTGTTCACACCCACGACGGCACGCAGCTTCGACCACGAGATGGACCGATCGCCGGGGATGAGGGCGAACAGATAGGTGTCGTCGCTGCGCTTGACGACCAGGGTCTTCACGATCCCGGACGCAGGAATCCCGAGGAGCCCGGCCGCCTCGGCGAGACTGTTCGCGGCGGGGCGCTCGCGGATCTCGATGTCGAGACCGCGAGCGGATGCCGCGTCGCGCACGCGGGTGAGAGGGTCGGTCACTGGTTTGTCCGGTCTCGATACGCTCGCTGGCGCTCGCTACTCGACCTCCGCAGGCCGTGGAGCTGGCGCCCGCTACTCGACGTGCGCGGGCCGTGGAGCTGGCGCTCGCTACTCGACCTCCGCAGGATGGCTCAGGCGTCGGGCGCGCGCAGCGGGTCGTCAGCCACCCACAGCTCGTCGTCGGCGCGCAGCGTCTGCCACGCGGCGTAGAGCACTCCGGCCGCGGCGGCGACGCCGAGGATGATGGCGATCACGCCGCCAGCACCGATGCCCTTCTTCTGCGGCTGGGCGAAGGCGAGCGATGCGGCGATCTTCTTGCTCGCGGCATCGCCGTACTTGTCGAGGCTCTTGGCGTAGGAGCGGGCATCCGGGAATCCGCTGCCGCTCGCGATGCGCGCGCGGGTGTCGTTCGCGGCGTCCCACACGGACAGGGCCGAACCGACGACCGCGCCCGCGGCGGGAACGACCCGATCCGAGAGTACCTGCCTGGAGAACTTGACGCTCTTGTCGACATACGGGGCGGCGTAGCGCCCGTAGCCGTCCTTCACGGTGGGGACGACCTGTTCACGGTGGAAGTGACCGAGCTGACGACCCGCTTGGCGCGCCACATCGGCTGCCTCGCTGACGAGGATCTGCTGCGACGCCCACAGGTCGTTCGCCTGGGACTGGAGCTTCTGGAGTTCCTTCTTGCGCTTGCGGCTGAGGCTCACGAGGGGCCCTCCCTAAAGGCTGAGGTGATGGTCGTCCCATCTTGCCAGACGTGGCCCAGAGCGGGAGGCCTTGCACAGAACTCTGAGAGAATGTACGCATGCCTCAGCACACAGCGGTTGCCACTCTGCACACCAACCACGGCGACATCGTCGTCAACCTCTACGGCGACCACGCTCCCCGTACCGTCAAGAACTTCGTCGGTCTCGCCGACGGCACCGGCCAGTGGACCGATCCCAAGACCGGCAAGCCCGGCGAGGGCCCGCTCTACAAGGACGTCGTCTTCCACCGCATCATCCCGAACTTCATGATCCAGGGCGGCGACCCGCTCGGTCAGGGCACCGGCGGCCCGGGCTACAACTTCGACGACGAGATCAACGGCGAGCTGAACTTCAACGACCCGTACAAGCTCGCGATGGCCAACGCCGGCCTGCGTCGCAACGCGATCACCGGCAAGGCCGAAGGCACCAACGGCTCGCAGTTCTTCATCACGACCGACCCGACGCCGTGGCTGCAGGGAAAGCACACGATCTTCGGTGAGGTGGCGGATGCCGCCTCCCGTGCGGTCGTCGACTCGCTCGGTGCAGTGCCGACCGGCGCGGGCGATCGCCCGATCGAGCCCGTCGTCCTGCAGTCGATCGACATCGTCACGGTCTAGGCATCACCCGCCACAGTTGTGACCACCACCGAATTCCGCCGCAACAGCGACAACTTCTGCTATCGGCATCCCGATCGGCAGAGCTTCGTGCTGTGTCAGCGGTGTCTGCGCACGATCTGCCCCGAATGCCAGACGCAGGCAGCCGTCGGCGTGATCTGCCCGGAGTGCCTCCGTGACCAGCAAAAGACCCAGACCCCGGCCCAGGTGAAGGCGCAGCGGCGCTGGGGTCGATCTCGCGCTCGGGTGGTCACCGCATCCGATTCTCGACCGCTGGTGACGTACGGGATCATCCTGGTCACGGCGATCGCCTACCTGACGCAGTTGATTCCCGGCTCACCGGTGCAGCAGTGGTTCGCGTTCTACGCGCCGCTGCTGTACCCGGAGCTGTCGGGCGTGTTCCAGCCGTGGCGGCTGTTCACCGTGCTGCTGGTGCACCAGGGCTTCTGGCATGTCGGGCTCAACATGCTCGCGCTCTGGATGATCGGGCGCAGCCTCGAACCGCTGCTCGGGCGCGGGCGGTTTCTCGCGCTGTATCTGATCAGCGGGCTGGGCGGATCGGTCGGGGTCGCGCTCCTCGGGTTCGGCGTGCCGGTGGTGGGTGCCTCCGGTGCGATCTTCGGTCTGTTCGGCGCGCTCCTCGTGATCGGCCGGCACATCGGCGCGAACGTCACGGGCATCGCGATCCTGATCGGGATCAACTTCGCGTTCCCGTTCGTGCAAGGTTTGATGGCAGGCTCGATGGCCGCGGTGCAGATCTCGTGGCAGGCGCACCTCGGGGGCCTGATCGCGGGAGCTGTGGCCGGGTTCATCTTCGCCCGGACGAGATCGGTCAGACGGCGGCGACTGCAGGTCGTGCTGTTGAGCGCGCTGACCCTCGCGCTGATCCTGCTGATCCCCGTCGCGGTGTACGGGTAGCGAGATCTCGATACGCTCGCGAGCTCGCTACTCGATCACCGCCGCACTGGTGCGTGTGGAAGTTATCCACAGATTCATCCACACCTGGGGATGAATCACACGGGTGTAATTCGAAGCGAGGAGCGCTATCGCCAGCGGGTCGTCATCAGGAACCCGATGAACGCGATCCCGAAGCCGATGACGAGATTCCAGGCGTCGATGCCGGGAATCGGATACTGCATGCCGCTCAGGTAGAAGACCAGCACCCACACGAGCCCGACGAGCATGAGCCCGAGCATGATCGGCTTGAACCACACCGGGTTGGGCGCGGCCTCACCCTCACTGCGCTCGACGAGCGGATCGTCGTTCTTTGCTGACCGTGCCATGGCGACCATTCTACCCGGCCAACCCGCCCCGCCAAGGCATCGTCGACAGGCATGCCCTTCTGCCAGCCTGATCACAGCGCCCGCTCAGTAGAATCCCCACTGTGAGCGCTGCGACGAAAAAGGCGAATGGGCCGGCCGCGCCGACCCTCCGCCCTCGGCGTCGCCGGGCTTCGTTCTTCGGAGTCCTCGGCGAGATCCTCATCACCATCGGCGTCGTCACACTCCTCTACGTCTCGTGGCAACTCTGGATCGGCGACGTGATCTACGGCGCGGAGCGCAACGCGGCGGGGCAGCAGCTCTCGCAGCAGTGGGAGGACGACTACCGCGCCCACCCGAAGTCGGCCACCGTTCCCGCCGCCACGCCGGCCACCGCGGATCCGGTCGTCCTGCCGCAGCCCGAGGACGCGCAGGTGTTCGGCACGATGCTGATCCCGCGTTTCGGAGCTGACTACAACGTCAGTATCGCCGGCGGCGTCACCCGCGAGGGAACGCTCGACCCGATCGGCATCGGACACTACCCGGGCACGAAGATGCCCGGCGAGGTCGGCAACTTCGCGCTCGCCGCCCACCGCACCACCTGGGGCAAGCCGTTCAACCGCATCGCCGACCTGCACGTCGGCGATGCGATCGTGATCGAGACGCCCGACGGGTGGTACACCTACCGCTTCCGCACGCTCGAATACGTCACCCCCGACGCGGTCGAAGTACTCTTGCCCGTTCCCCAGGCCACGACCGCGCCCGCCGGAGAGCGGTTCATGACGATGACGAGCTGCAGTCCGATGTACGCGATGAGCGAGCGGATCGTCGGGTACAGCGTGTTCGAATCGTTCACGCCCCGATCGTCGGGTCCCCCGCGGTCGCTGACCGAAGGGCTGACCACCTGATGTACGCCGGACTGTGGCACATCCTGCCAGGACCCTGGTGGGTGCGGGTGCTCATTCTCCTCGTCCTGGCAGCGGCGGTGCTGTACGGCCTGTTCTTCTGGGTGTTCCCCTGGGTGAGCCAGTTCGTGAACCCCCAGGACGTCACTGTCCAGTGAGCGCGGACGTGCTCGTCGTCGACAACCATGACAGCTTCGTGCACACCCTCGTGGGCTACCTGCACGAGCTGGGCGCGACGACGACCCTGATCGAGGCCGATGCGATCGATCCGGATGCCGCAGCATCCGCCATCGCCGCCTACCGCGGAGTGCTCGTCTCCCCCGGTCCTGGCGCGCCCGCGCAGGCCGGTGCGTCGATCGCCGTGATCCGTGCGGCGGCCGAGCGCAGCATCCCGCTCCTGGGGGTCTGCCTCGGGCACCAGGCGATCGGCGAAGCGTTCGGCGCGCGCGTCGATCACGCGCCCGAGCTGATGCACGGCATGACCTCGCGGGTGCATCACGACAGCAGCCCGCTCTACGCCGGCCTGCCCGACCCGTTCACCGCCACGAGGTACCACTCTCTCGCGATCGTCCCCCACACCGTCCCGGCCGAGCTCGTCGTGACCGCTCGCACCGACAGCGGCACGATCATGGGCGTCGCGCATCGCGAACTGCCGCTCTGGGGCGTGCAGTTCCACCCGGAGAGCGTGCTGACCGAGGGCGGCCATCGGCTGCTCGGCAACTGGCTCGAGAGTGTGGGCGTAGCGGATGCCGCGGTCAGAGGCGCCGCGCTGAGCCCACGTCGCTGACCGCGACGCGTCAGGGGCCGGTGCAGTAGGTCAGGGTGACCGTGGAGTGGACCGGCGCCTCGCCCGGCGGGAGGGACTGGGTCTTGACGATCGTCGGGGTCGACGCCTTGCAGCTCGGATCCTCTTGGGTGGCCACGGTGAGCTGCGAAGCAGGATCCTCGAGTTCGCGGGTCGCCGCCTCGACCGTGTAGCCGGTGAGGTCGTTGATCACGACGCGTCCGGTCGCGACCACGAGATCGACGGTCGTGCCGACCGGCACGACCGCGCCATCGGGTTCGGCGGCCGAGATCACGACACCGGCGGCCAGGCCGGGGTCGTTGCGAGATACCACCGCGCCGAGTGCGAGGCCCACCTGGGTCAGCGCGGCGTTCGCCGCCTCCTGCGAGAGCCCGACGAGCACCGGAACCGTGGCGGTCTGCTGCCCCTTCGAGACGTACACCGTGATGCGCTGCCCGGGATTGACCGAAGCGCCTGCGGCCGGATCGGTGCGGGTCACGTTGCCCTCGGCGATGTCCGAGTCGGCCTCGTCGATGCGGAAGGCGACCAGATCCTCCTCGGCGAGCATCGAGTTCGCCTTGTCGTAGCCCACGTCGACGACATCCGGAACGATGCGCGAGTTGGCGGGGATCTCATTGCCGCGCGGAATCGTCATCACCCAGATGAGCACCGAGATCAGCAGGACCGCCAGTACGGCGACGCCCGCCCAGATCCATGCGGCCGGGGGCCCGGCCTGCGTGCGCTTCATCGTGGTGTCGGTGCTCAGCTGCCGGAGCGACCGCGCCGTCTCGGCCGCCTGGCGCGGGCTCGGGCCGTACAGTTCGCTGGTGAGCGCGCCGAGCTGACGTTTGGACGGCGATGCGCCGTCGATCGTCGCGTCGAGCGCCTCACGGAAGCTCGCAGCATCCTGATACCGCTGGAACGGATCCTTCGCGAGCGCGCGCAGGGTGACGGCATCCAGCGCCCGCGGCACGGTCTCGTTGACCTCGGAGGGAGCCAGCGGCGTCTCGCTCACGTGCTGGTAGGCGACCGCCACCGGCGATTCGCCCCGGAACGGCGGGCGTCCGGCAAGCATCTCGTAGAGCACCACCCCGGCCGAGTACAGGTCGGCACGCGCGTCGACCGGCTCACCCTTGGCCTGCTCCGGCGAAAAGTACGCGGCCGTGCCGAGGATGGCGGTCGTCTCGGCGACCGTGGACGACGAATCCGACACCGCGCGTGCGATGCCGAAGTCCATGACCTTGACCTGACCGGCCTCGGTCACCATCACGTTGCCTGGCTTGATGTCGCGGTGCACGACGCCGGCACGGTGGGAGTACTCCAGAGCCTCGAGGATGCCGTCGACGTAGCGCACCGCGTCGGCCACCGGCACGGGGCCCTCGGAGATGATGTCTTTCAGGAGTTCGCCGTGTACGAGTTCCATCACGATGTAGGGGATGGGGTGCGACGTGCCGTCCGGCCCGATCTCGGTGTCTTCGCCCGCGTCGTACACCCGCACGATCGTGGGATGCGCCATCCGCGACGCGGCCTGCGCCTCGAGGCGGAAGCGGGTGCGGAATGCGTTGTCGGACGCGAGGTCGTGCTTCAGGATCTTGATCGCGATCTGACGACCGAGCGTGAGGTCGTAACCGCGATAGACGGAGGCCATGCCACCGCGCCCGATGATCTCGTCGACGCGGTAGCGCCCCGAAAGCACGCGTGGCTCAGCTGTCACGGTCGCTCCCTGGGTGGAAAGATCCCAGCCTAACCCAGTCCGATGACCGGGCCAGGCTGGGAGGGTCGATCAGGGGGTCGGCGTAGACGTGGCGGGCGGCGTCGTCGTCACGATCTGCGCATTGGCCTCGGGCGAGTCACCCGAGGCGCGCTGGCCAGCGCTACCGCTGCAGGTGACGGTGTACTTGACCGTCAACGTGCCGGCGGCGTTTGCGACGTTGATGTCGCCCTCGCGATCGTTTGGCCCGAATGAGGCCGACGATGCGCCGTTGACCGCGAAGATGCCGTTGGTCGCGACCAGGTTGTAGGCGGTGACCGACGTGCCTGCGGGGCACGTGTAGCCCGTCCAACCGACTTTCGCGGTTCCGCCCGCGTTCACTTGTGCGGGCAGCGTGGGCGCGGTCGGTGTCGCCATCGGCGTCTGGTCGCTGTAGAACGTGAGCGTGAGCAGCTGCGAGGGCTCGATGCGTCCGGTCGGAGACACTCGGTAGACCTTGTTCACGTCGGTCGCGGTCGGAGCCGGGTCGCCACCTACGCAGTTGACCGCTTCGACGCCGGCGGCCTTGGCCGCGTCGCTCGCAGCGGAGCAGTCCATGCCCACCAGGTTCAGGGCATCGATGTTGATCCTGGTGGCGGTCGGGGTCGGGGTCGGAGTCGGTGTGCGCGATGGGCCGACCGATACGCTCGGCGAGTCGGTGGGGCCTGGCGCAGGGGTCTGATTGGCGACCAGCGCCCAGACCGTGCCGGCGATTACGAGCACGAGCAGCACGATCAGGGCGATGAGCGGCCAGGTCCACGGGCTGCGCTTGCGCTCGGAGCCTTCGGCCGCCGGTTCTGCAGCGGGCAGGAGGCGCGTCGCGTCGGCGCCGTCGGTCGAGGTCAGCAGCTGCGTCGCATCGTCACTGGCGGTGGCGCCGGTCGCGATCGCCGGCACGGCCGCGGCAGCCGTGGCGAGATCGCCACGGCGCAGAGCCGTGGCCGCGCGCGCGACCGCCGCAGCCGAGGCGGGGCGATCCTCCGGCTTCTTCGCGATCATCGCCATGACGAGGTTCTGCACGGGTACAGCGACCGTCGGCGGAAGCGGCGGCGGCTGCTCGTTGATCTGCGCCATCGCGATCGCGACCTGCGATTCGCCAGTGAACGGACGCTTGCCCGCGAGGCTCTCGTAGGCGACGATGCCGAGCGAGTACGTGTCGGTCGCCGGTGACGCGGGGTGACCGGACGCCTGCTCGGGCGACAGGTACTGCACGGTGCCCATCACCTGACCGGTCGCCGTCAGCGGCACCTGGTCGGCGATGCGTGCGATCCCGAAGTCGGTGATCTTGACGCGGCCGTCGGGGGTGATCAGCAGGTTGCCGGGCTTGATGTCACGGTGCACCAGACCGGCGGAGTGGGCGGCTTGCAGCGCCGCGGAGGTCTGGGCCACGATGTCGAGGGTCTTGTCGGTCGACAACGATCCGTCGCGCTCGAGGATGGTCGACAGTGCCTCGCCGGGGACGAGTTCCATCACCAGGAAGGCGCTTCCGGCCTCCTCGCCGTAATCGAAGACGCTCGCGATGCCTTCGTGGTTGACGAGCGCGGCGTGACGGGCTTCGGCGCGGAAACGCTCGAGGAACCCCGGGTCGCCCATGTACTCGTCTTTGAGGATCTTGATCGCCACGGTGCGGCCGATCACGTGGTCGGTCGCCTCCCACACCTCGCCCATGCCGCCGATGGCGATCCGCGAGTCGAGCTCGTAGCGGCCGCCGAAGGTCACTCCCTGCGTCGGTCTCATTTCCCCAGCACCGCCTCCATGACCTTTTTCGCGATGGGCGCCGCGATGGTGTTGCCGCTGCCCGTTTGACCCTGCCCGCCGCCGTCTTCAACGACAACGGCTACGGCGACCTGAGGGTTCGTCGCCGGGGCGAACCCGGTGAACCACAGCGTGTAGGGCTGGTCCGACCCATTCTCCGCGGTGCCCGTCTTACCGGCCACGTCGACCCCGTCTATTCTTGCACCCGAGGCTGCGCCATCACTGACATTGGCCACCATCATCGTCACCATCTCCTGTGCCAGACCCGGGTCGAGCGCGCGCCCGAACTGGGTGTCGTCGAACGTCTTCTGCACCGACAGATCCGGTGCGACGACTCGATCCACCATGCGCGGGTTCATCACGACTCCGCCGTTGGCGATGCCCGCCGAGACCATCGCCATCTGCAGCGGGGTGGCCCGCACGTCACCCTGCCCGAAGCCCGTGAGAGCGGTGCGGTCGTCGGACAGCCCGCGCGGGTAGGTCGAGGCGGTCGAGGTCAGCGGCATCGTGAACGACGAGTTGAACCCGTACTTCTCCGCCTCTTCGCGGATCGCGTCGTCACCCACCAGCACGGCGAGCTGCGCCATCGGGATGTTGCAGCTCAACCGCAACGCGTCGGCGATCGTGACGGTGTCGCCGCCACCGCACGTGCCGCCGCCCGCGTTGCTGATCGCCGTCGTCGTTCCGGGGAGCGTGTACGACGCGAGGTTCGGCAGCGTCGAGGCGGGGGTGTAAGTGCCGGATGCCAGCGCGGCCGAGGCCACGACGAGCTTGAACGTCGATCCCGGCGGATTGAGGTCTCCCCCGATCGCACGGTTGAAGAGGGGATGCGCGGGGTCGGTGTCGAGGATGTCGTACGCGGCGTTCGCCCCGTCGCTGTCGTGCGTGGCGAGCAGGTTCGTGTCGTAGCTGGGGCTCGTCGCCATCGCGAGGACGCGGCCGCTCGACGGCTCGATCGCGATGACCGCGCCCTGGAGCCCGCTCAACGCTTCGTACGCGACCCGCTGCACGTTCGCGTCGAGCGAGAGGACGACGTTGGAGCCGCGGGGCGTCTGACCCGTGATGATCCGCTCGACCCGATCCAGGAACTGCGAGCCGGCCTTGCCGCTGAGCTCCTGGTTCATCGCCTGCTCGATGCCCGTGGCCGAGCCGAGCGCGGGATTGATGAAGCCCGTCACCGGCGCCCACAGGTCGGCATCGGTGTAGATGCGCTGCCAGCTGTACACGTCGTCGGAGGGCACCGATGAGGCGATCGCGGAACCCGACGCGATGATCGAGCCGCGCTGCACCTGATAGGAGTCGTACAGGGCGCGCGTATTGCGCTCGTTCTGCGACAGCGATTCGGCCTGCACGACCTGGATCCAGCTCGTCGAGCCGAACAGCGCGAGGAACATGATGAGCATCAGGATGCTGAGTCTTCTAAGTTCTTTAGTCATGTCAGCCGATCACCACCCGAGGACGGCTGCGGACAGCATCCGAAATGCGCAGCAGCAACGCGACGATCAGCCAGTTCGCGACCAGCGACGATCCGCCGGCGGCGAGAAACGGTGTGGTGAGGCCGGTCAAGGGGATCAGACGTGTGACGCCGCCGACCATGATGAACACCTGGAGGGCGATGATGAACGACAGGCCAGTCGCGAGGAGCTTGCCGAAGTCGTCCTGACCGGCGAGCCCGATGCGGATGCCGCGGCTCGTGAAGACCATGTAGAGGCACAGGATGGCGAAGACCCCGACGAGCCCGAGCTCTTCGCCTAGGCTGGGCAGGATGTAGTCGCTCTGCGCGAGCGGGGTGATGTAGGGCCTGCCCTGTCCGAGACCCGTGCCGATGAGACCGCCCTGCGCGAGACCGAAGATGCCCTGCACGAGCTGGTAGCTGCCGCCGTTGCGGTCGATCACCTCGGGGCTGAAGGCATCCAGCCAGTTCGCGAACCGGCCGCCGACGTACGGGAGCACGCGCGAGGCCAGGAACGCGCCGCCCGCGGCCAGGATGACGCCGATGATGACCCAGCTCGTCTTGCCGGTCGCCACGTACAGCATCGCCACGAACATTCCGAAGATCAGCAGACCCGTGCCGAGGTCGCGCTGCAACACGATGATGCCGAGCGAGACCAGCCAGATCACCAGGAGTGGTCCGAGTTCGCGGGCACGCGGCCACGTCATGCCGAGGAACCGCGTTCCCACCGACGTCAGGCTCTCGCGGGTGCGGACGAGGTAGCCGGCGAAGAAGATGGCGAGGGCGATCTTGGCGAGCTCGCCGGGCTGGAAGGAGAAGATGCCGAACGACACCCATACATTCGCGTTGGCATCGGTGCCGATGCCGGGGATGAACGGCAGCACGAGCAGGAGGATGCCGATGAACCCCGACACGTACGTGTACCGGAAGAGCACGCGGTAGTTGCGCAGCAGCACCACAATGAGGATCGCACCGACCAGTGCGATGCCGGCCCACGCGAGCTGCCGAGTGGAGAATGCCCCCCAGCCGTGCAGGCCATCGGCGATGTCGATGCGGTAGATCATCGCGATGCCGATGCCGGTGAGGAGGGTGGCGATCGGCACGACGAACGGGTCGGCATCTCTGGCGACGAGCCTCAGGACGATGTGCAGCGCGATGGCGAGCGAGGTGAGTCCGCCGCAGTAGATCAGGAACTTCGGATCGATCACCCCGGCGGCGCCGAGCTGCACGAGTGCGACGGCGGACGCGTTGATCGCGATCGCGAAGATGAGGAGCGCGAGCTCGCGGTTGCGGTGCGTCTGCGGAACGCGGATGCGGCGCAGGGCCCGGAGTACCGCGGTATCGGCAGAGACCTGCTCGGGGGCGACGGTCATCGACTCACCGCCACGGTGTCACGGAGGCGGTCGGTGATCTGCTGGGCATCCTGGAGCGACTGCGCAGACACCGTCGCCTCGACCGCGGATCGCTCGAACTCGGGCAGATCGGCGATGGGGATCGCGGTGTCGAGGTACACGGACGAGAGTGAGATCGGGCCGATGTCCTGCTGTATTCCGCGGTAGATCACCACGGTGTCCTGGTCGGTGCCGACGAAGTAGCGGGTCTGGGTCCATTGATAGGCCAGGAAGAGCCCCCCCGCGATGAGGGCGAGCACGACGACGAGTCCGATGATCCAGCCCGCGCGCCGCCGCCGGGCCCGCCGCCGATCCTCTTCGATGAGCTCCTCGAGGAACTGCGCCTCTGGCTCGAAATGCGTCGGCTCGTTGGCGGCCTGACGATTCGGGTGCAGCCATCCGCCGCGGCCCGATCGGGCCGCGGGCACCTCGATGCCGATGGGGTTGGAGGCCGACCCCACGATCGTGGGCGTGCCGGAGAAGATCGGATGCTGTCCTCCGACGTCGACCAGGACGAGGGTGACGTTGTCGGGCGCGCCGCCGTCGAGCGCCTGCTTGAGCAGCGCGTCGGCGGTGCGACCCGGGGCGAGGCCCGCTCCGAGCGCCTTGGCGGTGTGGGCGTCGTCGACGACGCCCGAGAGGCCGTCGGAGCAGAGGAGCCATCTGTCGCCCTGCTGGGTCGGCATGATGAACGTGTCGACCTCGGGGTCGGCATCCATGTCGCCGAGCACCCGCATGAGCACCGATCGGCGCGGGTGGAATCGCGCCTCCTCCGGCGTGATCCGCCCCGAATCGACGAGTCGCTGCACGAAGGTGTGGTCGGTCGTGATCTGAGTGAGGGCGCCGTCGCGGTACAGGTAGATCCGCGAGTCGCCGATGTGCGCGATGACTGCGTAGTCGTCGACCATCACGAGCGCACTGACGGTCGTGCCCATCCCCGCCAGCTCCGGACGCACGGCGACCGTGTCGATCAGCTCGGCCGCAGCATCCGAGATCGCATCGCGCAGTGCCCGCTCGGCCTCGGACGTCGAGGCGAACGGCTGATCCACCGACTGCAGGCGCATGATCGCCAGGCTCGAGGCGACGTCGCCGCCCGCGTGACCGCCCATGCCGTCGGCGACGGCGAAGAGGTTCGAGCCCCCGTAGCCGGAGTCCTGGTTGTTGGAGCGCACCTTGCCGGTATGCGAGATCGCGGTGCTCGAGCCTTGGAAGACCATGGGTAGGGGTCCGCTGCTACTTCCGCAGCTCGAAGGTCGTCGCGCCGACCTTGATGGGGGCGCCGACCGTGATCGGCACGGGCGCCGTCACGCGCGCGGCGTCGTGCCACGTGCCGTTGGTGGAATCGAGGTCCTGGATCATCCACTGCTCGCCCCAGAGCACGAGACGCGCGTGGTGGCTCGAGGTGTAATCGTCGCGGATCACCAGGCCCGACTCGCTCGACCGGCCGATCGTCAGCGGCTCGGTGCCGAGGGGCAGCTCGAGTCCGGTCTTCGGGCCGCTCGTGATCACGATGCGCGAGACCGCCGACGTCGTGGCCGGTCCGCCTTTGACCCCGGCCTTGGGGGCGCCGATCGGTACGACCGTGGCGGTCGCGGCGCCGGCTTGAGCCGGGGCGGGGGCGGCTGCCGCCGGGGCGGCTGCCGCCGGGGCGGCTGCCGCGGGGGCGGCGGATTCCGGCATCCGTCGCACCTTCACGCCGAACAGGTCGGCGCGCAGCGAATAGACGACCGCGAACACGAAGAACCACAGCAGCAGGAGGAAGCCGATGCGCAGCAGCAGGAGGGTGAGCTCGCTCACGGAAGCGGTCCTCCTTGGCGGGTGTCGAACACGCGGGTCACATCGGATGCCTGTGCCGACGGTCGCGGCGGGGCGGCCTGCGCAACCACGCGGAACACGATCTTGGTGCGCCCGATCGTCACGGTCGAATCGGGCGCCAGCGCCGCCTCGGTGACCTTGCGTCCGTCCAGGAGCGTGCCGTTCGTCGAGTTCATGTCGCGGACCATCGCGCGCTCGCCGTCCCAGAGGATCTCGACGTGCCTGCGGCTGGTGCCCGGGTCGGCGATCGTGATGTCGGCGTCGCTGCCGCGACCGATCACGGTGCGCGACTTCACCAGTGGATGCCGCCGCCCGTCGATGTCGATGACACCGCGCCATGCGACCGTGCCCTGCGCAGTGGACGATTCCACCCGGAGCGTCCCGGTGGACAGCTGCTCGTCGCGGACGAGGGCGATCGAGACGGGGCCGGCGAACGAGTAGCCCTGCGCCTTCGCGTGCTTCTGCACGAGTGTGTCGAGCTCGTCGCCGAGAGCGGGGCCGATCGTCAGCATCCGGTCGTTGTCGGCCGGCGCGAGCCGCACCGTGAACGTGTTGGGCGCGAGGATGCGATCGCGGGTGACGACCGCGGCCTTCTTGTCGAGCTCGCTGCGCAGTGCGGAGGCGATCTCGACAGGCTGGATGCCGCTGCGGAAGGTCTTCGCGAACGCGCTGTTGACCGCGCGCTCGAGACCCTTCTCGAAGCTGTCTAGTAGTCCCACAGGGCTCCTCGGGCAGGCCAACCGGTCGCGTACATGCTAGTTGGCTCCGCTGTGGTGACCGTGAGAGGCGCGAGAACACGCTCGAGTGGGCTCCGATCTCGTTGAAATCAGCGGGGGTTGTGCCCACCGGAGTTCAGGAGTGCGGCGGGGCGCGTGATATCCTCGGGAGGTTGAGTCGTGGATCTTCGGACGCCGCGGTTCGCGCGAGTGGCGGAATAGGCAGACGCGCTGGCTTCAGGTGCCAGTGCCCGAAAGGGCGTGCGGGTTCAACTCCCGCCTCGCGCACCGGATGAGAAAGACCCCCCATGCTTTTCGGGGGGTCTTTCTCATTCCCTGGACGAGGTGTCGCGGCGAACCCGCCTCGGGCGGGCCCCTGCCGCCCGAGGCTCCGCCCGCCGCGAAGCGGCGAGCGGAGAGGCGGTAGGGACAACTCCCGCCTCGCGCACGGAATGAGAAAGACCCCCCATGCTTTTCGGGGGGTCTTTCTCATTCCAGGGTGGGGACGAGCGCGAAGACGATCTCGTCGACCTCGCGGCCGAGACCCGGCGCGAAGCTCACCTCGCGCCGCACCTCGGTGAAGCCCGCCTTCGACAGCACCGCAACCGACCGGACGTTGTCGGCCGCGGCGCGCGCGTAGAGGGGTCGCTCCGGCTCGTGCGAGACGAGCAGCTCGAGCGCAGCGGTCGCGACGCCTCGGCCCCAGGCGTGCCGCGCGATCCAGTAGGTGACCTCGCGGTCGCCGTCGACGGTGAAGAGCCCGGCGGTCCCCGCGAAGCCGCCGTTCTCGGTCACCACGAACATCCGCACGCCGACGGTCGTGCGCTGGCGCTCGAGCCATGCGTCGAACGCGGCGCGGTCGTCGGGGTCGGATGCGGTGAATGCCGCCATCGCGACCGCCTCGGGGTCGCGCATCATCTCGAAGATCGCGTCGAAGTCGTCGTCGTCGAGGTCGCGCAGTGCGATGTTGCCCACCCGGACCACGCTAAACGAGTTGCGGCCGCCCCGCACCAGCGCAGGACTTCGCACCAAACCAGGGCGACTCACCGCAGCATCCTCCTGCGCTCGCGCGATCTCCTGTTTTCGTGAGGCGGTCAGGAGAACCCGTGCAGGGTGAGGAGCATCGTCTCGGCGAGGATGCCGTCGCGGGCGGCGACAGCATCCCGCAACCTGACGTAGGCCGCGCTGCGCTCGTCTCGATCCTTGATGTACGGCTGCCAGCCGGCGAGATCGCGACGGATGACCATCTCGGCCTGCTCCATCACGATCCGCAGCATCGTGTTGCCCGTGGCAAGCCCGATCGCCTGCAGGAACGCCGCACTCGACTCGATGACTCCCGCCAGATCGTCGGCGAGCGAAGCGGTGACGGTGACATCGGCGAGTTCGACGGCCGCGGCGAGTTCCTCGTCGGTGCAGCGCGGCAGTGCCATCCGGAGGGCGCCGCCCATCAGGTGCACGACGAACTCGTGGGTGTCGGCCCGCTTCTGGTCGTCGGCGACCGACACACGCGTGTATCGGTTCGCGGCGACCTCGACCAGGCCGATCCGCTCGAGGCGCTGGATGGCCTCGCGAACGGGAGTGCGCGATACCCCCATCCGCGCGGCGATGTCGACATCTCGCAGACGCTCGCCCGGCTGGAGACTGCCATCGAGGATGGCGTTGCCGAGGACGGTGAACACCTCGTCGCCGAGGATCGTGCCGCGGGGGTCGAGGGGGGCGAAAGCCGTCTCGCTGCTCATGGGTGCGACAAGTGTACGTCGAGCCCAGATCCGCAGAAGTCCGCCGTTCCGGGGCGGGGTGAAACCCTCGCCGCCGAACCGATATATCAGTAGAGTTGTCGCCAGTCACGCTTCGCGTGGCCTATCCGGGGGGATCCGTCGACGCCCGGGCCTTCGAGTCTCGCTCGGGCCCGGGCGTCGAATGGTGGGGGGCGCAACACCGGATGCGGGGGCCGCCGTTGCAACGTTTGTGTCACCATCCCGGCCCGGGGATGAGTTCGCCGACCGCGTTCGTTAGCGTGGGGCCAACCGCGCACGTGGCGCGGCTCCTTCCAGAAGAACGGCACGAAATGAGTACCCAGGGCACTGTCAAGTGGTTCAACTCGGAGAAGGGCTTCGGCTTCATCGCTCCCGATGACGGCGGCGCCGATGTGTTCGCGCACTACTCCGCGATCGCAGCGAGCGGCTACCGCTCCCTCGAAGAGAACCAGCGCGTCGAGTTCGAGGTCGCGCAGGGCCCCAAGGGGCTCCAGGCCGAGAACATCCGTCCGATCTGACGGGCACGTGACGCACAGCGGTCGCTGAGCTTGTCGGAGCGTCGATCGCGACCCTTCGACAAGCTCAGGGACCGTCTGGGGGCTCAGGGACCGTCTGGGTCAGTCCTTGCCGCTACCGCGCACGAGCTCGATCCCCGCACCGGCGAACTGTCGCAGTGTCGCGTCGGGCAGGAAAGCGCGCGTGAGCGCGGCCGCGATACGGGTGAGGTCGCCCTCGTCGTGGAAGAGCAGGTACATCGTCTCGAAGCGCGGGTTGAACTTCATCTTGAACCTGTGCAGCGACTGGAATCCGTAGAGCGGCTCCAGCGAATCGGCGAGCTTGTCGCTGAGGTCGGCGATCATCCCCGCATCCGGCGGGTAGTCGTGAGCGAGCGGCGCACCCGAGAGCGACATGATCTGGGCGCCCTCCTCGGAGAAGAGGCGCGCGGACGAGCCGATGAGGAACTCCATCACCGGACCGAATCCGCCGTCGCGGCGCCGCATCAGATCGAGGGTCCAGCCCCTGACCTCGCCGTCGCCGCCGTAGACCGGCAGCCACGAGAGGAAGCCGTCGATGTCGCCCTCCGGCGACACGGCGATCGCGAGGCGGACCTCGGGGTCTGTGGCCTCATCGAGTGAGCCGAGCGTGAATCCCATCTCGGGAAGGCCCTTGTCGCCCACCCACATCTCCGAGATCGCCCGGATCTGCTGCTGGACGCCCCACGACTCCTTCTTGAGCTGCGTCATCCGGAACGTCATCTCTTCGCGCCCGGCCTTGTTCATGGCGGTGCGCACCGAGTTCCACTGCTTACCGGTGAATGCCAACCCCGGCAGGTCGACGATCGTGTCGTCGGCCACGACGAGGCTGCGCCACGAGTCGGGCACAGCGGCCTGCGTGGCCTCCGATGCGCTGAAGAAGCACGGGATCAGGCCCGCGCGCTCGGCCATGTCGATGAATTCCCGCACCGACTCTGCGCGATGCTCCTCCGGTCCGAGCGGATCGGCCAGAGCGAGCGCGACGCCGGCGCGGCGCTGGTATACGACGACACCGTTGGTCGTGCGGGCGAAGTTGTTGCCGCCCCACGTGCTCATCCACGAGAGGGTGCCGCCGCCGTACTGGCGGATGTCCTCTTTCACCTCGTCCAGTCCCGGCCCGGCGGTGGTGCCGATCCTCGACCTGCGACGGGCTTGGAAGGCGCGGCGCACCAGGATCAGGTAGATGAACACGAGCGTCCACAGCACGGCGGTCGCCAACGGCACGGTCGGGTCGCCGTCGATCGTGAGCTCGACGTCCTGGTGGTCCAGCAGCAGCATGGCGACGACCAGAAGAGCGCCGACCATCATGTTCAGGACCGAGAGCAGGATCGTGACGACCCACGCCCAGCGGCGTCCGCGGTTCAATCCTGTCGCGACGAGGAGGATCACGACCGTGTCGATCGCCACGTCCCACCACGACCCCGAACCGGCGGCGGAGTCGCCGAACGGACCGGACGTCGGGGTGAGCAGCGTGAGGATCTGCACCGCCCCGAGCGTGAGGATCGCGATCGACCCGACGAGGCGCTGTTCGCGGACCGTCGTGCGCTGCACGCGTAGCGAACGATCGACGGCCAGGACGCCCAGCACGGCCACGGCGTGCTCGACATCGGCCAGCGCACCCCAGAAGAGCACCGCGACGAACAGGAACGCGAGCAGGACCAGCCAGGCACGCGTGCGCCACGGCGCCACCAGCAGGCCGATGGCTGCCGCGATGCACGCCATCGTGCCGCCCGATGGGCCTACATCCGTGAGCAGCGCCTCGTACTGCGCCCATGGCCACGGCAGCATGGCGGCGAGCCAGAAGAACAAGGCGGCGCCCAGCACGGCGAACAACTGGCCGCCGCCGAAATACAGGAGAGCCGTCCGGGTGCCGCGGCGGAATTCCAGATAACCCATGCCGGCGAAGCCGGCGATCGTGAGGATGTAGACCCACGGCAGATTGACGAAGAACGTGCCGGTCAGGGGAGTCCACCACTGTCCCGCCTGGAAGGCCGGGAGACCGTACGCCACGGAGTCGAAGAGGGGGTTGTCTTCAAAGTTCGACCACAGGCCGCCCCAGGCGACCCCCGCGATCAAGATCGCGGCGACCACGACCAAGGTCGCGGGCATGCGCACGAGCACCCGCACGATGAGCGGTCGCTCGACCGGCGTCTGGGCTGCTTCGGTGGTCGCGGCGTGGGAAGCGGCGGCATCGGTCATGGGGTCAGGTTACCGGCGCACACGCCCGCGGTGACAGCGACCCAGGTCGTCACCGTTCAGACGCTCACTCGGCGCCGAGCCGGTCGTAGTCGGCGAGAGCCTGGGCATCCTCGGCATGGCGCATCGCCCGGCGCGCAGCATCCAGAGCCTCCACCGGATCCTGGGCGCGACGCGCAGCCGCCAATTCGTCCTGGGCGGCGGCGAGCCGCACGCGCGCGTCCGCGCCCGACCGGCCATGGGCCGCCGCTCCCTCGGCGCGTGCGACCGCTCCGCGGGCGGCCGCGAGCGTTCCGGGCAGCGCCGTCCGCGCGCCGCGCAGGCGCTGCTGGGCGGTGCGCGCGTCGCCGAGAGCCAGGTCGAGCCTGTCGCGGAGCCGCGCGATGGCGTCGACGGTACGAGTGGGGCGGCGCGCAGCATCCGTCTCGAGAGCCGAGAGTGCGTCCTGGATGCTGCGCACCTCGTCGCCGAGTCGGTCGGCGCCTTCGGGCTCGAGCTGCTCGCGGGTGAGGATCGCGTGGCGGAGCGCCGAGCGCGCCGAGTCGAACTCGGACGCAAGCGCCTGGGCTGCCTGCGTCACGAGCCGGTGCGTCTCTTCGAGTGCGCGCGCATTGGCCTGCGCCTGACGCAGGGAACGCTCGGCACCCGCGAGGTCGGCGAGCGCGCTGCGCGACGGATCGGCCGCCGCCGCCGTCGCCGCGGCGAGCAGCTCGTCGGCCGCATCAGCCTCCGCCGTCGCGTCGCGCGCAGCCCGCGCGGCCTCGCGCCATTCCTCCTCGTCGAACCTGGATGAGAGGTCGGCGACGAGCGCGGAGGGATCGCCCATGCTCTCGCGCAGGGCCGCCAGTCGCGTGCGGGCCGAGGCGATCTGGTCGGCGGCGGAGACGTTCTGGGCCACCCAGTCGGCGTGCTCGGCGCGAGCGCGCGAGATGGCCGCGAATGCAGCATCCGTCTTCGTGGTGATCCGCGATGCGACCCGGCGGATGTCGCTCGGCAGCATGTCGGATCCGCTGATCCCGCGGTACTCGACGAAGGCGTCGTCACGGACGTGCTGCGCCGTCATGCGCGCTCGGCGCAGCGACGTGGGCGCGCCGCCGCCGTACAGGGCGCCCGACAGGCCGACTTCGAGTTCGAGCTCGTCGACGGCATCGTCCAACCGCACGAGCGAGGCGCCGGCGTCGGCGCGCACCGCCTCGGCCGCTGCGCGGGCCCTCGGTGAGCGCCGTGATCGCCGGATCGCCCAGGCGATCACCGCGAGCGCGATCGCCGTGACGCCGAAGACGACCAGAGCCGGGATCACCCAACCCAGGATCGCCGCGACGGTCTCAGGCACCGGCCTCAGGCTTCCGTCTCGGGCAGCAGGATCAGGTCGCGCAGCTGCGCGACATCGTCGACCACGCCCTGCGCCCCCTCCGACTCGTGCGGCCAGCTGAAGCCCCAGCGCACGAAGATCGATGGGATGCCGTTGGCCGCGGCGCCGTCGACGTCATGGTGACGATCGCCGATCAGCACGGGCCGGCTGATGTCGATGCCCGCCGCCGAAAGCCGGCGCAGCGCCTCTGCGACGATGTCGGCCTTGGCCCCGAGGGTCTGCTCGTCGGGGCTCGCACCGACGATCGCCGCGAAGTCGTCGGTGAGGCCGAAGTGCTCCATGAGTGCGCGCACCTGCACCTCGGGCTTTGAGCTCGCGGTGGCCTGCGGCACGCCGGCCGCGTGTAGCTCGGCGATGAGTGCGCCGACGCCGTCGTACAGCTTCGCGCCCGTCGTGTAGCCGTCGCGCTTGCCGAGCTCGCGGTAGTAGATGACCGCTTCAGTCGCCTGGTCGGGCGTCATGCCGAACTGCTTCTGGAACGTCTCGAACATCGGCGGGCCGATCCAGTGGATGAGCTCTTCGCGCGTCACCTCCGGACGACCGAAGTGACGGCTGGCGATCTGCAGGCGGTGCAGGATGCCGTCGGAGGCATCGACGATCGTGCCATCGACATCCCACAGGATGCAGGTCCACGGGGATCGGTGAGGCATGCCACTACGCTACCGGGCCGGTCGGGTCATGCTCCGCTCGCGGGTCCGGATCCCGCGTCGAGATGGCCTGGTCAGAAGAGGCGACCGGCGCTCGAGTCGACGCCCTTCATCTCGTCGTAGTCGAGGGTGACGCAGCGGATGCCGCGATCCGTCGCCAGCACCCGGGCTTGGGGCTTGATTTCCTGGGCGGCGAACACGCCGGTCACCGGCGCGAGGTGCGGGTCGCGCCCGAGCAGCTCGAGGTAGCGCGTGAGTTGCTCGACCCCGTCGATGTCGCCGCGGCGCTTGACCTCGACCGCGATCGTGCCGCCCGCGGGGTTGCGCAGCAGCAGGTCGACCGGGCCGATCGCGGTCGGGAATTCGCGGCGCACGAGCGTGAGCCCATCGCCGATCACGTCGACCTGGGCGGCGAGCAGCCGCTGGAGGTCGGCTTCCACCCCGTCCTTCACGAGGCCCGGATCCACGCCGAGCTCATGAGAGGAGTCGTGCAGGACCTCGTGGATGTGCACGAGCAGAGAATCGCCCGACTTGGCGTGGGTGACCCGCCACTGCTCGATGACTCCATCGGCGATGATGTCGGCATCCGGAGCCTCGACCGTGAGGGTGCACGGCGGGCTCATCCAGTTCAGCGGCTTGTAGCTGAGCGAGTCGGAATGGACGAGGATGCTGCCGTCGGCTTTCAGCATCAAAAGCCTCGTGGCCAGAGGCAGGTGCGCGTTGAGTCGTCCCGCGTAGTCAACGGAGCAGCGGGCGATGACGAGACGCATCCGACGAGCCTAACGTCGGCGCACGGCCGTTCTGCCCCCGCAATGCACCCTCGGCGAGGGTGCATTGCGACGGTCGAGGGTGCATTGCGACGGTCGAGGGTGCATTGCGGGGTCAGCGGTGCGAAGACTTCTGCCCGGCGCCGACCTCGGAGCCCGCGATCGGCTTGGCTGCGCCGGAAGCGAGACCGGATGCCACGATCAGCGCGACGAGGATGTAGAGCGTGTTCAGCAGGCCGAGGTGCTCGCTGATGATGCCGAGCACCGGCGGGCCGGCGAGGAAGGCGATGTACCCGATCGTCGCCGCGGCGCTCACGCGGGCCGCGGCCTTGGCGGGGTCGTCGGCGGACGCCGACATCCCGAGCGGGAAGCCGAGCGAGACACCGGCGCCCCACAGCGCGGCGCCCACGAAGATGAGTGGGATGCTCGGGGCCAGGATGAACACGAGGAGTCCTGCGGTCGCGGTCACGGCGAGCACGCGGAGCGTCGCGACGCGGCCGAAGCGGTCGACGAGCGGCCCGCCGAAGACGCGCACGAGCGTCATCGACCCGGAGAACACCGCCAGTCCCGCGGCGCCGAGCGCAGCATCCGCTCCGTGACCTTCGACCACACCGAGCGCGAGCCAGTCGTTGGCCCCGCCCTCGGCGAAGGCCATGCCCAGGATGATCACGCCCAGGGCGTAGGTGCGCGGCTCCTTCCAGGCAGAGAGCGAGACCGACAGACGCTCGCGCCAGCCGGCCTTCTCGGCGGGGCCGGCCACGTCGAGGTTCGCATCGCGGGCGGGCACGTTCGCGATGCTGACGACGCCGACCACCACGATGAGCCCGGCGATCACGCACAAGTGCGTGATGATGTTCGCACCCGCCCAGATGGCGAACACGCCCAGGCCGGCGCCGATCACCGTGCCGAAACTGAAGAAGGCGTGGAACAGGGGAAGGATCGTCTTGTTCCCGTGCTTCTCGATCGACGCACCTTCGACGTTCATGATCACGTCGCACATGCCGTTGCCGAAGCCCCACAGCGCCAGGCCGACGAGCACCACGCCGTATGAGCCGAACACGTCGGCGCCGACGCCGATGACGGCGATGCCGAAGGCGAACAGGATCATCGCGCCGAGCATCCCGTTGCGCGCACCGAATCGGGCGAGGATGACCGACGCGAGAGTGACGCCCAGGATCGAGGCGATGCCGCCGACGAAGAGCATGAGGCCGAGCTGGGCGCGATCCACTCCGACGGCGCCCTTGATGTCGGGCACCCGGGCGGCCCAGGTCGAGATGCTCAAGCCGCTCGCTAGAAAGATCGCGAAGACCGCCGCCCGCCATCGCACGAGCTGGGAGCGGGTGAGCACTGCATCCATGCCGACACCCTACCGAATCGATTCGACACAGGGAAACACGCCCGGGTACGATCGAGTCATATGAGCACGCATCGCGCCACGATCACCGACGTCGCACGTGCGGCGGGGGTCTCTCCGTCGACCGCCTCGGTCGTCTTCAGCGGCAAGACCCCGGTGTCGGATGCCACCCGCCGGCGAGTTCTGGACGCTGCGGCCGAGCTCGGCTACACCGGTCCTGATCCGCGCGCGGCGTCGCTGCGCCGCGGACGCTCCGGCATCGTCGGCGTCGTGTTCGAGGGGCATCTCGGGGCGGCATTCCTCGACCCGGTGAAAACGCTCATGATGGACGGCCTCGCCGACGGCGTCGCGTCGCTCGGTGCAGGGCTCCTGCTCCTGCGCGACTACATAGGTTCCGACGGGCTCCATTCGGCGGGTGGCCCGCTCGGTACCGAGCCCACGCTCACGACCGCGCCGCTGGATGCCGCGGTGCTCATCGGGTGCAGCGGCACCCTCCGCGAGTCACTCGACGTGGTCAAGGCCCGCGGCATCCCGGTCGTCGTGATCGAGGGCGATGCCGGCGAGGGCGTGCCCCAGATCCGGCTCGACAACCGCGAGGCCCAGCGCCAGGCCGCCAGCCACTTGCGTTCACTCGGCCACACCGATGTCGCGATCGTGACCCTGCCTCTGGACAACGCCCGCGAGCGCGGCTGGATGACACCCGAGCGCGAGGCGGCGATCACGATAGACGTCACGCGCCACCGCCTGCGCGGTGCCCGCGACGTGTTCCCCGACGCACCGGCATACGTCTCGGCGGGGAGTTTCATCGATGAGGGGCACGCCGCCGGGCGGCTGTTGTTCGCCCGCGAGAACCGGCCGACGGCGGTGATCGCGCAGAGCGACCTGCTGGCTGCCGGAGTGATCCGCGCCGCCGAAGAGGCGGGACTCCGCGTGCCCGATGACGTGAGCGTCACCGGCTTCGACGGCATCGTCGTCGACGGCCTCTCGCCGTACGAACTCACGACACTCGTGCAGCCCGCCACCGAGAAGGGGCGCGCCGCCGGGCAGGCGGTCGCCGCCATGCTGGAGGGGCGGGATGCTGCATCCCTCCGTTTCACGTGCGTGTTCCGCGAGGGCAACACGGCGGGCCCCGTCCCGGCCTGACCAGTCCGCCCGAGGGTCGACCGCGCTGCGCCGGATAGACTGAACCGGACCCCGATCGCCCGCGCCGCAGCCTCGCAGCTGCGGCGGACGACCCTGAGGAGGCCCTCTTTTGCTGGCCATCCTCGGCGCGTTCGCGCTCGTCCCGCTCATCCTTCCGTGGCTCGTCGGACGCATCGGCGCGCGGGCCTTCTTCATCGCGGCGCTCCTGCCCATCGCGGCTTTCGTGCAGGCCGCCATGATGACCTCGGCGGTCCAGCGCGGGAACACCCCGTTCGAGGTGTTCGACTGGATCCCGAGCCTCGGCATCCAGCTCTCCATGCGGATGGACACCCTCGCGTGGGTGATGACGCTCATCGTCACCGGGGTCGGCGCGCTCGTGATGATCTACTGCCGCTGGTACTTCCGCGACAAGACCGAGGGCGTCGGACAGTTCTCTGCGGTGCTGCTGGCCTTCGCCGGCGCGATGTACGGGCTCGTCCTCAGCGACGACATCGTCGTGCTGGTGATGTTCTGGGAGATCACGAGCGTGCTCTCCTACCTCCTCATCGGTTTCTACCACCGTCGTGGCACGAGCCGCCGCGCTGCGCTGCAGGCGCTCCTGGTCACCACCCTCGGCGGGCTCGTCATGCTGATCGGCGTCGTGCTGCTCGTCGTCGACACCGGCACGTCGAGCCTCTCGGGCATCCTCGCCATGGCCCCGACCGGCGCGACGGTCGACACCGCGCTCGTGCTCCTGCTCGTGGGCGCGCTCAGCAAGTCGGCGATCTTCCCGTTCCACTTCTGGCTCCCCGGGGCGATGGCCGCCCCGACCCCGGTCAGCGCATACCTGCATGCCGCGGCCATGGTTAAGGCGGGTATCTATCTGATCGCCCGTCTTGCTCCGGTATTCGCGATCGCCGCGCCCTGGCGGCCGATCGTGATCTGTCTCGGCGTGTTCACGATGCTCCTCGGCGGCTTCCAGGCGCTGCGGGAATCCGACCTCAAACGCATCCTCGCGTTCGGAACCGTGAGCCAGCTCGGCTTCCTCACCGTCGTGCTCGGGTTCGGCACGCAGGCGGCGGCCCTTGCCGGGCTCGCACTGCTGCTCGGCCACGCGCTGTTCAAGTCGGCGCTGTTCCTCGTCGTGGGCGTGATCGACCGGCAGCTCTCCACGCGCGACATCTCTGAGCTGAGCGGGGTGGGCCGGCAGGCTCCGGTGATGGCGGTGATCTCGTTCATCGCGGTCGGCTCGATGATGGGCATCATCCCGACGATCGGCTTCGTCGCGAAGGAGTCAGCCCTCACCGCGCTCATCGACGAGGCGATCGGCGGCTCGGTGTGGGGGGTCGTCGCGCTGATCGGGGTGTCACTGGGCTCAGTGCTGACGGCGGCCTACGGCATCCGATTCCTCTGGGGTGCGTTCTGGACCAAGAAGACACCCACCGGCGAGGCGGCACCCCGTACCGAGTGGCCCGACCCTCCGTTCGGGTTCCTCGGCGCACCTGCCGTGCTTGCCGCGCTCACGCTGGCCGCGGGCATCGGCGCTTCGCTCCTGGATGCGGTCCTCCAGCCGTATGCCGCCACGGCCCCCGCATCCACCCCCGGCGTGCCGGCGCCGGAGTATCCCGCGCACCTGCAGCTGTGGCACGGGGTCGAGCCCGCGCTCTGGATCTCGATCGGATCGATCGCCCTCGGCGCGGTCGTGTTCCTGCTCACCCGGACCGGCGCGGTGCGTACGCGCCTTCTGCCCTTCACTGCCAATGACGCCTACAACGGGGCGCTGCGCGGGATCGCGAGGCTCTCGGTGCTGACCACGAGCTTCACCCAGAGCGGATCGCTGCCCGTCTACGTCGGCACGATCTTCGTCGTGTTCGTGGCGGCGGAGGGCACCGCGCTGCTGGCCGGCTCGGACTGGCGCGCCCAACTCGAACTCTCCCAGACCCCGATGCAGCTGGTCGTCGCCCCGATCATGATCATCGCCGGGCTGGTCGCCGTTCGCGCGCGCAAGCGCTACACCGGTGTCGTGCTGGTCTCGGTCACAGGCCTCGGCATGGTGCTGCTCTTCGCGACGAGCGGCGCCCCCGACCTCGCCCTCACCCAGATCCTGGTCGAGACCGTCACGCTCGTCGCGTTCGCCCTGGTGCTCCGGCGCATCCCGTCGCGGTTGGGCGACCACAATGCCTCGGTCTGGCCGGTCGCCCGTGCGGTGCTCGCCGTGGCGGTCGGAGCGACCATGGGGGCGATCGCCATCGTGGCGACGGCCGCACGAACCGCCACGCCGATCTCGGAGACGTTCCCGCAGCTGGCCTACGAGCTCGGACACGGCAAGAACGTCGTCAACGTCGCGCTCGTCGACCTCCGCGGGTGGGACACGATGGGCGAGCTGTCGGTGCTCGTCCTCGCGGCGACGGGGGTGGCATCCCTCGTCTTCGTCACGCACCGCGCCGATACGCTCTCGAACCTCACCGCCCCGATCCCGCAGGCGGGCGCCCGTGATCGGCGCGTGCTCGTCGAGACCGACGACGGCGTGCGTCCGCGCACCGCGGGCGCCCGCAACCAGCGTCAGGCATGGCTGGTCGGCGGTCAGCGCGTGCGGCCCGAGAACCGCGCGATCATCCTCGAGGTGGTCGTGCGCATCCTGTTCCACTCGATCATCATCGTGTCGCTGTACCTGCTGTTCGCGGGCCACAACCTGCCCGGCGGCGGCTTCGCCGGCGGACTGGTCGCGGGCATGGCGCTCGTCATGCGTTACGTCGCGGGCGGTCGCTACGAGCTCGGCGCGGCGGCGCCCACCGGTGCGGGGCGCCTCCTCGGCGTCGGGATGACACTCGCCGTCGCCTGCGCCGTGGTGCCGCTGTTGTTCGGCGCCGCGCCGCTGACGAGCATGGTCTTCGAGTGGGAGGCGCCGATCCTCGGCCACATCGAATTCGTCACCTCGACGATCTTCGACATCGGCGTCTATCTCGTCGTCATCGGGTTGGTGCTCGATGTGCTGCGCAGCCTCGGCGCTGAGGTCGATCGGCAGGCGCAGGAGCTGCGGGATGCTGCGGCCCGGCCGGGCGGGGTGAGCGCCTGATGGATGTCTCGCTGATCCTCATCATCGTGATGGCGGTGCTGTTCGCGTGCGGCGTCTACGCGATGCTCGAGCGCAGCCTCACGCGCGTGCTCATCGGATTCCTTCTGCTGGGCAACGCGACCAACCTGCTGCTGCTGATCGTGATGGGACAGCCCGGCATCGCGCCGTTCTTCGGCTCGGCATCGCCGGAAGAGATGTCGGACCCGCTGCCGCAGGCGCTCACCCTCACGGCCATCGTGATCACGTTCGCCGTCTCGGCGTTCCTCCTCGCACTGATCTACCGCTCCTGGCAGCTGGGCCAGGCCGACACCGTCGAGGACGACGCCGACGATGTGGCGGTCCGCGAGCGCGGTACCGAAGACGAAGACACGATGGACGACGAGCTCGAGGACGAGTCGGATGACGCGGCCACCGACTTCGTCGGGGTCGAGACATCGCCCATCACGATCCTCGGCGGCCGCGACTTCACCGCGCTCCGTGACGACGCGCCGACGGACAAGCCCACCAGGCCCACCTCTGGCGGCGACGGACCGCGCGCCGGCTCAGACGGGGGAGGCGGATCGTGAACGCCGCGTCGCTCGTCCCGCTGCTCGTCGCCCTCCCGCTCGTCGGGGCGGCGATCGCCCTGATCGCCGGACGCCACCGCAAGACCCAGGTGGTCGTGTCGACCATCACCCTCACCCTGGTGCTGGTGATCGCCGCGATCCTGCTCGTCGTCGTCGATGTGGGCGATCAGCCGCTCGCCGTGTCGGTCGGCGGCTGGCCGATCCCGTTCGGGATCGTGCTGTACGTCGACAGACTCGCGGCCCTACTCGTCGTGGTCTCGAGCGTCGTGCTGCTGGCGGTGCTGCTCTTCTCCGTCGGTCAAGGAGCCGCGGACGGCGACGACGACACGCCCGTCTCGATCTTCCACCCGTCGTACCTGATCCTCGCCGCGGGCATCTTCAACGCGTTCATCGCGGGCGACCTGTTCAACCTCTACGTCGGCTTCGAGATCCTCCTGGTCGCCTCCTACGTGCTCATCACGCTGGGCAGCACCGAATCGCGCATCCGCACCGGCGTCGTCTACATCGTCGTCTCGCTCGTCTCGTCGATCCTGTTCCTCGCGGCGATCGCGATGATCTACGGCGCGCTCGGCACGGTCAACATGGTGCAGATCGCCGAGCGAATGGTCGATCTTCCGCAGCAGACCCAGCTCGTGCTGCACCTCATGCTGCTGCTGGCCTTCGCGATCAAGGCCGCCGTGTTCCCGCTGTCGTTCTGGCTGCCCGACTCGTACCCGACCGCGCCCGCGCCGGTCACGGCCGTCTTCGCGGGCCTGCTGACCAAGGTCGGCGTGTACGCGATGATCCGCACCGAGACCGAGCTGTTCCGCGACAGCGACGTGAACACGCTGCTGCTCGTGGTCGCGCTCGCGACGATGATCGTGGGCGTCCTCGGCGCGGTCGCGCAGGCCGAGCTCAAGCGCATCCTGTCGTTCACGCTCGTCAGCCACATCGGCTACATGGTGTTCGGACTCGCGATAGCCACGCCTGCGGCGATCGGCGCGACCATCTACTACATGGTCCATCACATCGTGGTGCAGACCACTCTGTTCCTGGCCGTGGGACTGGTCGAGCGACGTGCGGGCAGCACATCGATCCTCAAGGTGAAGGGGCTGATGCGCGCGGCGCCGGTGATCGCCGTGCTCTACTTCATCCCGGCCATCAACCTCGGCGGCCTGCCGCCGTTCTCGGGCTTCATCGGCAAGTTCGCCCTGTTCGACGCCGCCGCGCAGATCGGCACGCCGATCATGATGGTGATGATCGTGGGCGGAATCGTGACGTCGCTGCTGACCCTCTACGCGCTGATGCGCGCGTGGAACCTCTCGTTCTGGCGCGAGGAGGACGACTCGGCCGAGACCGAGGCGCGCATCTCGTACCTCGGCGCCTCGCCGACCGGGGTCGACACCGAGCGCCGCGTGATCCCGAAGATCATGACTGCGACGACAGCGGGGATGGTCGTGATCACCGTCGCGCTCACCGTCTTCGCCGGTCCGCTCTACGAGGTGTGCACGAGGATCGGGGCCTCGCTCCTCGAGCCGGTGAGCCTCGTCCAGCTCCAGGATGAGGCCGACCGATGAGCGCGCAGCCGGCACGCCGCCAGCCGTCGCCTTTTCCGCAGCTGTGGCGTCAGCTCCCGTTCTTCGTCTGGCTGGTCGCCCTGTGGATGCTGCTCTGGGGCCAGTTCACCGTGCTGGCCTTCGTCACCGGCCTGATCGCCGCGGTCTTCGTCACACGCGTCTTCCGCCTGCCACCGGTCGAGCTCTCCGGCCGGGTCAACCTCTGGTGGGGACTGGTCTTCGTGGTCGAGTTCATCGGCTCACTCGTCGCCGGATCGCTGACGGTCGCCTGGCAGGTGCTGGATTTCCGCCGCCAGCCGGGCGCGGCGATCATCGCGGTGCAGCTGTCGACCGATGACGACCTGATCATGACGCACACGGCGGTGACGGCCTCCCTCATTCCCGGGTCGCTGCTCGTCGAGGCCGACCGTGACCGCCGCATCCTCTACCTGCACGTCATCGGGGTGCGATCCGTCGCCGATCTCGAGCGTCAGCGCCGCAGTGTGCGGCTCTGGGAGCGCCGCATCGTGATGGCCGTGGGCTCGCCCGCCCAGCTCGAGAAGGTGCGAGCGGATGCTGTCGCCGGAGGTGAGTCATGAACCCGCTGCTGATCGTGACCTACGTCGTCTTCTCGATCGCGGCCCTGCTGACGCTGGTGCGCATCGTGCGCGGACCGTCGATCCTCGACCGGGCCGTGGCATCCGATGTTCTGCTCACGCTGGTGATGTGCGTGCTGGGGGCGGAGATGGCGATCAATCACCACACGCGCACGCTCCCGGTGCTCCTCGTGATCGCGGCGGTCGGGGTGTTCGGCTCGATCTCGATCGCCCGGTTCGTGGCGAGAAGGGACAACATCGACAAATGAACGAGTTCCTGGATGCCGCGTCGCTGATCCTCATCCTGATCGGCGCCCTGCTGTGCCTGACCGCGGCGATCGGACTGCTGCGGTTCCGCGATGTGCCGAGCCGGCTGCACGCCGCGACCAAGCCTCAAGTGCTGGGCTTCATCCTGATCTGCCTCGCGATCGCGCTCTCGCTGCGATCGTGGCCCGTAGTCGCGTTCCTGATCCCGGTCGTGCTCATCCAGCTGGCGACCGCGCCGCTTGCGGCCTACATGGTCTCGCGCCAGGCGTATCGCAACGGCACGATCGACGAGAACGGGCTCGTGGTGGACGAGCTCGCCGAGTCGACCGATACGCCGCCCGCCGCGGGCGGGTGACCACCCGGTGCACGGCGGCTTCGATCTCGATACGGCGCTGGCGCGCCTACTCGATCACCGCAGCAGGCGACCGGCGGATCAGTACCAGTTGACCGACTGCGAGTGGCCCCACGCGGAGCACGGCGAACCGTAGCCGCGTGAGATGTAGTCGAGCCCCCACGCCACCTGGGTCGTCGCGTTGGTCTCCCAGTCCGAGCCGAACGAGGCCATCTTCGAACCGGGGAGGGCCTGCGGGATGCCGGTGGCCCCACCATCGCCGTTGTACGCCTGATAGTTCCAGCCCGACTCCTTCTGCCACAGCGAGTCGAGGCACGAGAACTCGCCGTCGCCCCAGCCGTACTGGCTCGCTGCCATGGCGCGCGCGGTCGCGCGGGCACCGTCGGGGGTGTTCGCCTGCGCGAGGGCGTCGGCCGCGGCCTGCGCGGCTGCGGCGGCGTCAGCGGCCGCCTTTGCGGCGGCCTGAGCGTCGTAGTCGGCGACGGCGGCCGTGATCTTCGTCGACGACTCCTGAACGAGGCGCGTCAACACCCGCACCGACCGCTCGGGGAGCGTCGACGAGTCATCGAGGGCCTCGATCTGCTGGGTGAGGGGGGCGGTGTCGACCTTGCCGGCCGCGGACTTCTGCACCGCGCGGGCGACGCTCACGTAGAACGCGGCGTCGTGGTCGACCGGACGCTCGGTCGCGGCAACCGGGGCCACCACGGTGGTGCGCGCCTGGGGCGGCGCCGTGGCCGCCATCGCACTCGTGGCGCCGACGGCCATGCCCGCGACCGCGAGGACGGCGACGGCGAGGCTGGCAGGAAGGATCGTGCGGCGCGCTCGGTGGACGGTGCGGATACGGGCGAAAGTGCGAAAGCGCACAGGGCTCCAATGGTCGTGCTTCCCTGCGATACCCCGTCATGGGGTGGGCGGACGCAAGGGGTGAGGCGCGACCAACGGCAGGCTGAACGGTTCACTCGCACGGTCCCGTCGGATGATCCGGGGGGGCATCTATCAACCGGGACGTGGGGCGAAGCATCCGTCACCGCATCCTTCGGGTGGATGCCGCGGCGAACTCGTACACGGTAGACGGCGTTTCTGGACGACTCCTCCAAGACCCCTAGCTGTTTCATGCACGTGAATCAGTCGGGGCCGTGGAACGCCCGACTCAGCCGATCAGGCTGGGCTGCAGGTCGCGGAGGGTCCGGCGGTGGGTCATGCGGGTCACGCCGATCGCCGCGAGGGCGAGCGCGCCGCCGAGCCAGCACAGGAGAACCAGGATGTCGCCGCTGACGCGCGCGACATCGCCGCCGTACATGAGCTGCCGCATGGCGTCGACCACGTAGCCCATCGGCAGGACATGGTGGAGGGCCGCCAGGGGTGCCGGCAGCGTCTGCCACGGGAACGTGCCACCGGCGGTCACGAGCTGCAACACCATGAGCACGAGGCCGAGGAACTGCCCCACCGACCCGAACCAGACGTTGAGCGCGAGGATGATCGCGGCGTACGTGAACGACGCGAGCACCATGATCCCGAGCGTTCCGAGCGGGTTCGCGAAGCCGAATCCGAGGGCTACGGCCAGGACGCCGAAGAGGGCAGCCATCTGCACCGCCCCGAGCACGGCAGGGGTGAGCCAGCCGGCGAGGGTCACGCGCAGCGGCGAGTGCAGCGCCGTGACGGCGCGGCGCGAGATCGGCTTGACGATGAGGAAGAGTGCGTAGATGCCGATCCAGCCCGCCAGTGCGGCGAAGAACGGTGCGAGGCCGGCGCCGTAGTTCGACGCTTTCGTCTCGGCGCTCGATTCGACGTCTACCGGCGCCGAGAGCGTCGCAGCCTGGAGCTGCCGCGTGGCTTCGTCGGTGTCGGGGAGTTGCTGCACGCCGTCCGCGAGGCCGGTCTGCAGCGTCTGGGCGCCGGTCTGCAGCGTGGCCAGCCCGCTGTCGAGCGCGGCAGCGCCGGTGCTCAGCTGTGCCGCACCCTGCGCGGCGGTCACAGCCCCCGTCGACAGTGCGGCTGCGCCGTCTGCGGCGGTGCGGGCGCCCGTGGCGAGTTGTGCGCTTCCGGATGCGACCTGGCCGGCCCCGTTGTCGAGCCGGTCGATGTCGGAGACGGCGGCCTGCACCCGCTGATCGACGTCGACGAGTTTCGAGCTGATCGGATCGAGCGCAGCGAGCACGTCGGCGATCTGCTCGGGTGTGAGTCCCGCGGCCTCGAGGCGCGTCTGGATGTCGGCGCGCGCCTGGGGGACCAGCGCTATGGCCTCGGTGGATGCGGCGCCCACCCGGTCGGCGACACCCGCCAGCTGTGCCGTGCCGGCCGACACCTGGGCGGCTCCGTCGCTGAGAGTCACCAGGTTGTCGGCGATCTGCGACGTGCCGTCGGCGAGCTGGGCTGCCCCGCTCTGGAGCGCGGCGGTGCCGTCGGCGAGCTGCGCCGACCCCGAGGCCAGCTGCGCGCTGCCGTCATGCGCTGTGCTCAGGCCGTCGACCAGTTGCTGCGCGCCGTCGGCGGCCTCCGCCAGATGGACGCGCACGGTGGCGAGAGCATCCAGCAGTGTCAATCCGCCCTCGCGCACGATCTTCTGCGCGACCGTGGTGCGGATCTTCTCCACCGCCTGGGTGCCGATCGTGGAGGCGAGGTAGTTGTTCGCGTCGTTGGTGCGCAGGACGATCCGCGCCGTGCGCGGATCGTTGGAGGTGATCGAGGCGATCGAGGCCGAGAAGTCGGCCGGGACCTCGACGGCGAAATCGAACTCGCCCGAGTCGATCCCCGCGGTTGCAGTGGCATCGTCGACGACATGCCACTGGAAGTTCGCGCCCGCGACGAGTTCGTCGGCGACTTCGTCGCCCACGTTGCGGTCGGTGCCGTTGATCGTGGCGCCCTCGTCGTCGATCACAAGGGCGACCGGGATGTCGACGAGCTTCGCATACGGGTCTTGGTTCGCCCAGAGGTAGAGCCCGCCGTACAGCACGGGCACCGCGATCAGCGCGATGAGGGCGATGACCGCCATCCGCGTCGACGTCAGCCGCCGGAATTCGGCCGCGATCATCTGTGGCACCTTCACGAGGGCTGTCCTTCTTGTTCTGCGGCTGCTGGGTCTTCTGGGTCTGCCGGGTATTCCGGGTCTTCCCGCTCTTGTGCGGGGGGCTCGTCGGGTTCGTTCGTCGGAGGATCGTCGGAACGTCGGAGGATCTCGCCGGAATCCTCCGACGGAGGCGCGATTCTCCGACTTTCGGATGCTGTCGGCTCGGGCTCAGCGGCGGGCTCCGTCTCCGGGGCTTCCCCCTCGGGCTCATCCCGGAGCTGAGGAGGATCGGTCGTGAGGAGGATGCTCGTGGTCGCCGCATCCTCCTCTCGACCGATCGTCCGCATCTCGACGTCGGGCTCGGCCGGCGCGCTCGCCGCCAAGACCGACTCGGACGCGCGCCCCGCGATGACGAGCACGGCGAGGCCGCGGCCGGCGAACTCCTCGCAGATCTCCCACCACACGGTGGGCTCGCCGCCGTGCCGGTCGGGCGAGGTGAGCACGAGCCCGGCGACCCCGGGGCGCTGGGCGGCGAGCTCGCACAGGATGCGGATGCGTTCCGCCGGCGCGACATTGCCGATCGGCGTCGATGCGATCGAGCCGAGGCCGTGCCCGTCGAGCCACCGGCGCGCGGCGATGGGGTGCGAGGCGAGCCCGGCGAACATGAGTTCTTCGGCCACGACGCCCGCGACCGAGACGTTCGGCTCGGGCTCAGATACGTCGAGTGCATCGACCAGGGCGACCGCGCGGCGGAGGGCTCCGGCATCCGCTCGCCCGTCGATCCGGACGCTGCCGCTGTCGGGGCGCATGCGGCCGGCGGCGATGAGGCCCAGTACGGTCGGACGCTGCTCGGTCTCGGCGCAGACCAGTACGGCACGGCCGGTTTCGTAGATTAGCGACGTCTCGGGGAGCACGCGCTCGTCGCGTCCTTTCGATACGGAGTCGAGCTCGACCCTCACGAGCGTGCTCCGAGCAGATCGGGATGCTGTGCGATCAGGGCGACCGACTCGCGCCACGACAACCCTGCGATGCTCATCACGGCTTTGACGGCGAGGGCCCGCGCCGCGGGCGACGTGCCGTCGACACGGCTGATCACGCCGCGCGCGGCTTCTTCGATGAGGCGGGCGAGCGTAGGCGCCGCGATGTCGGTGCGGAGGGCGTCGCGGCTCTGCCCGTCGCGCACGATCTCGACGAGCCGACGCCGGAGGGGCGCGAGCGCGGCGGCCGTGTCGTCGATGTGGGCATCGTCGAGTGCGATCGCCGCCGCCACCTGCACGTGAGCCGCGTCCTGCCAGAGCAGCGAAGCCAGCCGGGCGAGCGCGAGTCGGGGATCGTCGTCGGTGATGCCCCGGGCGATGTCGTTGAAGCGCTGCGCGCCCGAGTTCACGAGCTCGCGGATCAGCGCGTCGCGGTCTTCGAAGTGGCCGTACAGCGCGCGGCGCGAAAGGCCCGCGTCCACCGCGATGGCCCCGAGGGACGCGGCCGGGTCGTGCGCGAGCGCACGACGGGCGGCGGCGAGGATCGTCTGCCGGTTCTGCAGCGCGTCGCGCCGTTGCGGGCGCTCGGGAATGGCTTCTGTCGTCACGCTTCGACTGTAGCTAACGTGCACACTGATGTGCAACTTATTCCTCATGCGGAGGTCGAGTAGGCGCGCCAGCCGCGCCCCCCACGCGGAGGTCGAGTAGGCGCGCAGCGCCGCCCCCACGCGGAGGTCGAGTAGGCGCGCAGCGCCGTATCGAGACCGCTCGACGTACTACGCACGTCCGAGGGATCTCGATACGCTCGCTGGCGCTCGCTACTCGATCACCGCGTAGGGGAGGGCGATCTCGATACGCTCGCTGGCGCTCGCTACTCGATCACCGCAGCACACAGCGCGCAGCGGGGTGTCGCGTCGGTGCGACAGGCATCGGGTCTGGCGGGAGCGCCGACCGAAGGCCGCCGCGGGGGACTGTCGCGCCGACGGGACACCCCGCGGAGCGCGGGAGCTCAGTCGGTGCCGAAGTCGAATGCGGAACCCTCGGACGCCACGTCCACAGCATCCGCGAGCGCTTCGCGATCCGCGTCGAACGGCACCGCGTGCTCGGTGATCTCGTCGGCTTCGCCCGCGGTGACGCTGCCCACGAGCTCGGCGGTCGCTCCGCCGATGAGGCCCAGCGCGGCGTACTGCTCGAGGCGCGCGCGCGAGTCGGCGATGTCGAGGTTGCGCATCGTGAGCTGGCCGATCCGGTCGACGGGGCCGAAGGCGGCATCGCCCACGCGCTCCATCGAGAGCTTCTCGGGCGCGTACGACAGGGTGGGGCCGGTCGTGTCGAGGATCGTGTAGTCCTCGCCGCGGCGCAGGCGCACCGTGACCGAGCCGCTCACGGTCGAGCCGACCCACTTCTGGATCGACTCGCGCAGCATGAGCGACTGCGGCTCGAGCCAACGGCCCTCGTACATCAGGCGGCCGAGGCGGCGACCCTGCTCGTGATAGGTCGCGAGGGTGTCTTCGTTCAGGATGCCGTTGACCAGGCGCTCGTACGCGATGAACAGCAGCGCCATGCCCGGCGCCTCGTAGATTCCACGGCTCTTGGCCTCGATGATGCGATTCTCGATCTGATCGCTCATGCCCAGGCCATGGCGGCCGCCGATGCGGTTGGCCTCGAGCACGAGCGCGACCGGGTCGGTGTACTCGATGCCGTTGAGCGCGACGGGGCGACCCCGGTCGAAGGTGACGGTGACGTCTTCGGGGTCGATCTGCACCGCACCATCCCAGAATCGAACGCCCATGATGGGCTCGACCGTCTCGAGCGAGACGTCGAGGTGCTCGAGGGTCTTCGCCTCGTGCGTCGCGCCCCAGATGTTCGCGTCGGTCGAGTACGCCTTCTCGGCCGAGTCGCGGTAGGGGAAGCCGTGGGCGACGAGCCACTCGCTCATCTCCTGGCGTCCGCCCAACTCGGTGACGAACTCGGCGTCGAGCCATGGCTTGTAGATGCGGAGGGCCGGGTTGGCGAGCAGCCCGTAGCGGTAGAATCGCTCGATGTCGTTGCCCTTGTAGGTCGAGCCGTCGCCCCAGATGTCGACGCCGTCTTCTTTCATGGCGCGCACGAGCAGGGTGCCGGTGACGGCGCGCCCGAGCGGCGTCGTGTTGAAGTAGGTGCGCCCGCCCGAGCGGATGTGGAACGCGCCGCATGCCAGGGCGACGAAACCCTCCTCGACCAGCGCGGTCTTGGCGTCGACGATGCGAGCGATCTCGGCGCCGTACTCGAGCGCACGGACGGGGATCGCGTCGATGTCGTCTTCGTCGGGCTGCCCGAGGTCACCGGTGTAGGTGCAGGGGATGGCGCCCTTGTCACGCATCCAGGCGACGGCCACCGAGGTGTCGAGGCCCCCGGAGAAAGCGATGCCGACGCGCTCGCCGATGGGCAGGGACTGGAGAACCTTCGACATGCCTCGAGTCTAGTGAGCGCTGTTCGGGCACTTCCCTCGGTGCGGCGGGCGGAAAGAGTGCTTCGCACGCGGACGCGAGAATTCTCGGCCGGACATTCACGATTCACTTTCGTGTACATCCGTAACACTGGTGCGCCGGGCGACAGCCTGGTTAGGCTGGCACGGACACGCGGAGCGTCGCGCTCTTTGTAGTGGCCAGACCGATCCGGGGGGACAACCGTGCGCAGTGGCCTGATGAGGCGAGTAGTCGCGACGGTGGCAGTGATCGCGACGGCTTTGACGCTCTCCGCGCCGACCGCGGCCAACGCGCTCGTCGACCCGGCGCCCACTGCGGTCACCGCGGTCGCGACCCTGACGAAGACGGCCTCGGCGACCCGGGTCTCACCGGGCGAGACGTTCACCTACACCCTCACGATGGGCTGCTCGTCGATCACCGACACCGGGTGCAGGGACGCTGTTCTCTCGGACGTGGTGCCGGCGCCGTTCGAGGTCGTGAGTGCGGTCGTCGGCGGCGGGGCGAACACCGCCTCTGCGCCGATCGTGAACGGCAACGCGGTGACCGTCAACTGGACTACGCCACTGGGCGACGGCACGGTGGGCATCGTGGATGCTACGACCGGCGTGGTCGAGATCACCGCGCGGCTTCCGATGGGCACGTCGTATGACCTCAGCGGGGTCGAAGTGCTCAACGCCGCGGCGCTCGAGGGCACCAACTTCACCGACGTCCAGGATCAAGTGGGGGTGACCCCCGTCATCACTCTGGATCTGGCGACGACAGCGACCAAGACCTTCTCGCCGACCACGGCGGTCGCCACGCCGGCAACCCCCGTGACGGCGCAGCTGGGCGGATCCAACGGCTCGAATGCGACGGTCGACACACTCACCGTGCAAGACCCGGCTGATCCGGATGCTGCGGCCAACCCCTTCGGCGACCTCGGGTTCACCGGCTTCGGTGCCGTTACGGCCCCGACGGGTGCAACGAGCACCGACTACCAGGTGTACGTCGGCACCGCGTGGGTTCCCGCTCCCGATGGCACCTTGCCATCGGGAGTCTCGCCGGAAGACGTCCGCGGTGCCCGGGTGATCTTCAGCGGGGCGATCCCGGCAGCGGCGACGGGCGGGTTCGCGCTCGACCTGCAGGTCACCCCGCTCGCAGCATCCCGACCCGACGGCGCGGTCGTCGCAAACACGGTGCGGTCCGTGGTCGGGTTGGGAGACCAGACCACATCGGCCGACGCCGAAGCCGACTTCACGCTGCGTCAGAACGCCGTGGCCGTCACGGCGAGCAAGTCGTTCGCGCCCGCGCTCGTGATCGCCGGCCAGACCAGCATCGCGACCCTCGGAGCGACGAACAGCTCGACCATCCCGATCGACTCGCTGACGATCACCGAACCTTCGTCGGGCTCGTTTCCGGCGGCCTACGCCTTCGACGGATTCACGACAGGCGTGACGTATCCGGCGGGCGTGACCGGCGCGCGCGTGATCTACCACTTCGCGGATGGCACCGAGGAGGTACCGTTCGGGAACGGGGCGACGCCGATCGATCCGGCTACGCACCCGATCGACGCGGTCACCTCGTTCGAGGTCGTCTTCACGGGCACGGCGATCGAGCCGGGAGCCACGACCTCCGTGTCGTTCCGGGTGGCGACCGATCCCGAGCTGACCTCGTTGCCATCGACCGTGACGAACGAGGTCGGGGTCACCGGCACCCATCAGGGTGCGACGGGCAGCGCGAGCGCGTCGGACGATCTCTATGTCTACGACGAGGTCATCGAGACCGACATCGGCAAGTCGATCCGCCCGAGCAAGATCGTCGCCGCGCCGGGCGAGCCGGTGACGATCTCGCTCACGGGTGGAACGACCGAGCGACCCGACCCGCCGACGCGATCCACCGGCACGACCGGTTACGCGCAGCAGATCGTCATTCAGGACCCGCAAGACCCGCCCGCATCCGACCCGTGGTGGAACGCCTTCGACCTGACCGCGGTCACCCAGACCCCGGTGCCGGCCGCTTCCACCCTCACGATCGAGTACCTAGACACCACCGACGGCGTCTGGAAGGCGCTCGCCGGTCCGGTTGCCGGGCCGACCATCTTCTCCGCCGCAGTGCCCGCGAACATCTCCAGCGTCGCCGGCGGGGTGCGCTTCGTCTACGACCACACCGGCGCCGGTCGCGGCTTCGCCCCCGGAACGGATCTCGCACCCAACTTCACGAGCTCGCTCCGCTCCGACGGGCGGTACACGCCAGGACCGCCGTTCACCGGCGAGGTATCCACCTTCGTCCCGAACTGCGCACAGTCTGGCGCGACGAGCGCGACGCCCGGTGTCGCGCCGGCATCGTCCGTCATGCCGATCGCCGAATGCCCGTCCGTCGAGATAGACCCGGTCGATCCAGGCACGGCCGACCTCATCGACAAGACCTTCGGCACTTCGAGCTCGGGCGGTGTCAAGTCGGTGATCGCCCGATCCGGCGATACCATCCCGTCGGTGCTCGGCTGGTCGACGGGTGGCTTCTCGAACCTCGGTAGCGTGCAGCTGACCGACACCGCCGACCCGGCGGGTACCCCGCTTGCGCAGAGCGTGTTCAACGCGTTCGATCTGCGGCGTGTCGAACCGATCGCCCCGGCGACCGATCCTTTCATCGTCTACGACCAGGTGCAGCAGGTGCTCCTCTACAACGGTAGGGAGTGGGTGGATGCGGTGAACGATCCGTGCCCCGAGGCGTGCATCGGTCAGTTCCCGGGCGTGACCCTGACGGGGGGCGAAACTGCGTCCACGACGGGAGTGCGACTCGTCGTGGTCGAGAGTCCTGACCGGGCCGCGGCATCCGTCGGCCACATCGACGCACCACCGGTCGGCTCGGGCGTCGCCCGCTCGTTCGGCAATTCGCGCCCCGTCACCCTCACCTGGCAGGTGCGCGACGCGCGACGCTCCGATGGCACGCCGGTGCTGGGCGACGAGCTGTACAACCAGCCGGACGACGGCGTCGTGCGCAACACCGTGAACGCCACCGGCTTCCCCTCCGACGCCTCGGCCCCGCTGTCGTCGAACGACCAGGACGACGTCGTGATCATCGACGTGCCGATCACGACCACGACCGACAAGACGTGGGAGGGCGGCCCGATGGCCGTTCCACCCGACCCGACCATCGGCGCGACGCAGTTTCCGGTGAGTCGGTTCACCGTGACGACCCGCAACACCACACCCGCACGCGTCGACCAGCTGCAGATCACAGACCCCGGGCCAGGGTCGGTGCTGGGTCGCCAGACCGATGCCTTCGGGGCTTTCAGTTTCGTGAGCTTCTCTTCGATCTCAGTGCCCACAGGAACCTCGACCACGACGGTGCGGCTGTTCTGCCCCGACGGCACGTTCGCCGACTACTCGCGCAACGCCGCCCTGGCGCTGACTGCGCAGACGGTGCCGTGCGACATCACCGGATATCAGGTCACCTTCGCCGGCCGCATCGGCGCCGGAGCGGCCGGCTCGGTCGCCACCACTGTGCGGCTGCGTGATTATTTCCGCGGGAGCGGCGACCGCGTGTCGCCGGCCGAGAGCCCGATCAGCAACACGGCCCAAGGCATCGTGGCCGACGTCGATCCGATTGGCCCGTGCCCGCCGGCCGGCGAGGTGCGATACGCGTGCGACGACGCCACCGCGAACATAGTCCTGGAATCCCCCACCTTCGGGGTCATCTCGTCGAAGTCGATCGCTCCCGCGCAGCAGAAGGAGAACGACTTCGCTCCCGTGACCGTCACGCTCACCGGTCAGCCGACGGGTTCGGCCCGCACCGTGACGATGACGCTCGCCGACAACGACCCGAGCTTCTGGAATGCCGTCGATTTCGTCGGCATGAGCCCGGGGTGGCGACTTCCGGCGCCGCTCGGGCTCGTCGAGGCGTGCTACACGACGGGTGGCGTCTTCACGCCGCAGGCCGTCGCCGACGACACCGTCGGCGGTACCCAGACCTGCAGCGGGCTCGTTCCGCTCGCGACGGCGAAGGCCTTCCTCACCGCCGCACCGCGCGATCTGCACGGCGTGTCGTTCCGGTTCGCTCAGGCCAATCAGTTGGGCTGGACCTTCCCGACGAACCCCGTCGTCACCGTCCCGTTCCAGGTCATGCGCCGCGTCGACCTGCGCTCGGGCGGGCCCGTGCCGACGACGCGATCCGATCAGGTGCCCGCCCCTGGGGAGAGCCAGGCCGGCGTCTTCACCGACACCATCACCGCCGATTCCCGCTCGATCGATCTGTCGCCTGGAGAGTTCCTCACGGCGAACAGCTCGGCCGAGGCGCAGTACCGCAACCTGCACCTGCAGGCGACCATCTCGGTGACGAAATCGCCGAACGGCGACGTGCAGCCGGGCGTCGCCATCCCCTTCACCCTCTCGTTCACCAACAGCGGCGAGAGCCCACTCACCGATCCGGTGTTCTCAGACGAGCTTCCGACGGATACCAAGGGTGCGCAGCTGATCTTCGACCCCGACCGCGATCCCAGCGTCTCGCCGTACACCTTCGCGCTCGCCGGCCCCACGCCCAATCCGCCGAACGGCGGAACTCTGCCCGTCGATGAGTCGCAGATCCAGATCGACGAGACGACGACGAGGATCGTCTTCCGGATGCCGCCCGGCTCGGTGCTCGAACCGGGCCAGACCTACACGATCACCATCCAGCTGATGCTGCGCCCCGGCCTCACACCGGCCGACTCGGCACGCAACTGGGCCTCCGTCGAAGCGAACGAACCTTTCGACGGGTGCGTTCCGACGTACGACGCCGCAACCGGACTGTGCCGCGACGACGCCATCGTCCGGCCGCTGTCGGTTCCTGCAGTGCGGACCATCAAGTACGTCAAAGCAGACGCACCGGTCAATGAACCGGGCGTGCCCGAGGTGCTGAGCGTCGCGAACGACTACTCATGCGAGGGAACGGCGACCCCCGGCGGCTTCTATCGCGCGCCGTGCGTGCCGGTCTCTCGCCCCGGCGGCACCGAGACCTGGCGCTTTACGGTGACCAACGCGGGCACGCTTCCGCTCGATCAGGTCGTGGCGATCGACAACCTGCCCACCCCAGGCGATCGGGGCCTCATCGCAGTGCTCCCCCGCGGAAGCATATGGCAGCCCACGTTCGTCGGGAACGTCCGACTGCTGACCGACTCGACGTCGCCGAGCACGCCCGTGCTGACGACGTTCTACTCGACCTCATCGGTGCCCTGCACCGCCGACCTGAACCCGTTGGGCACGCAGTGCGCGCCCGAGGCCTGGCTGCCTCTGGGCGATGGCGTGGATCCGGCGATCGTCCGCAGTGTCAAGTTCGTGATCGGTTTCCCGACCGATAACCTGCAGCCCGGTGAGTCGATCGATATACAGTTCCAGACGAGCACGACTCCCGACGAACTCACCGCGACCGACTACCCGATCGCGTACAACACCGTCTCGACCGGCGGTTCGGCGCTGAGCTCCCGGCGAGTCGCCGTGCCGGCGACCGAGGGTCGCCGGGTCGGCGTCGCCTACCCGACGGGTCCGATCTCGATCGAGAAGATCGTGTCGGGTGACGCCCGGGAGCTAGCGCCCGCGCGGTTCCCGGTGCAGCTCGAATGCGCGCTCGGCGGCGTTCCGATCTCGGGCACGCCGTCCCTCGTGCTCGTGCGCGACGATCCGCCGCAGACCGTGCGCGGGCTTCCGCTCGGGGCAGAGTGCACCGCGGTCGAGGGGCAGTACGGCCAGACCCGCACACTCCCCGGGAGGGCCACGGTGGGTGGCCCCGACGATCCCCTCGGGCGCGTGTCGGTCGAGAACGTCTACGACGTCGCCGACTTCACGATCCGCAAGGTAGTGGATGCCGCGGGCTCGGATGCGCGCGGAAACCCGATCTCTTACGGCCCGTTCTCGTTCAGCGTGTCCTGCACGTTCCTGGGGCTGCCTGTCTTCGCCGACGGCTACGGCCCCGATCAGCCGATGCGGCAATCGATCGGAACCGACGAGACCTGGGCGCTGGCGGGGCTACCGGTCGGTGCGGAATGCACCATCGTCGAAGACGACCCGCTCGGTGCGAGCGGCACCTCGTTCGTGGTGACCCAGGGAGGCGACGACCAACCACCGGTCGATGGTGACTCGTTCGACGTCACAGTGGCCGAAGGCGAGCCTGTCGGCGTGATCGCGACCAACACTTTCGGCGCGGGGTCGCTCGCACTCGAGAAGGTCATCGCCGGGCCCGGTGCGGCCGATTTCGGTAGAGGACCGTTCGTGCTCGCCGTCAACTGCGTGCTCGACACCGGCAGCGGTCCGGCGTCGGTGTGGCTGGGCTCGGTGTCGCTAGGCGGTGACCGGCCCCTGTCGGCGACGATCGACGGCATCGCCGCCGGGGCGACATGCTCGGTCACCGAGCCAGGTCCGGCAGGTACGACGGTGACCATCGAACCTGACGAAGTCGTGGTGGCCGACGGCGAGACCGTCGGTGTCACCGTGACGAACTACTACGACGCCGGAGCGCTGACGGTGCGCAAGACGATCGACGGGCCGGGCGCCGAGCGTTACGGCACCGGACCGTTCGAGGTCACCCTCACGTGCCTCGATCGCTTCGAGCGGCCGGTCGAGATCCCCGGCGGCGCCACGCGCGTCCTCGATGACGCCAACGAATACACCGCGACCTACGACCCGCTGCTGGTGGGGCTCACGTGCACCGTCGACGAGACCGACACCGGCGGCGCCACCACGGTGCAGATCCTCGACGTCGAGGGCCGCCCCCTCCCACCAGTGACCATCACTGCCGACACGACCGAGGTCGGCATCGTCAACACGTTCGAGGTCGGGTCGGTCACGATCGCCAAGACGGTGTCAGGTGACGCGGCATCCGAGCACTCCGATGATGTGTTCCCGATCGCTGTGGCGTGCGCATGGCGCGGCGAGCCCGTCGACGTTCCGGGCGGGGCCGCCCGCACCGTCGCCGTCGGCGGGTCGGTCACGATCGGCGACCTGCCCGTCGGAGCCGAATGCACGGTGAAGGAGACGGATGCGGGGGGCGCAGCATCCGTCACCTACACGCCCGCCGACCCCGCCGACCCGACCAGAGCGCTCGTGGTGGTCGGGCAGGGAGCGCCGGCCTCGATCGGGATCGACAACCGGTTCGATCCGCCACCGACGGTCACCGCACCGCTGCCTGCTACCGGCGTCGACGGCCGGGCGCTCCTGATCGCGGGCGGAGTCGCCGGCATCCTGATCCTCGCCGGAGTGATCGTGATGATCGTGGTGCGCCGGCGGCGCCGGAGCTGAGCGTCCCGCAATGCACCCTCGGTCGTCGCAATGCACCCTCGCCGAGGGTGCATTGCGGGAGCTGAGGGTGCATTGCGGGAGGCGGATCGGGCCGCCGAACGGCCGGGCGTCGTGGCCCGGGTCTTCCTCCTCGGGTGCCTAGCTCGCCGCCGTGGCGCGGCGGCCGGCGCGCCGGCCCCACCACACCACGAACGACCCGACCGCGATGATCGCGACCGCGATGACGACGATGTAGATCGCTACTCCGCCGAAGCCGTTGTCGAAGTTGTGGGGGTTCAGGAACGGGTAGGGGTACCACCACTGCTCGCCCGTCGCGGGGTTGGTGACGAGCGGACCGCGGATGATCGTGTAGATGACCCAGACGATCGGGAAGGCCGCGATGATCCACACCGTGTTCCACGCGAGTGCCCGGCGCCGGGGTGCGAGGAAGACATCCAGCAGCAGGAACAGCGGCCCCACGAGGTGCAGCACTTCGTTCGACCACGGGATCGGCTCTGTGCCGGGGTAGAGCTGGACCCCTCGCAGCAGCAGGTTGTAGACGATCCCGGTGATGATCATGTACGTCGACACCGATGCCAGGGCGACCGCGAGACCGCGCGGCTCGACCGCCTCGCGGCGACCAGCGGTCAGGTGCCAGCCGACCAGGAGCAGCAGGACGACGACGGTGATTGCGTTCGACAGAATCGTGAAGAAGCTGAAGAAGTTCGCGACCACGGTCGCGATGTTCTGACCGTTCTCGGCCGAGCGCGTCACCGAGGCGATCAGCTGAGCGATGATGGCGGCGGCGATCGCCGCAGCCATCACGAGTCGGAGGATGGTCCAGGTCGTTGCCCATGCAGGGGTACGCAGCATGCGATCACCCTAGCGGGGGCATCCCCGGGAGGGAGCGAGCCCGGCCGATAGGATGGGGTGTAACCGTGCTCTCCGTGAGGAGTGCCCGACAGCGGGGGAGTGGACCCATGCCAGGCATCGTGATCGTCGGCGTCCAGTGGGGTGACGAGGGCAAGGGCAAGGCAACCGACCTGCTCGGCGAACGCACCGACTGGGTCGTCAAGTTCAACGGCGGCAACAACGCCGGTCACACGGTCGTGATCGGCGATGAGAAGTACGCGCTGCATCTGCTGCCGTCCGGGATCCTGTCGCCCGGCGTCATTCCGGTCATCGGCAACGGCGTCGTCGTCGACCTCGAAGTGCTCTTTGGCGAGCTCGAGGCGCTCAACGCCCGCGGCATCGACACGTCGCGACTGAAGATCAGCGCGAACGCCCACATCATCACGCAGTACCACCGCACTCTCGACAAGGTGACGGAGCGGTTCCTCGGCAAGCGGATGATCGGGACGACGGGTCGCGGCATCGGTCCGGCGTATGCCGACAAGATCAACCGCGTCGGCATCCGCATGCAGGATCTGTTCGACGAGAACATCCTGCGCCAGAAGGTCGAGGGAGCCCTCGATCAGAAGAATCACCTGCTCATCAAGGTCTTCAACCGCCGCGCGATCACGGTCGATGAGGTCGTCGAAGACCTGCTGGCCTACGCTCCGCGGCTGAGCTCGATCGTGTGCGACACGTCGCTCCTGCTGAACAACGCGCTCGACCGCGGCGACGTGGTCGTCTTCGAGGGCGGCCAGGCCACCATGCTCGACATCGATCACGGCACGTATCCGTTCGTCACGTCGTCGTCGGCGACCGCGGGTGGAGCAGCCACCGGGTCAGGTGTCGGGCCGAATCGGCTCGACCGCATCGTGGGCATCGTCAAGGCGTACACGACCCGCGTCGGCTCCGGCCCCTTCCCCACCGAGCTGTTCGACGAGCAGGGCGAATGGCTGCGCTCGCGCGGCTTCGAGTTCGGTACCACGACCGGCCGGCCCCGCCGCGTCGGCTGGTACGACGCGCCGATCACGCGCTACGCGACCCGCGTCAACGGCATCACCGACCTCGTCCTCACCAAACTCGACATCCTCACCGGGCTCGATGAGATCCCGGTCTGCGTCGCCTACGACGTCGACGGCGAGCGGTTCGACGAAGTGCCGGTCAACCAGTCGGACTTCCACCACGCGACACCGATCCTGGAGTACCTCCCCGGCTGGAAGCATGATATTTCGGGGGCGCGCACCTTCGACGACCTCCCCCTCGAAGCGCAGGACTATGTACTCGCGCTCGAAGAGATGAGCGGCACCCGCATCTCGGTGATCGGCGTCGGCGCGGCGCGCGACGCCGTGATCGTGCGTCACGACCTCGTCGACTGATGCGCCTCTGGCTGGGCGGCTACACGGCCGACAGCGACGGCCGTGCGAGCGGCATCGGCGCGATGCTCGCGGGTCTGCCCGACGCCGGATCTGCGGCCGGCGCCCTGTCGTTCACCGGAACTGCCGCGACTGCGGACTCGCCGTCGTGGCTGGCGCAGCATCCCTCCCTCGACGTGGTCTACGCGACGCTGGAGGCCGCGCAGACAGTCGCCGCGTTCGTGCGGACCGGCGAGAGCACCTTCGTGCCGCTCGGTGCGCCGATCGAAGCGGGCGCCGCCGTCTGCCACATCGCCGTGGCCCCCGACGGCCGCTCGCTCGTCGCGAGCTGCTGGGGCGACGGGCGCGTCGTGCGGATGGCTCTGGATGCTGCGGGCCGGCCCTCATCGCCCGCACTGGGTGCGGCGGCGATCGACCCGTTCGCCGGGCCGGTCGATCCGTTCGCGAGCGTCGCGGGTGACCCCGCACTCGACCGGGACAGTGCCATGGAGAGCGAGCTCGCGGCTGCTGCCCGGTCGCTGCGCGCCGCGGCCGGCGACGAATTCGCCCACCTCGTGCCCGGGTACGACGAGGTTGCCGACGCGCAGGCCGAGGCCGCTGTGCTCTTCGGCGGCGGCGGCGGCGGCGTCTTGGGGGGCGAGGTCGAGGCGATCGCCGAGCGCGTCTCGCGCGCGCATTCGGCTGTCTTCCTCGGCGACGGGCGGATCGCGACGACCGATCTCGGGTTCGATCTGGTGCGGATCTGGCGACCGACGCCGGCCGGCCTGCGCCTCGACCACGAGGTCGTGCTGCCCCTCGGCACCGGCCCTCGCCACATGGTGCTGCACCCCAGCGGTCACCTGCACGTCGTGACCGAGTACTCGTGCGAAGTGTTCACGTTGGCCGCAGGGCGTGACGGGCGCTGGAGCCTGCTCGGCGGGGTCGCTGCCAGCCCGTTTGCAGCCGCCGACGACACGGCGGCCGAGCTGGCCAGATCACGCGACGGCGAATACCTCTACGCGGGTCTTCGTGGCACCAACACGATCGCCACATTCCGGGTGCGCGGTTCGGGGGAGCGGGTCGAGCCCGTCGGGCTGGCCGATTCGGGAGTCGACTGGCCCCGTCACCATCTCGTCGTGCGCGACACGCTGCTCGTGGCGGGCCAGCGCTCGGACGATGTCGTCTCCCTCACACTGGATGCTCGAAACGGCGTCCCCGGTGCGGTCCGCCATCGCGGTGAGGCGCCGTCGCCGACCTGTCTGCTGCCGGCCCGGGCGTAGCCGCTCGCGCGGACGGGTCTCGATACGGCTCGTTCCTCGCCTACTCGACCTTGAGCCGATGACGCATCAACGCGGGCTTCGCTCGCATTGATCCGTCCCGGCTCAAAGCTTCGCGTCCTGCCTGGGTATGAAGACCTGCTTGATGATCAGCAGGATGGATGCCGCCACCGGCACCGCGATCAGCGCGCCGAGGAGGCCCAGCAGCGTGCCGCCGATGAGCGCGCCGATGACCACGAGCGAACCGGGGATCGAGATCGCCTTGCTCATCACCCTCGGGGTGATGACATAGGCCTCGATCTGGATGTAGATGAGGTACGCGATCGCGAAGATGAGGGCCGAGAGGGGGCTCGTGAACAGGGCCAGGATCGACGCGGCGACCCAGTACAGCACCGGGCCTACCAGCGGGATGATCGTGATGCAGAACGCGAGGACGCCCATCAGCAGCGGATAGGGCAGCCCGAGGAACAGGTGCAGCAGGAACGCCACGATCGAGTTGAAGAACGCCAGGATCACCATGCCCATGAGATAGCCGCCGACCGAGTCGGTGATCTGGTTGGTCATGTCGCGTACTTTGGCGCGGTTGCGAGCCGGGGCGAATTGCGTCAGCGACTCCTTGATGCCGGGCAAGGACGCGACGAAGTACAGCGTCAGCACGATGATGATCAACCCGCCCGATACCGCGGTGGCGATGCCGGCGCCGACTTTCAGGATGCCGCCCGAGATCGCAGCGATGTTCGACGGGGTGGTGAGGAACTTCTGTACTTCGGTGATGAGGTCGGTGAGCCCCGTTCCGAAGATCCCCTCCAGCCAGTGATAGAAGTCCGTCGTCTGGAAGCTGGTGACCGTGGAGGGGATGCTGGTGATGAACTGGCCCACCTGCGTGACGAGGGTCGGAATGACCAGGACGAGCAGGCCGCCGCCGACCACGAACAGGATGAGGAAGATGATGACGATCGACCAGGTGCGCGAGACGTTGTGGCGGCCGAGCATCTTGATGACCGGGTCGAGGCCGAGCGCCGCGAACATCGCCAGAGCGATGTAGATGATCACGGTGGCGATGTTGGTGACCGCGATGCCGAGCAGGATGGCGACGAGGCCGCCCAGGGTCAAGAGCAGCCCCACGGTGAACGGACTGTCCAGGTGTGCCCAGAAGGGCTTGCCCCCTCGATCAGGCGCGCGGGTCGCATCGGCCGCGATGACGTCGAGGGCCTCGACCTTCGCCTGCGCCGAGGGCGTAGCCGCATCGGTGCCTGCCGCAGGATCGGCCGCGAGCGGCTCGGGAGGAGGGGTGCCGTCGGTCATGGACACACTCTAGGGCTCGGGGGCGCGGCGTAACGATGGCTGTCGTTCGATATCGCCCCGGAAGGGTGACAGGACGCGCGAGAGCTCGACCGCGCGGCACCGCGCGGCACCGCGCGGTATCGTCGGAAGCCCAGCCGGACCGAGGAGGATCGATGGACCAGAACCGCGAGAGCGACCCGCCCGACAGCGATCCGGCATCGACCCTTCTCCGCCTGCGCAGCAGCATCGACAACATCGACGCCGCACTCGTCTACATGCTGGCCGAGCGGTTCCGCTGCACGCAGCAGGTGGGTGAGCTGAAGGCAGAGCATGGGATGCCGGCATCCGATCCTGCTCGTGAGCAGCGCCAGGTCGAGCGGCTGCGCCGGCTTGCGACCGAGGCCGATCTCGACCCCGAGTTCGCCCAGAAGTGGTTCACGTTCGTCGTGGCCGAGGTCATCCATCATCACGAACGCGCCGCAGAAAGTCGCTGATCCCATGCCCGCAGAACTGTCGATCGGCACGCTGCTCGAGTCGGAAGACGCCGCGCCGGCGAAGCTGAACCCGGCGAAGTTCAACCGGCATACGTTCTGGTGCGGGCAGAGCGGATCGGGCAAGACGTACGCCCTCGGAGTCGTGCTCGAGCAGCTCCTGCTCCACACGCGTCTTCCGCTGGTGATCCTCGATCCCAACTCCGACTTCGTGCGGCTGGGCGACATCCGCGAGGGTGCATCGGCGGAGGTCAGAGACGAGTTGGCCACCCGCGACATCCGGGTGCTCCGCCACGGCGACCGCGAGGGGCTGCCGCTGCACGCACGCTTCCTCGACCTGCCGCTTCGCTCGCGCGCCGCGGTGCTGCAGATCGACCCGGTCTACGACGCCGAGGACTTCAATGTGATGCTGCACATCGAGGACGAGATGCAGAGCATGCTGCGGACCGGCGGGATGGCGACGGTCACCGAAGACGGTGCACTGGTGAAGTTCTTGCGCGGGTCCGAAGATCCGGCACGACACCGCCTGGCCACGCGGCTCGAGAACCTCGGAATCGCCGATTGGGACCTGTGGTCATGGGGGCGCGACAGCGTCGCAGACGTGATCGACGAGAAGCCCGATGCGACCGTCGTCGACCTCGGCAGCTTCGGCACGCAGCCCGAGATGCGTTCTGCCGCACTGGCGGTGCTCGACCACCTGTGGTTGCACCGCGAAGACCGCATCCCCCGCCTCATCGTGATCGACGAAGCGCACAACCTGTGCAGCCCCGAACCCGAAACCCCGCTCCACCGGCTGCTCACCGAGCGGATCGTGCAGATCGCCGCCGAGGGACGCAAGTACGGCCTGTGGCTGCTGCTGTCGACGCAGCGGCCCTCGAAGGTGCACCCGAACGCCCTGTCGCAGTGCGACAACCTCGCGCTCATGCGCATGAGCTCGTCTCGCGACCTCGACGAGCTCGGTTCGGTGTTCGGCTATGCGCCGCCGTCGCTGCTCGAGCGCTCGCCGGGGTTCGCCCAGGGGCAGGCGCTGTTCGCCGGGGGCTTCGTCAACACCCCGGTCATCGTGCAGATGGGCGCCCGGCTCACGCACGAGGGCGGTATCGACGTGAGCGTTCCGCTGCGTTAGTCACGGCCGCTTCGCTGGGTTAGTCACGGCCGCTTCGCTGGGTTAGCCACGGCCGCTTCGCTGCGTTAGTCACGGCCGCCTCGCTGGGTTGGCTACCAGCATCCCGCACGGCTCAAGGGATCGTGCGACGCAGCGTGAGGTATGACGTCGCGGCGAGCACGGCAATCACGAGCAGGCCCCAGAGGGTGAGGCCGAGCGACCCCTGCGCGCCGATCCACTGGAAGACCCGAACCCACGCGTCGGCGAGCCCGACGAGCCACATGAGCGCGACCAGGATGGCACCGAGGCCCACCAGCACGATCGTGAGCAGCAGCGGCCCACCGCGCTTGTAGATCGTGGCGCCCCAGAATCCGATGGAGAACAGCAGCATGGCGATGGCGAAATACGCCAGCCACGCCGCCCACCATCCGGCCTCCCAGATCCAGCCGAGGTAGAAGAAGTACCCGTTGAGGCCGTAGCCGTTGGTGAGCTGCTCGACGACCCCGCCGATGACGAATATCGAGGCGAGGATGCCGGAGGTCAGTGCCGCGGTGATCAACGTGCCCAGGTAGAACTCGCGCCGGGTGACGCTGAGTGCCTGCGAGAACGGGAAGGTGAGGGTGAGGGCCTGGATGCCGACGGCCATGAAGTACCAGAGCGGCGCTTGCGCCCCGCCACCGTACTTCGGGCTGCTCACGGGGATCATCGCGAAGACGATGAGCGACAGCACCCATGCCCCGCCGAGGATGAGCAGCGGGATCCAGATGTAGGTCTGCCGATTGACCAGCTGCAGGCGGACGACGTTCAGTGTGCGACTCATCGGGTGGCCTCCTTGGCGGCGGAGTCTGCGGACGGTGCCGTGTCGGCGGATGATGCCGTGTCGCGGGATGCTGCGCCGGCATGCTGCGTGAGCCGGACGATCAGCTGCTGCAGCGAGACGGGTGCGATCTCGAGGCCGGCGGCGGTGAGCCGGGCCCGGTCGTCGGTGGTGAGAGCGCCCAGCACGGTGACCGACGAGACGCGTCCGAGCGACTCGCGGTGGATGACCTCGCGCCCTGCGACGAACGCGGCGATCGCCGCCGAGTCGCCGACGATCGCCGAGGCGCGATCCCGCACGTCGTCGGTCGGCTCGTCGAGCAGGATGCGGCCGCGGTCGACCACGATGACGCGTTCGATGAGGTTGGCGACCTCGTCGATCAGGTGGCTGGAGAGGATCACGGTGCGGGGATGCTCGGTGTAGTCCTCCAGCAGCCTGTCGTAGAAGATCTGCCGCGCCACCGCGTCGAGGCCGAGGTAGGGCTCGTCGAAGAACGTGATCTCGGCGCGCGATGCCAGCCCGATGATGACGCCGACGGCCGAGAGCTGGCCGCGCGACAGCTTCTTGATCCGCCGTCTGAGGGGCAGCTGGAACTCGGTGACCAGGCGCTGTGCCAGCGGTTCGTCCCAGTTCGGGAAGAACAGCCGCGCGGCGCGGAAGGCGTGCAGCGGCTTCGCGTCGTCGGGATACTTCTGGCCCTCGCGGACGAAGCACATCCGGCCGAGCACCCGCGCGTTCTCGTAGGGCTGCTCGCCGAAGATGCGCACGTCGCCCGATGTCGCGAAGTTCTGCGCCGTCAGGATCGACATGATGCTCGTCTTGCCGGCGCCGTTTCGACCCAGCAGGCCATAGATGGTGTCCTTCTCGATCGAGAACGACACGTCGTCCACGGCGCGCACGTCGCGATAGGTCTTCACGAGGTTTCGCACCTCGATCACGGATTCGGTCATCGCGCAGTCCCTTCGGTGGATGCCGCATCCGACCGCGCGAAGCGTTCGACGATGAGGCGGCTGATGTCTTCGGGTGCCAGCCCGAGCTTGCGTGCCTCGGCGAGCAGAGGTTCGACGAACCGGTCGCCGAACGCGGTGCGGCGCTCGGCCAGGAGGCGTTCGCGCGCCCCCTCGGCGACGAACATCCCGATGCCGCGCCGTTTGTAGATCACACCCTTGTCGACGAGCACGGCGACCCCCTTCGCAGCAGTGGCGGGGTTGATGCGGTAGAACGCGGCCAGCTCGTTCGTCGACGGTGCCCGGCCCTCTTCGGGCAGGCTGCCGTCGACGATCGAATCCTCGACGCTCTCGGCGATCTGCAGGAAGAGCGCGCGTCCTTCTTCGATCACATCTACCCCGGTCGTTGGTTAGTTACCTAACCAACTAACCAGCCAACCAGAGTTCTGTCAACCGCGAGTCCGTCCCGCGGCGTCACAATCCGGCGGGGCCGACGGCGGTCCGGTTGACTGCATCCATGACTGACGTCGTGCAGATCGGAGCGGCGCCGCTCGCGCTCGAGCGCGTGTGGGCGAGCGACTTCCCCGAGCTGTCGCGCCCCGTTTCACCGGCGCCGACCCCGCGGCCTCGGCTGCTGGCGATCAACGACGAGGTCGCACACGATTTCGGCCTCGACCCCGAGTACCTCGCCGGGGGCGAGGGCATCCGCCTCCTCACCGGCGAATCGGCCTGGCCGGGGTCGACCCCCGTCGCGCAGGTGTACGCGGGTCACCAGTGGGGCGTGTTCAAGCCCATCCTCGGCGATGGTCGCGCGGCACTCCTCGGCGAACGACGCGACCGCGATGGGCGCCTCCACGATCTGCACCTGAAGGGGATCGGCCCGACCTCGATGTCGCGCGTCGACGGTTTCGCGACCGTCGGGCCGATGCTCCGTGAGTTCCTGATGGGCGAAGCGATGCATGCGCTCGGGGTTCCCACCACGCGGGCGCTCGCGGTCGTCGCGACCGGCTCGGCACGCGACCTCGATGGGGTCGTGCAGCCCGGGGCGGTGCTCGCCCGCACCGCGTCGAGCCACGTGAGAGTCGGGTCGTTCGAATTCGTCCGTGCCCAGGGCGATCCCGCGCTGCTGCGCCGCCTCGCAGATCACGTGATCGCCCGCCACTATCCCGGCGCTGCCGTCGCGGAGAGCCCCTATCGGGCGCTGCTGGTCGAGATCGTGGAGGCGACAGCATCCCTCACCGCCGACTGGATGCGCACCGGCTTCGTGCACGGCGTGCTCAGCACCGACAACGTCCTGGTGTCGGCCGAGACCATCGACTACGGCCCCTGCGCATTCCTCGATGCGTACGAACCGGGCGCGTACTTCAGTTCGATCGATCAGCTCGGCCGCTACGCCTACGACCGGCAGCCGCCGATCATGCGCTGGAACCTCGAGCGGCTCGGGCACGCGCTCGCCCCGCTCCTGGCCGACGACCCGTCCATCGGCGAGCGAGTCGCCGTCGAGGTGGTCGACGCTTTCGATTACCGGTACCGGTGGCACTGGGCCGTGGCTTTCCGCGAGAAGCTCGGCCTCGATGACCGGGCAGACCTCGCGATCGCCGCCGAGCTCGCCCAGACAGCGCTCGACCTGCTCGCCGAGCACGAGGTCGACTTCACCGGGTTCTGGCGAGACCTCGCCACGGCCGCCGACGGCGACGAGCGGCCGATTCGTGACCGGTTCCTGGGGCCGGTAGCAGGGCTCGACGCGTGGCTGATCTGGTGGCGGACGCAGTCACCGGATGCTGCGCTCATCCGTGCGGTGAACCCCGTGTACATCGCCCGCAACCACATCGTCGAAGAGGTGCTCGCCTCGGCGGTCGAGGGCGATCTCGGGCCGTTCGAGGAGCTCCTCGACCTGCTCCGCGACCCTTTCACCGAGCGCGGAAGCGAGTACCGGCGCTTCACCTGGCCGGCCCCGGAGGGCGCGCCCCGCCACCGCACGTTCTGCGGCACCTGACCCGACGCTCATCAGACGCGCACGACGCGAGGGTCGATGGACGCTCAGTCCGAGTAATGTTCGGCGCGGGGTCCGGCGTGGGCCAGATCATGGTGAACGAGAGGCGGGCGGACGATGCGGTTCGGGCTGATCCAGAATTATTCGTCGGACATCGCTGAGATCGCGGATGCTGTCGACACCTACGAGGCCGCGGGCCTGAACACGATCGCCGTCGCCGAGGCGTACTCGTTCGACGCGGTCAGCCGGCTGGGCTACCTGGCCGGCAAGACGCGCACCATCGGCCTGATGTCGAACATCTTCCAGCTCTACACGCGAACCCCCACGCTCACCGCGATGACCGCGGCCAGCCTCGACTCGCTGGCACCGGGCGGTTTCACCCTGGGGCTCGGCGCGTCCGGACCGCAGGTGATCGAAGGCTTCCACGGGGTGGCGTACGACGCGCCCCTCGGGCGCACCCGCGAGATCGTCGAGATCTGCCGGCAGACGTGGAGACGCGAGCCCGTCGTGCACGACGGCAGGCACTACTCCGTTCCGCTCACCCTCGAGCGCGGCGGGTCGGGCCTGGGCAAGCCGCTCAAGCTCATCAACCACATGGAGCGCTCCGACATCCCGATCTCGATCGCCGCGCTCGGTCGCCAGAGCGTCGCCCAGGCCGCCGAGATCGCCGATGGCTGGCAGCCCATCTTCTTCGATCCGGAGCGCGCGTCGAAGGTATGGGGCGAGTCGCTCGAGGCGGGCACCGCCAAACGCAGTGCCGAGCTCGGGTCGCTCGACATTCAGGTTCAGGTGTTCTTCGCGTTCGGCGACCCTTCGCCAGGGGCTCTGATGCGCATCCGGTCCTTCCTCGCGCTCTACATCGGCGGCATGGGGGCCAAAGGCAAGAACTTCTACACCGACATCGTCTCGAGGTACGGCTTCGAGGCCGAGGCGGCCGACATCCAAGACCTCTATCTGGCGGGGCGCCGTGCCGAAGCGGTGGCCGCCGTCCCTGACGAGCTCGTTCACGGAGTGACCCTGCTGGGCAACCCCGATCGGCTCCGCACGAGGATCGCCGCCTTCGAGGCCGCAGGGGTCACCGAGCTCCTGCTCGCCCCCATCGCCGACACTGCCGAGCAGCGCCTCGATGACGTGGTCGCACTGCTCGGGCTCTGAGCCCGCGAGCCTACGGCTGCTGCTTCGGACGGGTCACGCGGCCGGGCGCTGTCTGCGTGCTCCGCGCGGGCACCGGCCACGGTCCGGTCTTGGGCTCGTGCAGAGGGAGCGCCACGGGCTCGGGCGACGGTGCGGGCTCGGGCGACGGGGCGGGTGAGGGCGACGGGGCAGGTGAGGCCGATCCGCCGGCGACCGGGGGTGCTGGCGCGGTCGTCGGGGCCGCAGCATCCGGAACCTTCTGCTGCGCACCCGTCGTGAGCTCCAGCGTGACCTTGTGCTCGAGCACCTCGATCGCCTCGTCCGACAGCGAGATGAGCCCGTCGAGCTCTTCGCGCACCCGGCGATAGGCGAGCTGACGCTCGGCCGGAGTGGCGGCCTGATCGATCGCGACGCTCAGCAGCTGCTTCGCGGTGTCGAGGCGCTTGCGTTCGACGACGGTGAACGACGAGTCTTTGATGCGCCGTGCGTCGCGCTCGGCGACGTCGAAGGCGACCTCGTAGTCGGTCACGGCGTTGCGGTACTCGGCGAGCTGCTCGCGCGAAAGTCGTGTCTTCGGGGATGCCGGCCGCAGGCCGTCTGCCATCTTCTTGGCACGGAGGAAGGCCGCCGTCAGCGGCTGCCGCCCGTCGCTCATCGCCGGGAATGCGATGATCTTCGCCACGTCGAGCTCGTACTCGAGCCAGCGGGCGGTGACCGCATCGTGCGAGGCGACCAGCCGCTCGAGCTGCGTGGCAGCGGGAGTGGATGCTGTCGCCTCACCCGCTGCTCCACCCGAGGCCGCCGCGACCGGCGCCGTGACCGGAAGTGCCCTGCCCGCTGCGGCAGCCGCCTTCAGCTCGGCCTTCGCGTGCAGCACTTCGAGTCGTCGCTGGTGCCGTCTGCGCGCGCCGCGCTCCCAGGCCCTGCCGGCACCGCCCAAGACCCCCAGAAGGGGAAAGACGAGCCACCAGTAGCCTCCGACGAACTGGAAGAACTCCTGCACTCTGTCATGGTAACCGCCGTGCGCGCCGCGTGACCTGCCGGTCAGCGCTCTCGCAGGTCGGTCAGGCGGGCGGACCCGGCTTCCGTACGCGGGCCATCGCCTCGGCCGACCAGGCGACGGCGCGCTGGGCGTTCGCGAGCAGATCGGCCGCGGTGTCGATCCAGGCGCCCGTGCCGAGCGGGATGCCGGGGCGCTCGGGCTCGCCGCGGGCTTCGCGCTCGGCCGCGTCGAACGCGCGCTCCGTACGGCGCACGGCATCACGGTACGCCGCGAAGTCGGCGGGCGTCATGCGCACGGTGGCGGACGCGGGGCGCAGCCACTGCGCCTGCGACTGCTCGCGCAGGAAGTCGGCCAGGACGGGCGACCGGCCGTCGCTCATCGCGGGGAACGCGATGAGCTTCGCGGGATCGGTCTCGTACTCCATCCACCTGGCGAGCACGCGGTTGTGCGCGTCGATCACCTTCGCGAGCGGGTACTCGGCGGGGTCGGCGCCCGCATGCGGCATGCTGGCGCGCGCGGCGCGGAGGCTCGCGCGTCTGGCCAGCAGCGCGGCGGACGCCGACTTGACGTTCTGGCGCGCGGTCTGGAGTGCGCGCCGCGCCGACGAGAGGTCGCGGTCGGAGGCGCTCCGGGTCGCGCGTTCGGCCTGCACGCGCATGAGCTCGGCGTGCGCGACGGCCACGTCGGCTCGTCGCTGGGTCAGTGCCGTGCGCGCGGCCCGCACGTCGTGCGCCGCCGCGTCGATCTCGAGGTGACGCGCTCCCGAGGTCCGCTGTCCGCGCAGGCCGAACCAGCCGAGTGCGCCCGCGCCCACGATCATCGGCGCGACCCACCACACTCCGGCGACGAACGCCCACAGCGGATCCACGTTGTCATGCTAACCGCGACCGAAGGGCACCAGCCTGGGAATCGGATCCCGATGCGGGGCTCAGCCGAACAGGAGCGCGAGAACCGTGGCGCCGCCGCCGACGAGGATGAGCGAGACGATGACGACCCATGCGACGACCTTGATGCGCTTCTGCCGCGTTTCGGTGTACGTGCTGTACTCGTCGTCGTTCGCCATGGGGTCAGCTTAGACGACGGGTTCGGACACCGTTGCGCCGAAGACCCCCGGCAGCGTGGAGGTCGACAGCTCGAGCAGTTCGTTCAGCGGCACCGTGAAGACGTCCTGCACTTCGAGCGCCGCGGCGCCGTCGTCGGCGACATCCGTCACGCCGATGCGCAGCACGGGGTAACCGCGCCCGTCGCAGAGCCCCCGGAACTTCACATCGTCTTCGCGCGGCACCGTCACGAGGACGCGACCGGTGGATTCGGAGAAGAGGGCGGATGCAGCATCCACCCCATCGCGCTCCATGATCTCGCGCAGCCAGACGCGCGCGCCGACGCCGAAGCGCATCGCGCCTTCGGCGAGGGCCTGGGCGAGGCCGCCGTTGGAGAGGTCGTGCGCGCTCGAGATGAGCGACTGCGTCGCGCCGGCGTGCAGCAGTTCGGCCAGACGCTTCTCGTTGGCGAGATCGACGGCCGGCGGGCGTCCGCCGAGGTGACCGTGGATCGTGTCGGCCCACGCCGAGCCGCTGAGCTCGCCTGCCGTGACGCCGAGCAGGTAGATGTTCTCGCCCGCGTCCTGCCATCCGCTCGGGATGCGACGTGCAACGTCGTCGATGATGCCGAGTACGCCCACCACAGGCGTGGGGAAGATCGGCACATCACCGGTCTGGTTGTAGAACGAGACGTTGCCGCCGGTGACGGGGATGCCGAGTTCCAGGCACCCGTCCGACAGACCCTCCACCGCCCGCGAGAACTGCCACATGACCTCAGGGTTCTCGGGGCTGCCGAAGTTCAGGCAGTCGGTCACCGCGGTGGGCACGGCACCGGTGACGGCGACGTTGCGGTACGCCTCGGCGAGAGCGAGCTTCGCGCCCTCGTACGGGTCGAGCTGGCAGAACCGCCCGTTGCAATCGGTCGCGATCGCGAAGCCCAGGCCCGACTCCTCGTCGACGCGGATCATGCCCGCGTCGTCGGGGAACGCGAGGGCGGTGTTGCCCATCACGTAATAGTCGTACTGGTTGGTGACCCACGAGGTGTCGCTGAGGTTGGGGCTCGCGACAAGCTGCGTGAACTGGCTGCGCAGCGTCTCAGGATCGGTCGGGCGGGGCAGGGCGCTCGCCGAGTCGTCGCGCAGCGCGTCGATCCACGTCGGGTAGGCGACGGGCCGCTCGTACACCGGTCCGTCGACGGCGACGGTGGAGGGATCGACGTTGACGATCTCGTGGCCGTGCCAGTCGATCACGAGGCGTCCGTCGCCGGTCACTTCGCCCAGCACGCTGGTCTCGACCTCCCATTTGCCCACCACGGCGAGGAAAGCGTCGAGCTTCTCGGGGGCGACGATCGCCATCATCCGCTCCTGCGATTCCGACATGAGGATCTCTTCGGCGCTCAGCGACGGGTCACGCAGCAGCACCCTGTCGAGCTCGACCTTCATGCCGCTGTTGCCGTTGGCGGCCAGCTCGCTCGTGGCGCACGAGATGCCCGCGGCACCGAGATCCTGGATCGCCTCGACGAGGTCGTCGCGGTAGAGCTCGAGGCAGCACTCGATGAGTACCTTCTCGGCGAACGGGTCGCCCACCTGCACCGCGGGGCGCTTGGTGGGGCCGGCGGCGTCGAAAGAATCGGAGGCGAGGATGGATGCTCCGCCGATGCCGTCGCCGCCGGTACGGGCTCCGAAGAGCACGACCTTGTTGCCGGCGCCGGTGGCATTGGCGAGCTTGATGTCTTCGTGGCGCATGACGCCGACCGCGAGGGCGTTGACGAGCGGATTGCCCTGATAGACCGCATCGAACACGGTCTCGCCGCCGATGTTGGGCAGGCCCAGGCAGTTGCCGTAGAACGAGATGCCGCTCGTCACGCCGTGCACGACACGGGCCGTGTCGGGGTTGTCGATCGCACCGAAGCGCAGCTGATCCATGATCGCGACCGGCCGCGCGCCCATCGAGATGATGTCGCGGACGATGCCGCCCACCCCGGTCGCGGCGCCCTGGAACGGCTCGATGTAGCTCGGGTGATTGTGGGACTCGACCTTGAACGTGACCGCCCAGCCCTCGCCGACATCGACGACGCCGGCATTCTGACCCATCCCGACCATGAGGCGGGTCTTCATCTCGTCCGACACCTTCGAGCCGAACTGGCGCAGGTAGATCTTGCTCGACTTATAGGAGCAGTGCTCCGACCACATGACCGAGTACATGGCCAACTCGCCGCTGGTGGGGCGACGCCCGAGGATCTCGCGGATGCGTGCGTACTCGTCGGGCTTTAGCCCGAGGGCGGCGTAGGGCTGCTCCTTCTCGGGTGTGGCCGCGGCGTTGTCGACGGTGTCGATGGACAGGGCTGTGGGGGAAGACGTCACGCGGCTGTACTCCAAGGCGGCGGGGCTCCAAGATCGCGGGGATGCCGGACGCCAGCCAGTCTAGTTGCGGCGTGCCGGCCTAGCCCTTCGTCGAGCCCGCGAGCAGCCCACGAACGAAGTAGCGCTGCAACGAGAAGAACACGATCAGCGGCACCAGGATCGAGATGAAGGCACCTGCGGTGAGCAGCTGCCACTCCCCACCGCGTGTGCCGGTGATCTCGGCCAGCAGTTTCGTGATCGGAGCGACCTGGCCGTCGGCGAAGATCAGCGCCACCAGCAGGTCGTTCCATACCCAGAGGAACTGGAAGATCGCGAATGACGCGATGGCCGGCATCGTCAGCGGCAAGATGATCCGGAAGAAGATCTGCCCGTGCCCTGCACCGTCCACTCGCGCCGCTTCGACGACCTCGCTCGGGATTTCTGCGACGAAGTTGTGCAGCAGGAAGATCGCCAGCGGCAGTGCGAACATCGTGTGGGCGATCCACACCTGCGCATATGTTCCGCTCGCATTCAGCCCTTCGCCGATCTGCAATCCGAAGAGGTTGAACCCGCGTGAGAAGGTCGACAGCAACGGCACCAACGCCATCTGGATCGGCACCACCTGCAGGGCGAAGACCAGGATGAACAGCAGGTTCTTGCCCCGGAAATCGATCCATGCGAAGGCGTAAGCGGCGAGGCTCGCGATCACGAGGGGGAACACGGTCGCCGGGATGGCGATCGCTATCGAGTTCACCCATGAACCCGCGAGGTTCAGCGTCGAGTTTCCGGACTGAAGAACTGTGGTGTAGTTCTCGAGGGTGACAACGGGGTTCGAGAAGAACGTCCACCATCCCGACGTCTTGATCTGCTGCTCGGGTCTGAACGACGAGACGAACAGTCCGAAGGTCGGAATCGTCCACAGCACCGCGATGATGAGCGCGCCGACGGTCGCCCCGCGGCTCGTCAGACGGGTCTTGGTGCGACGGCTCGACGCTTCGATGCGGCTCTCGCCGCGGCTGAGCTGACGCTTGGTAGTGGTATCGATCGGCAATTCGATCGGCGTGACGGCGCTCATCGGATCTCCCTCTGCTTCTTGATCTGCCGTGCGTTGTAGATGACGATCGGCAGGACGAGCAAGAACAGCACGACGGCGAATGCCGCAGATCGTCCGCTCTCGAAGTTCTTGAACTGTGTGTACATCTCGTTGGCGATCACAGAGGTGTCGTTGTTGCCCGCGGTCATCGTGCGGACGATGTCGAACACCTTCAATGAGGCGATGGAGATGGTGGTGAGCACGACGATCAGTGACGAGCGGATGCCGGGCACGATCACGTTGCGGAATCGCTGCCAGGGGTTTGCGCCATCCAGCTGGGCCGCTTCCAACCTCTCGGTGGGCACCCCCTTGATCGCTGCCGAGAGCACGACCATCGCAAAACCGGTCTGCACCCAGATGAGCACGATGATGAGGAACAGGGTGTTCCACGGTTCGTTCTGCAGCCACTGCACGGGTGTCCCGCCGAACCACACGACGATCTGGTTGAACAGACCGATCTGCGGCTCGCTGCCCTCGCGGTAGGCGTACACGAAGCGCCAGATGATCGATGCCCCGACGAACGAGATCGCCATCGGCATGAACACCAGGATCTTGAAGTACTTCTCGCCGCGCGACTTGTCGATGAAGACCGCGTAGGCGAGCCCGATGGCGGTCGACAACGTCGGAACGAGCAGCACCCACACGATCGTGTTGACCACGGTGCGAACCGCGGCCGGCTGCGTGAACAACCAGATGAAGTTGTCGAGACCGACGAAGTTCTTGCCCGACGCCGAAAGGAACGCCGCCCCGGTGGTGTTGATCGCCGGCAGGATCAGACCGATGAGCAGGAAGATGACCGCCGGTGCGAGGAAGCCCACGAGTTGAACCAGGTAGCCGGCGCCACGTCGCGACCGGTAGTCCACCAGGAACAGCACCGCGCCAAGGGCAGCTGCCGCCGCAACCGCCCAGAGGAACGATCCGAACACGAACGCGATCAGGGCGGGAACGACCACGCAGAATCCGAGACGGATGAGGGTGTATCGCCTGCCGGGCTTCGTCGCCACATCGATGAATACGAGCAGGAGTGCGACGACAACGGCGAACCCGGCGAGCAGGATGAAGATCTGAAGTAGGGGCGTGAGTCCGCCCAGCCAATTGAAGAACGTAGACATGCAAAGCCTTTCAAGACTCGGTGCGGGGCGCCGGAAACACCCACCGTCTCCGGCGCCCCTGCTGAACCGCTATTCCGAGGGCCAGCCGGCTTCGATCTCGGTGAGCACCGTCTGAGTGTCTTCACCGTTGACCCAGTTGACCATTCCCTTCCAGAACGTTCCTGAGCCGACGGAGCCGGGCATCAGGTCCGACGCGTCGAACCGGAACGTGGTGTCGGGATTCTGAAGGATCTCGATCGCCTGCGACAGGATGGCCGTCGAAGCGTTGGCCGGGTCGAGCCCGTTGTTGGCGGAGATGACTCCACCCAGCTTCACTCGGCTGTTCGCCCACTCCGCGCTGGAGAGGTACTCCTGAACGGCGACGGTGTCAGGGTTGGAGTTGAACGCTCCGACGATCTCGCCGCCACCCGTCACGGGGTGGTCGCCCTCGGTGAGTCCAGGAAGAACGAACGCCCACACATCGCCGTCCTCGGCGACCTTTGCGCCACCGTCCTCGAGGAACCCCGAGTAGAACGAGGCCTGGTGATGCAACGCGCACGTTCCATCGACGATCGACGGCACCGGGTCATCGAACTGCGTCGAGTTGATCGAGGCGACGTCGCCGAAGCCCGCGTTGACGTACTTCGGGTTCTTGAGGATCTCGCCCACGGAGTCGAACGCAGCAGCGATCTTCGGATCGGTGAACTTCACGTCGTTCGTGACCCACTGGTCGTAGGTGTCGGGACCCGACTGGCGCAGAACGAGGTCTTCGATCCAGTCGGTGCCAGGCCAGCCCGAGGCGTCACCGGAGCCGAATCCTGCACACCAGGGCGCGGTGCCGGTCTTCTCCTGGATGGTCTTCGTCAGCGCGAGAAGCTCGTCCCACGTCTTGGGAACTTCCACTCCCCATTCGGCGAACTTCTTCGGCTGGTACCAGACGAAACCCTTGACGCTGGCGAGCAGCGGTGCACCGTACAACTTGTCGTTCACGGTGCCGTAGGCCGCCCAGTCCTTCGACCAGTACTTTTCCACGTTGCTCTTCACGCCCTCTGGCGCCTCTACGAGGTAGTCGCGCTTCGCGAGATCGCCGAGTAGTCCGGGCTGCGGGAAGATCGCCAGATCGGGTGGGTTTCCCCCCTGTGCGCGGATGCCGATCTGAGACTCGAATTCCTTCGAGGCCTCGTACTTGATCGTGATGCCGCTCTCTTTTTCGAAGTCCGCCCAGCTCTGCTCGAGCAGCTCCGCTTCCGTATCGGAAATGGTGCCGTAGATCGTGACGGTCTTGTCGTCGGAACCGCCGTTGGAGCCTCCGCCGCTGGAGCATGCGCTCAGCGCTGCCGCGGCGATTGCGAGGGTCGCTCCGGCGGCAAGTGCCTTCCGGATATTGGCCTTTTTCATCTGTTTCCTCCTCATCGAGTGCTGCAGTCGCTCCGGCCCCACTGCGGGCCGGAACTGATCTTGGTGCTGGGAACCAAAAGTAAGTAACCGGTTCCAGATGGAGGGTACAGACTCGATCTGTGCCGCGCAAGCACTGGTTTTCGCTATGGCTAACCGGTTCCATCTTCGCGCGCGATTGCTAAGATGTGGCGACAATGAAGGAGGCACCGATGCCTGGAGCTATCGCTGACGTCGCCGTGATGGCCGGCGTTTCGAAGGCAACGGCGTCGCGAGCGCTGTCCGGCAACGGCTATGTGTCGGAAGAAACCCGGGGCCGAGTTCTTCGCGCCGCCGCCGAACTCGGCTACGTTCCATCGCCCCTCGCGGCGAGTCTGGTCACCAAGCGCACCAAGTCGATCGCAATCGTGTCGCGGTTCGCCAGCCGGTGGTATTTCGGCGAGATCCTAGAGGGGATCGAGGCCGCGCTCCTCGACCGCGGCTACGACCTCACGCTGTATAATCTGCACCCCGACCTCCCCGACCGCGACCGCCTCTTCGACTACTTCCTCGCTCGCAAACGGCTCGACGGCATGATCGCCATCGACATCCAGGCAAAGCCGAACGAGCAAGCGCGCCTGTCGGCCCTGGGCTGGCCGATCGTCGCGGTCGGCGGCAATCTAGCCAACGCGCACACCATGGACATCGACGACGTCGAGCTCGGTCGGCGCGCCACGGAACACCTCATTGAGCTGGGTCACCGCCGCATCGCGCATCTGACCAGCGCCGGCGCGGACGAACGACCCGAAGCCTGGAGCGGGCGGCGGCTGTCGGGATATCTGCGCGCCATCGACGAGGCGGGTCTGTGGACCAGGGTCCAGATGCTGTCCACCGAACACTCGCTGCCGAGCGGATATGAGTCTGGGCGTCAGTTCCTCAGCGCGAACGAGGGCCGCCCCACGGCCATCTTCGCCGCGACGGACGAGATCGCGTTCGGTGTCATCCTCGCCGCGAGGGAATTGGGCATCGGGGTGCCCGACGAGCTGTCCGTGATCGGCATCGACGGTCACGAGTACTCCTCAACCTTCGGGCTCACAACCTTCGAGCAGCGCCCCCACGAACAAGGCATACACGCCGCCAACATCCTCGCCCAGCGGATCGAAGACACCCCGGACGACGTCAGCACCAGAGAGACCTGGCCGACTCGACTCATCCTCCGCGGCAGCACCGCTCCTCCGGCACGCACGGTCTCACCGTAGACACACTCACCACGCGAAAGGCAAACTCCGTGAGCAGCACGACCGCCCCCCGCCCCGTTGCCAGCGATGACTACCGCACCGTCGACCTATCTTTCCCCCAGGGATTCGTCTTCGGGTCGGCAACCGCCTCCTACCAGATCGAGGGAGCTGTGGATGAGGACGGTCGCGGACCCTCTATCTGGGACACCTACAGCCACACGCCCGGCAAGGTGATGGGAGGAGATACGGGAGACGTCGCCGACGATCACTACCACCGGCTCGAGGCCGATCTCGATCTCATGGCGTCGCTGAACCTCGACGCCTACCGATTTTCGCTGTCGTGGTCTCGCATCCTTCCCAGCGGCCGCGGTGCGGTCAACCCCGCCGGGCTGGACTTCTACGGCCGACTGATCGATGGCCTCATCGCACGACGGATCAAGCCGGTGGCCACGCTCTATCACTGGGATCTCCCGCAAGCCCTCGAAGATGAAGGCGGATGGCGCGTGCGGTCGACCGCCGAGGCCTTCGCCGACTATGCGCGCATCGTCGGCGAAGCGTTCGGTGACCGCGTCTCGACGTGGGGGACCCTCAATGAGCCGTGGTGTTCGGCCTACCTGGGCTATGGCTCCGGGGCGCACGCTCCCGGAATCACTGACCCCGAAGCGGCGCTGAGGGCCGTGCACAACCTGAACCTCGCGCACGGACTTGCCACCCGGGTGCTGCGCGAAGTGGTGACAAACGACCCGGAAATCTCCATCACCCTGAATCTGCACGTCATACGCGGGGAAGGGCCGAGCGGAGCCGAGGCGGTTCGCCAGATCGACGCACTCGCGAACCGGGCGTTCACCGGGCCGCTGCTGCGCGGCGAATACCCCGCGGACCTCATCGAAGATACGAAGGACATCACCGACTGGTCATTCGTGCAAGACGGCGACCTGCGAGTGATCCATCAACCCATCGATGTGCTGGGCGTCAACTACTACTCGACGATGCTCGTTCGCGTGTGGGACGGTACCGGCGCGCAGCAGACCGCTGACGGACACATGAACGCCGGCGGCTCCACCTGGCCCGGAGCATCCCGCATCGAATTTCTGCCGCAGGCCGGCCCCTACACCGAGATGGGCTGGAACATCGAACCCGCCGGACTGGAGGAACTGCTCCTTTCGCTTCGGGATGAGTTTCCCGGTCAGACCGTGATGGTCACTGAAAACGGTGCTGCTTTCGAAGACACCGTGGTCGACGGACAGATCCACGATGATGCGCGCATCGACTACATCCACCGTCACGTCGTGGCGATTCACCGCGCGCTGCAGCAGGGCGTCGACATCCGGGGCTATTTCGTCTGGTCTCTGCTCGACAACTTCGAGTGGTCATACGGGTACTCGAAGCGGTTCGGCATCGTGCACGTGGACTACGACACTCTCGAGCGCACTCCGAAAGCAAGCGCCCGGTGGTTCGCAGACCTCGCCTCGTCCAAGACCATCCGCCGACCGGCGTAGCCCGCCAGCTTCAGTGAGTGGGGTGACTCGCGGTGCTGGAGTTGAGTGCGCCTCCACTGAACGGATTGCCCATGTTGGGGGAGTGTTCATCGACGCGCTGGTCGTGAAGATCTGCGACGGGCAGGTGCGCGAAGCCGTTCGCCGGCGTCTAGTCCGACGTCTCAGGTCGATCGACACGCGCGCCAGAACGCGTGAACCAAAGTGTGGGCCCAATGATCGGGACGAAGATGACGACCAGAAACCAAAGACCATGATTCCGAGGGCCTGGATCGTCGCGTGGCCAGGAGCGGAGCACAGATCCGGCGGCGACGATGCCGTAGCCGAAAGCGGCCACGCTCAGCACAGCGAGAAGAACATCCAGGACGGACGGAGTTAGGGGGTCGATGGGTTCTCCTTCGCGCCTTCGTCAGCCTATGTCTACTGGTGTCGGGAACGCGGTCGGATGACACTAGATGTCACGTTGACGCGGGCTCCAGGGCACGGCAGTGGCGACTTTGTCGTGACACTTTCCGATCCGAGCGCCCCGCGTTTGAGTGCGGTCAGACCGTCTGGTCTCACTCACTTAGACTGCGCCGACGGGCACCGGTCCACGGAGGTGGCTATCCGCGGTAGGCGTCCAGTCGGCAAAGTACACGAACGTGTGCGGGTGCGTCCGGGTTGACTCGCTCGGCGACCGCAGTCATCGACCAACCATCCTTGATCCGAGCGTGAACGTCTGCGCAAAGCCAGTCTGGAACGTAGCCGAACCTCTGGCCGTCGAAGGTATTGACGAGAACCGCCTTCGGGTTCACCTCATTGCATTCCTCGAGCTCGAGGCGGAGCGTCGCACCGTTCTGGAGGGTCGCGATGGCGGCATCCGATTCAAAGAAGTGTCGAACGCCTGAAACGAAGAACCGGCTCGTGAGCCGATCAGCTTTGGTGAGAGGGTGCTCGACGACGTGGAAGGTGTCAGTTGCCCTGCCGCCGCCAGTGCGAGCCAAGACTTCGAACGGGACGTCGTCCGAACTGAGATCCTCAATGCCGAGCCAACTCAGGTAGCGATCGTAGTGTGGTCGGTCGACGGAGAGAATGCGATTCGCGAAGAACGCCGGAACCTCGTCCGAGACGTAGGCAGTGTCGCGATCGGGGTACTCGAGCAGTGGGACGAACGCAGGGTCGTCCCACGCGCCCGGGAGGTACTGGAAAGCGAATCGTCCAGCGGGGAGTGCGTCGAGTTGACCCACCTTGACGAAGAGCCTGGACACCGGGTTCTGCCAGACGAGGATGAGGGTCTTGCGGCTCGCCGTGAGGTCGAGTTGGTCTCGGTCAAGTGCCTGAGTAGCCATCGAGCAACCTCCTTCGATTCGTCGCCAACAGCCGAACTACGAATGTATGGGTGACCTCAGACATTATCGCGCGAGGGACCTGTGAGACGACGGAACCAACTGCATCTCCGGAGATCGCGTCGAGTCGCTCGATCCAGAAGCGGCGAGCAGTCGGCGAGGCGAGGCCAAGCGCGCTCCATGCGAGTTCCGTGAGCTTGGGCTTTCCAGCGAAGTGGTGGCTGGTCCCGCGTTCCACCCAGCGCATCAGGTGGGGCTCGTCGTCCAGCATCCGAACACGTCGCTCGTCCCGCTCCTGGAAGCCGAGCGCATTTCTATGGTCGAATGAAGGCGCCAGCCGGCGCTCATCCCCACGGAGGATGACCGCCCAGTTTTCGTGATGACGGTCGCGTCCGGCGACCCAGGCATCCATAAGGAGATAGCCAGCCCACACGTCGAAGGCTGTGAAGCTACCTGGCCACTCGATGTCGGCCGGTGGCCCAACCTCCTCGAGCGCATGCTGGACCGCCGCGACCGTGTAGCCCTGGTTCTCGCCCTGGACTGACTGGTCGTAGTCGGCGAACCGTGCTGACAGCACGCTGTTGCCATGATCGAGATACTCGAGACTGTCCCGAAGCACCGACCTGGACACGATCGCCCGCCGACCTTCCAACAGCGCTGGGCGGATAGTCGCGCTGGGAACGCCGAGCTGATCCGCCAACTGGTGGACGGTCCACTCGGCCCAATCCTCTCCGCTGACCGTCCCATCGAGCTCGTCGAGCCGCGCCAGTTTGAGCAGCCACTGCCGGTCGCCGAACATCGGCAACTCGACCCACCACTTCTCCTTCGACCCCATTGGTTCGTCGGCTTCGGCCGCACCGCGGACGAAGTGAAGGGACTCCCAGGCGGTCGGCACGGGATGACCCTATCGGCGACGCCCGACGGCCGCAGCGCCGAATCGCGCTTAACTCAACGACTCTGCGAGGTCGACCTTGTCACGTAGTTTCGCGATCGGTCCGCCCCACGTACCTGTGAGGAACGCCCATTGGCCAGCAACGACACTCGGCGCAACGCCAAGCGCCTCGGCCAGTGACAAGATCTGCGCGGGGGTCGTCGCAGCCTGCAGTAGGTCCCTATACGGGGGCGGTATTAGGTGCGCCTCGGCAAACCTGTTGGCAGCGGCCTCTTGCGCATCGGCGTTGTCGTCGGCCTTGAATCCGTCATCCACGAACGTGCTTCTCTTGGGATGGAGCAGGACGTGGGCGATCTCATGAAGGATCGTAAACCAGAGACCGTCCAGCGACTTGTACCGACTCGTGACGGCGATCATCGGGGTTCCGTTTATCCACCGAGAAACACCACTGATCCGGGTGTTCGGTATCTCCGGGACGAACACCAGGACTACCCCTGCGTTGAGCAACAGCGCCTGAGCTTCTCGGAAGGCCGTGCCGATTTCCTTCACTGTGAGCTTCGGGATGACCCGCGCAGCGGAGCGGAGCTTCTCGCTATCGAAAGCAGGTGCGTTGTCGACCATCGCGGATGAGTGCAGTTCGGACAGACGGATCCACAGGGCAGTGAGGTTCGCATCGATCGTGTGAAGTTGGCTGCGCTTGTAAGAGGCTTGCGGCTCTAGCCAAGTCTTGTCGTATGCATCTGGGGACGCGACGCCGAAGAATTGGAGCAGCTTTCCCGCGACCTGCGCGCCCTCGTCTGCGGCATCGACCAGGTTCCGCTCGATCAGAATCTGCCGCGGGAAGGCGGAGGCCCATTTCACGAAGCCAGCAAGCGCGTCTCGTCTCTCGGCTCGCGCCCGATGGGTTTGGTATGCGGTCTCTAGGCGCAGCCACGTCTCGGCGGGGGTTCCAAGTACCTGCTCCAGAGTTACTGCAACATCCGGAGACAGGGGGGCGGTCCCCTTGATGACGAGGTTGATGTGTTTGGTGCTCAACCCCGTGCGCGCGGCGAGTTGCGCCTGGCTGATCGCGTGCTCGTCGAGCTCGCGCTGCAGTATGCGACCGGGTCGCGGCGCAAAGTCGAACCGGGCGTCGCTTGCCTTATAGGTAGTCATAATCCCGGTCAACTCGCGCGTCGCAGAACTGATCGTCCGCGAACATGCAAGTTCTGAACGAGGAGCGCTTCTGCCGCGGAGTAGTCGAGCGCCGACGCTCCACCAGCGATGATGCGTGGAACTCCGGCTTGGTTCAGTGGCCGCGCGTGCATGTCTACCTCCTGAATCGAGAGAGCTAGCTTTCCTGCTCGGATCTCCATTTGGACACTCCGGAATTGGGCGAGATCGCCGAGACGTGGTGCTTGCGCTACGAGGCTGAGGAGGTCCTCGGCTGCCTCGACCTGGCCGCGCGTTGCGACGCGTAGGCGCGCGGTGGATGTGCAGCAGCTCTCCAGCTGAGGATCAGACCATGCGAGCAGCAAGCTTTACCTCTTTGGTAAATGGATATCATGTAGTGTGGGATTTACCCGACAGGTACATGCTATCCGCTCTCAACCGGAGACCGGGAGCAACACACTATTCGCTCACCAGAGGAAGGAGGGTCATCATGACCCCCAATGCCCCCGTCAAGCTCACGATCGCAATCGACGACAAGGCTTACGACACCTTCGACGAGGACCAGACCGCTGCGGCGCTGTTGCGCTTGGCGAGCCGCGACCCAAAGCTCTTCGATCTGTTCTTCGTCAAGAAGAACGGCGTCGAAGAGAAGGTCAAGGACGGCCAGATCATCAATCTCAAGGATGGAGAGCGGTTCCGCTCGCGCCAGCACGTCCGCTTCACCATCGACGGCGAGCCGTTGCGCACGTACGACGAGGACCAGACTGCGGCCGACTTGCTGCGCCTCGCAGGTGTCGACCCGGCCGGCTACGACCTCGCCCGCGTCGGCGCTCCGGCATCGTTCCCGGACGACGAGATCGTGATCATCATCGACGGTGACGAGTTCGTCACCGCCAAGCACGTCGGCGGTGTCGCGTGAACGATACGCAGGACTTGCCCGAGGCGGCCCGGCGGTTCATCGATGACATGGCTGCCGCGGGCGCCCCAGCCAGGGTTGACGGTCCCAGGATCCTCTACGACGTCACGCCTGTGAACGGCGTCTTTGCTGGCAAGACTGTTGCCACCGGCGTCAGTCTCATCGAGGTACAGAGCTGGCCGGCGGTGCCGCCGCACTGGATCCACCTGCCCGAGAACGTGCACTTCGAGCAGACCAATATCGACAGCACCGACTGCGCAGCCGGGTTCGTGCGTCACTCCCGCGACTACAGCTACACGGACGCCTCGATCTCGCCCGCTCGCGCGTGGCTGAGCCACGTCCGCGGCTTCGTCTCCATCGCCGTCGCTGGGGACGCCTGATATGCGGTACTCGGTCGCCATGACAGGTGAGGCCGAAGCAGCGATGCGGGATCACCTCATTCGTGATGACGGGCAGGAGGACGTGCTCATCGCCACGTACGTTCTCTCCACAGGTCTAGAGCGGACCACCGCCCTCATCCGGTCCGTCATCGTTCCCCTAGAAGGGGAGCGTCATGTGCACGGCAACGCCTCGTTCACGAGCGGCTACGTGCTCCGCGCGGCGAGTGAAGCACGCGCGGCCGGCCACGGACTCGTGCTCCTGCACTCCCACCCAGGCGCCAAAGGCTGGCAGCAGCTCTCCAGGATGGACTGGGAGACCGAGTCCGAGTACGAGCGCGTCGCCCGGACAGCGACCAAGAAGCCCCTGCTCGGCATGACCCTTGGCGGCCACGACACCGCTTGGTCGGCACGCTTCTGGTTCAGCCGCGAAGCACCGACCTGGGCCGAGTCGGTCCGTTCAGTCGCTTCCACTCTCCACGTCACTTGGAACGATGACCTCCGTGCTGTACCGCGCGTCACGTCGTCCCAGGAGCGCACCGTCTCCTCCTGGGGCGAACGCGCCCAAGGCTCGATGGCGCGGCTCCGCGTCCTCGTCGTCGGAAGCGGCAGCGTGGGTCTGGACGTCGTTCAACGTCTGGCGGCGACCGGTCTGGTCACGATCGGTGTAATGGACTACGACGGGGTCGAGCCGCGCAACCTCGATCGCATGATCGGCGCTACCCGGCTCGACGCGGCTCTCGGGCGGTCCAAGGTTGATGTCGCATCACGGCTGATGAAGGCTGCCGCGACGGCTCGCGCGATCGATATCCGTCGCCACGAGGTCAGCATCACCGACCCTGAGGGGGTGAGGATCGCCCTGGACTACGACGTGATCTTCTCGTGCGTCGATCGTCCGTGGCCGCGGGCTGTACTGAACGGTATCGCCTACGCTGACCTCATCCCCGTCATCGATGGAGGGATCGCGCTCGACACGTTCAGGGACGGTCGCATGCGCAACGGGATCTGGCGGGCCCATACCCTCGTCCCCGGCCGACCCTGTATGGGGTGCATCGGGCAACTCGTTGCCGGTGACGTGGCCCTTGACAAACTCGGACACCTCGATGACCCCGCGTACATCCAGGGCGCGAACCGTGAGGTTCCGTCGCGTCAGAATGTTGCGGCGCTATCGGCGAGCGTCAGTAGTGCACTCCTGGCGCAGTTCGTCAGCCTGATCGCCCACCCGGGTCGCCGAGGCGTTCCCGCGCCGCTTCGCTACATCTTGTCCAGCCACACCCTCGAACACAGCACCGCAGCTTCCGGCCCATACTGTCCCTACGAGAACGCCATGACGGTGGGTGATCGGCGTACGCCCATCGCGGAGCGTCGCGATGACTGGCGGACCACCGTCGCCGCTCGTGCCGCGACGAAGCACTCGCTGCGTCTCCGCGCCGCCGCTTGGGTCGAGAATCTGGCACAGCACGCTATCGATCGCTTGGTCGGGTAGGGGATGCCGGCAGATCGTGCGCTGAGAGTCGGCCTTGCCGAGCGACGGCGGCAGGGCGGGGTCAGCCGCGATCTTTAAGTTCTAGCGTCAATCCCAGGGCTCGCGAAAGCTTGGCGATTGTCGCGGTCGTGACGTCGTTATTCGCCTCGACTCGCGCGACTGTTGGGCGGGACACGCCTGCTTTCTCGCCGAGTTCCGACTGGGACCAGCCACGCCTCTTGCGCGCATCGCGGATGACCTCACCGAAGCCGGCGCGGTCCGCATCGTTCATGCTTCTGCCGCCGTCGCTGGCTCGTCGCCTTGACTTGGCCGGTGCTCAGCGTGCAGAGCGTCCGCGGCGATCTCGGTGATCTGCCCCAGGAACGCGGGGTCGGTCATGTAGGACTGGATCTCTTGCGACTCGCTGACCGTCTTGAGGACGGCGAGGCCCACGGCGCCACTGAAGCCCTCGGACGCTTTGAGCTGTGCGATCGTGTTGTGCTTCGCCATCGCTACGGCTTCCTCGTTCGCGTCTAGGAAACCCCAGAAGGTCGTGATGAACCCGGACACGCTCTCAGGACTGACCTCCACCCCCTTGGCCTGAAACAATTCGTTGACGCGATCGATTGCCTCATCCAGTGGCCCACGGACTGGGGCCGCTGGACCACCCCGTGGCTCTCCTTCGAAGACAGGCATCGGGATCGCGCCGGTAGCCCCCTCACTCAGTGAGTAGTCCTGGTTGATGGCAGACGGAACGAGCTTTACACCCGAGAGCTGCACGCCCTCTAGGTAGCTGTCGTCGCAGTCGCCTCCATCTGTGTGGAGATTGCGGCCGAGCAACGTTGCGAGTATTGCCCGCCGGTGTAGGAGCGGATCCTGGTAGTCGACGATCTGGCTGAGGAACTGCCAGGCGTTGCGGTAGCTGAGGACGTCAGACCGGAATCTATCGAGTTGATCTAGCTTCGCCTTGTCCTTCGCGAGCTTCGCTTGCAGCCACTGTCCGTTCCACTGGTTCTTGATTGGAGAGAGAACCTTCGCGATCGCTTCTCCACCAGCTTCGGTCAGGTATGCGTCCGCGACGGCGTCAAGTTCGTCGTAGTCGTAAAGGCCAGCAGTGTCGAGCCGTTCGCCGATTGTGTAGATCGAGTTGGGATCTATGTCACCGTCTACGTGAGCGTCTGAGTAGTACAGCTTGAAGTCCGCCTCGATGCTCGCGGGAGAGTTGCGGAAGTCGACCACCATCGGCGACGTCTTGCCGGGGTAGATGCGGTTCAGTCGCGAGAGAGTTTGCACCGTTGCGATGCTTGAGAGGGATTTGTCGACGTACATCGCCATCAACCTGGGCTCGTCGAATCCAGTCTGGAACTTGTTCGCAACGATGAGAACCTTATAGATACCCTCTTCGCGGAAGGCCCTCGCCACATCGCTGCGGTTGTTGAGCGAGACCTCGGTGACGGTGTCACCGGCGCCGTCCGAGAGTGAGCCCGAGAACGCCACCAGAGTGTGCAAGTCGTCGTAGCCCTGAGCGGCAATGTACTCGTCCATCTTCTTGGACCAGCCGTAAGCTTCCATCCTGCTGCCTGTGACGACCATGGCCTTCGCCTCGCCGCTGAGCATGTGCATCACGTTGCGTCGGAAATGCTCCACCACGACGCGCACCTTCTGTGCGATGGCCGTCGGATGCAACCGCGCGTACCGGACGATGTTGGACACTGCTTCGCTCGTATTCACGCGATACTCGCTCTCTGGATGCTGAGAATCGAGCGTGTTCTTTACGCGAAGAAACATGTCGTACGTGGAGTAGTTCTGAAGGACGTCGAGGATGAATCCTTCCTCGATCGCCTGCGCCATCGTGTAGGTGTCGAAGGCTTCCCAGCGACCCTCGCGGTCGGTGCCGAATAGGCGCAGCGTCTTTGCCTTCGGTGTTGCCGTGAGCGCGATGAAGGTGATGTTGCTCGACGAAGCGATTGCGGAGTCCTTCGCCCGCAGCAGGTCGTCGGCGCTCAGCTCCGTGTCGATGTCGTCCTCGTCAAACTCGGGCCCGACGTCAGCGAGGAGTTCCTTGAGCCGACGGGCCGCGGAGCCCGACTGGGATGAGTGGGCCTCGTCAGCCACAACTGCCCAGCGCCTTCCGCGCAGCTCCTTCGTGTCCTCGATGAGCTTCATCACCTCTGGGAAGGTCTGAAGGGTGCAGGTGATGATGTGGTCACCCTCGAGAAGCGCCTTCTTGAGCTGCGGCGACTTCGCGCCGGACTTCTCGCCGACCGTGACGACGAGCCCCTTGCTCGACTGGACGAGGTTCATGTCCTCGCGGATGTTCTCGTCGAGCACCGTCCGGTCAGTCACGACGATGACCGAGTCGAACGTCGATTGCAATTCGGCGTTCATGTGCCGGATGAGGCGGTGGCTCAGCCACGCGATTGTCTTCGTCTTGCCCGAACCGGCGGAGTGCCAGATGAGGTAGCGCTTGCCGGTGCCGTTCGCTTCGATGTCAGATACCACCCGCTCCACCGCGCGGAGCTGGTGGAACCGAGGAAAGACGAGTCGGCCATCCTTGCTCCCGGCTTTGCTCGGCTCGAACAGCGCGAAGTCTTTTACTATGCGCATGAACGTCGGTCGAGCGAGGATCTCGCGCCACAGGTAGTTGGTTGACGATCCCGTGCTCGACGGCGGATTGCCCTCGTGTCCGTTGTCACCCTGATTGAAGGGCAGGAATATCGTCTCTGCTCCCTGCAGCTTGGTCGTCATGTAGACAAGATCGTTCGAGACGGCGAAGTGCACTAGCGCGCGCCCAGGGGCAAGCAACGGTCGGCTCTTCCCGGGCTTACGGTCCTCCTTATACTGGCGGATCGCGTGGTTGACCGTCTGCGTATTGTCGGTCTTTAGCTCGAGCGTAATGATCGGCAGGCCGTTGGCCAGGAGCACGACGTCGATGCTCTCGTTCGTCTTCGTGTCGAAGCGGACCTGGCGCAGTACCCGTAGCCGCACAGCCGCGGCCGCCTCGACGACCTCGGTCAGTTCCGGATTGGCCGGAGGAAACGCCATCATCGGCCCGAACTTCGCCGTGGGACGGCCAATCTGCGCGTAGGAAAAGCCCTTGCGCAGCACGCCCAGGAGTCCCCCGACTGGATGCCCGGTTGTCGGGTCCATCCGCGTCGTCTTGGCCAGCTCCTTGGTGACGTGGTCGAGCAGCTTGCGTTCCGCGTCGGTACGTTGCTCGCCGACGAGGTCGCTGGGGACGGCCTTCTCGTATTCGTCCGGGTACTGCGTCGCCAGCCAGTGCAGTGCGTCGTCCGGCACCATCGCCAGGCCGATGTCCCACGCCGTCGGCTTCCCGCCGTCGTCGTACAGCCAGCCCCGCTCCGCCAACTCGGAGCAGAGGTTGTTCTCGAACTCGAGCTCCATCAGCTGCGCGTGGCTCATGCGACTTCCTTCTTGCCCGTGACGACGTCGGTGATGAGCGCGGCGCGGCGCTCGAGCAGCAGCGACTTGAGATCGGCGACCTTCGCCAGCATCGCATCGACGCGCATGGTCGCCCCGTCGAGCTCGTCGGCGATCCTGATCTGCTCGTCGAGGGGCGGCAGCGGGACCGAAGTCGCGTCCAGCACCGTCTTCGTCACGCGCTGGGCGTTTGGGCGCACCCCGGTCGCGATCGCGGCGAAGTAGTCGATGTACCGCGAGCTCCGGAAGAGATGGTGGACGTAGCGGGGCTCGAAGTGGTCCGAGATCCAAAACGCCTTGTAGTCCGGGCTGATGTACCCGGTGAGGGACGAGACGCCCAGGCCGCCGTGGTTGAGCCACATCATGTTCGCCGCGAGCTGGCCTGGCCGCACCACCCGGTACTTCGAGACATCGAGGGACGCCTGCTGGCCCTCCGTGCGGGTGTTCAGCTCCACGCCCCGGTACTCGGAGATCGAGAGCAGCGGACCGGGTGGGTCATCCCCGTTCCGCTCGGTGCTCTCCGTGAAGTCGTACCCGAACTTAGTGCGATCCCAGTGCTCGGGGATGCCGGACAGCGGCGAGTGTGCATCGGCAGCGATGTAGCGCTGTCCTGCTGCGAGACCGAAGACGGCCCTGGTCTGGACGCTCCCGACGCGAGCTCGCAGCGCCCCGCCCAGCCGCTCCATCCTGGCGAGCACTGCGTCGATTTCGCTGGTCGCGAGGTCAAGGTAGCGCGCGATTTTCCGCTGTGTGGATTGCGTGAATTGAACCACCGGATACTCGCGCAGGCTCATCCATTCTGCGCGAGGCATCTTCGTGCCCTTGGACGCCGCCTCGGCAAAACGAACGAAGTTACGGCTCCCCACGACGTACTTCAGGTACTTCGGGTCGGTTCCATCATCAGGCCTGTAGACGTGGATATCTCCACCGGCGGTGCCAGCCCGATCTGCAAGCCAGTACTTGGCGAGGTATGGGCGCAGCTTGCCGAAGAGAATGTCGCCCGGCTCGAACGGGGTGCCCTTTGCGCCGTATGCCGAAAGGTCGCCCTCAACGAGCTGACCTGTCTCGGAGACCATGTCCTCCAAGGAAACCTGGAACCTACCCGGCTCCTCAGTGGCAGAGACGAGTGATGCGTTCGACCAGAACGGTGCCGTTGTCAATCTGTCGTCACCGCCCTGAACATGTCTGCGAGCTCGCCCATCAATTGCTGGACCTCGGAGTCGATCTCAGTCAGCGGGCGCGGCTCTTCGGGAACGTAGAAGATCCGGGTGAACGGGATGTCGATGCCGTGCTTGGCCTTGCTCTCGTCCCACTGCGCATCGGGCGCATACGGCAGCACCTCGCGTTCCATATGTTCGGCCAGGTTCTCGCTCAAAGGAACGCGCTCCGTGAGCTTCCAGCCCGACACGATCACGGGCTTGCCCTTCCGGTCGACGGCAAGCGGCGCGGTGTCATCAGGTGAGGCCATCGCCTTCATGACCGCATCGACCAGCCCCAACGGAGCCTTCAGCCCAGCGGCTTTCGCGGCGAGCGGAAACGACCTCGGCAGGTCGTTCCACGCAGAGCCGTCGAGAGCGCGCATGACCTCTTCGTGCCCTTCGGCGAAGTCGCGGCGACCGCGGACCGCCTCCACCGATTCCTCGCTGAAGCGCGTCGCGTACCGTGCCTGCTTGAATACCGGCACGTCGCGGAACATGAAGTCCTCGCGCGTCATCACGCGCGAGATCGTCGGGTCCGCATACTCGAACGCCTTGTAGGCCTCCAACAGCTTCGCGCGGTAGTCCTTGCTCACCTCGCGGCGCTTGTCGCCCATGGGCTTGCGCAGCGAGTCCCACTGTCCGGACCCGTCGATGAGCTGGATCTTGCCCTTGCGCTCCGAGTCCTTGTTCGCGTCCAGGATCCATATATACGTCGCGATGCCGGTGCCGTAGAACATGCTCGTCGGCAGAGCGATAATCGCGTCGATGAGGTCATCTTCGAGGAGCCACTGGCGGATTGAGTTCGGCCCATTGTCGCTGTTGAACAGCGGCGACTGGTTCGAGACCACCGCGGCGCGGCCGCCCTGGCCATTCTTGCCGGCAGGACTTAGCTTTGAGGCGCAGTGAGCCAAGAAAAGCATCTGGCCGTCAGACGTGCCTGGCAGGCCATGGCTGAAGCGTGAGCCATCGGACTTGGCCTGCTCGCGCACCGACGCTTCCTCGACCTCCCAGTCGATGCCGAACGGAGGATTTGAGAGCACATAGTCGAAGGTCTGGCCGTCGTAGAGATCCTCGACGAGCGTGTTGCCCTGTTTGATCGCGTCGGGTCGACCGCCCTGGATCAGCAGATCCGCCTTGCCGAGCGCGAACGCCGATGGCATGAGCTCCTGGCCGTAGAGCGTGACGTCGACTTTCTCGTTGGTCCGCTTCAGGGCTTCCTGCGCCACGAGCAGCATGCCGCCGGAGCCAGCAGTCGGATCGTACACCGAGCGCGCGGCGTGGTCGGACGCGATGGTGTCGTCGTCGTTGCTGATCAGCACGTCGACCATGAGTCGGATCGCGTCTCGCGGGGTGTAGAAGTTGCCCGCCGCCTTTCCCTTCTTGTTGAAGGCCCGGTACATGACGTCCTCGAAAACGTCGCCCATGCCAGTGTCGCTGAGCTCCTCCGGGCCGAGCGGCAGGGTCGCGAAGTGCTTGACGACGGCGTGAAGGCGGTTGGCGTCGGAGAGGACCTTCGCGCGTCGGTTGAAGTCGAACGAGACCCAGATGTCGGCGATGTTGTTCGAGAATCCGTCGATGTAGCTCTTCAGGGACTTATCCACGTTGTCGTCGACCGAGGCGATGGTCGCGAGGTTGAGCGAAGAGACGTTATAGAAGCCCAGGCCAAAGCGGGCCTTGACGGCGATGTCGATGAGGTGCTGGGGCATGCCGGTGAGAGTCTCGACGTACTTGATGACGTCGTCCTTGCTTTCGGCCAGCATGCACTCAAGACGGCGGAGCACCGTGAACGGCAGGATGTAGTCGCCGTAGTCCTCCTCGTCGACGATGTTGCGCAGGTACTTGTCCGCTGTCTCCCAGACGATGCGTGCCGTTGTGCTCCTGGATGTCTCTGCCATGCCCACCCGTCTCGAGTTGTGTCGTGTATCAAGGACTTTACATGCCTTGATGTATCACAAACGTGACATCGATCGGGGCGCGCGGCGCGGGCCACACAGGCAGTCAGGAACCGTGTCCAAAAGCGACCGCCATCGGCTGCGCCCAGAGCCGGCTAACTGTGATGTCCAGGCAGGTTGTTGAGTCTGCTGACGGGTTCGGCTCCGATTGCGG
>NZ_CAXTJR010000013.1:0-40275 GCF_964244775.1 uncultured Microbacterium sp.
CGTGGATCTTGTCGTCGACGAGGTGGTGCAGCTTCAGGATGTACATGTAGCCGACCGAGACGGGTGCCGGGAACGGGTCGCCGGAGCGTCCGTCGAACAGCAGCGCCTTGCCCGTGGAGTCGATCAGACGCTCGCCGTCGCGGGTGAGGTTCGTCGAGTCGAGCAGACCCGCGATCTCCTCCTCGCGCGCACCGTCGAACACCGGGGTCGCGACCTTGGTGCCGGGCTCGGCCGAGAAGGCCTGGGCTGGGAGCTGCTTGGCCCACGTGGGCTTGCCCTCGACCTTCCAGCCCTGCTGGGCGATCCATCCGAGATGCAGCTCGAGCACCTGGCCGAAGTTCATTCGACCGGGGATGCCGAGCGGGTTGAGGATGACCTGGACCGGCGTGCCGTCCGCGAGGAACGGCATGTCCTCGACGGGGAGGATCTTCGCGATGACGCCCTTGTTCCCGTGGCGTCCGGCGAGCTTGTCGCCCTCGGTGATCTTGCGCTTCTGGGCGATGTAGACCACCACGCGGCGGTTGACGCCCGAGCCGAGCTCGTCGTCGCCGTCCTCGGCGTTGAACTCCTTGACGGCGATGATCGTGCCCTGCTCGCCGTGGGGGACCTTCAGCGACGTGTCGCGGACCTCACGGCTCTTCTCGTTGAAGATCGCGCGGAGCAGGCGCTCCTCGGCCGACAGCTCGGTTTCGCCCTTCGGCGTGACCTTTCCGACGAGGATGTCGCCGGGGCGGACCTCGGCGCCGATGCGGATGATGCCGCGCTCGTCGAGGTCCTTCAGCAGGTCGGGGCTCACGTTCGGGAGATCACGGGTGATCTCCTCCTTGCCGAGCTTCGTGTCGCGAGCGTCGACCTCGTACTCCTCGATGTGGATCGAGGAGAGGGTGTCGTCCTTCACGAGGTCCTGGCTGAGGATGATCGCGTCCTCGAAGTTGTGGCCCTCCCACGTCATGAACGCGACCAGGAGGTTCTTGCCGAGCGCGAGCTCGCCGTTCTCCGTGGCCGGTCCGTCGGCGATGACCTCGCCGACCTCGACGCGGTCGCCCGCGGAGACGACGACGCGCTGGTTGTAGCTCGTGCCCTGGTTGGAGCGGTCGAACTTGCGCAGGAAGTAGTCCTGCGTGCCGCCCTCGTCCAGCTGCACGCTCACCACGTCGGCCGACACCTCGACCACGACACCCGGCTTCTCAGCCGTGACGACGTCACCGGCATCCACTGCGGCGTAGCCCTCCATGCCCGTGCCGACCACCGGCGACTCCGAGCGGAGCAGCGGAACGGCCTGACGCTGCATGTTGGCACCCATGAGGGCGCGGTTCGCATCGTCGTGCTCGAGGAACGGGATGAGCGAGGTCGCAACCGACACCATCTGGCGCGGCGAGACGTCCATGTAGCCGATCTCCTCGGCGTGGAAGAGGTCGACCTCGCCACCCTTGCCGCGACGTGCGAGCACGCGGTCCTGGGCGAACGTGCCGTCGTCCTTCAGCTCGGCGCCGGCCTGGGCGACGATGTAGTCGTCCTCTTCGGAAGCCGTGAGGTAGTCGATCTGCTCGGTGACCTTCTTGTCGGTCACGCGACGGTACGGCGTCTCGATGAAGCCGAACGCGTTGATGCGGGCGAACGATGCGAGCGAGCCGATCAGGCCGATGTTCGGGCCTTCCGGGGTCTCGATCGGGCACATGCGGCCGTAGTGCGACGGGTGGACGTCGCGGACCTCGACGCCGGCGCGCTCACGCGACAGACCGCCGGGGCCCAAGGCCGACAGGCGGCGCTTGTGGGTCAGACCCGCGAGCGGGTTGTTCTGGTCCATGAACTGCGACAGCTGCGATGTTCCGAAGAACTCCTTGATCGCGGCGACGACGGGGCGCACGTTGATCAGGGTCTGCGGCGTGATCGCCTCGATGTCCTGCGTGGTCATGCGCTCGCGGACGACGCGCTCCATGCGCGAGAGCCCGGTGCGCACCTGGTTCTGGATGAGCTCGCCCACCGCGCGGATGCGACGGTTGCCGAAGTTGTCGATGTCGTCGATGTCGAGGCGGATCTCGGCGGGCTTGCCACCGCGGATGCCGTCGAACGTGGCGTCACCGCGGTGCAGGCGCGTCAGGTACTTGATCGTCGCGACGATGTCGGCGACGGTCAAGACCGAGGAGGACAGCGGCTCGTCCAGGCCCAGCTTCTGGTTGATCTTGTAGCGACCGACCTTGGCGAGGTCGTAGCGCTTGGAGTTGAAGTAGAAGTTGTCCAGCAGCGCACGGGCGGCCTCGGCGGCGACCTGCTCGCCCGGACGGAGCTTGCGGTAGATGTCGCGGAGCGCGTCCTCCTTGGTGAGGATCGTGTCCTTCGAGAGGGTCTCTTCGATGGAGTCGAAGCCCGCGAACTCGGCGAGGATGTCTTCGGTGGTCAGGCCCAGGGCCTTGAGGAACACCGTGACCGACTGCTTGCGCTTGCGGTCGATGCGCACGCCCACCTGGTCGCGCTTGTCGATCTCGAACTCGAGCCACGCGCCGCGGCTCGGGATGACGCGGGCCGAGACGATGTCCTTGTCGGAGGTCTTGTCGGGGGTCCTGTCGAAGTAGACGCCCGGCGAGCGCACGAGCTGCGAGACGACGACACGCTCGGTGCCGTTGATGATGAACGTGCCCTTGCCGGTCTGGAGCGGGAAGTCGCCCATGAAGACCGTCTGGGTCTTGATCTCACCGGTCTGGTGGTTCATGAACTCGGCCTCGACGTAGAGCGGGGCGGCGTAGGTCTTACCGCGCTCCTTGCACTCCTCGATGGAGTACTTCTCGGGCTCGAGGTACGGGTTCGTGAACGAGAGCTGCATCGTCTCGCTCAGGTCTTCGATCGGCGAGATCTCCTCGAAGATCTCCTCGAGGCCGCTGATCTCGGGCACGTCGGTGCGGCCGATCTTCTTGGCCTCGGCGACGCGCGTCTTCCACGCGTCATTGCCGACGAGCCAGTCGAAGGATTCGGTCTGCAACGCGAGGAGGTCGGGGACCTCCAGCGTGTCGGAGATCTTCGCAAACGAGAGACGCGATGCGCCTCGGCCGTTCTTGATGTTGTTGGTGGATTGGTTTGCGTTGCGCGCAACAGCCAAGGGGATGACCTCCATGGGCCCAGGGCAGGGCTCGTGTTCCTTGTTCGGCAGGTGGAGTGCTCGTTCAACCCCTCAGCCTTCGCATCACTCGCCGCTTTCGCGGGGGCGCGGAGACTCAGCCGACCACCATATGAGGGCAGGGGGAATCAGGGAGCAAAGAACAACTATACGGCGGATGACGCGCCGTGTCCAGTCGGGTTCTTGACGAGTCTCCGATCCTGCGGTATAACCGCGCGATCGACCCGTAAATCCGCGGAATCCCGCCCTCTCGCCCCGCAATGCACCCTCGATCTTCGGAGTGCACCCTCGGCGAGGGTGCACTCCGAAGATCGAGGGTGCATTGCGGAAAGACCCGTCACGTGCGGGCGTGGCGGAACCGGATGCGCGAACCGGGCCTGAGCTGCGCGAGATCGTCGAGCGCAGCATCCGTCACCACCGCGATCACGGGGTACCCGCCGGTCACCGGGCCGTCGGCGAGCAGGATCGTCGGGCGCCCGCTCGGCGGCACCTGGAGGGCGCCGGGCACCATGCCTTCGCTCGGCAGCTCGCCGGTCGTGGTGCGCGGCAGCTCCGGCCCGTCGAGGCGAAGTCCCACCCGGTCGGCGTGCGCCGTGACGGTCCAGGGCTGCGCGAAGAGGAGGTCGTGGGCGGATGCGGCGAACCAGTCACCTCGCGCGCCCCTGGCGAGGGCGACCTCGAGCTCATCGTCGTGCGGCGGCGTCCACGGCCACGCCTCGGCCACCGGCACCGGCGCGGTCGGCGCGTCGCCGATCGCGAGCGCGTCGCCGGCGCGGAGCGCGGCCGGCCCGAGCCCGGCGAGCAGATCGGTCGAGCGTGAGCCGACCGAGACTGGAGCCTCGATGCCGCCCCGCACCGCGAGGTAGGCCCGGGCGCCGTGGGCGAACCAGTCCACGTGCAGCTCGGCATCCCGCGGCCAGGCGTGGGCCTCGTACGGGTCGACCGGGCGGCCGTCGAGCAGGATCGGCCCCCACGCGCCCGTCACCGCGAACCACGTGTCGCGCGCGGCGATCGCGCGAAATCCGCCCATCGTCACCTCGATCGCGGCGGCCCCCTCGGCGTTGCCGACGAGGCGGTTCGCGGCGCGCAGCGCGCGCCGGTCGAGCGCGCCCGACGGGGCGATCCCGAGCGCGGCGCTGCCTGCGCGCCCCAGGTCCTGGATCGTCGCGAGCAGGCCCGGCTCGACGACGCGGATCGCCCCCTCCGGCGAGACTCGCCGGCCCGTTGCCGTCTCGCGGGAGGGCGAGAGGGGGGTCGAGGTGATCGGGCGGAAGCGCACGCGGGTTCCGGGAGCCAGCCGGACCGGGGATGCCGGGGGCACGGCATCCGCGTCGAAAAGGCGTGCGCCGGTGGTGGCGATCAGGCGCCAGCCGCCCGGAGTCTCGCGGGGGTACGCGCCGGTGAACGCCGACGCGAGGCCGACGGCGCCGCGCGGAACGCGTGTGCGGGGCGTGTCGAGGCGTGGCACCTCGTGCCGCCAGCCGGGGCTGACGAGGTAGCCGAAGCCGGGGGCGAAGCCGGTGAACGCGACCGTCCATTCGGCGGCCGAGTGCTGGGCGATGAGCTCGGCGGGGGTGAGCCCGAGCAGGGCGGCGGTGTCGGCGAGGTCAGGCCCGTCGTAGGACACGTCGAGCTCGACTGTGCTCTCGGGGGTGCCGGCGTGGCCGGCTGGGTCCGCGGGGATCGCAGCGTCTTCGGGAGTAGCCGCGGCGCGCTCGAGCCACGCCCGCGCGGCGGCGAGGGTGAGCGCGGCGCCGTCGACGCGCACGAGCACGGTGCGTGCGGCCGGTACGAGGTCGATAACCCCTTCCGGGCGGGATGCCTCGAGTCTGGCGTGCAGCGCGAGCACCTCGCCGAGCCCGTCGACCTCCGCCAAGAGCGCGCGATCCCCCATCGGCAGCACCCTCATGTGCGGCCGGCCGCTCGGGAGCCCGACCCCATGGAGTTCACCACGGCGCCCTGACGGCCACCCCGTCGGCCTCGAGCGCGGCGCGCACCGCGCGGGCCATCTCGACGGCGGCGGGCGAATCACCGTGCACGCACAGCGATGCGGCGTCGACGGCTACGGGCGACCCGTCGATCGCCTCGACGACGCTGTCTCGGACGAGGCGGACGGCGCGGTCGGCGACGGCGGCCGGGTCGGCCAGCAGCGCGCCGGGTTCGCCTCGCGGCACGAGTCCGCCGCCGGCGAGGTAGCCCCGGTCGAGGAACGCCTCGACGACGAATGGGAGTCCTACGGCTGTCGCCGAGCGCTCGATCGCACCGGGGAGCCCCAGGATCGGCAGCGCCCGCCCCAGGCGGGCGCTGAGGTCGGCGACGGCGGCGGCCACAGCATCCGCCTGAGCCTGGTCGTCCGTGACCGCGTGGTACAGCGCGCCGTGGGGCTTGACATAACGGACGCTCGCCCCGGCCGCGGCGAGCGCGGCGAGCTGCCTGCCGACCTCGGCGCGGAGCTCGGCCGGGTCGGGATGGCGCGGGACGCGGCCGAACTCCGCCCGATCGGCGTAGGACGGGTGCGCGCCGACGGCGACGCCGAACCGGGCGGCGCGGTCGACCGCCGCACGCATCGAGACGGCATCGCCCGCGTGGCCGCCGCAGGCGACACTCGCGCTGGAGATGACCGCGAACATCGCCTCGTCATCGGCCGTGGGCACGCCGTCGATCGTCTCGCTCAGGTCGGCGTTGAGGTCGATGCGCGCCATCACTCCACGGTAGCGCGGCGTGGCCGGCGCGCCGCGTGCACGAACTCCGCCTGGCTGACCCGGCGCCGAGCCGAGAAGCCCCGAATCACGCGGCTCGCCCGGCCCGCACCCGCCGGGTCAGGCGGAGTTGTGACACAGCGCACTACCGTGGAGCCATGGCCCGAGCGCGACACGAGCCGAGTGAACACCCGCAGGTGCGGCTGTCCGATGGCACGCTCGCCCGCATCGTCCCCTCGGGGTTCACAACGGGGTTCGAGCTGGATGTCGACGGCACACCGCAGTCGCACGTAGACCTCGATGATCCGACCCACCTGCACTTCGAGTACGTCGCCCGCATGGGTGCCGTGATCGACAGGCTCCGGATGCCGGGGCAGCCCCTGACCGCGGTGCACCTGGGTGCGGGCGCCCTGACGATTCCGCGGTACATCGAGGCGACCCGGCCGGGCTCGCGCCAGCAGGTGATCGAGCTCGAGCAGGCCCTCGTCGAACTCGTCAAGACGAATCTGCCGCTCCCCCGCGGAGCCGCGATCCGCACCCGCATCGGCGACGCTCGCGAGGGTCTCGGACGACTTCCGGATGCTCTGACCGGCGCCGTCGACCTCCTGGTGTCCGATGTCTACGCCGGATCGCAGACCCCGGCGCATCTGACCACCGTGGAGTTCTACCGCGCCGCCGCCGCGCTCCTGGCCCCCGACGGCGTGCTGCTGGTCAACGTCGCCGACGGGGCGGGGCTCGCGTTCGCCCGGCGGCAGGTCGCGACCGTGCAGACCGTGCTGCCGCATGTCGTCGTGCTCGCCGAGGTGCAGGTGCTGCGGGGCCGGAGGTTCGGCAACCTGGTGGTCGCGGCATCCGCGGCTCCGCTGCCGACCGAGTGGCTGCCGCGGCTCATGGCCGCCGGCCCCCATCCGGCGAAGGTCGCGCAGGGCGCCGAGCTGGACGAGTTCGTGCGGGGGGCGCGGATCGCGACCGACGCAGACTCCACCCCGTCGCCTCGGCCCGCGGCATCCCTGTTCGAGCGCTGAATCCACCTTCGCACCGCGACACTCGGCGTGTGCTCGGGGCACTCGGAGGGGCGCACGGCAGACTGGAGGAGCGAGCCGATTCGCGCGAAGGGAGCAGGCGATGAGCTACATCCGCGGGTACGACCCTGAGACGCTCCGAGAGCTGGTGGACGCACGAGAGTGCAAGGCCCGGCTCGACGAGATCGGCGAGCAGCGGAGCCTCCCCGCCCTGCTCGAGCGCGTCTGGCTGCTCAAGGTGCTGGGGCGGCTGGAAGACGCGCTGGTGATCTCGGAGCAGTCGGTGCGCGTGGCCCGCATGGCCGGCACGCGCAAGGATCTCCTGCGCGCCCGCATCCTGCACGCGTCCGTCGAGCAGCAGCGCGGCGCCTACGCCGTCGCCGAGCAGGAGCTCACCACGTGCGCTGCCGAGGCCGAGGGAAAGGGCTGGTCCGGCATCGCCGCCTTCGCCCTGCAGCACCGCGGCAAGGTCTTCTACGACGCCGGTGACTACGACGCTGCCCGCTCCGACTTCACGCAGGCGCTGTTCTTGCGGCAGGGCTCCGGAGCCCCCGATGGGCAGCTCGAATCGACGCTGCACGCGATCGAGGCCGCGGATCAGCGGCGCGCGCGCGCATCGGTCGCGAGCTGACGCGTTACGCCCGTCTCTTCAGTGTCGTAGATACGTTCTAGTCTCTCCTCCATGTCCGAACTTCACCGCGTGCGTCGCTGGGCCGAGGCTCTCATCGACGTTCACCTGGATGCCTCGTGGTCGTTCGCGTTCGACAATGCCAAGCGTCGCGCGGGCCTGTGCGATTACACCCGCAAGCGGATCAGCGTCTCGCGCTACCTCGCGGCGCGCTACGACGATGACACCAACCACCAGACCCTGCTGCACGAGGTGGCGCACGCCCTCGCCGGCGCGAAGGCGGGCCACGGTGCGAAGTGGAAGTCGGTCGCCGACGAGCTCGGCTACGTCGGCGGCGTGACGCACAACGGCGAGACGGCGATCGAGCTCGCGCCGTGGATCGGCCGGTGCCCCGCCGGTCACCTGGCCTACCGGCACCGCCGGCCGACGCGACCCGCGTCGTGCTCGAAGTGCGCGCCGCACTTCGACGAGCGGTTCCTGTTCGACTGGAGCCGCCGAGAGATCACGCCGGCCACCCGGCTGGCCGCGCTCACCCCGCGCTGAGGCGCGCGCTGCGACGTATGAATGGTGAGGATGCGGCATCCCGTCCCCCTGCCGACGGGGCGGTGCGAGACTGAAGCATGCGCATCCTGCTCAAGTTCGTGATCGACTGCGACGCGGATGCCGCGTGGCGCGCCGTGCACTCCCCCCGCGCCGTCGCCGAGCTGTACGGTCCGCTCCTCGCGATGGCGCCGGTCGAGCCGAGTGGGCTGCCCACGACCTGGGGTCAGGGTTCGGAGGTCGCGGTGAACCTGTCGCTCGCCGGGATCGTGCCGATGGGTCGTCAGCTCATCCACGCGAGCGATCGGTTCGTCGACCCCGATGTGCGGATCTTCCGCGACAGCGGCATCCCGCTCACCGGACCCCTCGCCGCCCTCGACGTCTGGGACCACCAGATGGCGGTGGCGCCGGCGCCCGGCGATCCGACCAAGACCCTGTGGCGCGACCGGCTGGTGATCGGCGGCCGGGCGGCGCCCGCGCTCTGGCCGGTCATGTGGGCCACGTGGCAGTGGCGCGGAGCGCGGATCAGGGCGATGGCGCCGACCTGGGCGTACGACCTGCCCGACGCCGAAGAGCCGCCTGCGTGACCTACTCCGCGAGCGCCGCGATCGGCGCGACGCGGGTCGCCAGGCGGGTCGGCACGACGGCGGCGACCAGCGTCAGGACGGCGGCCGAGACGAGGATCAGCCCCAGGATCGGGAGCGGGATCGCCGGCGCGACGAATGTGCCGAGCGCCGCGGCATCCGGCGACACGCGCACCGAGCCGAGCAGCGACTGAGCTCCGGCCCACCCGTAGGCGATCCCCAGCACGAGCCCGGTGAGCACTGCGGCGACGGTGATGTGCGTCGCCTCCAGTAGCACCATCCGCCGCACCTGGCCCGACGAGAGCCCGAGCGCCCGCAGCAGTCCGAGTTCTCGGCGACGCTGCACGATGCCGAGCGTGAGCAGGTTGACAAGGCCGACGGCGGCGATCACGGCGCTCACCGCGATCAGCGCGGTGACGATGGCGGTGAAGGTGTCCATCGCGGCGCCCATCTCGGGAGGCAGTTCTCCCCCGGCGCTCGCGGCGAGCACCGCCTTCGTCGATTCGAGCGCGACGGCGAACATCGTGATGAGCGTCACTCCGATCACCAGGCCCATCGCCATCCGCGACGAGCGCTCAGGGCTCCGCCGGGCGTTCTCGGCCGCGAGTCGGGCCGGCGCCGAGCGGCCGAGGGCGCGCCCGATGAGGGTCAGCACCGGCGGCATCAGCAGCGTCGAGCCGAGGATCAGCCCCGAGAACGACAGCAGCCCGCCGACGAACGCGATGAGCACTCCGAGCGGCGAGACCAGACCCACGGCGATGCCGAGTGCGAGCAGGGCCGCACCGGCGATGAACACGACGACGGCCACGACGTTGCGGCCCGTGCGTCGCGCGAACGCGGCGTGCGGCTGCTCGATCGCGCCACCCAGCGCCTCCAGCGGGGTGACCGACAGCACACGGCGCGACCCGACCCACGCCGCGAGCCACGTCGTGAGGGCCACCACCGCAGCGGGGATCAGGAGGTCGCCGCGCACCATCGCGTACGACACGTTCTGCACCCCGAGCAGAGGCCCGCCCACAGCGATCAGCACGGCGGCGAGCGCCGTGGCACCCACGAGCCCGAGCATCGCGCCGATCGCCCCGACGATCAGCCCCTGGGTCGCGACCTCGCGGCGCTGCGCACGCGCGGACGCTCCGATCAGCCGCAGGAGGGCGATCCGCCGGGTGCGTCCGGCGACGACGGTCGCGAAGGTGTTCGCGGTCACGATCGCGCCGACATAGACCGCGATGCCGAGGAACACGAACGTCAGGATGCTCAGGGCCAGCGCCATCGTCCCGCTCCCGGCGAGGAACGGGTCGGCGCTGAGGACCGCGCCGATCCAGCCCGTCGCGGTGATGAGCAGGACGCCGAGGGCGCTGGAGAGGGCGGCCACCAGCACGCTGGCGCCCATCCCCCGCTCGCGCAGCCAGGCGAGCGGCGCGGCGGATGCCCGAGGCATCCGTCCGTCCGCGGCTGCCACTACGGCGGTCATGCGGCCACCTCGACCTGCAGCATGTACGCCGAGATCTGCTCAGCGCTCTGACGAGGCTTGTCGGCGACGAGGCGCCCATCGCCGAGGAACAGCACGCGGTCGGCGTAGCTCGCGGCGACGGGATCGTGCGTGACCATCGCGATCGACTGGCCGTGCTCGCGGCTCGCGGCCCGGAGGAGGGTCAGCACTTCGCGTCCCGACCGCGAGTCGAGGTTGCCGGTCGGCTCGTCGGCGAACACGAGATCCGGGGCGGTGGCCAGGGCGCGCGCGATCGCGACGCGCTGCTGCTGGCCACCGCTGAGCTGGTGCGGCCGATGGTTCAGGCGCGGCCCGAGGCCGAGCGTGTCGACGAGCCCGTCGATGCGGGCGCGCTCCAGGGCCGACGGGCGGCGGCCGTCCAGGTCGAACGGCAGGAGGATGTTCGCCCGCGCGTCGAGGGTGGGCACGAGGTTGAACGCCTGGAAGACGAACCCGACGCGCCGGCGGCGCAGGACCGTGAGTTCGAGGTCGCTCAGCCCGGTGATGCGGGTGTCGCCGATCCACGCGGTGCCGGAGGTCGGAGCATCCAATCCCGCCATCACGTGCATGAGGGTCGATTTGCCCGAGCCGGACGGCCCCATGATCGCGGTGAATTCCCCGCGCCGGATGCCGACAGACACGTCATCGAGGGCGCACACGACGCCGTCGCCCCGGCCGTAGGACTTGGTCAGCTGCTGGACGTGGGCCGCCAGGCCCAGGTCGGTGGAGGAGATCTGCATGTCGACGACGCTACGGACGGGCCCACACCCGCCGCGTCGGCCGCGAGGGGCATCCGCGTACATCGCTGGGATGATCCTCGGTCGAGGGTGCATTGCGGAAGCCCTCGCAGTGCACCCTCGACCCCCGCAGTGCACCCTCGACCCTCGCAATGCACCCTCGACCCTCGCAATGCACCCTCGGCGGCGAGGGATACTGCGGCTCAGCCGCAGCTCGCGAGGCCGAGGTCCACCTTGAGCTGCACCACTCGCGTGACCGCGGCATCGACCTTCTCCGCGAACGCGGGGTCGGCCCCCATCGCCGCGACGAGCGAGTCGTGGAACGGGGCGACGGCGGCCGCATCGGCGGTGAGGGCCACGTCTCCGCCGGCGGCGACGAACCGGGTCGCGCGCTGCTCGACGGGCGTGGACGAGACCGCGGCAGCAACCCCGATGTCGTCGCTGATGACGACGCCGTCGAAGCCGAGGCGGCCCCGCAGCAGATCGGTCACGACGGCCGGCGAGAAGACCGCCTCGTTCGCCGGGTCGAACTGCGTGTAGACCGCGCTGCTCATCATGACCAGCTTCGCGTTCGCGCGGATCCCGGCCTCGAACGGCTGGAGGTCGGCCATCGTGGTCTCGGTGTCGGTCGTGCCGTCATCGGTGTCGTCGGTGTTCCCGGTCACCCGTCCGAGCCCTGGGAAGTGCTTGAGCGTGGTGGCGACGCCCGCTTGCGTCATGCCCTGCACGAAGGCCGCGACATGGAATGCGGCGATCGCGGGATCGCCGGAGAACTGACGGTCGTACCCGCCGATGGGCGGATTGGCCGTGCCGAGCTCATCGGGCACGGTGTCGGCGATGGGCGCGAGATTGAGGTTCACCCCCGCGTTCACGAGTTCGCCGCCCCAGCCGCGCACCGACGATTGCAGCGTGGCCGGATCGAGCATCCCCTGCTCGAGTCCGGAGGGCATGTCGGAGAACCCGTCGCCGCGGAGTTGCTGGATCTGCCCGCCCTCCTGATCGGCGGCGATCAGCAGCCCGAGGCCGGTGGCCTCTGGCCCCGACTGCAGCTGGGTCGTAGCAGCCTGCACAACCGGCATCCCTCCGTTCCAGCCGCCCAGCAGCACCACACCGCCGAGCCCGTACTGCGCGATCAGGGGAGCCAGCCCGGCGGGATCGTCGTGAGCGTCGAGCGCGACCATGATGAGCTGCCCGGCCCGGGCTGCGGGCGGCAGGCGCCGCACGATCGTCTCGGCGCAGCTGAGCGTCGGTGCAGGCGTGGGCGCAGACGTGGGCAGCGGAGGAATAGACGTCGTCGCCGCGGAGAGGTCGGTCTCGGGCGCGCAGCCGGCGGCGAGGGCGGCGGCGCACGTGAGCACGGCGACCAGCGTCATCGCGCGCACGACGTGTCGGACCATATCCTCCAACCTACGTCGGTGCGGCCACCGCTCAGGTCAGCCCGTGTTCGAAAGCGAAGACGACCAGCTGCACACGATCGCGCACGCCGAGCTTGGTGAGGATGCGGCTGATGTGGGTCTTCACGGTGGCTTCGGAGAGGAACTCCCGCGCCGCGATCTCGGCGTTGGACAGGCCGCGGGCGGCGAGCGCGAAGATCTCACGCTCACGGTCGGTGAGAGTGGCGTAGACGGCCGGGATCGGGTGGGGCGCGGCATCCGCGAAGTGCGCGAACAGCTCACGGGTGGCGGATGCTGCGATCACGGCCGATCCCGCATGCACCGTGCGGATCGCCGCGAGCAGGAACTCCGGATCGGCGTCCTTGAGCAGGAATCCGCTCGCCCCGCCCCGGATCGCCCGCGCGGCCGCCTCGTCGAGGTCGAACGTGGTGAGCATCACGACCTTGGGCGGGTCGGCGTCCGCGAGTAGTGCGACGGCGGCGGCGAGCCCGTCGAGCACCGGCATCCGGATGTCCATGAGCACGACGTCGGGCCGCGCGCGACGCACGACCTCGACCCCCTGGGCGCCGTCGGCCGCTTCGCCGACGACCTCGAGATCGGGCTGCGAGTCGATGAGCATGCGGATTCCGGCGCGGAACAGCGCCTGATCGTCCACCAGCACCACCCGGATGATGGGCGCCGCTTCGGCCGAGGCGCCCCCGCCGCTCACAGAACGCGCCCGATCGGCAGCGTCGCATGCACGACGAACTCGGCTCCGGCGGTGACAACTCCGGCAGAATCCGCCGAAGCTCCGGCCGATGCGCCGATCTCCGCGGGCGGGGGCGGCACCGCCGCGGTTCCGACCGGAATTGTCACCGCTCGACGGCCCGCACCGCGCTCCACACCCGCAGTGAGTGACCCCCCGACGAGGCTCGCTCGCTCGGTCATGCCGATCAGGCCGTGCCCCGCGCGCGGCGGCCCCGCGCCGACCACGCCGTTGCGCACTCCGAGCTCGACCCGGTCGGGGTGCCAGGCCAGGCGGACGGTGACCCTGCCGCCGTCGCCGTGCCGCATCGCGTTGGTGAGCGCCTCCTGGAGGATCCGGTACACGGCGAGCTGCACGGCTGCCGGCACTTCGCCCGTCGGAGCGGGATCGACGTCGACCTCGAGAGCGACGCCGGCTGCGCGCACCCGGGTGTACAGCCCCTCCAGATCGGTCAGCGTCGGCTGCGGGCCGTCGGCCTGACTGTGCCGCAGCTGCGTGAGCAGCAGCCGCACGTCGGCCAGGGCTGCGCGTGCGGTCGTCGAGATGGTGGCCAGCGCGGCGGTCGCGGCGGGCGGATCGGATGCCGCGGCATACCGTGCCCCGTCAGCCTGAGCGATCACCACCGCGAGCGAATGGGCGACGACGTCGTGCATGTCGCGCGCGATCCGCACGCGCTCCGCCTCGGCGACCGCTTCGGCCTCGGCGCGCTCCTGCGCGGCGAGGTTCTCGCGGGCTCGGGCGGATGCGCGGACCAGGGCGCCCGTCGTCCAGGCGAGCAGCAGTGCGAACGTCGCGGCGACGAGTGTCACGGCAGCGACCGGGACGGCCGCCAGGCCCGTCCCGTCCTGCACGAAAGACGTGCCGAGGAACAGGTACAGCGTGATGACGATCGCGCCGACCAGCGCCGAGGCGAAGCCCGTCCACAACAGCCACCGACGCCCGTAGGCGGCCGTCACATACAGCACCGCGAAGATCGCGACGTTGCTCGGCATCGGGTTGAGCCCGAGCGCCATCTGCACGATCGCGCCCGCCCACGCGATGCCGAGTGCGAGCGCGGGTGAGAGCCGCCGCACGGCGAGCGCGCCGGCCATGAACAGTGAGACGCCGACGCCCCAGATCTCGGGCTGCCCCGCGACCGTCGGGAACATCACGAACCCGGTGATCGCGAAGAACACGACCGCGGCGATCACATCCAGCGTCAGCTGGGGCGGTCGGAGGGCACGGAACACTCCTTCACGGTACGCGGAGCGGGATGCCGGGGCATCCGTCTCGCGATGTATCTGCGCGCTCCCTCTGCAGCTCTAAAGGGCAACGCCCCCTACATGGGCGCGACAGCACCACCCGGGAGACAGGACTCTGCTCATGCGCACACGCACTCTCATCGTTGCTCCACTGGCTCTCGCGTTCGCCCTCCTCGGGCTCGCCGGCTGCGCCGGCTCGTCGACGAGCTCGACGGACGGAGGCGGCAGTGTCGTAGGGAGTGCGGCCGCCGAAGAGAGTGCGGCCGCCGAGCCGAGCACCGCGGCGGAGCCATCCGAGAGCGCCGCCGCGCCGGCAGGGACATGCACCGCGGTGCTGGCCGATACGACGGCGGACGCCGTGCAGGTCACGATCTCGGACGCGGGCTTCAGCCCCTCGGAGATCTCGGTGGCCGTGGGCGGCACCGTCACCTTCACGGCGGACGGATCCGGCCCGCACGGCGTGCACGTCGGCGAACTCGACGGCGCCTCGGTCATGGGCGGGCTGACCGAGTCGTTCCGTTTCGATGCGACCGGCACCTGCACCATCTCCGATGAGATCACCGAGACCGAGGCCGTCGTGACGGTCCAGTAGCTGCGCCACCGCGCGGGCGCCTTCAGCCCAGCGCGATCGGCCGGTTCTCGTAGAAAGTCTGCAGCACCACGGTCGTGCGCGTGCTCACCGACGCCGCCAGACGCACGTCGCGGATGAGGGCCTCCAGATCGCGCGGGGTCGCGACGCGCACGAACAGGATGTAGCTGGCATCGCCCGCGATCGAATGGCACGCCTCGATCTCGGCGAGGTGCTCGAGCAGTTCGGGCGCGTTGTCGGGCTGCGACGGATCCAGCGGGGTGATCTCGATGAACGCCGACAGGGGCTTGCCCACCGCCTCGGCGTCGAGGATCGCACGATAGCCGGTGATGACGCCGCTGCTCTCGAGGCGCCGCAGCCGAGCCTGCACGGCCGAGACGCCCAGCCCCACGCGTTCGGAGAGGTGCGCGAGCGTGGCGCGCGGGTCCCGCGCGACCTCCGCCACGATCGATGCGTCGACAGGATCGTCCATGACATGGAAGAATATCGGTATGTCCGGCAATCAGCCGGAAATTTTCCGCCAGTTTTGCACGATCGGAGGTTCTCATGTCTTTCAGCCCCGCCACCACCGGTGCGATCGCCGCCATCATCGACGAGCCGGAGGTCGTCGAAGACCTCCTCGTCGAGGACCTCTCTCCGGTGCAGGACTCCCCCGCATGGCTCTCGCTCAAGCACGCAGCGACCGCCCTGCAGTCTCTTCAGGTGAAGGACGGCTCGGTTCCGGATGCTGCGCACCACCCCCGCGCGCGCGCCCACGTCGCCGCGATCATCGCAGCGATCCACGAGCTGCGACCCCTGTTCGCGCACGACGACGCCTATCTGCGAGCATCCGTCATCGACTTCCGGCGCTGGGCCGACGAGGGCTTCGGTGTTCCCGACTTCCTCGACTCGCTCGTGGCGTTCCAGCCTCAGGAGCACCGGATCGACGGCATCCGTCACCTGGTCGTCTTCCCGATGTACACGCAGAACGGTTCGCAGGACCGTCTCGTCGAAGCCCTGATCGCCGAGGCCATCTGGCCCGAGTTCATCGCCGAGCTCGAGGCGGGCGACTACGGCAACCGGCTGTTCGTCTCGCTGCGGCTCGTCGACTTCACCCCCGGGTACTACACGAACTCGGCTGTGCTGTTTCCCGAGACCGTGGCGATGCGCGAGATCCCGGCGTTCACGTGGGGTGCGATCTTCCAAGACCGCGAAGCCGCGCGCTACCGGCGGGTCGTGGAGGCCGCCTCGGCTATCACGAAGCTCGACATGCCCGCCGACGCCGCGCGGATGCTCGACGACCAGTCGCTCACCGAGCAGACCTTCGTGATGTGGGACCTCATTCACGACCGGGCCCATATGCGCGGCGATCTGCCGTTCGATCCGTTCATGATCAAGCAGCGGATGCCGTACTTCCTGTATTCGCTGGAGGAGCTGCGGTGCGATCTGACGGCCTTCCGCGAGTGCGTCGCGATCACGGCGCGCCTGCGCGCGCGGATCGACGCCCACGCGGCTGGTGAGCCCGTCGAACCGCTCGATGCGGTCGAGGCCGAGATGCTCGATCACGCGGTGCTCGTGCAGTACGCCGTGATCTTCGACCGCATCTTCAGGTTCGCGATCACCGGTTCGCGCGTGCGCAACTACGACGGGCTGGGCGGCCAGCTGCTGTTCGCCTGGTTGCATCAGCGCCGCGTGCTGCGCTGGACCGACACGTCGCTGACGTTCGACTGGGACGGGGTCCCGGCCGCGGTGATCGCGCTCGGCGATGCGATCGATGAGCTGTACTGGCGCTCGATCGACCGCCCGAAGGCGGCGCACTGGCTCGCAGCCTACGAACTCGTGCGAAGCACCCTGACCCCGAACCCCGCGTCGGCGTGGGCGCGCGGGCTGCCGGACGAGGTTCTGGCCGGGCTGCCGAAGGGGTACACCGACGCGGTGATGGACGACGAGTTTCCGCTGTCGATGTTCTACGAGGCGCTGGAGAAGAAGATGCGCCCCGTGATCGAGTCGACCGCCGGCATCCGCGCCAGCGATGGTTGAGCTCACCCGGCGGACCGTGCTCATCGCGGGCGCGACCAGCACGAGCGGACTCGCGGCGGCCCGCGCGCTGACCTCGGCCGGCGCGCGGGTCGTCGCCGTCGGTCATGATCCGCAGAAGCTCGAAGGGCTCGGTGCGGCGGTGCCCGGCATCCGCACCGAGGTCTGCGATCTGAGCGATGAGAACGACGTGCAGCGCCTCGCGGACCGCATCCACGAGACTCGGCCCGTCGACGGTGTGCTGCATCTGGTGGGCGGATGGCGCGGCGGAGGGGGCCTCGCCGCGCAGAGCGACGCCGACTACCGATTCCTCGAGCGATCGTTCACGGCGCTCCGGTACGTCACTCGCGTGTTCGACGCCGACCTCAGGGCATCGGATGCCGGCCGCCTGGCCGTGGTGTCGTCGACCACCGTCGCCCGGCCCCTGGCCGGGGGCGCCAACTACACCGCGATGAAGGCCGCCACCGAGGCGTGGACGAGGGCCGTCGCGCAGGGCTTCGCGAAGGCGGCCCGGGATGCCGGCGAGCCGCTGCGGGCAGCATCCGTCATCTTCCGTGTGGCGGCGCTCGACGGTCTCGAGGAGCGGCTCGCTGCCACGTTCGTGGAGCTCTGGGCAGCGGACGCCGCCGGCATCAACGACACGATCGTCGACCTCAGCGCCGGCTGATTCCGGCTCGCGTGCACGGTGCGAGGATGGATCGGTGACCACGCTCCACGACACGGCCGTCCGCGGCTTCGCCTCAGACAACTACTCCGGCATCCATCCCAAGGTGCTCGCGGCCATCGCCGCCGCAAATGACGGGCACCAGATCGCTTACGGGGAGGATGCCTACACCGCCCGCCTGCAGGAGGTGTTCGCCGCGCATCTGGGCGAGGGCGTCGAGGCATTCCCGGTCTTCAACGGCACCGGTGCGAACGTGGTCGGGCTGCAGTCGATGCTGCCCCGCTGGGGCGCCGTGGTCGCGGCATCCACCGCGCACATCAACGTCGACGAGGGCGGCGCCCCCGAACGCGTCGCCGGCATCAAGCTCCTGACCGTGCCGACCGACGACGGCAAGCTCACGCCCGACCTCATCGACCGCGAGGCGTGGGGTTGGGGCGACGAGCACCGCGCGCAGCCGCTCGTCGTCTCGATCACGCAGTCGACCGAGCTCGGCACCCTCTACTCGGTGGACGAGATCCGCGCGATCGCCGACCACGCGCACGCCCTCGGTATGCGCCTGCACCTGGATGGTGCGCGCATCTCGAACGCCGCCGCCGCGCTCGGCGTGCCGCTGCGCGCGTTCACGCGCGACGCCGGCGTCGATGTGCTGAGCTTCGGCGGCACGAAGAACGGGGCGATGCTCGGCGAGGCGATCGTGGTGCTGGATGCCGATGCGTCCGCGGGCCTCACCTTTCTGCGCAAGCTCAACATGCAGCTCTCGAGCAAGATGCGCTTCGTCTCGGCGCAGCTGATCGCGCTGCTGGAGGGCGATCTGTGGCTGCGCAATGCCACGCACTCGAACGCCATGGCGCAGCGTCTGCGCGCCGGCGTCGAGGCGGGCATCGCCGACGGGTCGATCACCGGTGTGGCGTTCACTCAGCCGACCCAGGCCAACGGCGTGTTCGCGACCCTGCCCGACGGCGTGGCCGACCGACTGCGCGAGTCGTTCCGCTTCTACGACTGGGATGCCTCGCGCAACGAGGTGCGCTGGATGTGCTCGTTCGACACGACCGAAGACGACGTCGACCGCTTCATCGCCGCGGTCGCCCGGGAGACCTCCTCCGGTCGTTGACCTGCGACCGGAGGTCAGCGGGTCTCGGCCTCCTCGGCGTAGGCCTCGTCCTCGAGCGGCTCGTCACCGAGGAAGGACGCATCGCCCGTGACGATCTGCTCGTCGGCGTCGGACTCGAGGGGTGCTTCGGCGACAGCATCCGTCGCCTTCGCCTCGCCCAGGGGGCCCTCGGGACGGATGAGCTCCTTGACCTCGGCCATAAAGCTCGTCAGCTGGTGCTGCTGCCAGCGCAGCTGACGCGTGCGGTCTTCGGCGTCGCGCAGCACGCTCTGCGTGTGCATCGTGACGGTGTCGATGATCTTCTGCGCCTTCACCTGCGCGCGATCGAGGTGCTCGCCGGCGCGCACGTGGGCGTCGGCGCTGATCTGGTGAGCCTGCGCCCGCATGAGGCGATCGAAGTCGTCGGCCTTGGCGGCGACCCGCTGGGCGTGATCGAGTGATGCCGCGACCTGGTCGTTCGCGTCCTGCGTGATGCGCTCGGCGTGGGCGACGGCCCGGTTGTGGAGCGTCAGGAACTCCTGCTGGGCGTCGTCCTGGCGGCGGGTCAGCGACTCCTCGAACTCGAGCGCGCGCAGGCGCAGGTCGCGCACGGCGTCCTCGGCCTCGGTGCGGGCATCCGTCGTCTCGCGCGCGACCATCGAGCGCAGCGCGGCGGCGCCCCGGTCTGCCTCGGTGCGGATCGTCGCGGCCTCCTGCTCGGCCTGGGCCACCTTCTCGGCGGCGTGCGCGGTCTCGCGCTCGATCTCGGCCTTGTGCGCGGTGAGCTCGGTGTCGATGCGGAGGCGCACCTGCTGCGCGTCGTGCTCGGCCCGCGCCCGGATGTCTTGCGCTTCGGCGTCGGCCTCGGCGCGACGGTTGCGGATCTCTTCGCGCGCGGCCTCCAGGAGCCGGTCGGCCTGCACGCTCGCGTTCTTGATCAGGAGGCTCGCCTGATCTTCCGCGACGCGCAGCACCTCTTCGAAGCGGTTGCGGTTCGTCGACTCGCCGCCGGCGTCGACGAGCTCCTGGGTGAGGGTCTGCACCTGCTGCTCGGCGTTGCCGGCGCGGGCGTTGGCGGTGGCGAGGTCGTCTTCGAGCCGTTCGATCTCTTTGCGGGCCTTTTCGGCCGCTTCCTCCGCGGCCTTCCGACGCCCCGATTCGGCGTTGCTGGCGCGATCGATCTCGGCGCGGACCTTGGCATTGAGCGACGAGATCGCCTCGTCGACCTCTTCGCGGTCGTAGCCGCGGAACACGGTCGCGAACGACGATGCCCCCGCAGTCGCGCCCGAGTTCGCCATCAGCTCATCGAAAGGCGATTCGCCTTCGGGTTCCTGGCCTGTCACCGAACGATCCGACATGTCGACTCTCCGCATCTTCGTGCCACTGCGAGTGCGGACACGACGAACGAACTTTACTCGCCCGACCTGCACGGTTGGCACACTTCCGCGCCTGCCCGCTCACCTGCGACGAGACTCTCCGCCGCTCGGTCTCCGGCGCAAGCTCAGCGCAAGGCGCCCACGCTCGCGAGCGCGAGCCGCACGAGAGTGCCGCGTCCGCCTTCCATCTCGGCGGCGAGGGCATCGGATGCTGCTTCCTGCGGCGCCATCCAGGTGACCTCGAGCGCGTCCTGCCGGGGCTCGCAGGTGCCGGTGACGGGCACGACGAACGCGAGCGACACCGCGTGCTGGCGGTCATCGTGGAAGGCGCTGAGCCCGGGCATCGGGAAGTACTCGGCCACCGTGAACGGCGTCGGCTGGGCAGGAAGCAGGGGGAAGGCCATCGGCCCGAGGTCGTTCTCGAGGTGACGGAACAGCGCATCGCGCACCGTCTCGCCGTAGCGGACCCGACCGCTCACGATCGTGCGGGTCATTTCCCCGAGGGGGGTGGCGCGCAGGAGGATGCCGACTTCCGTCACCGCTCCGACGCCGTCGGTGCGTACCGGAACGGCCTCGACGTAGAGGATCGGGAGCCGGCGCCGGGCCTCGGCGAGTTCGACATCGGTGAGCCAGCCCGGATTGGCCGCATTGCCGGGGGCGGGCGACCCGAACGTGCCGTCACCGAGCGGATGCCCCGACCGCCCGTACGACGCCTCGATGCCGCCGAGGGGGTCGCGCGGAGTTCCGTCGTCGTCGCGCTCGTTCGGATCGGGGTCTGGGGTGCGAACCGGCATGCCTCCTGTATACCTCAGCAATGCCCGCGGCACGGCGAGCGACGATCGAGGTCGGGCCCGACGCGTGCCGGTGTCGGCGAGCCCTGCCAGGATGAAGGCATGACCGCGCCCACCCCCGGCATCCCCGAGCTCTCCGCCGATGTCGTGCTGTGGTCGGCCGACGAGCCGGACCGCGTCGGCAGGCCGCTGCTCGTGCTCCTCCACGGGTACGGCGCCGATGAGCGCGACCTGTTCGGCTTGACCCCCTACCTCCCCGACGAGTTCGTCATCGCCGCTCCCCGCGCACCCCTCGCGCCGTCGTGGCCGGCGCCGGGCTACTCCTGGTACCCGATCGATGGTTTCGAACCCGGCGAGGATCTGGGGGGCCGGAGCCCGCAGCCGACGACGGATGCAGCATCCGCCCTCATCGCCTGGCTCGACGTGGTCGCGGGCTACGCGTCGGCGATCGGTCTGCTCGGGTTCTCGCAGGGCGCCGCCGTCGCGATCCAGGCGCTGCGGTTGCAGCCCGAGCGGTTCTCATTCGTCGTGAACCTCAGCGGCTACGCGACGCCCGGCGCGCTGCCTCGCGATGCCGAGCTGGCGAAGCTCGAGCCTCCCGTGTTCTGGGGTCGCGGCACCCGCGACGACGTCATCCCCGAGGCACTCGTCGCCCACACGACGGAGTGGCTGCCCCAGCACGCCGACCTGAGCGGGCGGGTGTATCACGGGCTCACGCACAGCGTGTCCGAGCCCGAACTCGACGATGTGCGCGCGTTTCTCGAGAAGCAGCTCGAAGACCACGGTGCTGCTGCCGACTCGGCTCCGCCCACCTCGATCCGCTGACCGTCGGCCCCTCATGGCGGCCGATCGGAGCATCCGCTAAACTGGCCGTCCCGCGTCCCCGACGACTGGATGATCCGGTGAGAATGATCGACGCTTCCGCGCTCGCATCCGCGCGCTGATCGTCGACGCTCACCTTCCTTGCTGAGCTCCGCCCGTTTCCGGGCGCTCGGCGTCAGTGCACCCTCATTCCTCAGGGAGCACCATGCCCATCAGCTCTTCCCCCTCGCTCGTCTTCGACCATGTCTGGCTCGACTGGCCCGACGGCACCTCCGCGCTGACCGATGTGTCCGGCGCGATCGGACGCGGCCGCACCGGCCTCGTCGGCCGCAACGGCTCGGGCAAATCGACGCTGCTGCGCCTCGCCGCGGGTGAGCTCGCCCCGACGCGCGGTCACGTCACCCGTAGCGCGGAGGTCGCCTACCTGCCGCAGCAGCTCACCCTCGACATCGGCAGACCCGTCGCCGAGCTGCTCGGCGTGGCAACCACGCTCCATGCGCTCCGCGCGATCGAGGCAGGAGACGTCGCCCAGCGGCACTTCGACGCCGTCGGGTCCGACTGGGACGTCGAGGCGCGCGCGCACGTCGCCCTGGCCGAAGCCGGCCTACCAGCGGACGCGCTGGATCGCCGCGTCGGGCAGCTCTCCGGCGGCGAGGCGATCCTGGCCGCGGTAGCCGGCATCCGTCTCCGCGGTGCGCCGATCACCCTCCTCGACGAGCCGACCAACAACCTCGACCGCGACGCCCGCGCGCGCCTCGGCGAGATGGTGCGGGGGTGGCGCGGAGCGCTGATCGTCGTCAGTCACGACCTCGCGCTGCTCGAGCTCATGGACGACACCGCCGAGCTGTACGGCAGCGAGCTGTCGGTGTTCGGCGGTCCGTACTCGCAGTGGCGCGCATGGCTCGATGCCGAGCAGGTCTCCGCGCGGCAGGCCGAGAAGGCCGCGGCCCAGATCGTCCGGCGCGAGAAGCGCGACCGCATCCAAGCCGAGACCACGCTCGCGCACCGCGCGGCGACCGGGCGCAAAGCGCAGTTCGAGAAGCGGGTGCCGGGCATCATCGCGGGGGGCCGGAAGATGGCCGCCGAGGTGTCGGCGGGGAGGCTCCGCGCCGAGGTGCGCGAGAAGGAGGGTGCGGCGCGGGCGGCCCTGGATGCTGCAGAACGGCGCGTCCGCGACGACGAGGTCGTGCGGATCGACCTGCCCGACCCCGCTGTTCCACCAGGCCGACGGATCGCCGAGATCGGCGACGGTCACCACACCTGGATCGTGCGCGGCCCCGAGCGGGTAGCTCTCGTGGGGCGCAATGGCGTCGGGAAGACGACGCTGCTCGAGCGGCTCGTGGAGTCTGCGTGCCATAACTCCTCCCCCAGCGGAAGCCCAGCCACGGGCGGGCCCCTGATCACGCCACCGTCGAGCGACGCGGCCGCACGGAGGAGGAGTTGTGACACACCGGCCGCGACTCATGCGACCGCCCGCACCGACCGGATCGGCTACCTGCCGCAGCGCATGGACGGTATGGATGACGCGGCCTCCGTGCTCGAGACGGTCATCGCCGGAGCACCCTCCGTGCCGGTAGCCGAGCTGCGCAACCGGCTCGCGCGGTTTCTGATCCGCGGCGACGCGGTGGAACGGCCGATCGGCAGCCTATCGGGCGGCGAGCGCTTCCGGGTGGCGCTGGCACGCCTGCTGCTGGCCGACCCGCCGCCGCAGCTGCTCGTGCTCGACGAACCGACGAACAACCTCGACATCGACACGGTCGACGGGGTCATCGATGCGCTTGCCGCCTACCGGGGTGCCGTGCTCGTGGTCAGCCACGACGATGCGTTCCTCGAGCGGATCGGACTCGATCTGCGCCTCGAGCTCGATGCCGACGGCTCACTGCGCGAGGTCTGAGGCCGACGCCACGCGAGCCGAGGAACGCAACCCCGCCCCGATGTCGCACGCAGCGACGAAGATGGTCGGATGAGCGATGTGCTCGAGCGCTTCGGTCCTGCGACCCGGGACTGGTTCCGTGGCGCCTTCTCGGCCCCAACGAGCGCCCAGATCGGCGCATGGGACGCGATCTCGCACGGCAAGCACGCGCTCGTGGTCGCTCCCACCGGCTCGGGCAAGACGCTGTCGGCTTTCCTCTGGGCGATCGACCGCATCTTCCGCGAGAAGGCGGTGGTGCCGGATGCTGGGGCCACCGCTGCCCCGAAGCGCACGCGCGGCGCGCCCAGGCCCGAGAAGATCCCCGCCACCCGCATCCTCTACATCTCACCCTTGAAGGCGCTCGGCGTCGACGTCGAGCGCAACCTCCGCTCGCCGCTGGTCGGCATCGGCCAGTCGGCGCGGAGACTCGGGATCCGCGTGCCCGAGGTGACGGTCGGGGTGCGCTCGGGCGACACGACGTCGGCCGACCGCCGCAAGCTCGTGAGCGAGCCTCCCGACATCCTCATCACGACACCCGAGTCGCTGTACCTGATGCTCACGAGCCAGGCAGGCGAGACTCTGCGCGAAGTGCACACCGTGATCGTCGACGAGGTGCACGCCGTGGCCGCCACCAAGCGCGGGGCGCATCTCGCCCTGAGTCTGGAACGCCTCGACGCGCTGCGGCGCGAGCAGGATGCACAACCGGCGCAGCGGATCGGCCTGTCGGCCACGGTGCGCCCCATCGACGAGGTGGCCCGGTTCCTCGGAGGTTCGGCGCCCGTCGAGATCGTCGCTCCCCGGGCGACGAAGGCGTTCGACCTGAAGGTCATCGTGCCGGTCGACGACATGCTCAACCCGCCGCCTCCGCCCGGGTCAGCGGAGGAACAAGCAGACGACTCGTCGGGCGAGTGGTTCCAGGGCGACACCCGGCTGCGTCCGGAGAGCACCGAGATGACCGGCTCGGTCTGGCCGCACGTCGAAGAGGCGATCGTCGATCGCATCGTGCAGCACCGCTCGACGATCGTGTTCTGCAACTCGCGGCGACTGGCCGAGCGGCTCACCGGCCGCCTCAACGAGATCTACTCCGAGCGAATGGGCATGGACGCACCGGGGCCGAAGGCGATCCCCGCCGCGATGATGGCGCAGGCGGGCATCAGCTCAGGCGCCGACCCTGTGCTCGCGAAGGCGCACCACGGCTCCGTTTCGAAAGAGCAGCGGGCCCTCGTCGAGGAAGAGCTGAAATCCGGCATCCTGCGCTGCGTGGTGGCGACGAGCAGCCTCGAGCTCGGCATCGACATGGGGGCGGTCGATCTCGTCATCCAGGTCGAGGCGCCGCCGAGCGCAGCATCCGGTCTCCAGCGTGTCGGCCGCGCCGGCCATCAGGTCGGTGAGGTGAGCCGGGCTGCGCTGTTCCCCAAGCACCGCAGCGACGTGCTGCACACGGCGATCGTGACCGAGCGGATGCTGGCGGGCCAGATCGAATCGATCGCGGTGCCGCAGAATCCGCTCGACATTCTCGCCCAGCAGACCGTCGCGGCCTGCGCGCTCGGGGCGATCGAGGTCGAGGACTGGTACGAGACCGTCAAGCGCAGCGCGCCCTTCCGGACGCTGCCGCGCTCGGCGTTTGAGGCGACGCTCGATCTGCTGGCGGGCCGGTATCCGTCCGACGAGTTCGCCGAGCTGCGCCCGAGACTCGTGTGGGATCGGGATGCCGGAACCCTGACCGGAAGGCCGGGCGCCCAGCGCATCGCGGTCACCAGTGGCGGGACGATCCCCGATCGTGGCCTGTTCGGCGTGTTCGTCGCGGGTGAGTCGCAGAACGCGCGGGTGGGCGAACTCGACGAGGAGATGGTCTACGAGTCGCGCGTCAACGATGTGTTCACACTCGGGACGACCAGCTGGCGGATCGTGGAGATCACGCACGACCGGGTGAACGTTCTGCCCGCTTATGGCCAGCCCGGCAAGGTGCCCTTCTGGCACGGCGACGGCCTCGGGCGTCCGGCTGAGCTCGGCGAGGCACTGGGCAAGTTCTCGAGGGACATCTCGACGGCCACGCCCGAGAAGGCCCAGGCACGCCTGAGCGAGGCCGGCCTCGACGAACGCGCGTCGGCGAACCTGCTGGCGTATCTCTCCGAGCAGCGTGAGGCCACCGGCACCCTGCCCACCGACAAGAGCCTCACCGTCGAGCTCGGGCACGACGAGGTCGGCGACTGGCGCGTGATCTTGCATTCCCCGTACGGCATGAAGGTTCATGCTCCGTGGGCGCTGGCCGTGAACGCGCGCATCCGCGAGCGTCTCGGGGTCGAGGGGTCGGCGGTCGCGAGCGACGACGGCATCATCGCGAGGGTTCCGGATGCCACGGCCGAGCCCCCCGGCGCCGAGCTGTTCGTCTTCGATCCCGACGAGCTCGAGCAGATCGTCATCGACGAGGTGGGCGGATCGGCGCTGTTCGCGTCGCGGTTCCGGGAGTGCGCGGCGCGGGCTCTGCTGCTGCCGCGATTCAACCCCAACCGGCGGAGCCCCCTTTGGCAGCAGCGGCAGCGCTCCGCGCAGCTGCTGGAGGTGGCGCGCCGGCATCCGACGTTCCCGATCATCCTCGAGACGCTTCGCGAAGTGCTGCAGGACGTCTACGACCTGCCGTCGCTGGTGCGGATCACTCGCGGCATCGGCGACCGTCGCATCCGACTGATCGAGACGACGACATCCCAGCCCTCGCCGTTCGCCCGTGACCTCCTGTTCGGATATGTCGGCGCGTTCATGTACGAGGGCGACTCGCCGCTCGCCGAGCGCCGGGCTGCCGCGCTGTCGGTCGACCCGTCGCTTCTGTCCGAGCTGCTCGGCAAAGTCGAGATGCGCGAGCTGCTCGACCCCGAGATCATCGCCCAGTTCGAGCGCGAGGCGCAGCGGCTCGACCCCGAGCGCCGGGCGCGTGGCGTCGAGGGCGTCGCCGATCTGCTGCGGGTGCTCGGTCCGCTGGACGCGGCCGAGGTCGCTGCCCGCCTGGAGGACGACGACCACCCGGTCGCTGACCCGGACCCGGCCGCCGCATCCGCCCATCTCGCCGCCCTCATCGATGCCCGCCGCGCGATCCCGGTGACGATCGCCGGGGTTGCGCGCGTCGCCGCGATCGAAGACGCGGGGCGACTGCGTGATGCGCTCGGTGCGGCGCTGCCGGTCGGCATTCCGAACGCGTTCCTCGAGCCCTACCCCGATCCGCTCGGCGATCTGGTGGCGCGCTTCGCGCGCACGCACGGACCGTTCACCGCCGACGCTTTCGCCGCGCGGTTCGGCGTCGGCGTCGCGGTCGCGCGCCACACCCTGCAGCGGCTCGAGGGCGCCGGCCGGGTGACGAGCGGGTTCTTCCTGCCCGACCCGTCGGCCGGCGCCTCGACAGGCTCCGCGAGCTCGGGGCAGGACGCGGAGTGGTGCGACACCGAGGTACTCCGCCGATTGCGGATGCGGTCGCTCGCGGCCATCCGCGGAAGCGTCGAGCCCGTCCCGCCCGAGGCGTTCGCCCGCTTCCTGCCCGTGTGGCAGCACGTGACGCGGCCGCTGGAGGGCATCGACGGGGTGGCGGCGGTCGTCGAACAGCTGGCTGGTGTCGCGATCCCCGCGAGCGCCTGGGAATCGCTGATCCTCCCCGCGCGCGTCGCCGACTACTCCCCCGCCATGCTCGACGAGCTCACCGCCACGGGCGAAGTGGTGTGGTCGGGCCATGGGTCGCTGCCGGGTCGTGACGGGTGGATCGCTCTGCACCCGTCGGATGCAGCATCCCTCACCCTGCCCGCTCCGGATGACGAGATCGTGCCCGCGTCGCTCGAGGCACGAGTGCTGGAGGCCCTCGCCGGCGGCGGCGCCTACTTCGCGAGCCAGCTGCGCGCGCTGACCGAGGCGGACAACGAGCAGTCGGTGATCGAGGCCCTGTGGAGCCTCACCTGGTCGGGTCGCGTCACCAACGACACGTTCGCCCCCATCCGAACGCTGCTCGGTGGAGGCGCCCAGACCCACCGCGTGGCCCGGAAGGCGCCGCGAGCGCGGATGTATCGAGGAACCACGCTCGCCCGACCGGCCGCTCCGCCGCGCCCGCCGGCGCTCGGCGGTCGGTGGTCGCTGCTGCCGGCGCCCGAGCCCGACGCGACCGTGCGAGCGGCGGCGTCGGCCAGCCTCCTGCTCGACCGCTACGGCGTGATCACGCGCGGCTCGGTGCAGTCCGAGGGCGTGCCGGGCGGATTCGCCCAGGCGTACCGCGTGCTGGCCGGGTTTGAGCAGGCCGGGCACTGCCGCCGCGGATACGTCATCGAGAAGCTGGGGGCAGCGCAGTTCGCGGCATCCCAAACCGTCGACCGGTTGCGCGAGTTCGCCGGCCTGCCCGATCCCGCACCGCTGCGCACCGTCACGCTCGCCGCGACCGACCCGGCCAACCCGTACGGAGCCGCGCTGGCGTGCCGGCGCTCGAGGACGTCGGGCACCGACCGGGGCGCAAGGCCGGCGGTCTGGTCGTGCTCGTCGACGGAGCCCTCGCGCTCTACCTCGAGCGCGGCGGCAAGTCCGCGCTCGCGTTCACCGATACCGAGACGGTGCTCGCCGCCGCGACGCGCGATCTCGCCGCTACCGCGCGCGTGCGCGGGCTCGACACCCTCACGATCGAGCAGGTGAACGGGGTGTTCGTCTACGAGACGGCGATCGGACGGATGCTGCGCGATGCCGGCTTCGTCGAATCCCCGCGCGGGCTGACCCTGCGGCGCGGGGCTGCGCGAACCGCGACCAAGACCTCGGCGAGTGCCACCGACGTCACGGACGCCGCGAGCCGTGCCTGAGGGCGACACCGTCTGGCGCACTGCCCAGCGCCTGAACGAGGCACTCGCGGGTCGCGAAGTCGTGCGCTTCGACATCCGGGTGCCGGGCAGCGCCACCGCAGACCTGCGCGGCGAGACGGTGCGCGAGGTCGTGCCGCGCGGCAAGCATCTGCTCGAGCGGATCGGCGACTGGACATTGCACTCCCATCTGAAGATGGAGGGCGCGTGGCACGTGTACGCGCGGGGCGGGCGCTGGCGGGCGCCGGCCTTCCGGGCCCGCGCGATCGTCGGGACCGGCGCGCACGACACGGTCGGTTTCGATCTCGCGATGGTCGAGGTGCTGCCCACGAGCGACGAGGAACGGATCGTCGGACACCTAGGGCCCGATCCACTCGGCCCCGCCTGGGATCCGGCGGAGGCCGCGCGGAGGTTGGGCGCGGATGCGCGGCCGGTCCATGTGGCGCTGCTCGACCAACGCAACGTGGCCGGGTTCGGCAACGAGTACGCCAACGAGATCCTGTTCCTGCGAGGCATCCTTCCCCACCGCCCTGCGATCCAGACCGATGCCGCGGCCATCATCGATCTCGGGGCGCGCACGATCGTCGCCAACCGCGATCGCCAGGGTCGAACCTTCACCGGGGATGCTCGGGCGGGGCGCTCCACGTGGGTATACGGCCGCGAGGGCCGCCCGTGCCGGCGGTGCGGCACATCGATCCGCGCGGGGTCGCTCGGAGCGAGTGCGATCAGCGGGCGCAACGTCTTCTGGTGCCCGTCGTGCCAGCGGTGACCCTCGGTAGTTGAACAGCACTTCGCAGTCGGTTTAGACATTTATTCTATTTTCCTTTGCATAGACGTCACACAGCGTCGTCTATGTATGCTATATTTAGACGGAAGTCGCGCATCGTGCCCACTATCGCGCAGCATCCTGTGTCGCCACTCACCGTGGCGACACCGTGAAAGATGAGGACGTTCGTGGGGCACGAATCCGACACCGGCGACGCGCTGCGAGGCGTGTGGCGAGAGCTCGACGCTCTGGTCGACGAGGTCCAGCGCGCCAAGGCAGCTGTCGCCGCGGCTCAGGCGCATGAAGCGGAGTTGCTCGCGCGCGCTGTCGATCTCGTCGAGGCGCGCACCTGCGAGCGACGCAGCAAGGGGGTCAAGTTCGGGAACGATCTTCCCCTCCGCGAAGTGTCCGCCGAGCTCGGCGCAGCGATGCGCGTCGACGACCGCACGGTGCAGCGCCGGATCGACGATGCCCACACGCTCGTGACCCGATTCCCCGCGACTTTCGCTGCGTGGAGTGAGGGGCGCATCGACCGGCAGCACGCGACGACGATCGTCGACGAGGGCGTCATCCTCGTCGACGAGGAAGCGCGACGCGAATACGAGGGACTCGCGGTCGCGGTCGCGGAGGTCGAGACAGCCGGCCGCATGCGGGAGATCGTCCGGGTCATCGCCGCTCGCATCGATCCCGAGGCAGCAGCCGCGCGCTGCAAGGCCGCCCTGCGCGGTCGCGACGTGCGGGTCGTCGACCTCGATGACGGCATGGCGCGCCTGCTCGCGGATCTCCCTGCACCGTTGGCCCACGCGATCATGGATCGTGTGTCGCAGTTCTCGCACACCGTCGCCGACGCGGAGAAGCACGAGCGCGACGCGCGGGCAGCTGAACGCGCGGCCGCCGTCGCGGCCGTCGCCGACGATGCGGGCCAGGCGGGCCAGGCGGGCGATGCGGGCGAGGATGCTGCGGCCGCCGCCGAATCGGATGATCTGGGCCGCACGCTCGGCGAGATCCGCGCCGACGTCCTGGCAGACATACTGCTCACCTCGACTCCGATGGGTCATTTCGACGCCGCCGGCGACGCGATGACCGGCATCCGTGGCGAAGTGCACGTCACGATCCCGGTGACGACCGCTGCTGGCGTCGACGAAGAGCCGGCACTGCTGACGGGCTACGGTCCTGTCGATGCAGATCTGGTTCGTCAGCTGATGGCAGCCGCGCCCGGGTGGAACCGCGTGGTCATCGACGTACCGACCGGAGCCCCGATCGGCGTTGACCGCTACACCCCGTCTGCTGAGTTGCGCCGATTCCTGAACGTGCGGGACGAGCGGTGCCGGTATCCCGGCTGCACGATGAAGCCATGGCGGTGCGACGCGGATCACACCGTCGACGCGGCGCTCGGTGGCCCGACCTTCGCCGAGAATCTCGCGAACCTCTGCCGTCGACATCACGTTCTGAAGCACTCGTCCCCGTGGCAGGTGGAGCAGCTGGACGGTGGACGTCTGCAATGGACCAGCCCGACGGGTCGGGTGTACGTCGACGAGGTTCCGTCGACCCTGCGATTCATTCCCGGACCGGAATCGGTGCCGGTGCCGATACCTGGACCGGTGCCCGATGAACCCGCGCCCGATGGTGATCCGCCACCGTTCTGACCTTCGCGAATCGGGCTTCACACCTCGATGGCAACGACCGTGTCCCAGAGCCCGTAGTGCCGCAGTCCCTCGTGCGAGTCGATACCGGTATACGCCAGCGAGGCATCCTCGTACCGCCGGAACGCGAACACGGCTTGGTTCATATGCCCCGCGTTGAAGACGCCGAGTGAGACGAGAAGGTTGAAATCCTCGACCGTCAGCCCGGTGACGGCTCTGAACAGGTCGGGCTCGATCTTGGTGATGACGTCATAAAGGGTGTTCTCACGGAAGTCCGTCAGATACATGAACGCGGGAATGCGCGTCGCGAACTTGATGAGCTTCTCCTGGATCTGCTTCCGCTTGGACTTGTACTCCTTCTCCTCGGCCGTCAGCGTCTTCTTCTCCGCCGGGGTGATGTCATCGCCCTTGTCCTTCTTCGTCTTGCCCACGGACTCGCTCTTGTTGACAACGGTCTCGAAGATGCTCGCACCGAGCGCGCGGAAGCCCTCGATGTTCATCACCGCGTCCAACGCTGCCTGCGAGCCCATGATCTTCTTGAGGGTCAGATTGTCGACGTTGACGAGAATCGCCGACTCCCACTTGCGCGCGAGCAGCGTCGCCGACGTACCCGCCATTGCGATATCGAGAATCCCGCCGGCATCCACCTGCGTCATGTTCGACCCGTCGTACGCGAGGACCGGCAGGAAGTTCACCAGTTCCTCGACTGCTCGCTCAGGATTCGGGTTCTCGGGTGACAACCCGCGGCCGTACTCGCTGAGTTGGCGCAGCGCGCGAGTGGGCGCGAAATCGAACACGAAGCACACCGGTTTGAGGATCGCCTCCTCGTTCGGGTCGTCTCCGTTCGGGTTGCGGATCGTCCAGGGCGACTGCACGCGGAACGCCGCCTGAAAATATGTCTCCGGCGCCTGCAGATTGCGCAGCATGAGGATCGACGACCATTGCGGCACGGTGACACCGGTCGTGAGCTTGCCAACGGTCAGCGTGATGGTCTTCGTGTCGAAGCCGCTGCCGATCGCCGTGCGCACGGGCGGCAGCGCATCCAACCCCACCCCCACACCTGGCGCCGAGACGTTCACGATCGTGTAGTCGTGCCAGAAGACGTTCTGAGGCTCGGCCAGCAGGTTGGCCATGGCCGCACATGACGCAGTGCGAGGCAGCATCCATAGCGAGTGCTGCAGGTAGGGCAGCAGTCGCGTGTCGGAATAGGGGAACGGCGGCTTCGTGCCTGCCTTCAATGCATCGACCTGAGTCGGCAGATACGAGCCCCGGATGATGTCGAGCCACTTCTGCACGTCGTCCTTATGCAGGAACTCTGCGGCGACGCCACTGCCTTTCGCCTCGAAGAACGCGTTGAGGTCGAATTCATCGAACTCGCCCTGGCTCGCGATCGCGATGAGCTCGTCGGGCATCTGGTAGGTGAGCAGACGCATCTCGGGCAGCGACGCGTACGGATTCGGATCGTCCGGATGCCGGGCCGCGAAGTCCGCCTTCGCCCGCTGTTCATCGGTGTAGGTCCAGTTGAAGATCTGCTCTTCGATGAAGCGACCCTCGCGCAGCACTTTGAAGGGGGTGCCCGAGAGGTACAGGTACGCGCGAGCCTTGATCGGCACGAAGTCGTCTTCGTCGAGTCCGTTGACCTCCAGTTCTTCGGCGAACGTCTCCTCCGCCGGCGAGAACTCGAGCGCCTCCCCCTTCTTGCGAACGGCGTCGTCTTCACCCTCGAAGAGTTCTTTGGCGGCATCGCGCCATGCGCCGAAGTGGTACTCATCGAAGATCACGAGGTCCCACATCACCGCGGTGAGCCACTTGTGCTTCGCCTTGAAGTTACCGGCGGCATCCCGGCCCATGAGGTCTTGGAACGACCCGAAATAGACGAGCGGATGCTCGGGATCGATAGATGCCGGATCCCCGCCCGTGGCTCGCGAGAGGTATTGCCATCCGTCGAAATCGACATGACTCTCGAGGTCGGTGCGCCAGGAGTCTTCGACGGCGGGCTTGAACGTGACGACGAGCACGCGCTTCGCGTCGAGCTTCTTCGCGAGCTGATAGGCGGTGAACGTCTTGCCGAACCTCATCTTCGCGTTCCAGAGGAACTCGGGCACGGAGTCGGAGTCCTTGTGCCATCGGTCTTCGAAGTAGCCGTAGGTCTTATCCACGGCCGCCCGCTGCTCTGCCCGCGCTGTGAACGTCGCGTGATGCGTTCCGGTATAGGTCTGCCCCGTGCGAAGCTCTGCGATGGCCGTCCGAACGTCTTCCGCTCCGCATTCCATCCACTCGAGCGTCGGGTTGGCAAAACCCTTCTGTTTCAATCGCGCGCGCACCTCGAAGTCACGGAACACCGTACCGTCCTGACGGTCAGCCGGCTCATCGAGCACGATCTCGTAGTTCTCGATGGCGGCAGTCTTGAGCTGCTGCGCGACGCGCGTCTTGACGTCCTGCGTCGTGTGCCCCACCTTGAGAAGCCCCGCGTGAGCCGCGTCATCGATTGAGTACGCATAGATCCGGAGACGTGAGTGGGGCCTTTCCGGAAGGAGCTCCTCGATGGGCTTAGCCAACGCCGAACTCCATCGGACGCACCATGGTCTCGATGAAGGCGATCTCGTCCTCAGTGATGCCGTACTTCGCGTAGAGATCAGAGTCCGTCCATGGTCGGGAAAAGTCCTGTAGAGGCACGAATGTGTACTGCTCCCGGGTTGTTGACTGAGATGGCTTGTGTAGGAGGACAAGGAAGCGCAAAAGTCGAGTAGTCAGGTAAGAAATTGCATTCTCGGTTTCGACCTGATTCGCGAATGGCCCGATGAAGATATATGTCTCAGACGAGACCTCGCCAGGCCGACCGATGAACGGCCTCGACAAGACGGGGTGCGGGAAGGAATCGCTGCCGCTCCCCGCCCGAGGGATGAAGACCTTCCACGCATCGATCGCGGGACGGTTAGACGTCACCTCGGTCCGCGCAACGAAGCTTTTGCCGCCATTGCGGTGGAGCGTTAGGTCTCCGTGGGTCTCGACAGGGTGTCCCTTAAATGTGGTGTCGAATCCGAAAGGGCGCCTCGAACTCACGAGTGCCTTCAACTGTGAGCCAGGCGGGAGCGTGAACCGGACATCTCTTCCCGCTCGGCCGGACTCGGCCGCGATCACCTTGTGCAGAATTGAGACCCCGAGGTTGTACCTGATAAAGACCTCAGCTCCGGGTTCTCTAAGCGGGCGTACTGATCGCGACACAGGTTGTCCCGGATTGTGTGTCTCGACGTCGACGAGACCGGGGTGGTCTCTATCCCAAAGCCAAAACGACACACCGCCCTTTATCTGTGTTCCAGGAAAGACGTCGTTAGAGTCCGGGTAGTCGACGAGTATTCGTATCCGGCCATCCGCAAGCATCCGCTCTCGGAAGTCATCGAGCCCCTTGCCGCCAGTCATCCAGCGGGACGGAGTAACGACGCTCAGAAATCGGGGCTCCAATGCCTTCGCCTGATCTATGAAATGTTGGTAGATCGGGGCCGCGCTGATGCCAAACCCGCCATCGGCCAGCTGGTATGGGGGATTTCCGATGATGACGTCGAACTGCACGTCGGCTCCAAACATGCGCGCGAGTCGCGCCTTGATGTCGGTCGTGTGGATGAAGGCATACGCGTGCGTCTCGAGATCGTCGCTGCGCGAATAGCCCGCCTTGCCGGCGCCGCAGTAGACGCACTTCTCGCCCGCCCACGTGTGTTCGGTGCGCTCGAACCAGATGTTGCCCCAGTCGCGGTCGAAGGACTTCGCGATCGAGTGCTCGCCCGTCGCGTCCTTGGAGCAGTAGACGCTTCGCCGTGCCAGCAGCGACGTGAGCTGCGTGATGCCGATGCCGTAAACCTGCCTCGACAGGATGTGATCGACCCGAGTCTGCAAATCGGGCATCTCGGATGCCAGCCCTAGCGTGAGCCGCGACACGATCTCGCGCAGGAAGACTCCCGATTTCGTGAAGGGATCGAGGAACGTGACTGACGGATCGGCCCAGATGCTGGCTCCGTCGTTCGCTTCCGCCCAAGCGACCTCCAGGGTGTCCAGCATCTGATTCGCGAATTCGGGAGGGGTGAACACCTCGTCGTTCGAGAGGTTCGCGATGCAGGTGAGGACGTCCGGGTTGTGACTCCGAAGTGCGAACCCGGCTTTGTCCGTCATCATGCGAGGTCCTGCACGGTCATCGGTGGGTATGTCCGCACTGGTGTGAAGATCTCGTGCTCTTCGAAATGCGCGAAGAGACCCTCCGATGCGGAGGCGCGCTGCGTGAGGCTGTCATAGCGGAAGTCGCGGCGCTGGAACTTGCCGCGCCCGAGGTAGCCCCATTCCGCGAAGGTGATGGGCTCACCCGACGCGGTCGTCATCGCGAGCGCGTCGCCCTGCACGATGTTGGTGCCGAGCACCGATGATGCGGCACGGGACCACTCGTCGGCAGGATCCACTCTTAGATACCGGGCGAAAGTACCCGCAAGGTTTTCTCTGCACTCGATCACGTTGTCGTCCAGCAGTTCGATGCCGTAGACGCACATCAGCGCGAACAGTGCGTAGTGCCGCTTCTCGAACTCGCTGCGGCCGTGACGCTGCTCGACCGCGGTGAGCTTCCGCTCGAGGATCGGCACGAGGAAATTGCCCGATCCGCACGCCGGCTCGAGGAAGCGGGAGTCGATGCGCTCGGTCTCGGAAGCGACGAGGTCGAGCATGTCCTCGACGAGCCATCGCGGCGTGAAGACCTCGCCGTGATCGGCGACCCGCTGCCGCGACTTGACCAGTTGCTCGTCGGTCACTTGCAGCTCCCCTCACGATCGGATGGAGCCCAAGTGTACTTGTACCCGGGGACGCTCGCCCTGGCACGATGAACCGGTAGTGCTGACCCTTGATGAGTGCCCCGAGTCCCCTCTGCCGCAGCCGCTCACATCGGACGGCAGATCGCCGAGACACGACGCCGGTACACCGTCACGCAGGATCAGCTGGCGGTTCGCGCCGGAATCGACTCGTCGAACATCCGCAGTTACGAGAGCGGACGCGCGATGCCGAGCATCCATACGCTTCTGCGCATCGCCGACGCGCTCGACACTGATCCGGCGACGCTCCTAGAGGGCCTCACTCTCGAGCACTTCGACAGCGGCGCCCGCGCGCGCAAGGCAGGCTGACGCTTCGTCGGAGATCTGCAGAACTTCGGTCAGATCCCCCCGGGTCAAGGCCCGAAATGGCGCAGATCTCCGAAGTTGTCTCGACGTCGAGAGACAGCGGAACCCGGCGCCAATCCGTGAACGTCTCGGCACCGAACAACGTGCAATCCGCGAGAGACCGATGCGCGGGAATGAAATTGACACGGAGCACGTTATTCCAGTACTTGCGCCGAACAGGCGCTGCCGGAGGGGATCGTGGGTAAGAACTACGTCGACATCGAGAATGACCACGGCGAGATGCTGCGTTACCGCAAGCACGCCAACGGTCGGGGCCTGATCGCGCACGGAGCGAAAGTGCACCCGAGCGCCGTCATCGAGGCGGGCGCCTATGTCGAACCCGGAGTGCAGATCGGCGCGGGGGCGCACGTGGGCCGCGGAGTGTGGGTCGAATCGGATGCTGTCATCGGCCCGGAAGCCGACATCGCACCGCACGCGCACATCGGTGCAGGAGCCGCGATCGGCGGAGGCGCGAAGATCGGCGTCCGCACCCTCGTCGGAGCGCACGCCCGCGTCGCGGTCGGATCGCTGATCGGCGACGACCAGACCATCGCCGACGGCGAGCGGGTCGCCACTGACCGCCGAGGACTCCGCCTGGCCGCCTAGCGCCCAACGCTGTCCCACGCCGCCGGTATGGTGCCGGCATGCGAGAGGCGGCCGTGAGGCGAACAGCGAGCGTCGCGACGGTGGTGCTCGTCGTAGCGGGCATCGTTGCGTTGGGAGTCTGGCTGTGGCCGAGCATCCAGCACGCCATCGCGCCCCAGAACGGCGGGGCGAGCGCGCCGAAAATCCCCCCGCGTCCCGCCGACGCCTTCCCCCTCACCGTGCGCTACGTCTACGACGGCGACACGATACAGGCCGAGATGCAGCATCCCAACGCGATCGTCACCACGTCGGGCCCGATCCGCATCCGCCTCATCGGCGTGAACACGCCGGAGGGCACGCCCACTCCCGAGTGCTGGGCCGACGAGGCGCGCCAGCACCTGTCGGCACTCCTGCCCGAGGGATCGACCGTGTGGGCGGCGCCCGACCGCGACACGTGGGACGACTACGGCCGGCGGCTGTTCAACTTATGGACCGCCGACGGCCGCTTCGTCGAGCACGAACTGGTCGCCACCGGCGCCGCCGAGGCGATCCGCATCCGGCCGAATGTCGCCTACTACGACCTGCTGACCGCCACTCAGGCCGCGGCACAGGCCGAATCGCGCGGGCAGTGGGGCGCGTGCCCCTGAACCGAAGATGATCAGGCGAAGACGATCAGGCGAAGACGAACAGCACGAACCCGATGAGGGGCAGCGTCCCCTGGATCAGCGCCGCACGGATATAGCGGGCACCCGTGGTCACCAGCACCAGCGCGGCCGCGACCATCGATCCCAGGCTGAACAGCACGAGCGTGCGCCCCGCGACGTCTGCCACCGTCTCCGGCCCGCCCGACCAGAACAGCACGATGCCGATGACCGCTCCGACCGCGAGGAACAGGTTGTAGAAGCCCTGGTTGTACGCCATCGGCTTGGTCGTCTCGGCGGCAGCCTGATTGGCGACCCCGAACCGCTTCCACACCCGCGGCTGCGACCACCGCACACTCTCCATCAAAAAGATGTAGACGTGCAGCAGCGCCGCGAGCGCTCCGAAGACCGTTGCAATGATCGCCACCATGACCGAACGATAGCGCCCGGCTACGCTGGCGAAGTAGCGAAAGGGCTGGCGACATGGCGAAAGGCGGCGGTTCAGGCAGTTCGGGCAGCGCCCGGCGAGGGCGGGATGCGGGGGCCCGCCGCCCCGCGAACCGCACTGCTTCCGCCAAGAAGCCGGCACAGAGGTCGGCGAAAGTCGTCTTCGACGCCCGGCCCGCGGACGATGCCGCCGCTTCCCGTTCACTGCGGCTGGGGCTCATACCCGGCGCAACGCCCGGCAAGTGGATCGACGCGTGGCGCGACCGGATGCCCGACGTGCCCATCGAGATCACTCAGCTCGACGTCGCAACCCAGCGTGCGGGCGTGCTCGGCGATGAACTCGACCTCGCCCTCGTGCGCCTGCCCATCGACGACGATGACCTGAGCACGATTCCGCTGTATGAGGAGATCTCCGTCGTCGTGTGCGCCGCCGACTCCGCACTCACCGCCGTCGACGAACTCGACCTCGCCGACCTCGCGGGCGAGGTCGTGATCGTCCCGCGCGACGCCGTGTTCGACCTCGCCATTCCTGGCACGTCGACGCCGAAGTTCGAGGCGCCCGCCGACACGGCCGAGGCGATCGCGACCGTCGCCGCGGGCGTCGGTATCGTGATCGTCCCACTCTCGCTCGCGCGCCTGCATCATCGCAAGGATGCTGCGCACCGTCCCCTCCGCGGCGGCCCCACGTCGACCGTGGCCCTTGCGTGGCGGTCCGACCGCACGACGCCGGATGTCGAGACCTTCATCGGCATCGTCCGCGGCCGCACGGCGAACTCGTCGCGGAACTGAGGCACGCAAGGAGGAGGATGTCGCCGACCTTGGGTCTCTGCGACATCCTCCTCTGGAACGGCGAACAGCCTGCCTGTGTACCCGAACACCCCAAGGGCGTGCTGTCCACGACACGCGACGCCCCCCGGGGTCACGCGCCGTTTGTACGTTCCGAGGGGAATGAGCGCGATGCCGCCGGCCTGATACATGCCCGCGAAGGCAATCTCAGAATCCGGCTCCGTGCGTCTGGAACGGCGCCACGATCCCGGTGCGGGCGGATGCTGCCGCCAGCGCCTCGGCGGCCGGCAGCCCCGCAGCCAGCTCCGCGTGCATCGCGCCGAGCAGCTCGCACGCTTCGTCATCGGCGACCACCACAGGCGTCGCCACGACCGCGCGCGTGCCGGCGTGCAGCCAGATGCGCGTCATGCCGATCGCCTCCTCACCCCATCGCACCGACGAGCGGCCCACCTCGCACGCCGACAGCACGACCGTCGACGGCACCTGCGGCATCCGATCGATGTCGTACCCGAACAGAGTGCCGTCCGCGAGCTCGAGACCGGAGAACAGCGGGTTGTCGACCGCGTGCCGCCCGTGCGCGGCTATGTGGAGCAGATCGACGCCCGATGCGAGGTCGGTGACGGCGTCGACGGTCGCGTCGGCCCCGCTCAGCGTCTGCGATGTGGGCCACGCGGATGCGGCAGCATCCGCCTCCTCATCTCCGCGGGCGACGCGCGGACCCACCGCGAAGCCGGCCGTGACGGGAGCCTGCGAGGCGGAGCCCCGCAGGCTCGCCCACCGCGTCGCCGACACGGCGAGCGTGAACGCATGACCGCGCATTCCCGGCAGCATCGCCCACGGGATGCCGTTGAGTACGCCGGGCACCGTGATCACGAGCCTGCGCACGCCCGCCGCCGTCGCCGGCCCGTCGAGCAGGGCCGCCGACAGCGCGGCGAGTCGATCATCGAGGCTGCGGCGGATGACGTCGGCCATCGGGCCGCTGCGGATGGACGCCGACATGTCGAGGTCTGCGCGCAGGCCGGACAGGGCACGCTGGGCGGCGGGCCAGCCGTGCAGTGGCAGCACCTTCGCTCGCGCCGAGGTCACCACCAGCGCGGTGAGCGCGGCGCCGGAGTACACGTAGGCGATGAGCGCGGTCTCGGAGTCGAGGGTCGCGCGGAGCCCGTCGATATCGATCCGCTCCTGAATCGCCGCCGATCCGGTCGCCGACCACTGCCGCTCGCGTGCGCTGTCGCGCAGCGCGGCGGCACGCGGGTTCGACAGCCACTCGTCTGTCGGATCGTCCGCGCGCAGCTGTCTCAGCTCGGCGAGCTCAGTGGCGAATTCGGGATCTGGTGGGGGCCGAAGCGGAACCACCTGCTGGCTCAAATGGCGAGCGCGCTCGGACCACTCGAAGATGACATCCGGCCGACCGCTCAGGGCCGCCATCCGGAGGCCCTGGAACATCAGACCCCGCCCGCGCATGACCAGCGAGGTCTGCAGATCGAGGCTACCGAAGGACGATTGCCATCGACTGAGCGCATCAAGTCCCGCCCCGGCGTGACGTCGGGAGTCGGCGTGGCGGCCTCCGCTGGCGGCTCTCGCAGCCCGCGTCTCGAAGGCAAGGAGTTGCACTTCGAGCGACGCAGACCGCCGCACTCGCGTCGATCGCTCAAGCTTCCTTCCTTGCTGGGCGAGCCAGAGCTGTCTGGCCATGCGGAGAGCGGCGGCCTCATTACGGAATTGACGGCCATGGATCTCATCGGCGAGGGCCTCGACCTCCTCCGCGCTGGGTACGCGCCCGGGCGCGGGAGGGACGCCCCCTCCGCGCATCGGTGTGTCGCCTGCGAGGCGCGCGCGCATCCACAGAGCTCGCGACCGGAGCATCCACGTCTCGTTTCCCACTGTCCGGAATCGTTCCGCGGCGGATCGTGCGACCTTCGCGGCCAGAACGGGGTCGTGCGTCAGCAGCGA
>NZ_CAXTJR010000013.1:40285-78737 GCF_964244775.1 uncultured Microbacterium sp.
GCCAGATTGAACTCCGTCTCTCCCCTGTCGCGCAGCATCCGCCGTCGCCCGAAGAGGGCGGCGGACTCACGCAGGATCGCTTCGGCCTCCGTGGTCTGCCCGGCCTCACGCAAGACCTCGGCACGATCGACGTCGATCATCGCCGCGAACGCCACATCGATGAGGATCGGTCGAGCCTTTTGCATCTTCTGGAGCGCGCTCACGAGATCACCGCGCAACATCTGGATGTATCCGACATTGTGCGTCGACTCCGCTGCGTCTATGTCCATGCCCTGGGCGGTGTAAATGCTTGCAGCCACGGAGGCATCCTCGGCCGCTTCGTCGAGTCGCTGGAGTTGGATGCTGACAAGGCAGCGATTGACGAGCAGATTGGCGCGAGCGATTGGTTGGTCGAGCTGGCCGATGGCTCTGGTCAACCAGCGATGAGCGTCGAAAAGCTGCCCGGCCTGCTCCATGATCGAGCCCATCTGGCCGGCCAGCAGCGCGGCCGTCTCCTGATCGATGCCCGGACGTGCCAGCGCCTCGGCGCACATACGCTCGGCCTCCGCGATGGAGCCCGTGCGAGCATGCATAAACGCGAGAGTTCCCAGGATGCGCGCATGCAGGTTCGCGTCGGCGTCATAAGCCGACGCCTTTTCAAGCAGGCGCTTAGCGGCCAAAAACTCTCCGCGGTTTGCGAGCGCGACGGCAACAGCATGGAGCTGTCTTGCCGTGCGGGCCACCGCTCTATCATGGCCGCCGGGCGAGTCACGCGGGAGTCGGGCCCTTCTCGGCCAGGGTCTTGTAGATCTCGGTCCGAGCCTTTCGTAGTGTCGACACGCGATCGCCGGGGTTCGAGAGGGTGCCATCCATCAGGGATGGACCTGCCGCACGAGCCAGCAGTCCTGCGACGTAAGGGGCTGCGAAGGATGTTCCACTCCACAGCGCAAAGCCGCCTTCGAAGTCATCGGGATCAATCGTCTCGCGCCGCTTGCCTCCGCGATCGTCGCGTGTCCCCGCTTGGACACCGCCTTTGAATCGCGGATGGCAGCTCATCACTGCGGCTCCGGGAGCGAAGGTCGTGACCCACGGACCCAGATTGCTGAAGAGGGCCATCGTGCCGTTGGGGTTGAGTGCTCCAACTGAGACGTGCGGAGCCGCATCGGCAGGATCCTCGACGATGAACTCTGCGTCGGGCCATGCCCACAGGGCCGCCGGAAAGGATGGCCGATCGGTTGCGTCGTTTCCCGACGAGCATACGACGGCGCATCCTCGACGTCGGGCGGCGATCAGCAGTTCGCTTAGGGTCTGGTCGAAGAGCCCGTCTTCCGGAGTCTCGTGGTAATAGCCCAGCGACAGATTGATCACGTCGATCTGTCGGCCGCCTTTGTCGGGCTCGAGCGACATCCACTTCACGAGCGATCGGACGGCGAGCATGAAGTCGCCTTCCAGCACGGTGCCCTGGCTGTCGGCCACACGTATCGCGATGATGTCAGCCTCGGGGGAAACCTGCCGGATAATTCCTGCAATGAACGTGCCGTGACCGGCGGACTCGTCGATAGCGCCGTCGAACGGCCCCGCGACATCTCCGATCACTTCCGGATCGGTCGAGGGCTCGGCAATGCCGATCACCCGATCATCGAACTCGGGATACCTCGTCACGATGTCGTCGGGAAGCCACCGGTGCACGCCGCACCCAGTGTCGAGTATGGCGACGACGGGGCGTCTGCCGCCAGGGGCGAGCTCCGCGGTCCTGGTCGGATCAGGACCGATGTACGTGACGACCTGCCGACCTCCGCTGCCGGGCATCACATAGCTCTCCGCTCCCGGCGCATTCACCATGCCGAATGGATTCGTCTTGCCTCCGACAGGGTTCGTCTTACCCCCGACGGGATTGGTCTTGCCGCCGACAGGATCCACCCACAGCACGTGATCGAGCGATACCCCGTCGAGCGAGGCGAGGTTGTCCGTCCCCGCCCGCGCGCGGGCACGCTGAAGCAGCCGCCACGCGTCGATCGGCGGGACGGGTTGGTCATCGCGATCCGGACTTGGTGCGGGAAAGATGCCCACGCGGTAAATCGTGGGCAGGTCGAGCTCGTCGCGCGCACGCTCCGCTCGCGCGATCGCCGGATCCCGGTCGGTCGGCGCGCCGTCCATGGTCTGCAGCTCGAGGCCCCATCCGAAATCCGAAGCGGCGAACCGGAGCGCGGCGAGCAGATCGTCGAGATAGGCGGTGCGAGTGATCAGGAGGTGATCTGGGTCGTACGACGTAGGGTACGCGGTGACGCCGCGCACCGGTTCACTCTTCGGATCGAGCGCCACGCCTCTCGCGCGCGCGGCCTCGTAGCGCTGTCGCCAGCTCGTCGCCGGCCTCGAGGATGCGCTGCGGTCGTCGGGGGCAAGGTCAGTCATCGAGATTCCTCATTCGGGTCACGCCGCGGTCGGGAGCCGCGGCTTCGGTCACACTTCGAACTGGGGGGTCTGGAAGTCGCGCATCTCGCCGTCGTCTCCGCGCACCACGAGCCGGATGCGCGAGACGCCCGGCTTCACATCGTCGAACGCGAACCGGCCGTGCTCGCCGGGCTCTGCCGACCATTCGCGATCACCCTGTGACAGGCGGATGGCGAGGGTCGGAGCATCCACCCATCCGTCCACCCGCCGACCGCCGTCATCCGTCGCGGTGACGTGGACGAGCACATTCGTCGCGCCGTCGCTGAACTGCAGCGTCGCGGTGTCGGCCTCGCCGCGCACCGCGGCCAGCTCCGCACCGTCGACGAGGGTCAGCAACGCGTACTCGCGCGTCAGGTCTTCGACGGCGACGGCAGCCACCATGCGGTCGATCAGATCGACAGGCGCAGGATCGACCGTCTCCCAGACCGAGCGCATTCGTGCGAAGAGCGCCGCGTCGGCGGCGTAGTCCTCAGTGTCCATCGTCATCTCCTCCCGATCCTTCACGTTCGAGCAGGCCTTCGCCTTCCAGTAGTGTGCGGAGCTTGGCAAGGCACCGCTGGCGGGTGGGGCCGATCGAGCCGACCGGCATAGCCATGTCCGCCGCGATGCGCGCGTAATCCGGACGCTCTTCGAAGGCCACGATGCGCAGAAGACGCTGGCACCGCTCGTTGAGCTGACGAACGGCCCGCCACAGCCGATGCGACGAATCGCTGAGCGTCGCGGTCTCCTCTGCCGACTCCGCCGTGGGCAGATGCGGCTCTAGGTACTCGGTCTCGGTCGGATCCGCACGACGCTGCAGCTTGCCGACGCGCCACGCCTCGCGACGCGCGCACGTGGTGAGCCAGCCCGAGATCGCCTGCGGCTCGGTGATGCTCTCATGGCGTCGCACGAGGGTCATCCACGTGGTCTGCACGACGTCCTCGGCGAGCGCCGCATCCAGCCCGTACGCCCGCACGACGTGCCAGAGGGTCGGAGTCATCACGCGCACAAGTTCATCCATCGCCCGTGTGTCGCCCTCGCGCCACCGCGCGAAAAGGGCGGCCGCGCGCTCCCAGCGGGGCACGACGACATCGTCGGCAGAGCCCGCGTCGTGTGAAGAGCCCGGGTCGATCGCCGCCATAGCGCCCATTGTGTCCACAGACAGTACGAGTGCGATAGGGGGCGGGCTGATACACGCGTACCCGCAGCGATGCCGTTTAGACTCCACCCCATGACGTCCGCGCCGCTGCTGTACGTGTGCGTGCGCCCGCAGCAGGGCGCCGCCGCGGCCGAATACGAGTCGTTCCGCACCGCGATGCGGCTCGAGGCCGGCCATCTCGAGATGCACGACCTCGTGCGCGAGCCGCTTCCCGACGACGTGTTCGATCGCTACAGCGGATTCCTCGTCGGCGGCAGCCCGTTCAACGTCACCGACCCCGAGTCGAGCAAGCACGACGTGCAGCGCCGGCTCGAGAAGGATCTCGAACGGATCGCGGGCGGGATCGCCTCCGGCCCTTCGACAGGCTCAGGGACCGGCCCGGCGGGCATGTTCACGTGCTTCGGCATCGGAGTCGTCACCCGGATGCTCGGGGGCGAGGTCAGTCGCGCCTTCCCCGAAGACACCGGCCCGGTCGCCATCTCGCTGACCGTCGAGGGCCAGAAGGACCCGCTCCTGGGGAGCCTGGCCACCCGGTTCGCCGCGCTCACGGCCCACAAGGAGGGCGCGGGCGTCGTCCCGCCCACTGCGACGCTGCTCGCGACGGGTGACGGATGCCCGGTCCAGGCCTATCGCGTCGGCGACCGCCTCTACGCCACCCAGTTCCACCCCGAGCCCACCACCCGCGCGTTCACCGAGCGCATGGCGGTGTACCGCGACGACGGGTACTTCGCCGCGGAGGAGTACGACGTGGTCGCGACGCGGGTGCTCGCAGCATCGGTCACCGAACCGGCTCGGATGCTGCGCGCCTTCGCCCGCGCATTCGGTCCGGCCTGATCAATCGGAGGACGGGCGCAGCAGCCGCAGCACCGCGATGATCACGGTCGGGATCAGGATCAGGTCCGCCACGACCATCGCCGTGACGCCGATCGCGGTGCTCTGCGGCTCGCCCGTGAGCCGCGCAAACCCGAGCCAGGTGAGACCCCACGCGAGGGCGAGCGCCGGAGCGATCCGCCAGCCGCTCAGCCACGAGATCGACAGGCCCAGGATCGCGACCACGATCAGCACAACCACACCCCACACGGTCGCCGCCGACTCCCACTCGGGCTGGCCGATCGTGGTGAGCCATGCGGTGATGTTCGCCACCGTCGCGAGGGTCACCCAGCCCAGGTGGAGCCCCGTGACCCCGTCGATCAGGAGCGAATCGAAGAAGCCGTCACCGGTCACGCGGGTCAGTACGCTCATGCGGAACGTGATGCACAACGCCACGAGCAGCACGACGATCGCGATCACGGTGAGCAGCAGCGTGCCGAACTGCGCGATCACGAGCCACAGGCCGTTGAGCACCATCGTCAGGGCGATCCACCAGCCCATCGCCCGCTGCCGGTCGCGTGCTCGCTGCCCGGGCAAGGCCTGCCAGATCGTGTACGCCACCAGTCCCACGTAGATCGCGGTCCAGATCGAGAACGCCTGCCGAGCCGGGGCGAGGTACGACGCGTCGGCGTCGAGGGCTCCGCCCTGCAGGTCTTGCACCGCCGTACCGCCGAAGAGCCCGGTGCCGACCATCGCCCCGATGATCATGAACACCATCGCCGAGATCACGGCGATCTGGCGCGTCAGGTCGGCGGGGCGGGATGCCGCGGCGAGAGGCTCGTTGCTGGTCATCGCCTGAGGCTCGTTATTGGTCATCGCCTCACCATAGGCGCGCCGAGGGTGCGACGGCACGGGTTGACATGCCAGCCCCTCAGTCGGCAGGACCGATCACGACGGCCGCATCGGGCGGCACGACGACCTCGCCGTCGAGCACCTCAGCCGCAGCATCCGTCGACAGCAGGATGCTGCGACCCTGCGCCGTATCCGATGACGCGACTTCCCATGACACCGCGTCGCGGGTGAGGTTCACCAGCACCGAGATGTCGCCGTGCGCGAGCGCGAACGCGCGCTCGCCGGGGCTTCCGGTGGCGCTCTCGCCGCTCATCGCCCGCAGCGACGCGAACGACGGGTTGGCCAATTCCGGACGCGCCCGCCGGAGCGCGGCGAGGTCTCGATAGAGCTGCAGCAGGCGGGCGTGGTCGCCGTCTGAGCGCTCGGCCCAGTTGAGCTTCGAACGCTCGAACGTCTGCGGATCCTGCGGGTTCGGCACCGCCGATTCGTCCCAGCCCATGCGGGTGAACTCTTCGAGCCGGCCTTTGGCCGTCGCCTCGCCGAGCTCGGGCTCGGGGTGCGACGTGAAGAACTGCCACGGCGTCGAGGCGCCCCACTCCTCGCCCATGAACAGCATCGGGGTGCCCGGCGTGAGCAGGGTCAGCACCGCGGCCACCGCCAGCCGCCCGTAGGGCAGCGACTGACTGAGCCGATCGCCCGCCGCACGATTGCCGATCTGGTCGTGATCCTGCGAGAACGTCACGAGCCGCCACGTCGGCACGCTCGGCGGAATCGGGAAGCCGTGATCGGCGCCGCGGAACGACGAGTAGGTCCCGTTGTGGAAGAACCCCTCCGTCCACACCTTGGGCAGGGCGTCGAGGTCGGCGAAATCCTCGTAGTAGCCCGCCGTCTCGCCGGTCAGGGCGACGTGGACGGCGTGGTGGTAGTCGTCGCTCCACTGTGCCGTGAGCCCGTATCCCCCCGCCTGCCCTTCAGATGCGGAGCGGGGCAGGATCAGCTTCGGGTCGTTCAGGTCGGACTCGGCGATCAGCGTCCGCGGCAGGTCGAGCTGAGCGGAGAGCGCATCGGTGCGGTCTGCCAGCTCCTGCAGGATGTGCACCGGCTGCTCGTCATGGAGGGCGTGCACGGCATCCAGGCGCAGCCCGTCGACGTGGTAGTCGCTCATCCACATGAGCGCGTTCTCGACGATGAACGACCGGACGGCCGGCTCGTCGAGGTTCACCGAGTCGCCCCACGTGTTCCGCTTGCCCTCGCGCAGGTACGGCCCGTACTCGGGCAGGTAGTTGCCGCTCGGCCCGAGGTGGTTGTAGACGACGTCCTGGATCACGGCGAGCCCCGCGGCATGCGCCGCATCGACGAAGCGCTGGTAAGCGGCAGGGCCGCCGTACGCCTCGTGCACCGTGTACCAGAGCACGCCGTCGTAGCCCCAGTTCCAGACGCCGTTGAAGCCGTTGACCGGCAGCAGCTCGACGTGGGTGACGCCGAGCCCGACGAGGTGATCGAGTTCGCCGATCGCGGAGTCCAGGGTGCCGTCGGGCGTGAAGGTCCCGATGTGCAGCTCATAGATGAGACCGCCGGCGAGCTCGCGACCGGTCCAGCCCTGGTCGGTCCACGCGAAACTCGACGGATCGAAGTATGCGGATGCCTCGTGCACCCCGCGGGGCTGCCGTCGCGAGCGCGGGTCGGGCCGCAGGTCGTCGGAGTCGCCGAGCACGAACCCGTACTCGTCACCGTCGGCGAGCGCCTCGCCCGTCTGCCACCACCCGTCCGCGACGGCCGTCAGCTCGACGTCGTCGTGCTCGGGTCGGCGCAGCCGTACCCGCGCCGCCTTCGGCGCCCACACCTCGATCATGGATCCGTCCTCCCTGTCACGGTCATGAGGCGGCGTCTGCCGTGACCAGCAGCGCCACCGGATACGTCTGCAGCAGGTCGGCCACCGCGATCTCGGAGCCCTTGAAGCGGCGACCGGTGAGAGCATCCATCGCCTGCCCGCTATGCCGCAGCAGCACCGTGTCGCCCCAGCCGCCGCGGGCCGCGAGGCCGACGGGCAGGCGCGTGGCGACCGTGAGCGCTCCTCCGCGGTCGAAGGCGATCACATGATCGGATGACCCACCCACGGCCGTCATCGGGGTGTACCGCGTGAAGAGGCCGGGGCGGTCGCGGCGCAGCCGCAGCGCGCGAGAGGTCACGAGCAGCTTGGCCGCAGCCGACGCATCCACGGCGGGGAGCTCGCCCCGCGAAAATCCGTCATCGAGGGCTGCCAGCATCCGCGCCCGCTCTGCGAAATCGACGGGGCGCCGGTTGTCGGGGTCGACGAGCGAGGTCTCCCAGAGCTCCGAGCCCTGATAGACATCGGGAACACCGGGGGCGGTCACCTGCAGCAGCTTCAGTGAGAGCGAGTTCGACCAGCCCGCCGATTCGATCTCGGCGACGAACGTCGAGACGAGCTGGGCGACCGCGGCATCGTCGAACATCGCGTCGACGACCACGTGCATGCCGGCTTCGAAGTCGGCGTCCGGATCCCACCAGCCGGTCGAGGTCGCCGCCTCGCGCGACGCCTTCTCGGCGTAGGCGTGCAGTCTCTCGCGCGAGATCGGCCACGATCCGATCGCCGCCTGGTACAGCAGCGCGTCGAACGGCCCGTCGCCGGTCGAGGCGTGCGTCCGCAGCTCGGTGAGCACTTCGGCCCAGCGCTCGGGCACCTCCGACAGCACGTCCAGACGCGCACGCACGTCTTCGCCGCGCTTCGTGTCGTGGGTCGAGAGGGTCGTCATGGTGCGCGGCCAGGATGCCTGGCGCAGCGCCTGCGCGGAGTGGAAGGCGCCCACCGGCAGGGCGAATACCGACGGATCGCCGCCGACCTCGGTGAGCGAGCCGAGCCGGGTGTACCGGTAGAACGCCGTGTCTTCGACGCCCTTGGCCATCACCGGCCCCGTCGTCTGCTGGAACCGGCGCGCCACCTCGTTCGACGGGTCGGCCAGTACCGGCACGAGCCGCGCGATCTCATCGGCGAGATCGGGACGACGGCGGGATGCCTGAACCGCCGCCGCCTCGAGCTGCTCGCGCCCCGCCGGGAGGTACGAACGATAGACGGGAAAGGAGGCGAGGAGCTCGGCGAGCGCGTCGTGCACCTTCGGTCCCTGAGCTTGTCGAAGGGTCGACGCTTCGACACCCTCAGCGAACGATGCCGGCAGCTCCCGAACCAGCCGGGCGATCTCGGCGCCCTGGATCGTGTCGGCGATCATGCGCTTGGTCTCGTGGATCACCTCGTGATAGTCGGCGCCTGCGCCGCCGCGGAGCGCTGCGTCCAGCACATCCAGCGGCGCCTCCCCCGCGGGATCGATCAGCACGCGGTCGAATTCGGCGAGCGCGTCGTACCCGGTGGTGCCGTCGGTCTCCCACCAGCCGGGCAGCTGCTCGCCGTGCTCGAGGATCTTCTCGACGAGGACGTACGGTTCGGCTCCCGGTCCCTGAGCCTGTCGAAGGGCCGCCGCCAGCCGCTCGAGGTACCCACCCGGGTCCAGGAGGCCGTCGGGATGGTCGATCCGCAGTCCGTCGGCCAGCCCTTCGCGCACCCAGCGCAGCACTTCCGAGTGGGTCTCGTCGAACACCCACGGGATTTCGACGCGCACACCGGCCAGCGTCGTGACGGCGAAGAAGCGCCGGTAGTTCAGCTCGGCGGCCTCGCGTCGCCAGAAGATCAGCTCCCAGTGCTGGGCGTCAACGATCGCGCGCACCGTCTGAACGGCGGTCAGATCGGCACCGGCGGGCACGCTGCCCGGGGCGAGCGGCAGGACGTGCTCGAAATACCGCAGCACTCCGGGGCTCGGCGCCGCATCGCCGGGGCTCTGCTGCTGCGACTGCTGCAGCTCGATCACGAAGTCGGGGAGCGCCTCGTCGAGGGTTCCGCCCAGGATCGGCACGCGCACCTTGCCCTCGCCGAACGCCCAGTCGATGTCGAAGGCCTCGGCGTAGCGCGACTCCTGTCCGTGCGTCAGCACGTCCCACCACCAGGGGTTCTGCAGGGGCTCCGAGATGCCCATGTGATTCGGGACCGTGTCGATCAGGATGCCGAGCCCGGCCGCCCGCGCCGCCGTCGCGAAGCGGTCGAGCCCATCCCTGCCGCCGCGGTCCGGGTCGATGAGGGTCGGATCCACGACGTCATAGCCGTGATCCGAGCCCTCGGTCGCGCGCAGGAGCGGCGAGAGGTAGGCCCACGAGACGCCGAGGTCGCGCAGGTAGCCGGTGACGGCGGCCGCAGCATCCAGATCGAAGCCTCGCCGGATCTGCAGACGGTAGGTCGACAGCGGCTGCTGCGTCACCCCTACCGCTCCATCTCAGTTTTGGGTGAAAGCCCGGGCATCGTCGATTCGGCGAGCGAGGACAGCGAAGCGGCGACCGAGTGATCCACCTCAGGCTCGGGCAGGTCGTGCTCGGAGAGCACCATCAGCGCCTTCGCGTGCAGCCGCACCGTCGACCCCGGATCGAGCGGCTCGGTGTCGGCCTGCTCACCGGCGGTGTCGACCAGGACGTTCCACTTCGGGCTGTATTCGACCGCCGGAATATGGAAGTCGATGATGTCATCACCGGCGTTGAACAGCACCACGAAGTGCAGATCCGAGATCGGCTCGCCACGACGGTCGCGCTCGCGGATCCCGCGACCGTTGAGGAACACGCCCACCGCCCGGCCGAAGCCCGAGTCCCAGTCTTCGGGCTGCATGAGAGAGCCGTCGGGGCGGAGCCACGCGATGTCGGGCAGACCCTGACCCGCCTCCATGCGCACCGGCCGGCCATTGAAGAACCGGCGACGCCGGAAGGTCGGGTGATCGCGTCGGAGGCGCGCGAGCGCCGCGGTGAACTCCACGAGCGGCTGGTCGACGTTCTCCCAGTCGATCCAGGTGATCTCGTTGTCCTGCGCGTAGCCGTTGTTGTTGCCCTGCTGCGTTCGCCCGAGTTCGTCGCCGTGCAGCAGCATAGGCACTCCCTGGCTCAGCAGCATCGTCGCGATGAAGTTGCGCTGCTGACGCGCGCGCATCGTGTTGATCTGCACGTCGTCGGTGGGTCCTTCGACGCCGAAGTTCATCGAGCGGTTGTCGTCGGCGCCATCGCGGCTGTCTTCGCCGTTGGCCTCGTTGTGCTTCTCGCCATAGCTGACGAGGTCGCGCAGAGTGAAGCCGTCGTGCGCGGTGACGAAGTTGACGGATGCCACAGGCCGGCGACCCGAGTGCTCGTACAGGTCGGCCGACCCGGTGAGGCGCGACGCGAACTCGCCCAGCGCCTGGGGCTCGCCGCGCCAGAAGTCGCGGACGGTGTCGCGGTACTTGCCGTTCCACTCCGTCCACTGCGGGGGGAAGTTACCCACCTGGTACCCACCGGGGCCGACATCCCACGGCTCCGCGATGAGCTTGACCTGCGAGACCACCGGGTCTTGCTGCACGAGCTCGAAGAACGTCGCGAGCTTGTTGACGTCGTAGAAGTCGCGCGCGAGCGCCGAGGCCAGGTCGAAGCGGAAGCCGTCGACGTGCATCTCGAGCACCCAGTAGCGCAGCGAATCCATGATCAGCTGCAGCGCGTGCGGGTTGCCGACGTTCAGGCTGTTGCCGGTGCCCGTGTAGTCGGTGTAGTAGCGCTTGTCGTCGGGTTCGAGGCGGTAGTAGGCGGCGTTGTCGATGCCGCGCATCGAGAGCGTGGGGCCCATGTGGTTGCCCTCGGCGGTGTGGTTGTAGACGACATCGAGGATCACCTCGATGCCCGCGTCGTGCAGGGCACGCACCATGCCCTTGAACTCCTCGACCTGCTGGCCGCGCTGACCCATCGACGCGTACGTGTTCTGCGGGGCGAGGAAGGCGATGGTGTTGTAGCCCCAGTAGTTCGAGAGCCCCTTCTCCTCGAGCGTCGAGTCGTTCACGAACTGATGCACCGGCATGAGCTCGATCGCGGTGACGCCGAGTTTCTTGAGGTGATCGATGATGACGGGGTGCCCGACGGCGCTGTAGGTGCCTCGGATCGATTCGGGGATGCCGGGGTGCCGTTCGGTCAGACCCTTGACGTGCGCCTCGTAGATGAACGTCTCGGAGTACGGCGTCTTGGGGAGGCGATCCCCGCCCCAGTCGAAGAAGGGGTTGACCACGACGCCCTTCATCATCGACGCGGCCGAGTCATCGTCGTTGCGCGAGTCGGGGTCGCCGAAGTTGTAGCCGAAGACCTGCTGACCCCACTCCACCTGGCCGTCGACGGCTTTGGCGTACGGATCGAGAAGGAGCTTGTGGGGATTGAAGCGCGCCCCCGAAGCGGGGTCGTTCTCGCCGTGCACCCGATAGCCATAGCGCTGCCCCGGGCGAACCTGCGGCAGGTAGGCGTGCCAGACGAACGCGTCCACATCCAGCAACTCGACGCGGGTCTCTTTGCCCCGATCGCCGAACAGGCAGAGCTCTACCCGTTCCGCGCCCTCGCTGAAGAGAGCGAAATTGGTGCCGTTGCCGTCGAAGGTGGCACCCAGCGGATAAGACGATCCCGGCCATGCCTGCACTGTCGTCCCCCTTTCAAGATCCCTCACCCTAGTCGAGCCAGGTGTCGGGTTCGTCGAGCCGTGTGTCGGGGAATCGTCTGCCATGACTCGAGCCTCACGCATGCGGGCACGGCGACCGCGGGGGTTGACAGCATCCGCTGCGTACTATGTCGCGCCCTGCGGCGGGTGCGCGAGCAGGGCGATCCGCTCGTCGAGATATGCGGCCAGCGGTACGAACCCCGCCGCCGCGCTCCACCGCACACTCGGGGTGCCGTCGATCATCGCGAGGGGTCCGGATGCTGTGCCTCGGCCCACCGCGTCGAGATCGAGCTCGCTCCAGCCGACGTGCACGGCGGTTCCCTCCGCGAACCCGCCACGGAAGGCCGCCGCCGACAGCTCGGCTCGGCGCCGTTGGGTCTCGGCCGTGAACCCACGCGGCGCCTCCTGGCGAGACCGCACGATTTCGGCGGTCGAGAGCACCGCACGGTCGGTGATCAGCAGCACGCCGAGATGCCAGGCGTCACCGCGGTGCACGATCCGCCGAGCACGGGCGACGCCGAGCACCCGACGCGGCGTGACGAGTTCGCCGAGGGCCTCCATGGGCACGTCGACCAGGCGCTCGCGCGCCGAATCGAACACACCGCGCAGAGTGCTCAATTCCCCGAGCTGAGCGGGTCGTACGCGGGACTGGTCACCACGTTGCGGTCGCCGTGCAGCGTCATGCCGATCAGCGGGTAGATCAGCACCGACAGCATCCCGGCGCCCACCAGCGCCGAGGCTATCCCCGGGCTGATGAGCTTCTCGTCGGTGCCGATCGTGGTGACGGCCACGATGATCGGCAGCCCCGTGGCGCCGAGCAGCGTCACGGCCCAGCGGTCGCGTGGCGTGGATCCCACCGGAGCCGCCAGGCGGGAGGGCAGGCCCCGGATCACGAGCAGCAGGATCGCGAAGATGGGCAGCAGCACGAGGATTCGCCAATCGGCCACCAGCGCGCTCAGGTTGAACGTGACGCCGGTGTACAGGAAGAAAAGAGGCACGAAGAATCCGAACGCGATGGCCTCGACCTTGCTCTCGACCGCTTCGCGGTCGGCCTCTTTCGCGCTGCGCATGATGAGCTGCCACACGATCCCCGCGGTGAACGCGCCCAGGAGCATGTCGAGGTCGAGCCAGAGGCTGATGGCGACCAGACACCCGAGGATCAGGAACACCAGCCGCACCGCGAACTGTCCGGATGTGTGGAGCGTGGCATTGACGAAGCGGTGCAGTCTGCCGTGGTCGGCGCGGCCCGCGAGCCAGATCGCCAGGGCTGCGATCAGCACGAACCCGACCAGCACGAGGGTGGCGACCCCGAAGTCGCGGGTACCCAGGAACAGCGAGATCGCGACGAGGGGGCCGAACTCGCCGACGGCGCCGACCGCGGTGATCGCCTGGCCGAACGGGGTGTCGAGTTCTTTCGCGTCGCGGAGGATCGGCATGAGGGTGCCGAGGGCCGTGGAACACAGGGCGACGCCGATCACGACCGCGCCGGCGTCGGGCGAGAGGATGAAGCCGGCGATGATGCCGGCCACCAGGCTGATCAGCCAGCCGAGCGACGCGCGACGCGCGGGCCGACCTGCGATCGCAGCGAAGCGGATCTCGGCGCCGACCATGAAGAACAGCATCGCGAGACCGAAGTCGGCGAGCTGGTCGAACAGATCGATCGGCTCGATCCAGCCGAGGATGCTCGGGCCGGCGATGATGCCCAGCACGAGCTCGAAGACGACGACCGGGATCCGCACCCACCTGCCGAGCCCTCGGGCGACGAGCGGGGCGAGGACTGCGAGGATCGGGAGCAGGAAGAACCCGGAGTGCACGACGCTCATGCCGTCAGCGTAGTGCGGGGACTTTCCGGTCGAGCCACGAGATCAGCCCGGGGATCGCCAGATACGCCACCGTGCCGTGCGTGGCGAACGAGATCGGCTCGAACGTCACGTCGATCCCCAGCGAGGCCTCGTGCGCAACGAAGTCGCGCGTGTCATCGGGGACGACCAGTTCGTCTGACAACCCCTGCGCGATGAACAGGGGGGCGTCGAACGAGGTACTGCCCGCAGAGTTCTCTGCGAGGATCTGCTCCCACGGCGGCGTGGTCGTCGGGTCGGCCGTCACGAAGTGCCCGACCAGCGGCTCTCCGATCGCATGCAGTTCGGGGATGTTCTCGAGCAGGCAGAGCGCGTTCATCTTCGGCAGGAGTGCGATCGCCTCGGGGGTGAGGATGCCGGTCAGCTCGGTCGCCGGAGTGTCGGCGTAGATCCCCGCGAACGCCGCGAACGCGTACGAGCCGATCGTCACGCCCGAGATGTCGTTCAGGTGCGCCTTGAGGAGGTTCTGCAGGTTCGCGGCGGGCGCCGCCGCCGCGACGGCCTGGATGTTCAGCTCGGGCGCATAGGTCTTCGCGCGTTCGGCCGCGAACAGCACGGCCTGGCCGCCCTGCGAGTGACCCCACAGGATGACGTTGCTCCCGGCCTCCGCGCCAGGGATCGCCTGACCGGCGCGCACGGCGTCGAGCACGTTGTTGCCCTCGGTGACGCCCACCAGGTACGAGTCCGGCCCCGCGGTGCCCATCCCCACGTAGTCGGTGGCGACGACCGTGTAGCCGCGGGCGAGGAGCGCGCGGAGACCTTCGATCATGTCGAACGGATCGAACCCGTACGACGGCGCGCAGTCGGGGGCCGAGCCGGTGGTGGGGTGCCCCCACGACACCACCGTGCGTCCACCGGCAGGAGCCGGTCCGAGCGGCACGATCACCACGCCGGTGACCACGACATCGGCACCGTTCAGATCGCGCGAGTGGTACATGACCCGCCACGCACGCGAGGCGAGCGGAGCGCCGACGAGCTCTTCTGACTTGACGATCTCGCCGGGAGCGCCCGAGGGCACCGGCGAGGGCTGCGCGTAAAAGTCGGCGATCGCGGGGCGCTCGATCGCGTCCCCCACGACGCGGATCTCCTCTGCGGCGACCACTCCGGCCAGCACCGCCAGGCTGAAGGCGAAGAAGGCGGCGACGATGCGATGCGCGTGCTTCCGCCCGGACGGATGGGGCATCTATCCCTCTCGCCCTGCACGGGCGCGGTCGACGGCGCTCGCAGCCGCGCGGGCAGCGGATGCTGCCGTCGCGCGCTCCTCGTCGAGTCGGCGCGCCTCCGAATCGGCGTCTTCGGCGTCGCTGAGCATCCGCTTCAGCTGCCCGCGCAGATCATCGACGCGCTCGTGGAGCAGGTCGGCGCGCTCGTGCGCCTTGGTCGCCCGCGCCCCTGCGCGCGCGAGTGCGCGTTCGGCATCCGATGCGGCGCGCTCGGCCTCGCGCACGGCGAGCTCTGCGGCCTTGCGCGCACGGCGCTCGGCCAGGTCATCGCGGCTGGGTCTCTCGGTCGGTACCGGGGTGGTGCCGGCGACGGCGCCTGACACGTCGACGTCGTCGAACCCGGTCGCCTCGAGCGTGCGCACGAGACGCCCGGTCATCACGGCTGCGGCGGCCCCGGCATCCATCACCGCCGCATTGATCGTCTTCTCGACCTCTTCGCGCGCCGCAGCGCTCACCGTCACATCCTGAGCGCGGGCGAGATCGACGGCCTGCGTGGCCAGCGCGGCGACGAGGGCCCGGCGCTGCGCGCTGAGGGTCTTCAGCTCGACGGCGTCGAGATCGTCCTGAGCTTCGCGGAGGGCGGCCGCGAGGTCGAGGGCCTCACCGAGACGCCCGTCGCGCGCGAGCAGATTCACGGCCCAGGCCGCCACCGACGGCTTGCGCAAGGCCTTGATCGACGCGGCGGCCGCGCGATCGGATGCCGCCGCGCGCTCGTTGCGCGCGGCGGTGAACCGGTCTGGGGTCAGCGCGTACAGCTCGTCGGCCGCGGCGTCCAGCGCCGCAGCATCGGCGGCCGTGGTGTCCGCGGCATCCCTCATTCGGCCATTCTCGCGGTCCCCGTCCCGCAATGCACCCTCACCTCCCGCAATGCACCCTCACCTGTCGCCCAGGATGCTCGCTGCCTGACGTGCGGCGCCGAGTGCGACGTACTCGCCAGGGGCGGGGACTTCGACCGGCAGCCCGAAGACGAGGGGCGCGATCGCCCTGACGGCCTCGGACTGCGCTCCCCCGCCGATCAGCAGGGCGCGCTCCAGTGGAACGCCGAACGCCCGCAGCGCTTCGAGCCCCGCCGCGAGCCCGGTGAGCATGCCCTCGACGGCCGCGCGCGCGAGGTTCTCGCGGGTGGTGGACGCGAGGGTCATCCCGGTGAGCGACGCCGTGGCATCCGGCAGGTTCGGCGTGCGCTCGCCCTCGAAGTACGGCACGAGCGACAGGCCGCCGGCACCGGGCTCGGCCGACAGAGCGAGCGTGCTGAGCTCGCCGTGCGAGACGCCCAGGAGGCGGGCGATGGCGTCGAGCACGCGCGCGGCGTTCAGCGTCGCCACGAGGGGCAGGAACCGGCCGGTGCAATCGGCGAAGCCCGCCACAGTTCCCGTCTTATCGATCGTGCGGGTCTCGCTGACGGCGAAGACCGTGCCGCTGGTACCGATCGAGACGACCGCATCGCCGGGCCCGGCACCGATCCCCAGGGCCGCTCCCGCGTTGTCACCCGCCCCGCCGCCGACGCGGCGGTCGCCGTCCGCGACCCACTCGTCGGGGCCGAGCACGCGCGGCAGCACGGCGTCGTGACCGAGGGCTGCCACCAGCAGGTCTCGGTCGTACCCGCCTGCTTCGGGGTTCCAGTAGCCGGTGCCCGAGGCATCCGATCTGTCGGTGACGAGCTCGTCGAGCACGGGGCCATGCGGCGATTCGCTCGCCGGGCCGAACCCGCGCAGCCGCCAGGTGAGCCAGTCGTGCGGGAGGGCGACCGCCGCGACGCGGGCGGCGTTGTCGGGCTCGTTGTCGCGCAGCCAGCGGAGCTTCGTGATCGTGAAGGAGGCCACCGGAACGAGTCCCGTGCGCTGCGCGAGCTGCTCAGCGCCGAATTCGGCGATCAGGTCTGCCGCCGCTCCGGCCGAGCGGGTGTCGTTCCACAGCAGCGCGGGACGGATGACCCTGCCGGCCTCATCGATGACGACCATGCCGTGCTGCTGGCCGCCGATGGCCCACGCCCGCACGTCATCGATGCCGCCGGCATCGGCGATCGCCGCCTGGAGCGCGATCCACCATGCTCCGGGATCGACCTCCGTGCCGTCGGGGTGCGATGCACGCCCGACGCGCACGACGGTGCCGGTCGAGGCATCCGTCACAACGACCTTGCACGACTGCGTCGACGAGTCGACTCCCATCACCAGGGCCATGAGAGGGTCAGCGGGCGCCGAGCAGGTGCTCGGTCGCGAGCTGCTGGAGCCGGACGAAGCCGAAGCCCTTGCCGCCGTAGTACACGTCTGTGTCGAAGTCCTCGTACGCCGAGCGGTCGGCAAGGAGGTCGTCGTACGTCTCTCCCTCGTTCAGCGTCGGCACCGAGAGCTCTGCAACGCGAGCTGCCTCGAGCGCCTCCTGCACCTCAGGGTCGGCGCGGAAAGCCGCGGCGCGCTCTTTGAGCAGGAGGTAGGTGCGCATGTTGGCGGATGCTGATTCCCACACACCCTTCTTGTCTTCGGTGCGGCTCGGCTTGTAGTCGAAGTGACGCGGTCCGTCGTACGACGGCACACCGCCGTGCCCGTCAGCAGAGTAGCCGCCGTTCTCGAGCAGGTCGACGAGCGCGAACGCGTTGTGCAGGTCGCCGTGACCGAACACGAGGTCCTGGTCGTACTTGATGCCGCGCTGGCCGTTCAGATCGATGTGGAAGAGCTTGCCGTGGTAGAGCGCCTGGGCGATGCCGGCGGCGAAGTTCAGGCCGGCCATCTGCTCGTGGCCCGTCTCGGGGTTCACGCCCACCAGTTCGGGGCGCTCGAGCGAGTGGATGAACGCGATCGCATGGCCGAGCGTGGGCAGCAGGATGTCGCCGCGCGGCTCGTTCGGCTTCGGCTCGATCGCAAAACGGATGTCGTAGCCCTTGTCGGTGACGTAGTCGCCGAGCAGGTTGACGGCCTCACGGTAGCGCTCCAGCGCCTGGCGGACGTCTTTGGCCGCGTCGTACTCGGCGCCTTCGCGGCCGCCCCACATCACGAACGTCTTGGCACCGAGTTCGGCGCCGAGGTCGAGTTGGCGGAACACCTTGCGCAGCGCGAAGCGGCGCACGCCGCGATCGTTCGAGGTGAAGCCGCCGTCCTTGAAGACCGGAGCGGAGAAGAGGTTCGTCGTGACCATCGGGACGATCAGGCCGGTGTCGGAGAGAGCCCCCTTGAGGCGGTCGATCTGGTGCTGACGCTCGGCGTCGGTCGATCCGAACGCGAACAGGTCGTCGTCGTGGAAGGTCACGCCGTAGGCGCCGAGCTCGGCGAGTTTCTCGACGGCGTGGACGACGTCGAGCGCGGGACGCGTGGGTCCGCCGAACGGGTCGGAGCCGTTGTAGCCGACGGTCCAGAGCCCGAAGGAGAAGCGGTCGGCTTTGGTGGGGGTGGGCATGGTGCTCCTGTTCGGCGATGAACCAATTGTTGTTGCTCACAACCTATCGCATGTCGCGTTGTCGCGGAAGCCCTACAGTGGGTCGCGTGAGCGATGCGAGCGGAGCAGGCGGAGAGGGCGTGCGACAGCGCAATCTCGCGCGGATCCTCCGGCTCGTCCACGTCGACGGACCGCTGTCACGCGCGACGCTCACCGAGACGACGGGCCTGAACCGCTCCACCATCGCCGACCTGGTCGGCGAGCTCGTCCGCGAGGAACTCGTGATCGAGCGCGCGCCCGATCCCTCGCGCCGCGTCGGGCGTCCGTCCCCCGTCGTCGCGATCGATCCGCGCGTGCTCGCGATCGCGGTCAACCCCGAAGTCGATGCGCTCACAATCGCCGCCGTGGGACTTGATCGCGCCATCGCGCTGCGCGACCGCATCGACATGGACCACCTGCTCTCCCCCGAAGAGACCGCCGGCCTCGTGGCCGGTCGCATCGCGCAGTGGCGCGCCGGCGCCCTCGCCGGCGCCAGGATCGCCGGCATCGGACTCGCGGTCCCCGGCCTCGTACGCGCCGACGGGCTCGTGCGCCACGCGCCGCACCTACGGTGGTCGGATGCGCCGCTGCGCGACCTGGTCGCCGCGGCGACAGGGCTGCCGACGGCCGTCGGCAACGACGCGAGCCTCGGCGTGCTCGCCGAGCACCTCTTCGGCGCCGGACGCGGCATCGACGACATCGTCTACCTCAACGGCGGAGCCAGCGGCATCGGCGGCGGCCTCATCGTCCACGGGATGCCTGTGGCCGGCGCCGGCGGTTACGCCGGTGAGTTCGGGCAGAACCGCCCGGGCATCGCCTCCGACACCGACCGCCGCGCCGGCGACGGCGTGCTGGAGGACGAGGTGAGCCGCGCGCGGCTGCTGGATGCCGTGGGCCTGGCGTCGGCCGATGAGCCGACCCTCGCCGCAGCCCTGGCCGCAGCGCTCGTCGCGTCCGATTCGCCGCTCGTCGCGGCCGAGCTCGACCGCCAGCGCCGCATCCTCGCGACCGCTCTGGCGAACGCGGTCAACGTCTTGAACCCGCGAGTCGTGATCCTCGGCGGGTTCCTCACGACGGTCGCCGAGCTCGGCTTCGACGAGCTCACCACCGCTGTCGCGCGCCAGGCGATGCGCGCGAGCATGGACGAGGTCGACATCCGCGTCGCCGTCCTCGCCGAGGATCGCCTGCTGATCGGTGCAGCCGAAGCGGCCTTCGCCGATCTGCTGCGCGATCCGCTGGAGCATCCCCCCGCATCGTGAGCACGCCGCCGATCCGCCGGCTCCGAGCGGGAATGCCGTGACCAGCCGACGGATTATCCCCTCCATGACAACAGTGGGAATCGTCGGAGCAGGACACATCGGATCAGCGCTCGCGAAAGGGCTGGTCGATCGCGGCTACCGCGTCGTGATCAGCAACTCGCGCGGCCCGGACACACTGACAGACCTCGTCGCGGAGCTCGGCGACAATGCCACGGCGGCCACGTCGACGGATGCCGCGGCAGCCGGTGACTTCGTGATCGTCACGATCCCGCTCAAGGCGCTCGACCAGGTGCCCGTCGAGCCCCTGGCGGGCAAGATCGTGATCGACACGAACAACTACTACTGGGAGCGCGACGGGCACATCGCCGTGCTCGACGACAAGGGCGCGACCGTGACGGGCCTCCTGCAAGCGCACCTGCCCGACGCGAAGGTCGCAAAGGGCTTCAACCACATCCCCGCGGCCAGCATCCTGACCGACGGCGTACCGGCCGGCACCGAGGGGCGCCGCGCGCTGGCGACCGCGAGTGACTTCGCCGAGGCCGCGCAGCTCGTCACCGACCTGTACGACGAATTCGGCTTCGACGCCGTGAACATCGGGCCACTCGCTGACAGTTGGCGCGTCGAGCGCGATCAGCCCGCGTACCGGGCTCTATACACGCGCGACGAACTCGTCGCGAACCTCGATCTGGCCGTCCGCTAGCCGCGTTCGCGAGGGATCAACTCACCGTCCACGACATCGATCCCCGGCACGTCAGGCAGATCGTTGCGGCGTGCGCCCGCGTCCGGGGATCGTGATGGCGTCACGGTCTGCATGTCATCCGGAGAGATGCCCATAGCGCGACCTCCTCGCTCTCGCGCTCCACGATGCCGCGCGCCGCTATCTGCGGCATCCCCCTTGACATCCTCTCCGCGTCGGGGTCCACTACGCTCCGGGCGGGTTATTGTATGCGGGTGGGCACCATCTACTACGGCGGATCGGCAACACCGATCCATATCGAGGACCGCGCGCTGGCGCACCTCAAGGTCGTCATCGCGACCAAGCTCCGACGCGGCGAGAGCTTCACGGTGTCGTGGCGGCACCCCGACGATCAGCCGCGCGGTCGCAGCACGATCTGGCTGCACCCGTCGATCCCGATGCGCTTCGTCTTCGACGACCCGGAGCCCGCGATGCTCAGCCGCGAGTGGGTGGAAGAGCTCGCCAACTCCGCCAATTCGTCGGGCGGCATCATGCTGATCGCCGAGCACTTCGACACCGCCCCGGTACCCGTGCTCGACCCCGATTCAGGCGCCCTCACGGTGACGGCCTCCGGCGAGGGCGACCTCAGCCTCGGCAAAGTCGAGGTCAAGGAACTCTCCATCGACAAGCTGACGGTGGAGAGCTCCGACGTCGAGGAATCCATCAGCGCCAACGACTGATCCGTCAGAGCGTTGCGGCGAACGGGTCGAACTCGGCGGCGACCGAGCCCACTTCGCCGACGGTGCTGCCGACGGTGACGAATTCGCGGGACGCGACCGCCTCCTCGATCGACAGCAACGTGTCGAGCACGTGGAACCCGAGCTCGCCGCTCGCCACGTGGGGGCGACCCTCGCGGATGGCGCGCGCCATCTCGAGCAGCCCGAGACCGCGGCCGACCATGACGCCCGCCTGCGCGACCTCGTCGACCTGCTGCACGGTCGGCGCCGGCGGAATCACGACCTCCTTGAGCGCGCGTGTGATCGTGATGCGGCCCCCGAAGGTGTTCGGGTCGGGGATCACCATCGTGCCCTCGGTGCCGGTGACCTCGACGACCCCCTGACGCATGAGCGGCGAGTCGGTGCTGTAGAGGCTCTGGGCGCTGCCGCCCTGCTCGAACTGCGTCAGCACCTGGATCGTCGAAGGGATCTCGACGGGGAACTCCTGACCCGCGAGAGGGCCGACCTGCACGCGGCGCGTGTCTGTAGCCCGCAGGCCGAGCGCGGCGACCGCCGCGACGGGGCCGAAGAGGTGCACGAGCGCCGACACGTAGTACGGCCCCATGTCCAGCAGCGGCCCGCCACCACGCGCGTATAGGAACGCGGGGTTGGGGTGGAAGATCTCCGGTCCCTGCCACTGGAACTGGGTCTGCGCGAACAGCGGCCGCCCGATGGCACCGGCGGCGATGGCACGCTTCGCGGTCTGGAGCCCCGGGCCGAGCACGGTGTCGGGGGCTATTCCGACACGCACGCCCGCAGCATCCGCGTTCTGGAGCATCCGGCGTGCGCTCTCGCGATCGACGCCGATGGGCTTCTCGCTCCAGACGTGCTTGCCTGCCGCGATGGCCGCCTCCGAGACCTCGACGTGCGACGCCGGGATCGTGAGGTTCACGACGATGTCGATGTCGGGGTCGCCGAGCACGACGTCGGCACCGCCCGCCAGGGGCACGCCGTACTTGTCGGCCTGCTCACGCGCGCGCTCGGTGTGCACATCGCCGACGGCGATCACCTGTACGTCGGGGAAGCTCGAGAGGTTCTGCAGGTACGTGTCGCTGATGTTGCCCGCGCCGATGAGGCCGACGCCGACCCGTCCGGTCGAGGCCATCAGACCGCGGCCCGCTCGGCCGCGCGCTCATCCAGGAAGATGCGGCTCTGCTCGATCCCGTCGAACAGATCGCCCGGATAGTGATCGAACTCGACGATCGCGTATTCGAGAGCGGATGCTGCATCCAGCGCCTCCGCGAGCGGAACGTTGCCCTTCCCCGCGGGAACCTGGTCGGCCGGCGGGTAGGCGGCGAGGGCTTCGGGATCGAGCGTGCCGTCCTTCACGTGCACGGCGACGACACGGTCGCCCAGACGCGCCAGCAGCTCGGGCGACGAGACGCCGGCGCGGGCCACCCAGTACAGGTCGACTTCGAGCACCACGCGGGGGTCGAGGAGCCCGGCGAGCACCTCGAGACCGGTCTGCCCGTCGAAGGTCGCCTCCAGCTCGTGCGCGTGGTTGTGGTAGCCGACGCGGAGCCCCCGTGCGGCGGCGATCTCGGCGACGGCGTTGAGGAGGCGTGCGGTCTCTTCGATCTGCTCGACCTTCTCCCAGCGGGCGGGCGCCGTGTAAGGGTCGATGACGGTGGTCATGCCGAGCGTATCGGCGGCGTCGAAGACCTCGTCAGGAGTCGGGACGGGAACCGTGGTGCCGCTGCCGTCCGGGTTGACGAAGGAGTCGGACGCGAGGAACGCATGGCCGGTGGGCGCCTGCAGGCCGTTGGCCTGGAGGGCGGCTGCCAGCCGGTCGGCGCGGCGGACGAAGTCGTACGGCTCGACGGCGGTGAAGCCGCGAGCGGCCACCTCGGCGAGCGTGCCTTCGAGGTCGCTCTCGAGGGCCGCGTTGACGGTGAACAGCTGAACGGAAGTGAGGGCCGGCATCGGTCTTTCTCCTTGGGAATCGCCTTCGACGGATGCCCGCACGGCAGTCCGGTCATCCCTGCGCATGACGATAGCAGCAAAAACCGCCATATGGAGGTTTTTCTGGACTACGATGCGAAGATGCCCGATGAGACCCTCGACAGCGATACTCCGCGCGCACGCGGCTCGTACGCGAAGGGTCTCGCGCGTCGCCAGCAGATCCTCGATCGGGCGATCGAGGTCTTCGCCTCACGCGGGTCGGCGCGCACCAGCCTGCGCTCCATCGCCGAAGAGATCGGCGTATCGCACGGGGCGTTGACCCACTACTTCCGATCGCGCGAACATCTCCTCGTCGAGGTGTACCGCGAAGCCGAGCGACAGCTCGATCGACACGCCCCGCACTCGGTCGACGTGTCGGCGGTCGGCATCATGACCGCTTCCGCCGAACGGAACCGCACGATCCCCGGTCTCGTGCAGCTGTATTCCACGCTCGTCGCTGCGGCGCTCGAGGAGGGTCACCCCGACGCCCACGCCTTCGCGAGCGAGCGCTTCGCGCGCATCCGCGGCGAACTGGCCGACCACGTCCGTCGGGATCAGGCCGACGGACGCGTGCGTGCGGACGTCGATGCCCTCACCGTCGCGACGCTCGTGATCGCGGCATCCGATGGCCTGCAGACCCAGTGGCTGCTCGAGCCCGACGTCGGCCACACCGCCGCGCTCGAACTGCTCGAACGACTGCTCACCGAGCGGCCGTAGCGCGACGCAGCCGTCAGGCGACCTCGGCCTCGCCGGCCTCGGCAGGTTCGGGCGTGATCGAGAGGCCGTTCGGGCCGCTCGCGACCTGCATGAGGTCTTCGATCCACGCGCGGTTGATGCGGGGATTGCGGCTGCCGAAGAAGTGGAACTGCAGCGGCACCGACGGGTGCACCCAGAAGCTGCGCCTGCCGCTGCCGTCGCCGATCTCGACGTCGAACATGAACGGTTCCGAGCGGCGGAGCTTATTCATCACCACGATGCGCAGATGCGCGAGGGTGCGGTCGTCGATGTCGACGGAGTTCGCCATGGTGTCGTAGATGAACCTGCCCATGCCCTGAGCCTAGCCGTCGGGTCACCCGCCGCGTCGCTCGCCCCGGGCTCCGAGTGGAACCCGGGGTGCGCCGTCTCGGGTCAGCACACCCCGGGAGTCATTGGGTGGTCGTCCCCCAGAGCCGACCACCCCGCAGACCTCGTGCCGCTGCAGCAGCTCTTGGTCGTGGTTCGATCGTGCCTCCACGACCGCAAGGCGACCTCAAGATTGGCGCAAGCGGGCGGAAAGTTCTCCACGACATCTCCCCGACGTTGGCGCACGAGGATGTGGAGGACACGGATGCTGCATACCGTACGGGGGTATAGTATGGGCGTCATGAACGGCTACACCGAGAACAAGGACGACCTGCTCAAGCGGCTGAGTCGCGCCGAAGGGCAGGTGCGCGGCATCGCGCGCATGGTCGAGGACGACAAGTACTGCATCGACATCCTCACCCAGGTTTCGGCCGCCACGAAGGCGCTCGAGACCGTCGCGCTCTCGCTGCTGAGCGACCACCTCAGCCACTGCGTGGCCGAGGCCAGTGCCGAAGGCGGCGTCGTCGCCGCGGAGAAGATCCGCGAGGCCAACGCCGCAATCGCGCGCCTCGTGCGCTCCTGATCTCTGAGCTCCGGCATCCCCCGCATCCGCATCGAAAGGACCCCGATATGACCATCGACAACACCCTCAACGTGCTGGTGGACGGCATGACCTGCGCGCACTGCGTCACGAGCGTCACCGAAGAGATCGCGGCGATCGACGGCGTCGAGGCCGTACACGTCGACCTGAACCCCGGCGGCGCGTCGAGCGTCGCCGTGCGCACCACCTCCCCGATCGACCCCGCGAGCATCCGCGCCGCCGTCGAGGAGGCGGGATACACAGTGGCGGCGCCGCGGTGAGCCCCCGCACCGTGGAACCAGGCACCGGGCAACCAGGCACCGTGGTACCAGGCGCGGTCGAGCTCGACATCGCCGGCATGACGTGCGCGTCGTGCGCCGTGCGCATCGAGCGCAAGCTCAACAAGCTGCCGGGCGTCGAGGCCACCGTCAACTACGCCACCGAGAAGGCGCGCGTGCGCACCGACGGCGTGCCCACCGCCGACCTGATCGCGACGGTCGAGGCCGCCGGTTACGCCGCCGCCGTGCCCGCGCCGCCGATCGAGCAGACGGGTCCGGATGCCGAGACCGCCGCCGATCGCGACCTCGCGGCGCTGCGGCACCGCCTCCTGATCAGCGCCGCACTGGCCGTTCCGGTGACGCTGATGTCGATGATCCCGCTGCTGCAGTTCTCGAACTGGCAGTGGCTCGCGCTCACGCTCACCGCGCCGATCGCCGTGTGGGGCGCGTGGCCGTTCCATCGTGCCGCGGCCCTCAATGCCCGCCACGGGGCGGCGACGATGGACACGCTCATCAGCCTCGGCGTGATCGCCGCATTCGGCTGGTCGCTGTACGCGCTCTTCTTCGGCACAGCGGGCATGCCGGGCATGCACATGACCTTCACCCTGTTCGGCGTCCCGGATCCATCGGGTGACGCGGGCGGCACCGGCGAGATCTACCTCGAGGTCGCGGCCCTGGTGACGGTGTTCATCCTCGCCGGGCGCTACGCCGAGGCGAGGGCGAAGAAGTCCTCGACCGCCGCGCTGCGCGCGCTGCTGCACCTCGGCGCCACCGACGCCTCACGGCTGGCGAACGGCATCGAGCAGCGCGTACCCGTCTCGCAGCTGGCCGTCGGCGATCTCGTGGTGGTCCGGCCGGGCGAGAAGATCCCGTCCGACGGCCTGGTGGTCGGCGGAGCGTCCGCGATCGACGCGAGCATGCTGACGGGCGAGTCCGTGCCCGTCGAAGTGACCACCGGGTCACGCGTGGTGGGCGCCACGATGAACGTGGGCGGGCGGCTGACGATCGAGATCACCCGGGTCGGCGCCGACACCGAGCTGGCGCGCATGCAGCGGCTCGTCGAAGAGGCCCAGACCGGTAAGGCCCGCGTGCAGCGACTGGCCGACCGGGTATCGGCGATCTTCGTGCCCGTCGTGCTCGTGCTGGCCGTCGTCGCGTTCGTCGGCTGGCTGCTCGCCGGCGGGTCCGTCGTGCTCGCCTTCACCGCCGCCGTCGCGACGCTCATCATCGCCTGCCCGTGCGCCCTCGGGCTCGCCACCCCCACCGCGCTCCTGGTGGGCACAGGGCGCGGCTCGCAGCTGGGCATCCTGATCCGCGGCCCGCAGGTACTCGAACAGACTCGCCGCGTCGACACGATCGTGCTCGACAAGACCGGCACCCTCACCACCGGCGAGATGGCCGTGACCGCGGTGATCCCCGCCGACGGCGTGGCCGGCGATGAGCTGCGGGGGCTTGCGGCCGCCGTGGAGGCCGGGTCGGAGCATCCCGTCGCGCGAGCGATCGTCGCAGATGCTGTCGCTGCAGTGGATACGACTCGGATGCCGGAGGCCGAGGCCTTCACCTCGCACGCGGGGTTCGGCGTGCAGGGCGTGGTCGCCGGCTCGCTCGTGGTCGCGGGGCGCCCGTCGTGGGTGCAGGGCGAGTGGAGCATCCAGCCGCCGGCCGATGCCCTCGCGCGCGCCGACGCCCTCGCGGCGGACGGGGCGACCGTGGTCATGCTCGCCCGCGACGGCGTCTACGTCGGCGCGATCGCCGTGGGCGACACCGTCAGGCCGAGCAGCGCTGAGGCGGTCGCGCGGCTGCGCGGCCTCGGGCTGCGTCCCGTGCTGCTGACCGGCGACAACGCGGGCGCGGCGGCACGGGTCGCGGCGACCGTCGGCATCGACGACGTACGCGCGGGCGTGACCCCCGCGGGCAAGCTCGAGGTGGTCCGTGCTCTGCAGTCCGAAGGACGCGTGGTCGCGATGGTCGGCGACGGCGTCAACGACGCTGCAGCGCTCGCGGGAGCCGACCTCGGCATGGCGATGGGTGGGGGAACGGACGCGGCGATCGCAGCATCCGATATCACTCTCGTCTCGGGCGACCTGCTGGCCGCCGTCGATGCGATCCGGCTCGCCCGGCGCACGCTCGGGACGATCAAGGGCAACCTGTTCTGGGCCTTCGCCTACAACGTGGCGGCGATTCCGATCGCGATGCTAGGACTGCTCAATCCGCTCGTCGCCGCAGCGGCGATGGCGTTCTCATCGGTGTTCGTGGTGACCAACAGCCTGCGCCTGCGCGGGTTCGCGCCGCAGCGCTGAGCCGTCGGGCTCAGGCCGCCTGACGGGCGATCGCGGCCTCGAGGGCGGCGACGACGAGGTCGTGGTCATCGTGCTGGGTGAGGCCCGATACCCCGACGAAGCCGATCAGCGAGCCGTTCACCCGCAGCGGGAAACCGCCGCCCGCGGGGGCGTACAGCGCCCTGTCGACCCCGAAGACCTCGAAGAAGTCGGCTCCCGAGTGGCGCAGCCTCGCGCCGACCAGCAGCGACGGGGCGTTGAACCGGGCGACGACGCGCGCCTTGCGTGCCAGCCAGTCGTCGTTGTCAGCGCTCGTGCCGGGCCGCGCCGCGTGGAACACCCGCTGGTCTCCGAAGAGGATCGTCGTGGTGATCCCCAGATCGTCCGCGATCGCACGCTGCACGATGTCGGCGCCGAGCGCATACGCGTCGTCATGGGTGAACGACGTGAAGCCGATCGATGCGTTCTGCGTTTCGAGGTGAGCGACGAGGTCGGCTCCGGTGAGGTCCGCACTGCGGGTCATCTGCTTCTGCTTTCTGTCTGACCCGAAGCTAGCGCGCCGCCGCGCTCCCCGCGAGCCGCTTCAATGGAACGGGTGCCGGCGCTCGAGCGCCGCGCCTTCCACATCGACGTTCGGCAGGATGCGGTCGAGCCACTTCGGCAGCCACCACGCCGACCGGCCGAGCAGATGCATGATGGCCGGCATCAACAGCATCCGCACCACGAACGCGTCGATCAGAACGCCGACCGCGAGCCCGAATCCGATCGATTTGATCATCGCCGATTCGGACGAGATGAAGCCCGAGAAGACCGCCACCATGATGATCGCGGCGGCGATCACGACCGACCGCCCCGCCCGGAAGCCCTGCGCGACAGCGAGGCGCGCGGGTGACCCGTGCACATACGCCTCGCGCATGCCGGAGGCCAGGAACAGCTGGTAGTCCATCGCCAGGCCGAACAGGATGCCGACCAGGATCACGGGTAGGAAGCTCAGGATCGGTCCCGCGCTATGCACGCCGAGGATGCTCGAGAACCAGCCCCACTGGAACACCGCCACGATCGCGCCATAGGTGGCGAACAGCGACAGGATGAATCCTCCGGTGGCGATGATCGGCACGAGCAGCGACCGGAACACCAGCACCATGATGAGGAACGACAGACCGACCACCACCGCGAGGTACAGCGGCAGCACGTCGGCGAGCGCCTCCGAGATGTCGATGTTGATCGCGGCCTGACCCGCCACGCCGAGCGTGACGCCCTCGGCGATCGGAGGCAGCGTGCGCAGATCGCGCACGAGCTGATCGGTCGACACGCTGTTCGGGCCGTCGGACGGCACGACCTGGAACGCGGTGAGCGTTCCGTCGTCCGAGAGGGCGATCGGGGCGACCGCCACGACACCGGTCTGGTCGGCGAGAGTCTGGGCGATCACGACCTGCTTGCTCATCTGCTCGTCCGCGCTGAGGCCTGCCGGCAGGGTCGCGGTCACCAGCAGCGGGCCGTTCGCCCCGGCGCCGAATTCGCTCTCCACGACCGTGTACGCCCGGTACGACGACGACTCGACCGGCTCGGACGAGCCGTCCGGAAGACCGACGCGCATCGACAGCGCGGGGATCGCGACGACCAGCAGCGCGATGATGGCGACGAGCGACGTGAGCACGGCGCGGAGCATCGACATCGGCTTCACCACGACGGGCCGCCGGTTGCGTCGCTCCGATCCCACGTGGGCGCGCTCGCGCCGCCGCAGCACGCGCACGCCGGCCAGCCCCAGGAGCGCCGGGGTGAGGGTGATCGCGATGAGCACGGCGATGAGCACGCTGATGGCTCCGGCGGTGCCCATCAGTCCGAGGAACGGCACGCCCGTGACGTTCAGGGCGAGCAGGGCGATGATCACGGTGGTACCGGCGAAGAGCACTGCGTTGCCCGCGGTGCCGTTGGCCAGCCCGATCGACTCGCGCACCTCGATGCCCTGCAGCATCTGCTTGCGATGCCGGTTGATGATGAACAGCGAGTAGTCGATGCCGACCGCAAGGCCCAGCATGACACCGAGGATCGGGGTCACCGACGCCATCTGCACGACGCCCGAGAACGCGAGCACGCCGAGTGCGCCGATCGCGACGCCGAAGATCGCCGTGACGAGCGGGAACGCGGCCGCGATCAGCGAGCCGAGCATGACGACCAGGACGACGCCGGCGATCGCGACGCCGACGATCTCGCCGACGCCGATGAGCTCGGGCACGCCCTGCGAGATATCGGATGAGAACGACACCTCTACGCCGTCGACGGGTTCCGACTCGAAGTGGTCGATGACGGCCTGCTTCGACTCTTCGGCGAGCTCCAGCCGGGGCTCGGTGAAGGCGACGTGCACGACGGCCGTCGACCCGTCTGCAGAGACGGTACGGATGCCGTCGGCCAGGCCGAGCAGCTGTGCGCCCTCGTCGAGCTTCGTGCTCTGCACCTCGAGATCCTCGCGCGACGAGGTGAGCGTCGTCTGCTGCGCCTGCACCGCCGCGCGCTGCGCGTCCAGCTGCGCCCGCTGAGCATCCAGCTGCGCCGTCGACGCTCCGGCCGCGGTCGCCTGAGCGCGCGCAGCGTCCAGCTGCGCCTGGGCTGCGTCCAGCTGTGCGACTCCGGCATCCAGCTGCTGCTGTCCCTCATCCAGCTGGGCGCGCCCGTCGGTGATCTGCGCGCGTCCGTCGGTGATCTTCTGCGCCTGATCGGCGCGCTGCTGTTCGGTGGCGAAAGGGTCGACGACGCTCGCGACATCCGGTAGGTCGCCACCATCGGCCACGAGCGCACTGATTTGCGTGCGCTGATCGTCGGTGAGGGCCGTGCCGTCGGCCGTCGTGAACACGACCGTGCCGGACGCGCCGCTGAAGTCGGGGAGCTTCTGAGACAGCTCGTCGGTCACCGCGCCCGAGGCGGTGCCCGGGATGTCGAAGCTCGAACTGAGTCCGCCGAAGCCGACGAGGAAGCCGGCGACCGCGATGCCCAGCACCACGATCCACGCGACGATCACGCTCCAGGCACGTCGTGCAGAGAACTTCCCCAGGCGATACAGCAGCTCAGCCATCGATGACCTCTCTTGGTGGCATTGGTGTCGTTACCCTTGATGATACGGAGCGTCTCGTCAAGAGACTGGGAGGAGGATGTGAGAATGACACAGCATCGTGCCGGACCCGTGCGCAGCGAAGAGGCGCGCACGGCGATCCTCACCGCGACCGGCCGGCTCATGAGCGACCGGGGGTACGAAGGCCTCACGATGGAAGGCGTTGCGCAGGAGGCGGGCGTCGGAAAGCAGACGATCTACCGCTGGTGGAGCTCGAAGAGCGCGCTGGTCGCCGAGTGCCTTCTCGAGGGGTTCATCCTGCCCGATCACTTCGCCGTCCCGGAGACCGGCGACCTGCGCGCCGATCTCACCGCATGGCTGGACAGCCTCTTCCAGCTGCTGGCGGAACCCCGCGGCGACGCGATCCTCCGGGCCCTCATCGCCGCCGCCGCCGACGACGCCGAGGTCGGGCGTCGCCTGCGCGAACGCCTCGGCGGAGGGTCGGTGATCGAAGACCGTCTGCGGCGGGGAATCGACGAGGACGACCTGCGACCGGATGCGCCGCTCACCGAGATCACCGAGGCGCTCGTGGGCGCCGTGATCATCCGCGCGCTCAGCCGCGAAGCGGTTGCACCCGGAGCATCCGATCGCCTCGTGCGCGCCGTGATCGAGAGCAGCGAGCCGACATGAGATGGGTGCTCCTGACCGGTGCGATCCTCACCGAGGTGAGCGCCTCGCTCGCCCTCAAGGGCGCGATCGAGAACCCCTGGTGGTACATCCTGGTCGCGGTCGGGTACGCGTCGTCGTTCGTCTTCCTGTGGGCGGTGCTGCGGGCCGGGATGCCGCTGGGCGTCGCGTACGGCATCTGGGGAGCCCTCGGCGTCGCCCTCACCGCGGGCTTCGCGGCCATCCTGTTCGGCGAGCCGCTCACGCCCGTGATGATCGGCGGGATGGTCTTGGTGATCGCCGGCGTCCTTACCGTCGAACTCGGTTCGCAGCGTGCCAGGACGAAAGCCGAGGACGCCTGATGGGGTGGCTCCTGCTCGCGGGTGCGATCGTGGTCGAGGTGACCGCGACGCTGTCACTCCGGGCGGCCACGCACGGCAGTCGGCTCTGGTACATCGTGGTGGGGATCGGCTATGTCGCCGCGTTCGGGCTGCTGTCGCTGACCCTGAAGACCGGCATCCCGCTCGGGGTCGCCTACGGCATCTGGGCGGCCACCGGAGTCGCGCTCACGGCCGTCGCGAGCAGGCTGATCTTCAAGGAGCCGCTCACCTGGATCATGGCGGTCGGCATCGCCCTCATCATGGGCGGCGTGCTGCTGATCGAGGTGGGCGCGACCGCGGTCTGACCCGGTGTGGTCGATTAGGCGCGCCAGCGCCGCCCCCCTGCGGAGATCGAGTAGGCGCGCCAGCGCCGCGCCAGCGCGGAGATCGAGTAGGCGCGCCAGCGCCGTACCGAGATCAAGACCCGCGCTCTACGCCGGTCGAGGGATCTCGATACGCTCGCTGGCGCTCGCTACTCGATCACCGCAACACGCGCCAGCGCCAGCCCCCTGCCCGTTGCGCCGAGAGCGAAGCATTTCCGCGCGACCCTGCCCAGCGGCGGAGTCCGTCGCTAGCCTGAACAAGGTGGACGCACCGGCAGCCGACCCCAAGCAGTTCCCACCGATCACGGATGCCCAGTGGGGCCGCCTGCTCGCCTACGGGACGGCGCAGGACGTCGCACCCGGCGACTTCGTGTTCCGCTCGGGCGACCGCCGGTACGACCTGATCCTCGTGGAGTCGGGCTCGATCGACGTCGTCCGCGATTCGCTCGGCTGGTTCGATGAGGTCGTCATCGCCTCCATGGGGCCGCGGACGTTCGTGGGCGAACTCGGCCTGCTCAACGGCCAGGGCGCATTCCTCACGGCGCGAGTGAACGAGGCTGGACGCGTCTACCGCATCGACCGCGAAGCGCTGCGGCACATTATGGCCGAAGACGACGAGCTGTGCGACATGATCCTGCACGCCCTGTGGGAGCGCCGCGAGGCCCTCCGCCACGGACCTGCCGCCTACACGCTCAAGCTGATCGGCACGAAGTCATCGCGCGACTTCCTGTACCTTCGTCGCTTCGCAGAGCGCCTCGACCTCGTCCACACGGCAACCGAGATCGATCCGGCCGACCCGGCGTTCTTCGCGCGCCACGATTTCACCGAAGCCGACCTGCCCGTCGCGTTCATCCAGGGCGAGCCGATCCGCAACGCCACCCCCGGTATGGTCGCCGAGCGTCTCGGGCTCGCCTACGAGGGCGACGCCGACGAGATCGTCGACCTCGTCGTGGTCGGCGGGGGGCCGGCCGGACTCGCGGCGGCGACCTACGGAGCATCCGAAGGCCTCAGCACCGTGCTCCTGGACTCGGTCGCCCCGGGCGGCCAAGCGGCGGCGACGTCGCGCATCGAGAACTTCCTCGGCTTCCCGTTCGGGGTGAGCGGCGGCAGCCTCATCGGTCAAGCCTCGCTCCAGGCCCTCAAGTTCGGGGTGCGTGTCTACGCGCCGTGCGAGGCCGTGAATCTGCAGACCGCCGGCGACATCCTCGACGTCACCCTCACCGACGGCCGCGTCATCCGCGCCCGGAGCGCCATCGTCACCTCCGGCGCCGCGTATCGCACCCTCGACCTCGACCGGTGGGAGGAGTTCGAGGGGGCGGGCATCTTCTACGCCGCGACCCCGCTCGAACTGCGCCAGGTCTCAGGCTCACCCGTCGTCGTGGTGGGTGGCGCGAACTCGGCGGGCCAGGCATCCCTGTATCTCGCCGCGAACGGATGTCGCGTGCGACTGGTCATCCGCGGCGACGACCTGCGGACGCGGATGTCGTCATACCTCGTCGATCGACTGCTCGAAGACTCGCTCGTCGAGGTGCACACCCGGGCCCGCGTCACGGGGCTTGCCGGAGGCAACTCGCTCGAGCGCGTCACGATCGACAGCATCGGCGACGTCGACGCCCGCGGGCTGTTCTGCTTCATCGGCGCCGACCCCGCCACGACGTGGCTGCCCGACCTCGATCGCGACGACGACGGGTTCCTGCGCACCGGTACCGACGTCGGCGTCCAGACGCTCGCGCGCTGGCAGGGCCTCGGTCGCGAACCGCTCCCGTTCGAGACCTCGACCCCCATGGTGTTCGCCGCGGGAGACGTCCGCCGCGGTTCGATGAAGCGCGTCGCGGCCGCCGTGGGCGAAGGCTCGAGCGCGGTCGCCTCCGTGCACCGCGCGCTTGCCGGCTGATCCCCCCACCCCTCCCTTCCCCAGAACCCGCGAGACGCGGACGGGCGATGCATTGCGGTCGGGCGGGGAGTGCACGAGAGTGAACGGATATGAGCGAACAGTCGGAGTGGGTCCGCGCCGAGGTCGGTCCGAGCGGCACCGGATGCGTCGAATGCGAAGAGCTCGGCGACTGGTGGGTGCATCTGCGGCGGTGCGCATACTGCGGACACGTCGGATGCTGTGACGATTCGCTCGGGCAGCACTCCACCGCCCACGCGCGCTCGAGCGGACACCTGGTGATCCAGAGCTACGAGCCCGGCGAGGACTGGTTCTGGGACTTCGGCGCAGACGAGATGATCGAGGGGCCGCAGCTCGCGGCGCCCGACAGTCACCCCGAGTCGCAGTCCGCACCCGGCCCGGCCGATCGGCTCCCCGCCGACTGGCAGCGCATCCTCATGCGCCGCCGCGCGCAGGGCTAGGCGGCGGCGAGTCGTCGATCAGGGCACGCAGGATCCGGATGAGGGCCGCGCGGTCTTCCGGTCCGATCGACTGCAGCTCGATCTCTTCGCGACGGACGAGCTCGGTCATCGCGAGATCGACCACTGTCGCACCCTCGTCGGTGAGCCGCACCAGCACGCCGCGGCCGTCGTTCGGGTTGGGGCGGCGGGCGATCATCCCCCGCGCGAGCAGATTCTCGATGCGGTTCGTCATCGCCGCGCTGCCGATCCTGGTGCGCTCGATGAGGAGTGCGGGGCTCAGCTCGTGCGGACTCTCGGCGCGGCGCAACGCGGCGAGCACGTCGAACTCCCAGGGCGCCAGGCCCGCGCTCGCGAACGCCGCGACCCGCAGCCGGTTGAGCGAAAGGCCCACCCTGCGCAGTCTCGACATGATGTCGAGCGGACTCAGATCGAGGTCGGGGAGCCGCCGCGACCAGGCGTCGATGAGCAGGTCCACTTCATCGTCGGGAACGGATGGCTCACCTCTCATGTGTCGACCGTAGCTTCTCGGCACGCTCCGAGGGTCAGCGGATGGGGCTGCCGGGTCTGGGATGGAGCCGCGCGCGGTTGCGCCGCAACAAGACCACAAGGCCCGCGAGAATGAACAGCACTGCCACCGGAAGCGCGTTCACCGGGCTGGAACCCGTGGCAGCGAGAGCCGCGGCCTGACCCTGCTCGGCGGCCGCGCCGGCACCCGGGGCCGCGGCCGGGGTCGACTGCACCACGATGAGGCTCCCTGCCGGGTGGTCGAAGCGCAGGGGTTCGCTGAAGATGATCGAGCCGAAGCCGCTGATCGTCACGGTCTCGGCCTCCGGAGTTCCGACGCCGATGACGACGACCTGACCGACGGTGAACCCGCTCTGTGAATCGACACCGGCGGAGATCGGACCAGGTGCCGCGATCGGCACCTCGTGCGCGCCGGCCTTGACCGGGGCAGTCGTGACGGTCGCGGGCTTGATGGACAGGTCGACCGTCGGACCGGCGCTGAAGCACGTGGACTGGAACGATGAGGTCGACAACTCACCGTGCACGACCTGGTCGATCCCGCCCGCGGCGTTCATGATCAGAGACTCCGCAGCGGGGCTGGTCGAGTAGATCACTCTGCAACGGCCGACGTTCTGGCCTTGCGCTCCGTTGCCCGGCAATGGTCGAAGTGCCTCGACAGGAGCCGCCGTGGTCTTCGTCAAACCGGCGAAATCGATGTCGATCGCGGCCGGTGCGGCCTCCGGAACCGAACCGGTCGTGACGATGCCGCCGTCCCAGACCAGGCTCTTGCGGGTGGCGCTCGACCATTCGGACAGTTCGGAATTCAATCGCACGATGCGCGGCGCGATCCCGGTGGGAGCGATCTGCAGTCCAGGCTCTCCCGGGGCGAACTGCGACTCGATGAACTCGATCCCGCCCTCGGTGTACGTCTCGGCGGGGCCGTGCTGGGCCTGGATGAGTGGGTTCTGGCGCATCTCGTCCAGCAGCGCCACGAATTCATCGGGCGCGAGCTCGCCGCCGTCGAGGTGACTGAAGGCGACCGCGTCGATGTCTCCCGTTACCCTCGTCATCGCGCCGACCAGTTCGTTGTAGATCTCGACGATGTACTCGTTGTCGACGCCCGTGGGCACCAACTGGAAGCCTGTGTACTTCGGGCCGCTCCCTTCGGGCGGAATGATGTCCTGAGCCTTCCAGCTGAACGTGGTGTCCATCCAGCCCTGCGCGTTCCACTGGGCGTAGGTCGACTCCCAGCGGTTCCACTCGCCGATGCGATCCGACACGCGGAAGACTGCGCTGTAATAGTCGTTGGTGCCGGGGGTGAAGCCCTTGCTCTGCACGAAGGCCTCGACATACCCACGAATCTCACCGGATCTGGCGCCGGCGGCTTTCCACGCCATCAGCGGTTCGGGCTCTTTGAACACCAGCGAGCCGACAGAGTCGGCGGGGTATCCCAGCCGCACGTCCAGCGGAGACACCGTCTTGATCTTCAGCGCCTCCGGCTTCACCGCCGCATGGAACTCCTCGATCCAGTTGATCGACGTCGCCGAGCGCGCGCGGACGGTCAGCAGGTAGTGGTACTTGGTGGCCAGACGCTGGAACTCGGCCAACTCGGCGGCGGTGATTCCGAAGAGTCGTTCGATGGCCGCCGCGTCCAGCTCGGTACCGTTGGCCAGGTCGACGAGAAGAGGCGCGATCTGCTCCACGGTCACCGCGCCCTCTGCGCGCGCGACGACGACCGCGGCGTTGGCCTGCAGCTCTGCCTGGGTCGCCTCGATCGCTGCCGTGGCCCGGGATGAGGTCAGAATCTCACCGATCGCGATCGGAATGGCGATCTGCGCGTACGCGTTCGTGCTGTACGAGCTGTACAGCTCGACGACCTGTGCGTAGTTGCCGATCTGTCGTTCGTTCTCGAGCTTTGTCATGTAGTCGTAGCTCAGGTCGGACATCTGTTTGATGAGCGCCGGCGTGCCCTTCTGCGCCGCCTCGACGTTCTTGAGCAGCACGGCCGCGATCAAAAGCCCCGTGTCGTGGGAGAATTGCTCCTTTTCCTCGTCCGTGAAACTGTCCCAGACCTGGGCCTGGTAGTTGGTGACGGCCAGCAGGGTCGACGCGGAAGTATTCGGCAGGTTGATCAGGCCGGTGACCATTCCGGATGCCGCATTCCACGCGCCTTCGACGCCGCCCACCAAGATCGCGCCGGCGATGACCCGGCCGTCGTGTTCCGGGATCGGTATCGAGTCGTCGATCGAGACGCGGTGACTCAGGTCGTCGGGGGTGGCGAGGATCTCGGATCCGTCCGACTTGGTCGTGTAGCTCGTGCCGTCATCGAGCGTGACCGTCGCCCAAGGCGTGAACGAGATCGTCGCGGAGGTACCTCCGCTGCGGCGAACACCGCCCGCTCCAGTCGGTTCGCTGTAGGCGGTCAGCACCTTCAAGGTGAAAGTCTTCGTGTCACCGGGATCGAGTGTCAGGGCGCCCGGCAGCTGAAGGGCCTTCGGATCCATCCCGACCCCGTCGTACGCGAGGCCCTGGAGTCCGGCGTTGCCGACGGTCGTGGCGAAGAGCGGCCCGACATCGAGCTTCGCAGAGTTGGTCAGGTTGTGGACGGTGCCGGTGATCGTGATCGCCGATCCCGCCGGAAACAGCGCGACCCCGGTGGGATTCAGTACTCGCGAGGTGAGAGCCAGCACCTTCGTGACTTTGATCGCCAAGTCGGTAGAGCCCGAGCCTCGCACGGTGCCGCCGGTGGGGGATGCCGCGGTAGCAACCGAGGTGAACTGGACATGACCGTCGGCCTTGAGCGTGAAGACCGTGACGATCGTCTTCGACTGTCCTGGGGCCAGGTCGCCGATCGGCTCCCCCGCGATCGGATCGGGAAGGGGCCCGCTCTTCGGAGTGGCCGTCAGAAGCTGTCCCGGCTTCGTGCGCACGACATCCAAGGAGCGGATGTTGACGTCTTTGAGCAGGTCGCTCGTGACGTTGGTGATCGTCTGGGTGACCGTGATGTCGACCGGCTTCGGACCACTGGCATCCGGATCGGCGTCGTAGGTCGGCGGGTTGACCGTCAGCTCGATCCTCAGCCCCCCGATCGAGTACGAGAGCTGGCCCGGGTCCGACGTGATCGCCGTGCCGCCAGCATCCACTGCGGTGGCCTGTGTCATTGCGCGCACGATGCCCGCCCCGGTCGCGGTCAGGTCGTAGATGAACGAGCGACTCTCCCCCGGCTGCAGGGTGAAGTCGGTCGGGACCGCTGGTGTCGGGCCCGCGACGGTGACGAGCTCCGCGCCGAGCGCGAGCGTGAGGGGATCACCGACGAAAGCGACATGGCCGAGCGCGCCCACTCCTGCCTGCCCCGCGGCGACCGTGACTTTGTAGTGAACCGCTTCGCCGACTTTAGGGCTCACCGACGCGAGCGGAGCTCCGGCGGCATCCACGAAACTCACCGAGGTCGTCAGAGCGGGCGCCGCGACCACCACATCGTGGGTCACCGTCGCCGAGACGCCGGCCTGACTCGTCGCCGTCAACGTCGCGTGATACGTGCCGGGCGTGGTGTAGGTGTGCGTGACTGCCGAGCCGGTCGCCGCAGCGCCGTCTCCGAAGTCCCAGGTCTCGGTGAGCGCGCCGCCGGCCTCATCGACGCTGGTCGAGACGAACTGGTACTGCCCCGGTTCGGAGCTCGCCGGAGTCGCGGTGAATGCCGCAGTCACACCGTCTGCGGCGTTGTACTCGATCGGGGTGGACACCCTGCAGTTTCCGTTGTCGATGTCGGGCAACCACGTCGTCAGGGCGACATCGCCGGGCGCAACGTCACTCTCGACCGGCGACCAGTTGTCGACGAAGCAGTCGCCGTAGAGCACACCGTGGAATGACGGAGTTCCAGGCGGGATAGTGAAAGTGACGTCACAGCTGTCGGTGTACACATCGGGCTGCGCGTAGGAGTTTTCGCACGCCAGCAGGTCGACCGATGTCGCCGTATATGTGCTGGGGAATTGCGTGTTGAGCAGCGAAGCCGAGCTTGTCAAGTTGTGTGTGTAAGTGGGCGGCGTCTCGGGGGGTTAGAGGT
>NZ_CAXTJR010000014.1:0-69790 GCF_964244775.1 uncultured Microbacterium sp.
GCGGGGGGCGGCTGTCGTACGAACGGGCAGGACGCGAGTCGTTCGAACGCGCCGGGCGGTCCGAGTAGGGGCGTTCGTCACGCGACGAGCGGATGCTGCGCGATTCGTCGCGGCCGGCTCGCTGTGTGGCGCTCCAGCGCGCCTTCGGCGCCGCGGCGCCTTCTTCGGGCGCGCGGAATCCGCGGTGGCCTGCGCTCCGGCTGCCGGCCTTGGGTGCTCCGGTCGCCGGGCGGTGCTGACGATCCTGGAACGAGGTCTTCTTCTCGCCGTAGCGCGGCTCGAAGTTCTTGGCCGGTCGTCCTCCGGCGGGCTTCTTGCTCTTGGGCATTTCGTGTCTTCCTGGGTTGTCTCGATGCGAGAACAGCACTCCAGAGCGCTCCGCGACATGCGGAACTGCTGCCGCGCTCGCGCGGCGTGCTTCTTCAGGCAGAAGCGGGAGTAACCCGGACACTGTCGGCCGGGGGCCATTCACTGGATGGTCGTCGGGATGGATTCATCCCCACCATCGGCCCCTTGGACTCACAAACCCATCCGCGATCCATCGCGGTGTCCAGAGCCGACTGGCTTCAGGCTAGCGCACTCGCCTGCGCCGACGCTGAGAGCAGCAAACCGACCCGGGTTTTGTTTTCAGCTTCCAGGGGTTTACGCCTAGTAACGTTGCCAGGGTACGATCAGCCCAACGAGTCGACTGGGAACGGCTGCCGAAATGCGCTCCCGACCGTGGGAATGGCGGCGACGTCCTGGGGCCCTCGGTTGGGTTGCTCTCCGAAGCGAATCCAGCGGGCCCTACATGACCATACTTGAAATTCTGACCCCCTCGCCGACGACGATCGACCTGTCGCGTGCCGGCACGAGGGTGCGCAGCGTCCTTTCGAGCCAGAGCGCACGACGCGCGGCCACGCAGAAGCAGCTCGCCCGCGCGAGCCCCACTCACCGGGTCGCCGCGATCATGATCTTCATCATGATCGGCATCCTCATCGCGATGCTCACCACCCCCGACCCCCTCTGGTGGCAGCTGCACTTCAGCGAGCTGGGCACGTTCGAGGCGTTCTCGAGCTACGTCTTCAACGGCACTCTCATCCTCACCGGCGCCTCCATCGTCGCCTTTGCGCGCTATTTCCGCCACGAACTGATCAAGCACGTCGCGCGCTCGGGTTCGTGGCGCGGCTCACCGCGGGTCGTCTCGACCCTGTTCGGTTCGCTCGGCCTGCACCTCGCCTTCGTCGGCGGCGTCCCAGTGAACACCGTGACCTTCATCCACGACCGTGGCGCACAGGGCATGGTCTTCTCGTTCCTCGCGATCCTGATCGTCGTGCCGTCGTTGCTTCGGGGACTCGGCCGCGCGCTCGCCGCGATCACCTTCCCCGCGATCGTCCTGCTCGTCGGCGGCGGAGTCTCGATGGTCATGGGCATCATCAACCTCGCCTTCTACGAGCTTCTCGGCTTCGCAGTCATGTTCACTTGGGTGCTCTTGTTCGTCGCATGCCTCGGTCGGCATGAAACCAATCACGCTCGTGCCGAGCTCGCCGCTCCGCGCCCTGCTGCTCCGCGCCCTGCGACTCCGCACATCGCGCCTTCACGCCGACGTCGGGCATCCACGCAGCGTCGAGCACAGCTGCGCACCGCCGACCGTCAGTTCACGTTCGTCTCGGCTCACGAGGGAATCCTCTGGGCGCGCGACAATGTCGGGTGTCCGACGGTGCTCGGCCGTTCTTCACTTCCCTGGACGTATTCCGCCGGCGCGCAGCCCGTTCGGAACTTCGCTCCGGATGCAGCGCCCTACGTCATCGAGACGGCTCAGCGCAGCATGGCTCCCCGCCGGCTGGTGCGCCGTGTGCGCACGACAGCTGCCGGCCCGGCGCGTCAACACGCCGGACCCAGCGACTGACCTCAGTCTTCGGATCGATGCGGCTCGTCGGGATCTGACGAGTCGACCGGCTCGGACGGATCCACCGGCTCGACAGGCGCCTCATCACCGGGAGCCTCGGCGGCAGGAGCCTCGCCCGCCTCGCGCTCGCGGCGCTCACGACGCGTCTCGAATCCTCCGGCGCCGGCAGTGCCGGCCAGAGCGAGCTCGGGCTCTCGGACTCGTGCCGAGCCACCGGCATCCGTCTGACCCTTCCGCGCGCGCCTGCGCTCGCGCGCACCTTCGACGAGGTTGTAGAGCGTCGGCAGCACGACGAGCGTGAGGATCGTCGATGAGATCAGGCCGCCGATCACGACGATCGCGAGCGGCTGCGAGATGAACCCGCCATGCCCGGTGATGCCCAGCGCCATCGGGGTGAGGGCGAAGATCGTGGCGAGGGCCGTCATCAGGATGGGGCGGAGTCGGCGGGAACCTCCGGCGACCACCGCATCGTGAGCGGTCATCCCCTTGATCCGGTACTGATTCACGAGGTCGACGAGCACGATCGCGTTCGTCACGACGATGCCGATCAGCATCAGGACGCCGATCAGCGATGCGACACCGAGGGGCACGCCCGTGATGATCTGCAACAGGATCGCGCCGGTCGCGGCGAACGGCACCGAGATGAGCAGCAGCAGCGGCTGGCGGAGTGACTTGAAGGTCGCGACCATCACGATGTAGACGATCAGGATCGCCGCCAGCAGCGCGAGTCCGAGCTGCTGGAACGCGTCCTGCTGGCTGGTCACGACTCCGCCGACGGAGGCGCTCGCGCCGGTGGGCAGTTCTACCGTCTTCAGCGCGGCGTTGACCGAGGCCGACGCCTCGTTCAGGTTGTCGGTCGCGGGGGTCACTGTCACGGTCGACGTGCGCTCGCCGCGCTGGGTCGTGATCGTCGTCGGGCCTTCGCTCTGCGTGACGTTCGCGATGGTCTGCAGCTCGATCGGTCCGGTCGCCGACGGGACGGTCAGCTGCTTGAGCTGATCGATCGTCGCCGGGGTCTGCGAGGCCGCGAGATACACGGTGAGTCCCGTGCCGTTGATCTCGACGGTGCCGATCTGCTTCGGCTGCATCGTGTTCGACACGAGCGCGCCCACGGTGACCTCCGACAAGCCGAGCGAGGCCGCCTTGTCGCGGTCGACCTCCACGGCGATGTACGGCAGGGATGCCGCGAGGTTGCTCGTGACCTGTCCGATGCCCGGCTGTCCGGTGACGGATGTGACGACAGCATCCGTCGCCGTCTGGAGAGTCGTCTGATCGGGGGCGGTGACATCCACCGCGACGTCGGTCGACCCGAACCCGCCACCGCCGCCCGCGACCGTGAAGGTGCCCGCGTTCTGCAGCTCGCCGACGGCGGTCTGCACCTCTTCGCGCAGGGCGACCTGATCGACACCGGAGTCGGTCGAGATCGAGTACGTGATGCCCGAGCCGCCGCCGGAGAACGCGTCGCGCAGCGCCGACCCACTCGAGCCGATCGACACCTGGACGGTCTTGATACCGTCGATGCCGAGCAGCACGTCTTCGACCTGCTGCGAGGCCTGGTCTTCGGCGTCCAGGCTCGGCGCGGGGCCGATGTCCTGCGTCATGGTGAACGTGTTCTGCCCCGAGTCACCGAGGAAGTTGGTCTTCATGAGCGGAGCCACGGCCACGGTGCCGGCGAGCACCAGCACCGCGAGGAGCAGCGTCACCCACGAGTGCTTGAGCGTCCAGTGCAGGATCGGGAGGTACCCGCGCTGCAGGCGGGTGGGCGGGGCCGCCGCAGACTCGGGGTCGATCTCGTTGCCGTCGGCGTCGAGCAGCGGCTTGCCGGGGCGCAGGAACCAGTAGGCCAGCACCGGCACGATCGTGAGGGCGACGAACAGCGAGGCGACCATCGCGATCGTCACGGTGAGCGCGAACGGCCGGAACAGCTCGCCGGTCACATCGCCGACGAACGCGATCGGGAGGAACACCGCGACGGTCGTGATCGTCGACGCGGTGACCGCGGATGCCACTTCCTTGACGGCGCGCAGGATCGAGGCCATCTTGTCGGCCTTGCCGACATAGTGGCGTTTGATGTTCTCGATCACGACGATCGAGTCATCCACCACTCGTCCGATCGCGATCGTGAGCGCCCCGAGCGTCAGGATGTTCAGCGAGTATCCGAACGCCTGGATGCCGATGAAGGTGATGAGCACGCTCGTGGGAATCGAGATCGCCGTCACGAGCGTCGAGCGCACCGAGCCCAGGAAGATCAGGATGATGATGACCGCGAACAGCAGGCCGAGCAGCCCCTCCTGAGCGAGCGAATCGATCGACTGCTGGATGTAGGGAGCCTGGTCGAATACGACGGTGAAGGTGGCTCCGCCGAGGGAGTCTTCGATCCCGGGGAGCGCGGCGGTCACGCCCTTGGAGACGTCGACCGTATTGGCGGAGGGCAGCTTCGTGATCGCGATGGTCAGGGCGGGTTCGCCGTCGACCCGCGAGATGGTGGTCACCGGATCGGTGGCTTCCGCGACGGTCGCGACCGAGGCGATCGTCGTCGTCCCGGCCGCGAACTGCGCGGGGGTCGACGGCACGAGCGGAAGCGCCGCCAGCTCGTCGATGCTCGTGATCTTCAGACCGGTCTGCACCGTGAGGGTCTGGTCGTTCTCGGTGATGCTCCCGCCCGGGAAGAGCACGCCGTTCTGATCGAGCGCGTCGGTGATCGCCTTCTGGGTGTAACCGGCGGCCGCGAGCTTCGCCGGATCCGGCGTGATCGTCACCCGTGAGCCCTGGCCGCCGACGATCTGGGCGTCGTTGACACCGTCGACTTCCTTCAGGTCCGGGATGGCGGAGTTCTCCAGCTGCTGCTGGATCGCCGCCTGATCCGTATAGCCGGTGACGGCGACCTGGATGACGGGGAAGTCATCGAAACTCGCCGAGATGACGTTGGGCTCCACGCCGCTGGGCAGCGTGGATTTGATGCGGTTGATCGCCTGAGTGAGCTTCTGCTCGGCGGTCGCGAGATCGGTGCCGTAGACGAAGGAGACCTGCACGATCGAGGCGTTCGTCGTGCTCGTCGAGCTGCTGGACTCGAGCCCCGCCACACCCTGGATCGCATTCTCGATGGGCGTCGACACATCGTTGGAGACGACCTCGGGCGAGGCACCGGGGTAGGTCGAGACGATCGCGAGCTGGGGGAACTCGATCGACGGGATGAGCTCCTGCTTGAGGCTCGTCAGGGCGATTCCGCCGAAGATCGCGACCACGATCGTGACGAGGGCGATGAGAGCGCGGTTGCGCAGGCTCAGGACGGCAAGATTGGACACGGATCGGCCTTCTGGGCGGAGAGCTGCAGAGTCGCGCGAACAGGGACGGTCCGGCGCGGATACGGAGATGTATCGGATGCCAGTATCCCATGGTCATTCCTGACCTTTTGCTGTCATCCCATGCGCAGCGCGGTGGTCGCGGCGACCCCGATTCCGGCGGCGATGATGCACGCGATCGCGGTGCCGAGCTCATTGGCCCAGAACACGCGCGCGTCGCGCTTCTCGCCGAGGAGCCACGTCTCCACGGCGACGGTCGAGAAGGTCGTGTAGCCGCCCAAGAGGCCGACGCCGAAGATCCAGGAGAGTTCGGATGCCGGTGCCGCCCCCGTCAAGAGCCCCAGGGCGAGCGAACCCGAGACGTTCACGACGAAGATGCCCCATGGGAAGCGTCCTCGCGCGATCGACGCCACCCCGACATCGACCGCATACCGGAGCCCGGCACCCACACCGCCGGCGACCACGGCGAGCAGGAACGTGAGCGGGCTCATTCCGCCTCCTCCGGCGCATCGTCGGCGGCGGAGCGGTGGGCGAGCCTGCGTCCGACCCACAGTCCGAGACCGGCAGCCGCGATGCCCGCGACGAGCGAGAAGGCCCCGAGCAGTGCGGCGAGCCAGGGGGCGGTCGGGGCCAGGGTCGCGACCTGCACGGCGAACGCGGAGTACGTCGTGAAGCCGCCGAGGATGCCGGTGCCGAGGAACGCACGCGCGGAGGGATGCTGCGTCCCGAGCACTCCGACGACGACGCCCAGCGCGCACGCGCCCACGATGTTGATCGCCGCGGTGACGACGGGAACGGCGGCGATGTCGATCGGCCACACGAGTGCCGCGCGGGCGGCGACTCCGAGCATGCCGCCGAGAACGACGAGTCCCAGGATGCGCCACGAGAACACGGGGGTCGAAGTCACGGCTACACGTTAGCCCTCGTAGCGCGGTCCCCGGCGGAGATCTCGATACGCTCGCAAGCTCGCTACTCGATCACCGCAGGGGGCTCGCACGCTCGCTACTCGATCACCGCAGGCGGGCTCGCAAGCTCGCTACTCGATCACCGCGGGCCGGCGCCGGCGAGCAACGCGCGGATCGCGTTGTCGCGCGATCCGTCGAGCGACAGCATCCGTCCTTCGCGGTAGCGCTGGAAGACCCGCGGGTCGATGTACGAGCTGCGGGCGACCGCCGGGGTGTTGCCGAGGCCCTGGGCTGTGGCGGCCACGGCGAGCACCTCGGCGCGGGCGCGATCCTTCTTCGAATCGACCGGCCCGATCCGTGCGAGCGCCTCGGCGGCGAGCACCGTGCCTCTGAGCGTCCGGAAGTCCTTCGCCGTGAACGCGCCGCCCGTCACGGTCCGGAGGTACTCGTTGATGTCACCCGCGCTCAGCGCGACGCGCTTGCGTCCACGCCGAGGCGAGAGAAGCGGGGCACCCGGGCGCCCGCCGACCAGTTCGCCGACGGCGGCGGCAAGATCGGCGTCGTCGACCTTCAGAAGCGCCCGCTTGCCGCTCTTGGCGGGGAACGAGAGGGTGACGACCGATCCTTCTACCGAGGCATCCCGTCGTTGCAGCGTCGAGAGTCCGCGGCTTCCGTTGGCCTTCAGGTAGGCGGTCGAGCCGACTCGCGGCGCCGCCTGATCGAGCAGCCGGAAGGCGACCGCGAGCACCCGCCGGCGGGTGAGCCCTTCCGACCGGAGGTCTTGCGTCACCCGGGCGCGGGCACGGGGGAGCGCCTCGGCGAGAGCGAGAGCGCGGGCGAACTTGCCCTTGTCGCGGCGCGCGCTCCATTGCGGGTGGTAGAGGTACTGCTTGCGCCCCGCAGCATCGGTGCCGACGACCTGGATGTGACCGTCCGGGCGGGCGCTGATCCACACCTGCGACCACGCGGGAGGGATGACCAGGGCGCGGATGCGCTCCCGGTCCTTCTTGGGCGCCTCCCGCCCCCGCGGGGTCACGAAGCGCACATCTTTGCCGACCCTGACACGGGTGTACCCGGGGTCGATGAACGGGACGACCCGTCTGAGGCGCGGCATCCGCTAATGATTACGGAGCATCGAGATGAGCTCGGACTTCTTCTTGCCGGAGTATCCGGTGATACCGAGCTCTTTCGCGCGAGCGCGGAGCTTGGGCACCGTCCAGTCGTCGTAGTCGCCCGACGTGCCGCCGCGCTTTCCGACGGCCTTGCTCCCGTCACGGGCGACCGCGTTCGAGATGCGCGCCGCCTTCTCCTTCGAGTCGCCCTGGTCACGCAGCTCTTCGTAGAGGTCGGGATTCTTCAGGCTGTTCGACCCTCGTCCGCGTGACCCTTTCCCCTTGGGCATGATGCTCCTCCCTCCGCGCCGGGTGCGGCGCACCGCCGACGTTAGAACCGGATCGCCTCGGCCGTAGCGGTCTTGACAGCGGCGATCGAGGCGGGTATCCCCGATCCGCCGGATAGCACCGTGCGCGTCACGTCGTCAAGCCCATACCCCCACGCCTCGGGCAGTGGCACAGTCCTTGCGTGCCCACGAGGCGCCCGCGTGCAAAACCCCCTTGTACGCGGCTTTGGAGAAGGAGATCCTCCCATGAACATTGCCCTGATCATCATCATCGTCGTCGCAATCGTCCTCGCGATCGTCGGCGGTCTCAGCTCCGCGCTCAACTGGCTGCTGTGGGTCGCCCTCATCGTCGGGGTCATTGCGCTCATCGCGTTCCTGTTCCGCGTGATCAGCGGACGTAACCGCGCGTAGCCCCCCATACACGCAGAAGGATGCCGCGGCCCGTTCGGGCCGCGGCATCCTTCTGTCTTTCACCTAGAGGTTCGCGCCGGCGTAGGCGCGGAGTGCGTCGCGGACGAAGGTCGCACCCGTCTCGCCGCCGTAGTTGGCGCCGAAGCGCGGGTCGGCGACATACATCTCGCCGAGGCCGATGACGTAGGCCTTCACGTCACCACCGGGGACGGATGCCGGCGTCCCGGGGATGCCGGTCAGCCAGTCCACGTGCCGCTTCGCGAGCGCTTGCGCCTCGACGGCGTCGGGCGCGATACCGCGCTCGGCCGCGTCACGCCAGGCGGCGTGGAGGTCGGTGACACGCTGCTGCCACGCCTCCTTCTCGTCGGCGGACATGTCGCGCCACCACGCATCGCTCCGGGCGTACGCATCCTTCCCCCAGCGCTCCTGCACCTCCCCCTTGTACCGGGTGTGGTCGAAGCCGTCGAACATGTTCTCTGCCATGAGTCGTTCACCTCCTCTCAATGCCTCCATGGTCGATTCGACCGACGCGATCTGGCGCGCCAGCCTGTCGTTCTCCTGATGCAGCCACGCGAGATGGCTGGTCAGGGCGTCCTCCTGGGTGGTCTCACGATCGAGCACGTCGGCGATCTGCGGCAGCCCGAGGCCGAGCTCGCGCAGCAGCAGGATCCGCTGCAGTCTCACCAGCGCCTCGCCGTCGTAGCGGCGATATCCGTTCGCCCCGATGCCGGACGGGGCGAGCAGGCCGATGTCGTCGTAGTGCCGCAGCGTGCGGCTCGTCGTGCCGGCGAGCCTCGCAACTTCTTGGATGGACCAGTCCATCGGGCTCCTCCCTGTCGTCCACCACGCTAAACGTTGACGCTGCGTCAAGGTCAAGTACCAGCATCCGACTCATCGTTGACAAACTCGCGATATATCGTGTTAGTCTCTTCATACGCGATATATCGCGAGTAGACCTCTAGCGACAGGAGCAGTCATGACCCTTGAGAAGTGGATCATCCACCCGGGCGAGACGCGCGTCATCGACATCGAAGACGTGCGCAAGCTCAAGGTCGGCCTCATCGGCGGACAGATCGACGTCATCGCCCACGACGAGCCGGGCGCGCGCATCGAGGTGCACGGCGTCACGATCAAAGATCTTCGGATCGAGGTGACCGGCGACGTGGTCGAGATCGACCACCCGCAGCTGCGGTGGGACAACTTCCTCGAGGTGTTCCGCAACTTCGGCTCGGGCGGCCCGAAGGCCGAGATCAGCGTGGCCGTTCCCCGTGCGGTAGCCCTCACGCTCGGTGTGGTCAGCGCGAGCGCCCTGGTCTCGGGCATCCGCAACGACGCGAAGCTCAACACCGTCTCGGGCGACATCATCGTCGACGGGCTCATCGGCGACCTCAGCGTCAACGCGGTCTCGGGCGACGTCCAGGCGCGCCAGGTCGTCGGTGGCCTGAGCGCGAACTCGGTGTCGGGCGATGTCGCTGTGACCGGCGAGCTGCGCAAGGCGACGATCGACACCGTCTCGGGCGCCATGCTCGTCGATTCGACCGGACCGGTCAGCTCCGTCGCTCTGAACACGGTGAGCGGCAACATCACGATCCGGCTCGATGAGGGGCACCCGGCCAACTACGTCATGCGCAGTGTGAGCGGGCGCGTGCAGGTCGACGGCGTCGTGCGCACGCGCACCTCCGGCGGCCCGACCACGAACTTCTCCGGGTCGGTGGGCGAGCTCAGCGGCTCGTTCGTCGATGTGCGCGCGAACTCGGTGTCGGGCGACGTCACGGTGCTGCGTCGAGGAGTGGAAGCTGCATCCGCCGACCGCGTCGAGCTGGCCGTGGGCGATCCGGCCGTGGGTGCCGCTCCCCAGGGCGAGCACGTCGAATCCGGCGACTTCGGCGCCGGCTTCGCGAGCGGATTCGGCACGGAGGAGCGGTCGTGAGCCCCGTCTTCTCGCACGGCGACCTGCGCCTGTACCTGCTGAGCCTGCTCGACGAGGGGCCGCGGCACGGCTACGACATCATGACGGCGCTGTCGGATCGCACGGGCGGCACTTACACGCCGAGTGCGGGCACGATCTATCCGCGTTTGGCGAAGCTCGAAGAAGAGGGTCTGGTCACCAAGACCGTCGACGGCCGCAAGACCGTCTACGAGATCACCGATGCCGGGCGCGCCGAGGTGGCCTCGCGCAGCGGCGACCTCGAAGGAATCGAAGCCGGGCTGACCGACAGCATCCGACTCATCGCCGATGAAGTGCGCGGCAGCGTGCGCGATGCCATGAAGAGCCTGCGGGCCGATCTGGCGGCGGCGTCGCGCGAGGAGCACGCGAACACCCCCCAGAGCGGCTCGGAGGACGAGTCGCCGCGCATCGCCAGCCGCGAGCAACTCTCGCGTGCCGATACGGCGGTGAGCGAGTTCCGTGCCCGCGTGCGAGCCGACATGCGCACGTACGTCGCGCGCGGCGGTGTGCTGGAGGCATCCGTGGTCGATTCCCTGACAACGGCGCTCGACACCGCGGGTCGCGAGCTCACGCGGGCGCTCCGCGGCTGAACCTCCCCCGCAATGCACCCTCGGCGTTCGCAATGCACCCTCGGCGTTCGCAATGCACCCTCGGCGTTCGCAATGCACCCTGGGCGAGCGCAATGCACCCTCGGCGAGGGTGCATTGCGGGTGCGCGGCGGCTCAGACCTGGTCGGGCCAGATGTCTTGATCGTCTGGCACCGGCTCGCCGAGCGGAACGACCAGGATCGGCCGCGGCTGCCGGTGCGCGAGCCGCGCCGCGACCGCGCCGGTGAAGAACTCGCGGATGGATTCGCCGAGACCCCGCCTGCGGGTGCCCACGACGAGCAGCTTCGCGTCGATCTCATCGGCAAGATGCTTGATGGCCAGCGCCGGGTCGCCGATCAGCTGACGGGCGCTCCAGTCGATGCCGTGCCCATCGAGCACGGCAGCAGCGGCCGCCTTCACGTCGGAGAACTCGCCCTCGCCGACCGCGAGGGTGACGTCGATCGGCGTTGCGTGCACGTAGCCGTCGGGGTCTTCGTACGTCACGAACCGCGTCACGTCGACGTAGACGACGAGGAGCGGCGCGCCGAGCAGCCGCGCATAGCGCGCCGCTTCCTTGAGAACCCGAGTGGGCTGATCGGGGATGACGCCGACGATCACCGCGCCGTGCGCCGGGTCGGGAGCGGGAGTCTGCTCACCATCGAGCGGGATGGATGCCTCTTGCGACATGCCTGCAACGGCCCTTCTGCATCGGCACCCGCGCAACCGGTCGCGGGGATGCTCCGTGATATCCTGAATTCTACTCTTACCGGCTTCGGGCCGGTTTTCGTGAATGCGGCGGGCATGCAGAGCCCGCATCTCAGAAATGAGGGGGTCTCGCATGGGTCGTGGCCGTCAAAAGGCAAAGCACACCAAGATCGCCCGTGAACTCAAGTCGTACAGTCCGACCGTGAACTACGGCGCACTGGAGCGCGAACTGCACCCCACGGGTGACGGCGACCTCTACGTCGACAAGTGGTCCGACGAGTACGAAGACGAGCTCGAGGACGAAAAGGCCTGAGCCCTTCGCGACGCTCGCCCGCCTCGCTGACTCACCACGCGCCGTACCTGCGCTCCCACTCGTCTTCGACGGTGCGCGGCCGCGAGATGACGATGCCGCTCGGAATCGCTGAGGCGAAGACGAGCATCAGCAGGATCAGCGGCGCGCTCCACGATCCGGTAGCGCTGTGGAGGATCCCGAACGAGACCGGGAAGATCGCCGCGATCGCATAGCCGAAGCTCTGCGTGAAGCCGCTGAGAGCTACGGACGCCTCGTGCGTGCGTGTGCGCAGGCTCAGCAGAACCAGCACCAGCGGGAACAGCAGCGGCACCGTTCCGATCAGCACGACCCACAGCCACGTCGCGGTTGCCAGGGCCCACAACAGCCCCGCAGCACCGGCCAGGCCAGAGGCGACGGCCAGAGCGACGAGCGGTCGCACGAGCCGGTAGCGCGCGACGAGCATCGGCACGATCAGGGAGCAGGGCAGCCCGATCAGTGCGAACAGCGAGAGGAGCGCGCCCGCGGTGGCAGGCGTGACACCGGCCGTGTCGATGAGGATCGTAGGCAGCCAAGCGAAGCACGAATACGCGGTGATGCTCGACACCGCCATGAGACCGGTCGTCGCCCACGCGAGCGGAAGGCGCCACATCCTGCCGAATACACGGGGATTCGGCACCTCGACGGCGTCCGTCTCAGCGTCGCCCGCTGTCGCCGCACCGCGCCGGACCAGCAGAGCGATCCACGGCACGATGCCGGCGACGGCGAAGACCGCCCACATCCCCAGCGAGATGCGCCAGCCGGCTGAGTCGGCGACGGGCACCGCGACCAGCGGAGGTACGAACGTCGCGATCGCCATCGTCGTCGTGTAGACGGTCGTCATGAGCCCGATGCGATCGGGGAAGTACGTCTTCACCAGCGGAGGGAGCGTGACATTGCCGACGCCGACCGCGGCGAAGATCAGGGTCGTCGCGAGCAGCAGCGACACCGAATCCCACGCGAGCATCCGCACCACGAGCCCGACGGCGACGACGGCGGTCGCGACGAGCGCGAGCCGCTCGAGGCCGAACCGACGCTCGAGCTGCGGAGTCAGCAGCCCGAATATCGCGTAGCAGACGGGGGGCGCGGTGCCGATGAGGCCGATCACGCCGGGCGACATCGGGAAATCGGCGGTGATGTGGTCGATCACGGGAGACAGGGATGCCACGGCCACGCGCAGCGCGAACGCGTACAGCACGATGCCCACCAGGGCGAGTGCCCTGCCCTGCCACAGTGCGCGAATCGATTCGGACGGCACCGACCCAGCCTAGACGCCGGGCCATGGACGGCCTCGGGGTCTGAACGCGCCTATCGTGAGGAGGAAGACGAAAGGGCGCTCGTGAACACCACTCTGCTTGTGCGCTTCGTCGCGGTGGCGGGGGAGCTGCACTTCCCCCGCGCCGCCCAGAGCCTCGGCATCCCCCTGGCTTCGCTCTACTCGTCGATCGACAAGCTCGAGGAAGAGGTCGGGCAGCAACTGCTCACACGTGGCGACGGTCCGACCCGGCTGACCCCGGCCGGAGCGCTCCTGCTCGCCGATGCGGAGCAGGAGCTCGCCGCGGCACCTCCCCCACCGCCGAAACCCACCGTCCCGGCCGGCGGGAAGGCGAAGGCATCGAAGGGCAAAGGTCGGGCGCCCGCTGTGAAAGGGCAGCCCAAGCCGTTCAAGAAGCGCCAGGGGCGCTGACGGCCGGAGGCCTCGAACTCCTGATGCGACGGCCGTGCAGCGGCCGAGCCACACGACCGGGCTCTGGCTCTGCACCGTCATCGGGCTTATGGTTGCGACAGGTCCGCTCGCCGCCGATCGTCACGAACGGGGAGGAGATGCGTGCACTTGTGGTCTATGAAAGCCTGTGGGGCAACACCGAAAAGGTCGCCCGCGCGATCGCCGATGCGCTCTCCTCCCGGGGAGCCGTCGACATCTTCGATACGGATGCTGCGCCATCGACGACCGACGGATACGACCTCCTCGTGGTCGGCGCACCCACTCACGCGTTCTCGATGTCACGCCCGTCGACGAGGGCGGATGCCGTGGCATCCCACTCCGCCCCCCACGAACCGGTCAAGGGCGTCCGGGAGTGGGTGGGCGGGCTCCATCGACCGACAGCGGACACTCCGACCCTGGTCTTCGACACGCAAGTCGACGAGCCTCGGCTTCCCGGATCCGCGGCGAAGGCCGCGCGCCATCAACTGCACGACCTCGGCTTCGACACCACGGTGATGCAGCAGACGTTCAGAGTCCATGGATACGCAGGCCCGCTCCTCTACGGCGAGGTCGAACGTGCCATCGCGTGGATCTCGAAGAATGTCGCCGCCGACGGCGCGCACCCACGCGCCGCGTAGCCCGGTCAAATCTCGTCTATTCAGATCGCGTCTACTCAGATCTCGTTTGCGCGCGGGCCACGCACCGCCCAGCCGACGCGTTCGAGCGCATCCGAGAGGCGGATGGCCGCGACGCGCGCGACCTCGATCGAGGCATCCGAGCACACATCGATCGCGACCGGCGGAGGATCGGCGAAACGCGGGATCTGCACTTCTGCCCATGCGTTCGGCCCGACGGGCACGCGCGGAAACGCCGTTCCGGCGTTCTGCACCGCGCCGTCCGAGACGAAGGCGATGACCTCCAGGGCGTCGAGCTTCGTGATGGGCATGTCGACGACGAGAGTCACCACGAAAGGTGCGCTCGCGGTATCCCTGCCCCCAAGACTCACGGCATGAAGGTAACACCACTCCCCGCCTCTACGGTGAGAACGTCGCAAACGGAGCGGGCGAGGGAGCGGAGCGGTCATGAGCACGATCAGCGCAGCCGACTTCCGGCGGTGGCACGCGTAGCAGGCGGGAGGGTGGCACCGCTCAGCCGATTCATCGACGGATGAGCGAGCCTTCACGCGTGGATGCGCTGTTGAGCCCCTGGGCGCCGAGCGTGGTGGGCCTAGGCCTGCCGGTTCTCGCCGCAATCGCGTATGCGGTGAGCGTGGCGATCGCGCGGGGCCGCGGCATCCCCTGGCCCGTCTGGCGCGTCGCGATCTGGATGGTGACCTGCGCGCTGGCCGCGTGGACCTTCGCCGGCCCCCCGCAGGCCCTCCGCGATGTGAACCCATGGATGGACGGCGTCTCGATCGGCATGTCTGCCGCCGTTCTGCCGCTCGGTGTCGCGCTGGGCGATCCGGTGAAGCTGATCGAACTGCTGCGCGGTCAGCGCATCAGGTGGGCGCGCGGACGGATCGCCCGGGTGGTCATGTTCCCGGGCGTGGCGTCGCTGGTGAGCGCCATCGTGCTGACCTACGCCATCACCTCGCAGTGGTACCAGGCAGCGCTGACCGAGCCGCTGCCCTGGGCGCTGCTGCTGCTCACCGCGTTCGTCACGGGTCTAACGGTGAACCTGCCGATCCTCAGCGACGACCTCATGCCCGAATGGGCCACACCGGCGGTCAAGACGCTCGTGGCCTTCGCGGACGGGCTGTTCGACGCGATTCCAGGGCTCGTGATGATGCTCCTCGTCAACAAGTACTCAGGCGGCGCCCTGCTCGCGATCGCCGAGGTCATCGGAATCCCGATGATCGCGGCCACCGTCGTCATATGGGTGCGCGCCGATGCCCAGGAGCAGCGCGAGATCGATGCCGAGCTGGATGCTCGGGACGCGGTGACCGGTCGTCCGGCCGGCCACGGGTCGATGGAACCGGAGATCGAGACGGGGCGCCCGCAGCCCGCGACGACGCGCACGACCACTGAGCCCAGCCCGGCCGAGGGTCAAGGTCTGTGGTGGCTCGATGACCCCCGCTTCGCCGATCGCTTCCGCGACTGACCATCGTCGGTCACCGCTCGCGATCGGGTCAGGACTCCTGCGAGCCCTCGACCCAGGCCAGGTACTCTTCGCTGACCGTGCCGGTGATGTACCGGCCGTCGAAGCAGCTCATGTCGAGGTCATCGAGGTCGGAGCCCTCGAGGATCGCCGCCTTGAGATCTGCGACCTCCTGATACACGAGGTAGTCGGCGCCGAGCTCTTCGGCGATCTCGGGGATCGTGCGGCCATGCGCGACGAGCTCGTGGCGCGACGGCATGTTGATGCCGTAGACGTGCGGGTAGCGCACGGGCGGAGCGGCGGAGGCGAATGTGACGCTCTTGGCCCCGGCATCCCGCGCCATCTGGATGATCTCTTTGCTGGTGGTGCCGCGCACGATCGAGTCGTCGATCAGCAGGACGTTCTTGCCCTTGAACTCGCTCGACATGGCATTGAGCTTCTGGCGCACGCTCTTCTTGCGCACCGCCTGCCCGGGCATGATGAACGTCCGGCCGATGTAGCGGTTCTTGTAGAACCCCTCGCGGTACTCGAGCCCCAGCTTGCGGGCCACCTGCATCGCGGCCGGCCGCGAAGAGTCGGGGATCGGCATGACCACGTCGATCGAGCCCTCGGGCGTGTACTTCGCGATGGTGTCGGCGAGGCGCTCGCCCATGCGCAGGCGGGCCTCGTACACCGAGACGCCGTTCATCTCGGAGTCGGGGCGGGCGAGGTACACGTACTCGAACGAGCACGGCACGAGCATCGGGTTCTTCGCGCACTGCTTCGTGTGGAGGTGCCCGTCGAGGTCGATGAAGACCGCCTCGCCCGGCATGACGTCGCGGACGATGTCGAACCCGGCGTTCTCGAGGACGAGGGATTCGGATGCCACGATCCACTCGTACCCGCCCTCGGGCGCGTGCCTCGTACCGAGGATCAGGGGCCGGATGCCGAACGGATCGCGGAACGCGAGGAGGCCGTAGCCCGCGATCAGCGCAATGGCCGCGTACGAGCCCTCGACCCGCCCGTGGACGCGCGCAACCGCCTGGAAGACCTGCTCGGGGTCGAGCTCGAGCCCCGCGATCTCGGACTGGAGCTCGTTGGCGAGGACGTTGACGAGAAGCTCGGTGTCGGAAGTGGTGTTCAGATGCCGGCGGTCGGTGTGGAACAGCTCATCGGTCAGCTCGCGGGTGTTGGTGAGGTTGCCGTTGTGCACCAGCACGATGCCGTAGGGCGCGTTGACGTAAAACGGCTGCGCCTCCTCCTCGTTGGCAGCGGTGCCCTGGGTCGCGTAGCGGACGTGCCCCAGGCCGATCTCGCCGAGGAGCGCGCGCATGTCGCGCGTGCGGAACGCCTCGCGCACCTGGCCCTTGGCCTTGGCGAGGTGGAACGTGCCGTTGGACTCGGCCGTGGCGATGCCCGTCGAGTCCTGCCCTCGGTGCTGGAGGAGCAGGAGCGCGTCGTAGATCTCCTGGTTGACGGGCCCACGGCCCACCATGCCGACGATTCCGCACATGGATGCGTCTAGCTCCCGTCCGCGAAGGCCCCGACGAGTCGGACGGCACCTCCGTCGACCCCCTTGGCACCCTGCTCGAAGTCTCCTGCGGGCCGGTCGCCGCCGTTCACGGTGCCGACCCGCCACGCGGCGATGCCGTCGGCGGCGAGGGCGGCCACGGCTGCATCGGCCACGGCGGGCGAAACGACGGCGATGAACCCGATGCCGAGGTTCCAGGTGCCCTCGGTGCTGCCGAGATCGAGATCGCCGAGGTCGGCGAGCACGCGGAACACCGGCGGCGGCGACCACGTCGAGCGGTCGACCTCGACCCACGTCTGCTGCGGGAGAACGCGGGCAAGATTGGCCGCGATGCCACCGCCGGTCACATGACTCAGGGCATGCACGCTGCGCTCGTCGCCGTCGAGGTCGCCGTGGAACTCGCCGTCCAGGGCCGAGATCAGGCGCAGCAGCGGAGCGGTGTAGAGACGAGTGGGCTCCAGCAGCGCCTCGCCCCACGTCGTGCCGGGCGCACCGAGGTCGGGAGCACGGTCGCCGTACCCGATGCCGGAGCCGGCGACGATGTGGCGGACCAGCGAGTACCCGTTCGAGTGCAGGCCGCTCGATGCCAGAGCCAGGACCACATCGGCCTCGCGGACGTGCTGTGCTCCCAGCATCCGATCCGCTTCGACGACGCCGGTCGCGGCACCCGCGACGTCGTAGTCGCCGAGCCCGAGGAGTCCGGGGTGCTCGGCGGTCTCGCCGCCGACGAGGGCGGTGCCCGTCTCGGCGCAGCCGCGCGCGATGCCGGCGACGATGTCGGCGATGCGCTCGGGGTAGACCTTGCCGCACGCGATGTAGTCGGTCATGAAGAGGGGTTTGGCGCCCACCACGGCGATGTCGTCGACGACCATGCCGACCAGGTCGATCCCGATCGTGTCGTGCTTGTCGATCGCCTGGGCGATCGCGACCTTGGTGCCGACGCCGTCGGTGCTCGTCGCCAGCAGGGGCCGGCGGTACGCGCGCAGCGCGCTCGCGTCGAAAAGGCCGGCGAATCCGCCGACACCACCGAGCACCTCGGGGCCATGAGTGCGGCGCACGGCCGACTTCATGAGCTCTACGGCGAGGTCACCGGCAGCCGTATCGACGCCGGCTTCGGTGTAGGGATTGGTGGATGCGGGAGCCACTTGCCCAGCCTACCGGCGGGCGGCGGTGCCGGACGCCGGGCGAAGCCCGCGCCGCTGGCGAAACCAGCCGGGCCGCGCGGCGACCCCGGCCGTACAATAAGCCGCATGGGCGGGACGGGGTCTCCGGAGTGGGTGATCCGCGAGGATGCGGGTCGGCCCGTGCTGCTCGCGCTCTACCTCCGGCAGGTGCTCGGCATCCGCTCGCCCGACGAGCTGCCGCATCTGCGCGGCATCCCCCCGCGCGCGAACGATCGCGCCGAAGCCGATCAGGCCCTCCTCGAACGGCAGTGGCGCGAATACTGGGCCATGACGGTCGAGCCGCAGGCGCACCCGTCGCCTGTGCCGCTGGACCTGGTCGACGGGTTCGAGACGCTCATCGCACTCCCCGCCGACGGTTCGAGCGAACTGCGATCCGCGATCGGGCCCCATGCGGTCGAGGCGCTCGCGTTCTCGCAGTCGGCCTACGAGAGGTATCGGAAGGAAGCCACGGCCAAGCCGGGCGTCTCGTATCGCGCGTACGCGAGTGCGATCGCCGAGCACGAGCGCCAGGTCGGGCGGCGCGCGCACTCGTTCGAACTGAACGTGCAGGTGCTTCCGCTGGCCCAGCGGGGCGTGTGGTGGATCGGGTCGCTCACGATTGCGGTCACCGACGGACTCCGCGGCGACGTGGTCGCGTTCGACGCGGCCATCCATCCGATCATCGCCGAGCTCGCGTAGCTCTGGGCCTCAGATCGCGGTGGTGTGCTCGCGATCGACGACGATCCGGTGCGTGCGGCGGCCGAGCGCCCGATCGAAGATCAGCGCGGCGACGCCGCCGACGAGCACGCCCACGATAGCGCCGATCAGCGCGAGGAAGCCGAACACCTGCCACTGCGCGTAGACGATCGCGGTGTTGGGGCTCTGACTGTCGGTGCCGTGGAATGCGAGCGTGAGGACCAGCGCGACGAACGCCCCGAGCACAGCTCCGAAGAGGAGGAACACCGAGTACTTCGGCGAACGCCGCACGGTGACGAGCTCCTCGTCGACGACGACCGTCGAAGGAACGGATGCTGCAGCATCCCGCTCACCCGCGGGTTCCACGTGATCGGTCATGCCTCCATTGTCGCACCGTCGCCCGGGGGCGGGGCCTACGGCCGCAGCGGCAGGAGGTCGGAGATGTCCGACCGGGTGCCCGAGGCGAGGATGCGGCCTGCGGTCGCCGCGTCTCCCCACTGCTCCGCCCCCGTCGCAAGGGCAATCCATGTCAGGGCGTCGGTCTCGGTGACGTTCGGCGGCGTGCCGCGCGTATGCCGCGGGCCTTCGATCACCTGGACGGCGCCGAACGGCGGCACCCGCACTTCGACCGAGTGCCCCGGTGCCTTCTCGGCGAGCAGCTGCAGGAGGTAGCGCACAGCGGTCGCGAGGTCGGTGCGGGCAGGAGCGGCGGCGGCCGCGGCCGCCGCCGCGACCGCGGCGAGCGCGTCGCGGCCTTCGTCGGTCGAGATCTTCCGCGCCATGCCCTCACCGTACGCCTCGTGCGCGTTTCGCCTCCTCGCTGCGCTCGTCACCCGACGACCGGGGAGTGGCGGGTCGCGCGGTAGGTGTGCCACAACTCCGCCTCAGTTTGTCGCGCGCGGGGGGCGCGCGGCGGCGTTCCGCGGGCTGGCGGAAATCTCCGATCACTCGAGGAGGAGTTGCGGCACGCGCGATACGACACCCCTGTCGCCCGGCGAGCGGAGCGAGACGAAAGGCCCCCCGGATAGGCTGGCCGGGTGAGAATCCTGGTCCTCGGCTCGGGCGCGCGCGAGCACGCCATCATCCTCGCGCTGCAGTCCGAGCACGTCGGCCACGAGCTGTTCGCGGCACCCGGCAACGCCGGCATCGCCCACGATGCGACGCTCGTCGTGCTCGATCCGAACGACCCCGCGGCCGTCGAGACCTACGCGCAGGACGAAGGGATCGACCTCGTCATCATCGGCCCCGAGGCGCCCTTGGTCGCCGGCGTCGCCGATGTGCTGCGGGCACGCGGCATCCCGGTCTTCGGTCCGGGCAGGGCGGCAGCGCAGCTGGAGGGTTCGAAGTCGTTCGCGAAGCGGATCATGGATGCCGCGGGCGTGCCCACCGGCCGCGCCCTGCGCGCCCACACCCGCGCCGAGGTCGAGGCGGCGCTCGACGAGATCGGCGCGCCCTATGTCGTGAAGGCGGACGGGCTGGCCGCCGGGAAAGGCGTGATCGTCACCCCGGATCGCGACGCGGCGCTCGCCCATGCCGACGCGTACCTCGCCGGCGGCGCGATCCTGATCGAGGAGTTCCTCTCCGGCCCCGAGGTGTCGCTCTTCTTCCTGAGCGACGGCGACCGCGTGCTCCCCCTGAGCCCGGCGCAGGACTTCAAGCGCCTCGCAGACGGCGACGCCGGCCCCAACACCGGAGGGATGGGCGCCTACTCGCCGCTCCCCTGGCTCGCCGACCGGTACGGCAGCGAGGCCGAGTTCGTCGACCTCGTCACCCGCGAGATCGCCGAACCGGTCATCCGGCAGCTGGATGCCGAAGGCACGCCGTTCATCGGACTGCTGTACGCGGGCCTGATCCTCACCGACGGCGGCGTCAAGGTCATCGAGTTCAACGCACGCTTCGGCGACCCCGAGACGCAGGTCGTGCTCCCGCGGCTCGTCGACCCGCTCTCGGCGCTGCTGCTGGCGGCAGCGGTCGGGACGCTCGAGGACCACGCGAAGCCGACGTTCTCCGACGCCACGGCCATCACCGTGGTGCTTGCGAGCGAGGGGTATCCCGAAGCGCCGCTGACCGGCCGCACCATCGAAGGACTGGATGCTGCAGCATCCGTCGACGGAGTGCACATCGCGCACGCGGCGACCGCGCGCGGAGGCGATGGCCTGGTTGCCACGGGCGGGCGCGTGCTGAGCGTCGTCGCCGTCGCGGACTCGTTCGGCGAGGCGCGCGAGCGGGCCTACCGAGCCCTCGGGGCCATCGGCCTGGAGGGCGGGCAGTTCCGCACCGATATCGCCGCACGCGTGGCGGCCCCCTGAGCAGATCGCCAGGGCAGCGCGGCGGCGGCGCTACTGCGCGTCGGCAGAAGCCTTCCACTCCGCGTTCGCCGACGCCTGCGTGGGGCGCATGAACATCACCGCGACGATCGCGATCAGCATCACGGCGGCAGGCAGCAGCAGTGTCTGGGCCATTGCCTCCGAGAACCCGTCGACGACCTGCGGCGGCAACTGGCCACCGCCGAATCCGCCCGACGCCGCATCGGCGCCCGGCAGATTCGCGTTCAGGCGCGACTGCATGAACGCGGCGATCGCCGCCGAGCCGATGACCGATCCCACCGTGCGCATCGTGTTGTAGATACCCGAGCCCGCACCGGCCAGCTGCACGGGCAGGTTGCGGTTCGCGGTGGTGGCCAGCGGCCCCCACATCCCGGCGCTTGCGATGCCCGTGAGGGCCGACGGCAGCAGGAACATCCAGATCGGCGTGGACGCGTCCATCAGCGTCGAGTACCAGACGAGCGACAGGGTGTAGAGCACCAGGCCGGGCACGAGGATGACGCGGGGGTCGACGCGATCCAGCAGCCGCCCACTGAGCGGCGAGAGCACGCCCGTGAGCACGGCCATCGGGATCAGCAGGAGCGCCGACTCGGTGGGCGTGAGTCCGCGGGCGAGCTGGATGAAGAACATCAGCGGAAGAGACATGCTGGTGACCGCGAAGCCGACGACCGAGATGCCGATGTTGGAGACCGAGAAGTTGCGGTCGCGGAACAGCACGAGCGGCACGAGCGGTTCGCGCTTGGTGCGGCTCTGCAGCCAGATGAACAGGGCGAGCAGCACGACGCCGGTGATGATCATGCTCCACACCGAGATCGGACCCCAGATCACTCCCCAGTCGTAGGTCTCGCCCTCCTGCAGTCCGAACACGATGAGGAACAGCGCCACGCCGCTCAGCAGCACGCCGGGAATGTCGAAGGTGTGCGCGTGCGTCTCGAGCTTGGGCACGAAGATCATCGCGAGCACGAACCCGATGATGCCGACCGGGATGTTGACGAAGAAGATCCACTCCCAGCCCAGGCCGTCGACCAGCAGGCCGCCGGCGAGCGGGCCGACGAGCGTCGCGACACCCGCGGTCGCCCCCCACAGGCCCATCGCCGCCCCGCGGCGGTTCGGCGGGAACGTACGGGTGATGATCGCCATCGTCTGCGGCGCGAGCAGTGCGGCGCCGAGACCCTGCGCCGCGCGGGCGGCCACCAGCATCCCGAGCGTGGTCGAGAAGCCGCACCACAGCGACGCGAGCGTGAAGACCGTGAGCCCGATGAGGTAGATGTTCTTCGGGCCGAACCGGTCGCCGAGGCGGCCGGTGACCAGCAGCGGCACCGCGTAGGCGAGCAGGTAGGCCGAGGTCACCCACACGACGTTGTCGAGATTGTTGGTGGCCGGGTCGAGCGCCTCTTTGATGGCCGGGTTGGCGACCGAGACGATCGTCGTATCGACCAGGATCATGAAGAATCCGATGACCAGGGCCCACAGGGCCGGCCACGGATTGCGTTCGGTGGTCTTCTTGTCGCGGTCGGCGGATGCTGCGGCCCGCCGCCCGTCGGTTGCTGAACTTGTCGAAGCATCGGTCATTGCCGTGCGGCCTTTCGATCGGTGAGGTAACGCTCGGAGAGCGGGAAGAGTTCGTCCGCGCCCCAGGGGAAGGCGTGCAGTTCGAGGCGGTCGATGAGGGCGTCGGTCCAGCGGAGTTCGACCTCGAGGAGGATCTCGGACCGCTCGATCTCGAGGAGGAACTGCTCGGGGACTCCGCGATCCAGCGCCTTCCGGCGACCGCCGCTGTGCATCAGGTGCTCGCCGGTCAGGTTGGCACGGCGCGCGTGGAGCAGGTCGATGACCTCGGTGCGCTCGAGGTTGTGGGCCTCGGCGAGGGCGATGCGGAATTCCGCGGGGTGGTCGGTGCGAGGCAGCTCGCGGCGCACCCACTCGCCGACCGCGTCACGTCCGTCGGCGGTGAGGGAGTAGGTCGTGCGCTCGGGGCGGTTGCCCTCGCGGTCGACGCCGACCTCGGCGAGCAGTTCGGCCCTGACGAGGCGCCCGACCGTGTGGTACAGCGTGCCGTTCGTGATGGTCACGAGCCGGTCGTCGTGCCGCTGGCGCATGAGCCGCATCATCTCGTAGGGGTGCATGTCGCCCTCGTTCAGCAGAGCGAGCACCATGAGCCCCAGCGGAGTCAGCCGGTCGACGGCGTCTTTCATCGGCATCCAGATGTGTTCGGGGTGGGTTAGTCCACATGGAATATACGACGCTGAGGCGACACTGTCAAAGTTGTTCGGGGGGCCGAGTGCCTCCGCGATAATGGGCGGGTGAGCACCCCCCTCGACCTTCCAGGCTGGCGGCACGTCTACTCGGGCAAGGTGCGCGACCTCTACGTGCCGGCGGGCAGCGGAGACGGCGATCGGATGCTGGTGGTGGCGAGTGATCGCGTGAGCGCGTTCGACCACGTGCTCGAGCCGGGTATCCCCGGCAAGGGCGAGCTGCTCACGACGCTCAGCCTGTGGTGGTTCGACCAGCTGGCGGGCGCCGACGGCGGGGCGCGCATCCCGAACCATCTCGTGGCCGATCACGAGCTCACCGCCGACGACACCGTGCGCGAGCTGATCCCGGCCGAGGTCATCAGCCGCGCGATGCTCGTGCGGAGCCTCGAGATGTACCCGATCGAGTGCGTCGTGCGGGGCTATCTCACCGGCTCGGGGTGGGTCGAGTACCGCGAGAGCGGCACGGTATGCGGCATCCCCCTTCCTGCGGGTCTCGACGACGGCGACCGCCTTCCCGAGCCGCTCTACACCCCTGCCTACAAGGCGCCGATGGGCGAGCACGACGAGAACATCTCGTACGAGCGCACGATCGAGCTGGTGGGTGCGGATGCCGCGGCCGCCCTCCGCGACGCATCGCTCGAGATCTACCGCCGCGCGGCGGCTCTCGCCGAGAAGCACGGGCTGATCCTGGCCGACACGAAGTTCGAGTTCGGCACCGACGACAACGGCACGCTGACCCTCGCCGATGAGGTGCTCACGAGCGACTCGTCACGATATTGGGATGCTGCGGCCTGGGCCGCCGGCACCACTCCGGCCGAGCGCATGGCGAGCTTCGACAAGCAGATCGTGCGCGACTGGCTGGCCGCGCATTGGGATAAACAGGGCACGCCGCCTGCTTTGCCGGCAGAGATCGTGGAGCGCACGGCCGCCCGCTACCTCGAGTTGCTCGAGCGCCTCACCTCGGGCTGAGGGATTCGAGCGCCGCCGGGTCAGGCGTTCTTCATGGCCTTGAGGCGGCTCAGCAGGAGCGGACCGGTGCGATCCAGCATCCGTCCGCCCACTCGGATGCCGACCACGACGAAGACGATGCCGAGGACGAGCCCGACCGCCCCGCCGATCACCCCGAGGGTCACGTTGCCGGTGAAGAACGCGATCATGCCCATCACGATCGACGGCGATGACAAGACGATCGCGACGAGCCAGATGAGCAGGAACGACATCCCCTGCAGGAACGTCGTCCCCGGCACGCGCTTGAACGGGTTGTCGCCCGAGCCGGCGACGGGGATGACCAGCTGAGCGGAGGTGGTGGCGCAGACCCCGTACGAGGTGAGGAGGATGCCGAGCGACATTCCGAGGATGGCGGGCAACTGGTCCCATCGGCCCGAGAACACGAACGGCACGACCGCCGCGATCACCACGAGCGGAACTGCAAGGGCCGCCGCGGCGAGGGTCCGGCCCCTCCGGTCAGCGAGACCCGTGGCACCGACCGCGAGCTCGGAGGCGAACGCGGTGCCGTCGAACGAGATGTCGGCGTAGGGGATGATGCCGATCACCAGCGCGATCAGCGGAGCCGTGAAGGTGAGACCGGCCCCCACATCCCCGTTACGCAGGTAGAACCAGAGAATCACCGGCACCAGCGGCACGCCGATCAGCTGGCGCAGGTACCGCGGGTCGCGGATCCAATAGGTGAGCGAGCGCGCGAACACCGCGCCGGCAGGGGTCGCGGGCACGCGCCCGAACCAGCCGATGCGTCCGGGGCGAACGGTCGCGGCCGACTCCTGGCGAGGGCGCGCCAGCGCGTTGCGCAGCGACCAGCCCCACAGCATCCAGAGCAGTCCCAGCGTCGCAAGGGCGATGACGAGCTTCGCGAGCGCGGCGGCCCAGTCGCCCGCGGCGACGTCGGCGGGCACGGCCCACGCCGCCCCGACCGGCGTCCAGCTGAGGACGCGGACGACCACGCCAAGCGCGTCGAGGCTCACCGCGAATCCGGTGGCGATGCCCGCGATGATCGGGCCGGCCAGGATCAGCGGGATGACGAGGAGGATGCCGGATGCCTCGCGCAGGCGCCGCCTGCCACCCGCGCCGGAGGCCAGCGAGGCCATCGTCCGCGACGCGATCACGGCGGTGAGCACCGCGATCGGGATCGCGACCACCGCTGCGGCGGCGGCCGCCGGCCAGTGCACCCACGTCGCGAGGGTCGCGAGCGCCGCGACCGAGGTGACGATGCCCGGGATGCCGCATACTCCCGCGAGCGTGAGCGCCACCATCATGCGGCGCAGCGACATCGGGAACACGACCAGGTGCTCGGGGTCGAGTGTCGTGTCCACGCCGAATGCGATGAGCGGACCCAGCACCCAGCCGATCGTGACGAGGCTGCCGACGCCCACGATCACGGCCGCAGCGACGTCTTGGGGCGCCGAGCCGAGCCAGACGAGACCGATGACGGCCGCGACGAGCACGCCGAGTCCGTAGAGCACGCCGAACAGGAATCCGACGAGCTGCCAGGGGCTCCGCGCGAGCTGGTTGCCGAGGACGCGGAACCGCAGTCTCAGGAGTGTCGCAACCATTCCGGCCCCTCCGAGTGGCGGCGGCCCCCGACGAGGTCGACGAACCTGTCCTGCAGCGACTGGCCAGCGCGGACCTCGTCGACCGTGCCGGCGACCACGAGGCGGCCGGCCGAGATCACGGCGACGTGGTCGCACAGCCGCTGCACGAGGTCCATCGAGTGGCTCGAGACGATGACCGTCCCGCCGTTGCCGACGTACCCGGTCAGCACGTCCTGGATGTTGGCAGCCGAGACGGGATCGACCGACTCGAAGGGCTCGTCGAGCACGAGCACCCGCGGGGCGTGCACGAGGGCGCACGCCAGCGCGATCTTCTTGGTCATGCCGGCCGAGTAGTCCACGACCAGCTTGCCCGCAGCATCCGTCATATCCATGAGGGCGAGCAGGTCGGCGGTGCGGCGCGCGATCTCGTCGTGCGGGATGCCGAACAGCAGGCCGTTGTAGGTGACCAGCTGCTCACCCGTGAGCCGGTCGAAGAGCTTCACGCCGTCGGCCAGGTTGCCGAGCATCGCCTTGGCCTTCACGGGCTCGCGCCAGACGTCGACGCCGTGGATGAGCGCGCGGCCGGCGTCGGGCACCAGCAGACCCGTCGCCATCGACAGCGAGGTCGTCTTTCCTGCGCCGTTGGGTCCTACCAAGCCGTAGAACGAGCCGGAGGGAACGGTGAGACTGATGCCGGCGACGGCGACCTTGTCGCCGAAGCGCTTGACGAGGCCATCGAGCTGGAGGGCCGCGTCGGGTGCGGGGGCGGCCGGTGGGGGCTGCGGGTGCGGCTGACTGTCGGTCACATCGTCTCCATCGGATCGTTGCGTCGTCCTGCGGACGCTCACGCCCCGTTCTGCGGGAACGCTCCCTACACACTCGCGGACGAAGCCCCTCGGGCGCAAAACGCGCGTACACGGTGCTGCGGAGCATCCGCTCACCCTGTCGCTATCGTGAGCAACGATTCATCGCCCACTCCCCCGCGCGGCGGGACCGACACGAAGGAGCGCCCATGCCGATCTGGAAGCTGCACGGAAACGGCCGCACCGTCGCGCCCGGCGAAGTCGTCGCGCCCGACGAACGGCTGAGCTGGCCCGCCACGGTCGCGGTGGGCGTGCAGCACGTCATCGCGATGTTCGGCGCGACCTTCCTCGTGCCGGTGCTGACCGGTTTCCCGGTCTCGACGACCCTGCTGTTCTCCGGCATCGGGACGCTGCTGTTCCTCATCGTCACGCGCAACAAGCTCCCCAGCTACCTCGGCTCGTCGTTCGCGTTCATCGCGCCGGTGACCGCGGCGACAGCCAGCCAGGGGATGGGCTCGGCCCTGGCCGGCATCGTCGCGGTCGGCGTGCTGCTCGTCGCCGTCGGCGTCATCGTGCAGCTGGCCGGCCTGGGCTGGATCGACCGGCTCATGCCCCCGGTCGTGGCGGGGGCGATCGTCGCCCTCATCGGGTTCAACCTCGCGCCCGTCGCCTGGACGAACTTCCAGCAGGCGCCCGTCACCGGCACGGTGACCCTGTGCGCGGTGATCCTGTTCAGCGTGCTGTTCCGCGGGTTCCTCGGCCGGATCTCGATCTTCCTCGGCGTGATCGTCGGCTATGTCTTCGCCGCGATCGTCGGCCAGCTCGACTACTCGGCGATCGAGGCGGCACCGTGGATCGGCCTGCCCGAGTTCCACCTCGCGAACTTCGCGTCGCCGGGCACGTGGAGCGTCATCGCGATGTTCCTGCCCGTCGTGCTCGTGCTCATCGCCGAGAACGTCGGACATGTGCGGGGCGTCGCGACCATGACCGGAGCATCCGTCAACAGGCAGACCGGCCGGGCGCTGATCGCCGACGGCGTCGCCACGACGCTCGCGGGCGCGTTCGGCGGCTCGGGCACCACCACGTACGGCGAGAACATCGGCGTCATGGCCGCGACCCGCGTCTATTCGACGGCGGCGTACTGGGTCGCGGGCGCCACGGCGATAGTGCTGAGCCTCTCACCCAAGATCGGAGCGGTGTTCAACACGATCCCCGCCGGTGTGCTCGGAGGGGTGACCACGGCCCTGTATGGGCTCATCGGCATCATCGGCATCAAGATCTGGGTCGACAATCGCGTCGACTTCTCGCGGCCCGTCAACCAGTACACCGGCGCGGTCGCCCTGGTCATCGCCATCGCGGGCTTCACGATGCAGTGGGGCGACTTCCAGCTCGGGGCGATCGTGCTCGGCGCCGCGGCTGCACTGCTGATCTACCACCTCGGCAACGCGATCGCCCGCTGGCGCAAGACCGGCGCCGACGACGGCGGGCCGCTGCCGGTGATCGGCCAGTTGGGCGGCGACCCGCAGTAGGCGCCGCTGTGGCGCGGAGGTCGAGTAGGCGCGCCAGCGCCGTATCCCGCGGTGATCGAGTAGGCGCGCCAGCGCCGTATGCCGCGGTAATCGAGTAGGCGCGCCAGCGCCGTATCGAGATCAGGGCCCGCGTACTACGTCGGTTCGGCGGATCTCGATACGCTCGCTGGCGCTCGCTACTCGATCACCGCGGTGGGGCTCGCAAGCTCGCTACTCGATCACCGCAGGGGGGGTCGCAAGCTCGCTACTCGATCACCGCGGAGCGCGCGGTCAGACGCTGTCGCGGACGATCAGCTCCGTGTCGAGGATCGTGACGCGCTGCGGCTCGCGGCCCGCGAGAAGGTCGAGCAGCACGCCGGCCATCTTCGCGCCCTGCTCGAACGACGGCTGACGCATCGTCGTGAGATGGGGGATGACGGAGGTCGCCACCGGCGAGTCGTCGAACCCCGCGATCGCCACGTCGTGCGGCACGCGAAGGCCCGCCGCGGCCAGCGCCGCCAGGGCGCCGCGCGCCATCAGGTCGCTCGCGATGAACAGGGCATCGGGCGCCTCGCCCCGCTGCAGGATGCGTCGCATCGCGTCCGCTCCGCCGCCGCTCGTGAAGCCGCCCTCCTCGATCCCGTCCTCGGCGAGGCCGGCGGCGGCGAGCGCGTCGCGATAGCCCTGCAGACGGTCGATACCCGCCGCCATGTTGAGCGGCCCTGCGATGGTCGCGATCCGGCGGTGTCCCTTCTCGATGAGGTAGGCCGTGGCATCCCGTGCGGCGGCGACGTTGTCGACGTCGACGTAATAGTCGTTGTCGCGCTCGCGCAGAGGCCGGCCGCCGTAGACGACGGGCACCGACGATGCGATGCGGTCGATGAAGGTGTCGCTGGTGTGGTGCGAGATGATGAACGCGCCGTCGATGCTGCCGCTGCGCACGTAGCTCGTCGTCTTGTCGCCCGGGTCATCGTTCGCGATGAAGAGGTTCAGCACGTAGTCCGAGCGGCTGAGCACCGTGTTGATCCCCGAGACGACCGATGCGAAGAACGGGTCGCCGAAGAACCGGGTCGTGTCTTCCGGTACGACGAGCGCGACGGCGTGGGTGTGGCGGCTCGCGAGTGACCGCGCGGCGCGATTCGGCACGTAGTTGAGGTCGGCGATCGCCTGCTGCACGGCCGCGAGCGCGCTCGGGCTCACCGCCGTCGATCCGTTCACGACGCGCGACACGGTCGAGCGCGACACGCCCGATGCGGCGGCCACCTCTTCGATCGTGATGGCGCGCTGAAGCCCCTCAGTGCTCATTGCCGCCCCCAAGGGCTCTACCTCGCCGAGGTCGGGCTCACATTCAGCGCCCGATCCGTGATGATGCGACGATACTCGCGCCCGCTGTCTTTGAGCGTGCGCTCCTGAGTTTCATAGTCGACTCGGACGATGCCGAACCGCTTCTCGTACCCCCACGCCCACTCGTAGTTGTCCAGCAGCGACCAGTAGAAGTAACCGCGCACATCGACGCCGGCGTCGACGGCATCCAGGATCGCTCCCAGATGCGCCCGCAGGAAGTCGGTGCGATCCGCATCGTGGACCCGCTTCTCGCCGTCCTCGATGACGAGCTCGTCGTCGTACGCGGCGCCGTTCTCGGTGACGAGCAGGACGGTGCCGGCCGGGGCTGCGTACTCCTCCCACACCCGGCTGAGCAGGCGCGTGAGTCCTTCGGGCTGAACGTCCCAGTGCATCGCCGTCTGAGCGAGCCCGCGATCGTACGAGTGGATGCCGTCGGATGCCGGGAACGGGGATGCTGTGGCCCGGTCGGTCGGAGCTTCACCGCTGCGGGCGGGGGTGGCCGGCGGCCGGGCGCCGACGAGCTCGCCGTGGTAGTAGTTCACGCCGAGGGCGTCGATGTGGGTCGAGATGACCTCGAGGTCGCCGGGGTGGACGGCGGCTTCCAGAGCATCGACGGCCGCAGCATCCACCGCCCTGATCTCGTCGATGACGTCGGCGGGGTACTCGCCGCGGAACACGGGGTCGAGGAACCATCGGTTGAAGCGCCCGTCGATCTTGCGCGCTGCGGCGACGTCGGCGGGATCGGTCGGGTCGGCGGGGTCGGCCACCGTGAGATTGAGCGTGATGCCCAGCTCGAGCGACGAGTCGCGCGCGCGCAGCTCCGTGACCGTCTGGCCGTGACCGAGCAGCAGGTGGTGGGCGGCGAGCATCCCCTCGGTGGTGCTGTAGTGACCGGGCGCATGGACGCCGGCGGTGTAGCTGAGGAACGACGAGCACCACGGCTCGTTCAGCGTCGTCCACACGTTGACGCGGTCGCCGAGAGCATCGTGCATGTCGAGGGCGTACTCGGTGAACAGCTCGGCGGTTTCGCGGTTGGTCCAGCCGCCGCGCTCCTGGAGCGCCTGCGGGAGGTCCCAGTGGTAGAGCGTGAGCCAGGGCAGGATGCCGGCATCCAGCAACTCGTCGGTCAGGCGCTTGTAGAAGTCGATCCCGGCGGGGTTGATCCGCCCGCCGTCCGGCCGCACGCGCGACCACGAGGTCGAGAACCGGTAGGTCTGCAGGCCCATGCTCTTCATGAGCGCGACATCGTCTCGGTACAGGTGGTAGTGATCGCACGCGACGTCGCCGTTGTCGCCGTTGATCACGGCGCCCGGCACCCGGCTGAATGCATCCCAGATCGAGTCGCGGCGGCCGTCCTCGTGCGCGGCGCCTTCGATCTGGTACGCGGCGGTCGCCGCGCCGAACAGGAATCCGGGCGGGAACGAGCGCGGCGAGGATGGCGCGACGGAGGTCGTCCTTTCGGTCACGGTCTGCAGCGCGCCGGCGATCGAGGTCATCCCTTCACCGCCCCGGCCATGATCCCGCTGACGAGCTGCTTGCCGACGAAGACGAACAGGATGAGGAGGGGGATGGTGGCCAGCAGCACGCCGGCCAGCACGATCGAGTAGTCGACGAAGTAGTTCGACTGCAGAAGAGACAGCGCCACCGGCAGTGTCGGGTTGGAGCGGTCGAGCACGATGAACGGCCAGAAGAAGTTGTTCCATGCCGAGACGAAGGTGAACAGACCCAGCATCGCGGCCGCGGGTCGCGCGGCGGTGACGCCGACCGTCCAGAACGTACGGAAGGCGCTCGCCCCGTCGACGCGGGCCGCCTCGAGGAGCTCGTCAGGAACGGCCTGCTGCAGGTACTGGGTCATCCAGAAGACGCCGAAGGCGCTCGTCAGGGCGGGCACGATGATCGCGCCGATCTGGCCGGTCCAGCCGAGGTCGCTGAACAGGATGTACAGCGGCACGACACCCAGCTGCATCGGCACGGCCATCGTCGCGACGACGAACACCAGCAGCCAGCGGCTGCCGCGGAAGCGCAGCTTGGCGAACGCCCAGCCGGCCAGCGTCGAGAAGAAGACGACCGACAGTGCGATGAGCGCGGAGCTGTAGATCGAATTCCACAGTGCCGGCCAGAAGTTCACGGCCGGGTCGTTCATGACCGACACGGCGTTCGCGATGAAGTTGCCGCCGGGAAGCCACGACATGTTGGGGTCGCGGATCGTCGACGAGTCGCCCGACCCGATCAGGAACGACCAGTAGAAGGGGAAGAGCGCGGCGGCGAGGACGACGCCGAGCGAGCCGTACACGAACCAGCCGGGGCGGCTGCCTTTGATCCTGCGCGACCGGCGCTTCTCTTCGCCGGGAATCTGATCGTCGTCGACGTGCAACGGAACGCGGGTGACGGAGCTCATCGCGCCGCCTCCTCTCGGTTTCGGTGAGCGGATGCCGCGGCATCCGCTGCCACGGACTCCTGCGCTCTGCGCGCCGCCGCCCTTCGGTCGCGGCGCGAGAGGTGCGCCCCTCGGGTGCCCTCATCGCGGACGAGCCCGCGCGTGACGAACAGGTTGATGACTCCGATGACCAGGATGATCAGGAACAGGATCCAGGCCAGGGCCGCAGCCCGGCCGAAGTTCCACTCGCCCCAGCCGATGTTGTAGAGCCAGAGGGTGATCGTCAGCCACTGCGAATCGGCGCCGCCGGTGCCGTACTGGTCGTACATGCGGGGCTCGTCGAAGATCTGCAACCCGCCGATGGTCGAGGTGACGATCACGAAGATGAGGGTGGGACGCAGGCTCGGGACGGTGATCGAGAGGAACTGGCGGAACTTGTTCGCCCCGTCGATCGCCGCGGCCTCGTAGTAGTCGCGCGGGATCGCCTGCATCGCGGCGAGGAGGATCAGGGTGTTGTAACCCGTCCAGCGGAAGTTGACCATCGTGGCGATGGCGATGTGGCTCGCGAAAGCGTCGCTGTGCCACTTGACCGGGCCGAGCCCGATGTCACCGAGCCACGTGTTCACGATCCCGTACTGGTCGCCGAACATGTTGCTGAAGATGAGGGCCACTGCGACGGGCGCCATGACGTAGGGGACGAGGACGCCCATGCGCCAGAACGTCTTGGCGCGGATGTTCTGGTCGAGCATCGCGGCGATGAAGATGGCCAGGATCAGCTGCGGGATCGTGGACAGCAGGAAGATGCTGAACGTGTTGCGCAGCGCGATCCAGAACTTGGGGTTGGTCAGCACGTAGATGTACTGGTCGAACCCGATGAAGGTGCCGCGGCCGCGGACGAGGTCCCAGTCCATGAACGAGATGACCGCGGTGTACGCGATCGGGAACAGCCCGATCACGATGAAGAGGAGGAAGAACGGCGAGATGTACAGGTAGGGCGCGAGCTTGAAGTCCCACGCACTGCGGCGCTGGCTGAAGCCGATCCGCTTGGGCCGGCGAGGGGCCTGATCGGGAGTCGCCGCCCTCGCGGCGGGCGGTTGCATTGTCGTTGTCACGGGGTTCCTCGCTTGTCGCGCACGGGCTTCGTTCCGTCTCGCTTCGCTCGCTCAAAACGCAGAAGGACGCCGCGGGCCCGGAGAGGCCCAGGCCCGCGGCATCCGATCTGCTACTTGATCGTTCCGACCTCAGAGACCCACTGGTCCCACGAAGCAGTGGCGTCCTGCGTGCCGTCTTCGACACGGGTCAGGGCCTTCTGCATGGCGTCGTTGATCTGGAAGTAGAACGCACCCTTGAACGGAGCAACCGTGACCGCGTTCGCGCGGTCGGAGAGGATCTGGCCGACCGGGGCGTTGTTGAAGTACGCGTTGGTCGAATCCAGCAGCGTGGGGTCGGTGAGTGCGTCGTTCTGGCTCGGGAACGTGCCCGCGTTGGTGAACGCCGTGATCTGCTGCGCGGGGGCGGTCAGCCAGTCGGCCAGCTCCTGCGCGGCCGCGACGTTCGCGCCGTTGGCGGGGACGGTCAGGTACGAACCGCCCCAGTTACCGCCGCCGTTGGGGAACACGTTCGCGATGTCCCACGTGGTGACGTCCTTGGCGTTGCCCGAGATGACGCCGAGCATCCAGCCGGGGCAGAGCATCGTGGCGAAGGCGCCGTTGGACAGACCCGCCATCCAGTCGTCCGACCACTGGCCGAGGTGTGCCGACTGCGTCGCGCTGGCCTTGAGCACCTGGTCGTAGATGTCCTTGACCTCGGGGTTGGTCGTGGCGGTGATGTCGCCTGTCTTGGGGTCTTCGTACGCGGCCTCGACCTGGTTGATCATGCCCTGGTAAGTGCCTCCGGCGGAGTCGAAGAAGGCCTTGCCGGTGGCGGCGGTGTACTTGTCGCCCACCTCGAAGTACTTCGACCAGTCGCCCTCGAAGAGCTTCGCGACCGAGTCGCGGTCGCTCGGCAGGCCGGCGGCCGCGAGCAGGTCGGAGCGGTAGCAGATGCCCTCGGGCCCGATGTCGGTGCCGTAGCCGATGAGGTTGCCGGCCGTGTCGGTGGCAGCGGCGGTCTTCCAGTCGAGCCAGCGGCTCTTCAGGTCTGCGGGCACGGGGGCCAGGAGGTCGGAGTACTTCATGACCTCGGGCAGCCAGTCGACCTCGATGGCCTCGATGTCGGCCAGGCCCGACTTGCCGAGCTTCTGGAAGTAGTTCGCGCGGGCGTCGTTGGACGTGGCCGCCTTGGTGAGCTCGACGGTCACATTCGGGTGGAGCTTCGTGTACTGGTCGACGAGTTCCTGCGTGTAACCGAAGTCGTTGAAGGTGGAGACGGTCAGGGTGACCGGCTTGTTCGGGTCGGCCGTCGGGGTCGAGCTGCCGCCGGAGGCGCAGCCCGCGAGGACGAGGGCGGAAATGGATGCGACGGCCGCCACCATGGCGGTCCGTTGCAGTGCGCGTGATTTCACGGTCACTCCTTTGTGGTGTGGGGGTGGTGCGGTGCGCCCCGTGCATCGCGCTGTGCTTCGATCGAGGACCTCGACCTAGGCATGGGAGCGCTCTCACCGGACGAGCAGTCACGCTATGGGATCGCTCCCATGAAGTCAAGGAAGCGCTCTCACGAGCGGGGTCACGGTTCGGTCACGTCCCCTCGTGAACATCTCGAAGGATGGTCGGGGCGTGCCGGGGGCGCGGCCGTAGGATGGACGGACACCCCTTGCCCGCGACATCCGGAGCGTTCTCATGGCCACCATCGTCGTCGACGTCATGCCCAAGGCCGAGCTGCTCGACCCCCAGGGCAAGGCGGTCTCTGGGGCGCTCGCGCGGCTCGGAGTCGACCAGTTCACCTCCGTCCGCATCGGCAAGCGCTTCGAGCTCACCGTCGACGGCCCCGTCGGCGAAGACACCCTCGCCAAGGCCCGCGAGATCGCCGACGAGATCCTCTCCAACGCGGTGATCGAAGACGTGATCGGCATCGAGGTCGTGGAGTGACCGCCCGTATCGGCGTCATCACCTTCCCCGGGTCGCTCGATGACCGCGACGCGCAGCGCGCGATCCGCATCGGCGGCGCCGAACCCGTCGCCCTCTGGCACGGCGCGCACGACCTCGACGGCGTCGATGCCCTCGTGCTGCCCGGCGGCTTCAGCTACGGCGACTACCTCCGGGCCGGCGCGATCGCCGCCCTCGCGCCGATCATGAGCGAAGTGAAAGATGCTGCGGCCAAGGGCATGCCGATCCTCGGGATCTGCAACGGCTTCCAGATGCTCGTCGAGGCACATCTGCTCCCGGGCGGCCTGATCCGCAATGCCCATCAGCAGTTCATCCGCCGCGACCAGCGGCTTCGCGTCGAGAACGCCTCGACCGCCTGGACCTCGGAGTTCGAGGTCGGTCAAGAGATCGTGGTTCCGTTGAAGAACGCCGACGGCGGCTACATCGCGGATGCCGAGACCCTGGCCCGCGTGGAAGCCGAAGGCCTCGTCGCCTTCAGGTACGTGGGCGTCAACCCGAATGGGTCGCTCGACGACATCGCCGGGCTCACCAACGAGCGCGGCAACGTCGTGGGACTCATGCCGCACCCCGAGCACGCGGTGGAAGAAGGCTTCGGGCCCGACACGGCCGCCGCGATGCGCTCGGGCACCGACGGGCTGGGGTTCTTCACCTCGGCGATCGCCGCGGTGGTGGGCGCCGCCGCCTGACCTTCGCCAGTCGCGGGTAGCGTGAAAGGGTGACCTCCGGCATCCCGAAACTCGTCGTATCCGTCCCCACCGAAGAGCTCGCCTCCGACCTCGGTGCTCTGCCCGACGGCGTCGAGCTGCACGTGTGGGCCCTCGAGGGCCCCGCGCCCCGCGATCGCATCGACATCGTGGTGCCGCCGTACATGAGCATGAGCACCGCCGTCTCGCGCCTGGCCGGTGTCGACGTCGGGTTCGTGCAGAGCCAGTCGATCGGGTACGAAGGCGTTGAGGCGGCCCTTCCGGACGGGACGGTGTTCGCCAACGCCGCGACGGTGCACGAGACCTCGACGGCCGAGCTGGCGGTGGCCCTGACCTTGGCCTCGCAGCGCCACTTGCCCGACTACGTCCACGCGCAGGACGAGGGCCGCTGGGCGCCGGACTTCGCGACCAGCCTCGCCGACCGCCGGGTGCTGCTGCTCGGCTACGGCGGCGTCGGCAAGGCGATCGCCGCGCGCCTGGCGCCCTTCGAGGTCGAGCTCACGGCGGTCGCTTCTCGCGCACGCGACGAGGACGGGATGCGGGTGCACGCCGTCGACGAGCTGCCCGACCTGCTGGGGGCGGCCGAGATCCTGATCGTCAGCCTGCCGGGCGGCGACGCCACCGCGCACATCATCGACGACGCCGCGCTCAGCGCCCTCCCCGACGGCGCACTCGTGGTCAACGTCGGCCGCGGCTCGCTCATCGACACCGATGCCCTCGTCGCACACATCGAGCGGGGCCGGATCCGCGCCGCGCTCGATGTCACCGATCCCGAGCCGCTCCCGGCCGGCCACCCGCTCTGGAGCCTCCCTGGGGTGCTCATCGCCCCGCACGTCGGTGGAGCATCCACCGCCATGCGGCCGCGCATCGCGCGCCTCGTGCGTACCCAGATCGAGCGGGCGCTGGCGGGTGAGCCGCCGCTGAACGTCGTCATCGGCGGTTGAGACCGGGGTCGTGGTCGATGTCGGCGCCCGACCAGAGGTCGCCGCACTCGACCGCGAGCGCTCCGTGCGCACGCAGGTACGGCCCGGCCCCGCGGTCGCCCGAGAGCGACGCCGCCGCGGCGGCGAAGTGGTCGCGGCCGATGAACACCGGATGCCCCGGCTCGCCGTCGTACATCGCCTGAGCGAGACCTGCCCGCGCCCCGGCGAGGCTGATCACCCGGACCGCCGCCGCCGCGGGTGCGGCGGGAGTGTCGACCGGGGTGATGACCACCGCGTCCGCCGCCGAAGACTCCGCCGCCGCGAGGCCTGTACGCAGGGTTGCCGAGAGCCCATCGGCCCAGTCCGCGACCCGCACGATCGTCGCGTCCGGGGGCACGAGCGCGGCCGCCTCGTCGCCACCCGCACCCAGAGCGACCAGCACCTCCGCGCAGCCGGCGGCGCGCAGCATCCGCACGGCCGCATGCACCCACGGCGTGCCGTCCGCCGACCGCGCGAGCGCCTTCGGCCCACCGAACCGCGTGCCCGCCCCGGCGGCGAGCACGAGTCCGCACAGCCGAGGAGCCTCCACGAGCATCGAGCGTAGCCGTGACGGCCCGCGGCGGTCCGTTGTGGCGGCCAGGAATCATCCCCGCGTAGCGCGCAGGAAACACGGTCCGGGTAACGTGACGGGATGCTCGATCTCGCGTCTGAACTGCTCCCGGTGCTGCGCGCCGGGAGCGCGGTGGCCGTCGTGACCATCACCGCGGTGCCGCGCAGCGCTCCGCGCGGGGTGGGCGCATCGATGGCCGTGGCGGCGGACGGGCGCGTGATCGGCTCGATCTCGGGAGGATGCGTCGAGGGCGATGCCGTGCTGCTGTCGCACGCCGTGCTGCGCGACGGCGTCGGGCGCACGGCACGATTCGGGTTCAGCGATGAAGCGGCGCACGCCGCGGGGCTGGCCTGCGGCGGCTCGATCGACGTCGTCGTGTACCGGATCGATCCTGCCGATTCCGCGGCGCTCTCGACCCTCGAACTGGCCGCCGCCGACCGGCGGATCACGATCGGCGTGACCTGCAGCGGGTCGAACCCGGGTTCACTCGTTCTGCCGGAGCGCCTCCCCCTCGACGAATCAGCGGTAGCCACCGGCGGCATGCTTCTTGCGGCATACGATGGATCCGACGTGGTCGTCATCGCCCACCTGCCGCGTCCGCGGTTGATCATCGCCGGCGCCGCTGACCACGCCGCGGCCCTCTGCCGGGTCGCCTCCGCCGCCGGATTCGCGGTCACGGTATGCGATCCGTGGGAGCTCCTCGTCACCCGCGAGCGTTTCCCCGACGCCGACCGGCTCGTCGCCGGCCTTCCGCACGAGCATCTGCGCAGCATCCCCCTCGATGAGCTCGACGAGCGCACCGCGGTGTGCGTGCTCACCCATGACGAGCGGCTCGACGTGCCCGCCCTGCGGATCGCGCTGAGTCTGCCGATCGGCTTCGTCGGGGCGATGGGGTCGCGCGCAACGGCCGCGAGACGCGCACAGCTGCTGCGGCAGTCGGGTGTCGATGACGCCGGTCTCGCTCGCCTGCACTCGCCGCTCGGCCTCGACCTCCAGGGCACGACTCCCGACGAGACGGCGATCTCGGTGCTCGCCGAGATCATCGCCGCACGTCACCGCGGCACCGGCCTCGCGCTCCGCGATCTGTCGGGCGCCGTGCACCGCGCGACGCCTGTCGACCGCTCGTGCGCGCCCGACTCGGCGCTCACCCCTGAAGCCCTGCGATGACCTCTCACGCCGTCGAATCGGCCGCGATCGATCGCGCGCATCTCCGCCACGCCATCGCACTCGCGGGCGCGGCACGAGAACGCGGCGACCACCCGTTCGGCGCGATCGTCGTGACTCCCGACGGCACGATCGTCGAGGGCCTGAACTCGGTCGTCAGCGCCACCGACCCGACGGGCCACGCCGAGACGAACCTGGTGCGCCTCGCGGCCGCAGCGCTTGCGCCGTCGGTGCTGACAGCATCCACTCTCTACACGAGCACCGAACCCTGCGCGATGTGCGCGGGAGCGATCTACTGGTCGGGCATCGGCCGTGTCGTCTACGCGCTGGCCGAGTTCGAGCTGATCCAGATGGTCGACGCACAGGAGGGCATCCCGACCCTCGCGCTGCCGTGCCGCGAGGTCTTCGCACGCGGCGGCCGCTCGATCGACGTCGTCGGCCCGGTGCCGCTGCCCGAAGCGGTGGCCGTGCACGCAGGGTTCTGGCGCAGCGAACAAGAGCTCTGACATGGCTCGTACGATCATCGCGGGCGCCTACATCGCGACGGTCGACGCGGCCGAGTCCGAGCATCCGACCGGCTATGTCGTCATCGAAGGCGAGACGATCGCCGCCGTGGGTGCAGGGCCGGCGCCCGCCGAGTGGCGCGACGGCGCCGAAATCGTGGAAGGTCGCGGATGCCTCGTCACCCCGGGCCTGGTCAACACCCACCACCACCTGTACCAGTGGCTCACCCGCGGCTACGCGCAGGATGCGATCCTGTTCGACTGGCTCACCGCCCTGTATCCGCTGTGGTCGCGGATCGACGCGCGCCTGACCGGCGCCGGCGCGGCCGGCGCGATGGCGGTGCTGGCGCGATCGGGCTGCACGACCGTGGGCGACCACCACTACATCTTCCCGAAGGGGTCGGGCGATATCGTCGGGTCGATCGTCGAGGCGTCCGAGCGCATCGGCCTGCGGCTGCACGCCACGCGCGGCTCGATGGATCTCGGGCGGTCGCAGGGCGGGCTCCCGCCCGACTTCGCCGTGGAGAGCACCGACGCGATCCTCGAGGCATCCCGTGTCGCCGTCGAGACCTACCACGACCCGTCCTTCGCCTCGATGGCCCGCGTGGCGCTCGCGCCGTGCTCCCCGTTCTCGGTCACGGCCGATCTGCTGCGCGAGTCGGCGCTGCTCGCCCGCTCGCTCGGCGTCCGGCTGCACACCCACGCGTCCGAGACGATGGAGGAGGACGCGTACTGCCTCGAGCGATTCGACAAGAGCCCGACGCAGTATCTGGAAGACCTCGGCTGGCTCGGCTCGGACGTCTGGATGGCGCACTGCGTGCACCTCGATGAGCCGGCGATCGCGAGATATGCCGCCACCGGTACGGGCGTCGCGCACTGCCCGTCGTCCAACGCCCGGCTCGCGTCGGGAATCGCGCCGGTGCGCGATCTGCTGCGCGCCGGGGTCGCGGTCGGGCTCGGAGTCGACGGGGCCGCGTCGAACGAGTCGGGGCAGCTCGGGGTCGAGCTCCGCGAGGCCGTGCTGATGGGCCGGCTCAAGACCGGGTCGGACTCGTTCAGCGTCCGCACGGGCCTGCGCATCGCCACGATGGGCGGTGCCCGGGTGCTGGGGCGCGAGCGCGAGATCGGCTCGCTCGAGCCCGGCAAGCTCGCCGACATCGCCGTCTGGCGGATCGACACTGTCGAGCATGCCGGCATCCTCGACCCGGTCGCCGCCCTCGGGCTCGGCGCCTTGCCGCCGCTGGCCCGGCTGTTCGTGAACGGGCGCGTCGTGGTGCACGAGTCCGAACTCGTGACCGCCGAAGAGCAGGTCGTGGCCGAAGAGGTCGCCGCCGCGTCGCGCGAGCTCGCCGCGCGACTGTGACCGGGCTGCGACCAGGGTGTGCGCGGGCACTGTGCCACAACTCCGCCTGGGCGCGGTCTGCGGGGGGTGCGTATCGGCGAGACCATGCGGGCCTGCGTCGATGCGACAGATTCTGAGGCGGAGTTGTGACACAGGGATCCGAGCCGAACGGCCGAAACACCGCGGAAACCGCGGTTTGATTGACTGACTGGAGCGGCGGAAGGGAGGCACGCATGGACATCAACACCGTGACGAGCTTCCGCGCCGCGCGGACGCGCGACGACCTCGCGCTCGCACCGGGCGAGGTGTTCATCGCCGGCGGCACGTGGCTCATGAGCGAGCCGCAGCCCGCGACCACCGGCTTCGTCGACCTCACGACACTCGGCTGGCCCGACATCGAGGTCTCCGACGCCGGGCTCCGCATCGGCGCCACGTGCACGATCGCCCGCCTCCTGGCCTGGTCGAAGGGCGAAAAGACGGGGGATGCTGCATCTCGCCCCGCCGAGTGGATCGCCCTCGACATCGTCCCTGACGCGGCCGATGCCCTGCTCGCATCGTTCAAGATCTGGAACACCGCCACGGTCGGCGGCAACCTGTGCCGCACGTTCGCGGCCGGCGCGATGATCTCGCTGACGGCCGGCCTCGACGGAGTGGCCGTGATCTGGTGCCCCGACGGCAGCGAGCGCCGTGTCGATGTCGCCGACTTCCCCACCGGCGACGCCGCGAATGTGCTCGCACCCGGCGAAGCCCTCCGGGCCATCGAGCTGCCCGCCGCCGCGCTCCGCTCTCGTGCCCGGCTCCGCAAGATCGCTCTCGCCGAGCTCGGCCGGTCAGGCGCGGTCCTCACCGCCCGTCAGGACGACGACGGCGCCACCACGTTCGTCATCACCGCCGCGACCCTCACCCCACAGGTGCTGCGCTTCGCCGGGATTCCGGATGCTGCGACCCTGGCGGCCGCGGTGGGCGGAGCATCCGGCTACTACACCGATCCGCTCGGTCCCGCCGACTGGCGCCGCGCGGTGAGCATCGCGCTGGCCGAGGCACTGCGCACAGAGCTCGAGGATTCGGCATGAGGTTCGATGTGAACGGCGAAACCGTCGAGGCCGAGCCGGCGCCGGGCCAATGCCTGCGCACACTGCTCCGCGAGCACGGGCACACCGAGGTCAAGAAGGGCTGTGACGCCGGCGACTGCGGAGCGTGCTCGGTGCTCCTGGACGGCGAGCCGGTGCACTCGTGCATCATCCCGGCCGTGCGGCTCGAGGGGCGCTCGGTGACCACAGCGGCAGGGCTCGCGCCCACCGACGAGCTGCACCCGGTGCAGGAGGCCCTGGTCGCGCACTTCGGCTTCCAGTGCGGCTTCTGCACGGCAGGCATCAGCGTGACGGCCTCGACTCTCGGCGCCGAAGACCTGCCGAGACTCGATCGGCGGATGAAGGGAAACCTCTGCCGCTGCACCGGGTACCGGCCGATCCGTGCGGCGATCACGCAGTCGGTGCTCGGGCCGGTGCGCGAGACCGGCGAGGGATATGACCCTTCGACAGGCTCAGGGACCGCGACAGGCTCAGGGACCGCGACAGGCTCAGGGACCGCGACAGGCTCGGGAACAGGGAACGCCGACGGCGTCGGCCGATCGGTTTCCCCCCCGGCGGCCCGCCGCATCGTGCAGGGCCTCGAGCCCTACACGTTCGACGAGCCCGTGCCCGGGGCCCTCATCATCCGCGTCGTCGGGTCGCCGCACGCGCACGCGCGTGTGACGAGCATCGACACGACCGCCGCGTGGGCCGTGCCGGGGGTCGTCGACATCTACACGCATGAGAACGTCCCCGCGGGGCGCTACTCCACCGGACGTCACGAGCATCGGGAAGACGATCCCGACGACACGAGGATGCTCGATGACACGGTCCGCTTCGTCGGTCAGCGCGTCGTGGCGATCGTCGCCGAGACCGCCGCGGCAGCAGAAGAGGCGGGGCGCCTGGTCAAGATCGACTACACGGTGCTGCCGGGGGTCTTCGACCCCGAGGCTGCGCGCACGCCCGGCGCACCCCTGCTGCACCCCGACCGGACTCCCGAAGATCGGGTGGCCGACGCATCCCGCAACGTCGTCGCGATGCTCCATGACGGCAACGGGGCCGACGACGGCAGCGATATCGACATCGCGCTCCGTGCGAGCCCCGTCACGGTCGGCGGCACGTGGCAGACCTCGCGCGTCTCGCATGCGCAGCTCGAGACGCACGGCTCGGTCGGGTGGCTCGACGACGACGGGCGGCTCGTCATCCGCTCGAGCACCCAGGTGCCGTTCCTCACCCGCGACGAGATCGCCCGCATCTTCGACCTCGATCGAGAGAAGGTCCGCGTGTACGCGGCGCGGGTCGGCGGGGGTTTCGGCGGCAAGCAGGAGATCTTCACCGAAGACCTCGTGGCCCTCGCGGTGCTCCGCACCGGCCGCCCGGCGGCATTCGAGTACTCGCGCACCGAAGAGTTCCAGCGGGCGTCGGTGCGGCATCCGATGCGCGTGAGCGTCACACTCGGCGCAACCACCGACGGAGTCCTCACCGCGATGAAGGTCGACGTGCTGAGCGACACCGGCGCCTACGGCAACCATGCGATCGGCGTGATGTTCCACGGCGTCGCCGAATCGACCATGCTGTACCGCTGCCCCGTGCGCCGGATCGACGCCGAAGCCGTCTACACGAACAACGTGCCGTCCGGGGCGTTCCGCGGATACGGGCTCGGGCAGGTGATCCTCGGCGTCGAGTCGGCCATGGACATGCTGGCCGAAGAGCTCGGCATCGATCCCTTCGAACTGCGGCGCCGCAACGCCGTACGCGAGGGCGATCGGCTGCACGACGAGGACGACAAGTACGAGGAAGACCTGGTGTGGGGCAGCTACGGCCTCGACCAGTGCCTGGACCTCGCCGACGCGGCCCTGCGCCGCGGCAACGGCGTCGAGGCGCCGCCGGGCTGGGCGATCGGCGAGGGGATGGCGGTGGCGATGATCGCGACGATGGCTCCGCGCGGCCACATCGCGCACACCACCGCGACCCTGCGCCCCGACGGCACGTTCCTGCTCGGCGTCGGCACGGCAGAATTCGGCAACGGCACCTCGACCGTGCACCGCCAGATCGCGGCATCCGTCCTCTCCGCCTCGTTCGACCGGCTCGAACTCCACAACGCCGACACCGACGCCGTCCGCCACGACACCGGAGCCTTCGCCTCGGCCGGCATCACGGTCGCGGGCAAGGCACTGCACGCGGCATGCCTGGTGCTGAGAGAGCGGATGCTGCACACCGCCGCCGCGCTCACCGCCACCCCCGCCGCGGACGCGCGCCTGGAAGCCGACGGCGTCCGGACGGCTGTGCGCCTCGTCGGCTTCGACGAGATCGTCGCCGCCGCCCCGCCCCAGTTCATCGACCGGAACGGGCTGACCGCCGACGGCAGCGAGTACGGCGACCTGCGATCGCTGGCCTTCGACGTGCAGGCGTTCCGAGTGGCGGTGGATGCTGCGACCGGCACGGTCCGCATCCTCCAGTCCGTCCACGCCTCCGACGCCGGCTTCGTCATGAATCCCGCGCAGGCGCTCGGGCAGGTCGAAGGCGGGGTCGCGCAGGGAATCGGCAGCGCGCTCTACGAAGAGGTCATGATCGGCGGAGACGGGCGGGTGCTGAACCCGGTCTTCCGCACGTATCGCGTGCCGCAGTTCGCCGACATCCCCGACACGGAGGTGTACTTCGCCGACACGAGCGACGACCTCGGTCCGTTCGGCGCGAAGTCGATGAGCGAATCGCCGTACAACCCCGTCGCTCCGGCGCTGGGCAACGCGATCGCGCGCGCTCTCGGGGCACGGCCGTACGAGCAGCCGTTCTCGCGCGATCGCGTGTGGCGGGCCGCGGCCGCCCGGCACCCGGCGGAGGTCGAGTAGCGAGCGCCAGCGCCCCCGGCGGAGGTCGAGTAGCGAGCGCCAGCGAGCGTACCGAGACCCCCCGGACCGACGTACTACGCGGGCCCGGATCTCGATACGGCGCTGGCGCGCCTACTCGATCACCGCCGGGGCAGGCGCTGGCGCGCCTACTCGATCACCGCAGAACCGCGGGGGTCGAGTAGCGAGCGCCAGCGAGCGTACCGAGACCCCCCGGACCGACGAACAACCCCGCTCCGCTACAGGTTCTTCTGCGGGTGCATGCCCATGCGGGCCAGCACGACGTCCTCGACGATCTGGATGACGTTGTAGAGGATGAGCGAGGTGGCGGTGACCACGACCACCGAGGCCCACAGCGCCGTGAACTGCGCCTGCGGGATGAAGCCGCCGATCGACCCGCCGATGCCGCCGCCGACCGCGAGCCATTCGGCCAGCAGCGCACCGGTGATCGCGCCGGGCACAGAGATGCGCACCGCGGCGAAGAACGCCGGGAGCGATGACGGCATCGCGACCTTGTTGAGCTTCGACCACGACCCCCCGCCGTAGACCTCGACAAGGTCGTTCATCTGCGTCGAGGCCGACTTGAGGCCGAACGAGATGTTCACCAGGGCCGGGAACAGCACGACGATGCCGCCGATTACGGCGACGGTCACCCAGCCGCGCTGGAAGATCATGATGATCACCGGGGCCATCGCGATCAGCGGCACCGAGCGCAGCAGCATCGCGACCGGCATCAGCGCGTTCTCGATGCCCTTGCTGAGCTGGAACACTGCGGCCCCGATGAGCGCGGCCAGCAGGCCCGCGATGAATCCGATCGCCGCGTCGCCGAGCGTGACCGCGAGGTTTCCCATGATCAGCGCGCGGTTCTCCGCGGCCGCCGGCACGACGAAGAAGTAGCGCCAGACATCGATCGGCCCCTTGGCGATGAGCGGAGAGATCTGGAAGACCCAGAGCACGCCCACCCAGAGGGCGGTCGCGGCCACCAGCGTCAGGACGAAGGTGAGTACGCTCCAGCCCAGGGCCGTCAGCACACCCCGGGTCGCGGCCTTGCGCACGTCGCGGCTCAGATCGGCCGCGGCGGGAGCGGCCAGTTGCATCTCGTGGGCAGCGGTCAACGTGGTCATGCGGACTGCCCCTTCGACCACGGCGCGATCCCGCGCGCGACCAGCCCGATCAGTGCGAAGCCGGCGAGGGCGACCGCGCCGCTGGCGAGCGCGAGCGACCAGACGAGCGGCGCATTGGAGTTCTGCTGCGCCAGGATCATCGCGATGCCGACGCCGACCTCGATCTTCCCGAAGAATTCGCCGAGCACCGCCCCGAGGAAGGCGGCCGGCACGGCGATCTGCAGCGCGTTCAGGATGGCGGGCAGGGCCGCGATCAGGCGCACCTTGACGAGCTGCGTGAAGCTGCTCCCGCCGTAGACGGTGATGAGGTCGAGGCTCGAGCGATCGGCGGATTTGAGCCCGAGGAGAGCCCCGACGACCGTGGTGAAGAACACCGAGAGAGCGGCCAGCAGGATGGCCGTACCGCTGGGCTGGCCGACACCGGGTGCCGGGATCACGACGATCGCCAGCATCCCGACCGCGACGATCGGAATGCAGTACGTGATGATCGCGAGCTGCATCGCGAGGCCCTCCAGGCGCGGCACCACCAGCACCACCGCCGCGAGGATGAGGGCGATGCCGTTGCCCCAGAGGTAACCGATGCCGGCCTCGGTGATGGTCACCACGAAGTTGCGCCAGTAGTAGGCGAATCCGTTGTCGACGAACGTCATGAGGACGGCGAGCGGGGTGGGGATCGGATGCGCGCCCGTCGAGGTGACGAACACTTCCGCGATCACCCACCACAGGAGCACGATCAGGACGCCGCCGATGACACCCGTGACCCATGCGGGCAGCGTGATGTCTTGCCAGACGATCGTCCGCGGCCGCTGCGGCCCCGGACCCTGGCCGGGCGGCGCGACCGGCGCGACCTCAGTGGTCATCGGTCGCCGCTCCGCCCTCTCCGAAGAGCAGTTCGGATGCCTGGTCCACATACGCATGGAATTCCGGCGTCCGCATCATCTCGGGTGTGCGCGGACGCGGCAGGTCGATCGTCATGACCTCCTTGATCCGGCCCGGACGCGGGCTCATGACCGCCACATAGTCGGAGAGGAAGATCGCCTCCGAGATGCCGTGCGTCACCAGAAGGGTCGTCGCGGGTTTCTCGGTCCAGATGCGCAGCAGCTCGAGGTTGAGCTTCTGCCGCGTCATGTCGTCGAGTGCGCCGAACGGCTCGTCGAACAGCAGCACCTCGGGCTTGAGGATGAGCGACCGCGCGATCGAGACGCGCTGGCGCATGCCTCCGGAGAGCTGGGCGGGCTTGGCCTTCTCGAAGCCTTTCAGACCCACCAGCGAGATCATGTCGTCGACGTAGTGCTTGTCGACAGGCTGGCCGGCGATCTCGAACGGAAGGCGGATGTTGGTCATCACGCTCCGCCACGGCAGGAGCGCCGAGTCTTGGAAGGCGATGCCGAGCTTGTTCGCCTTGCGGAGTTCCTTCGGGCTTTTGCCGTCGACGCGCGTGGTACCGCTCGTGGCCGACTCCAGGCCCGCGAGGATGCGGAGGATGGTCGATTTGCCGCAGCCCGACGGGCCGAGCAGGGCGAGGAAGGATCCCTGCTCGGTGTGCAGATCGGCGTCTTTGAGTGCGACGACGCTCTTGCGGCCTGAAGTGAAGACCTTGTTCAGACCCGAGATCTGCAGGCCGGTGCCCAGGGCATCGCCCTGGGCAGAGCCCGTCGTGAGAGTGGGCTGCGACATCGTCGGGTATCCGATCAGCCCGCGTACGCGACCAGATCGGGGTTCTCCTGGTACACCTCGTCCAGGAGCGAAAGATCGAACAGGTCGGATGCCTTGAGCGTGATCCCCGCACCGGCGAGGCTCTTGACCGTCTCGGACTGGAGCGTGTCCGAGATCGTGAAGAGCCCATTGGTCTTGGTCTCATCCGAGGTGACGAGGTCTTCTGCCTGCACCTTGGCGCCGGCGGTCGAGTTGTCCAGGTTCAGATCGAGGTCTTTGCCGTAGACGTCGACGGCGAGCTTCGCGCCGGCGGCCGGATCCTTGACCGCGTCGGTCCACCCCTTGATCTCGGCGACCAGGAACGCCTTGAGCGCGTCGCGGTTGTTCGCGATCATGTCGTCGGTGGTCGTGATCGTCTCGGCGACGAAGGGCAGGCCGTTGTCGGCGAACGGCAGGTTCGTCGTCTGGACACCGGACGCGGCGACCGTGATGGCCTCGTTGGTCAGGTACGCGATGAAGCCGTCGACCTCACCGTTCAGGAGCGGCGCCGGGTCGTACTGGACCGGCACGATCGTGAGGTCGGATTCGGCGATTCCGTTCGCGGCCAGAAGCGCCTTGAACAGTGCCGTGTTCGAGTCCTGCACGCCGATCTTCTTGCCCTTCAGATCCGCGGGGGTTGCGATGTTGCCACCGCCCTTCAGTGACAGCACGGTGAACGGGTTCTTCTGGTAGGTCGTGCCGATGATCTTCAGCGGCGCACCCTCGGACGAGACGACGGAGCCGATGGACACAGCATCCGACAGCGCGATATCCGCACTCCCGGAGATGAGCTCGGCAGCACCGGTCGACGGACCGGGGACGAGCGTCACCGAGTCGAAGCCGGCGTCGCTGTAGTACCCCGCGGAATCGGCGAAGAACTCGCCTGAGAACTCTTCGTTCTTGATCCAGCTGAGCTGGACCGTGAGGTCGCCGAAGCCGGCGGATGCCCCGGCGGAGGATGCGGAGGTGCTCGAGCTGCTGCCCGATGCGCAGCCCGCGAGGGCGATGGCGGCGACAGCGACGGTCGCGAGGACGGTCGCGAGGCGCTTGGTGCGCCGGGAGGAAGGAAGAGTCATGTGCGGTGTCTCCAGGAGCTGTGATGCATCGGGTGGATGTGCGCGCACGCCTGCGGGGCTCGGCGAAGCGGATGATCCTGACGGTAGGCGACGGAGATTTCGCCAACACGTGCCCGGATGTTTCCTGGGCGTAAAAGGTGGTCCGTGTTCAGCCGCGGTGATCGAGAGCGAGCGTACTGCCGCGGTGATCGAGTAGCGAGCGCCAGCGAGCGTATCGAGATCCGCCGGGGTACGCCGCGGCACGAGCCCCGGTCAGGCGGGCTCGGCAGCCAGGTGCAGCACCGACTCGGCCAGGGCTCGGATGCCGACCGCGACGTCGCCCGCACTCACCGACTCGTCTGGATGATGGCTGATGCCGTCGGGGTTGCGGAGGAACAGCATCCCGACGTCGGTGATCGCGCCGATCGCCATGCCGTCGTGCCCGGCGCGGCTGAAGATCGACGCGGGCGCGGCGGCGCCCCGAGGAAGCGTGGAGACGATGCCCTCGCGTACGACGTCCTGCAGGAGCGGAGCGCACAGCACGGCGGGCGCATTGTGGATCTCGTGCGCGCGCCAGCGCAGGCCGCGGCGCCCCATGATCTCGTCGAGCTCGCGCTCGATCTCGTTCCAGACGCGGTCGCGCGCGCCATCGAATTCGCCGCGGAGGTCCAGGCTCATCCGCGCTTCGCCGGGGATGATGTTCACGGCGCCGGGGAATGCCTCCAGCTGACCGACCGTGCCGATGATGTGGTGCTCGGCGCGGCAGATGCGCTCGACCGCGAGCGCCGCCTCGCTCGCCCCGAGCAGCGCGTCATGCCGCAGGTCGTACGGCGTGCCGCCGGCGTGGCGGGCCTCGCCCTCGATAGACAGCTGGAAGCGCCGGGCGCTGGCGATCGACGAGACAACCGCGAGCGATTCGCCGCGACGGTCGAGCTCGGGCCCCTGTTCGATGTGGGCCTCGAGGTAGCCCACCAGCTCATCGGGCCGCCGGGCGGCCTCGCCGATGCGGCCGGGGTCGAGGCCGAACTCGAGGAAGGCCTGACGCAGAGTGGTGCCGTCGGCGTCTTCGAGGGTCCACCACTCGTCGTTCCACGATCCCGCGACCGCCGACGAGCCCAGCAGCGCCTTGCCAAAGCGGGTGCCCTCCTCGTCGGAGAACGCGACGACCTCGATCGCGAAAGGCAGCGTGTCGATCAGCGGCCGGAGGATCCGCACGACCTCGAGGGCCATGAGCACCCCGACGATGCCGTCGAAGCGACCGGCGTCGGGCACGGTGTCGAGGTGCGAGCCGAGCATCAGGGCCGGTCCCTCGAACTCCGCGGCCTCGCTCGACGACTGGAGAGAAGCATCGAGCCGGCCGACCTGGTTGCCCGCGGCATCCTGTCTCGTCGTCATCCCGACCTCGCGCATCCACTCCGCCGCGAGGCGGTTGACGCGCGCGTGCTCGGGAGAGAGGTACACGCGCTCGATCTCGCCCGGCGTCGCCGTGACCCGCGCGAGCTCTTCGCAGCGCGCCATCACCCGACGCGACGCGATCGCGAAGTGATCGGGCGCGAGTCCCTGCAGCCGAACCGCCATCACGCGATCCTAGACATCGACGCCTCCGTAGACGTCGATGGCGGCATCCACTCCGCCACCGGTGGGAACGGATGCTCCGCCACGGCGCAGCGCCGACTCCAGGGCGGCGAGGGTCTGGAGCACGGCATCCTTGCGGGCGTTCACGCCCATCGTGCCGATGCGCCAGACCTTGCCGTGGAGGGGTCCGAACGACGTGCCGATCTCGATGCCGAAGTCGAGCAGCATCGATGCGCGCACCGCGTCGCCGACCACCGTGTGCGGGATCTCCACGGCGACGACGTTGTTCATCTTGTGCGCGATGTCGCCGAAGACCGAGAGCCCGAGCCCCTGCACGCCGGCCAGCATCGCGGCTCCGGCGACGCGGTGGCGCTCGATGACGGCATCCCGCCCCTCTTCGAGGAGGATGCGCGCGCACTCGCGGGCGCCATAGAGCATCGTCGTGGCTTCGGTGTGGTGGTTGAGGCGACGTGGGCCCCAGTAGTCCAGGATCATGCCGAGGTCGAAGTAGTTCGAGCGCACGAAGTCGGGCGCGTCGACATCACCGGGCTCGCGGATGCCCGCCTCGACCTTCTTGCGCGATGAGATGACCTCGACCGCGCGCTCCGACAGGGTGATCGGCGCCGATCCCGAGGGGCCGGCGAGGCATTTCTGCAGGCCGGCTGTCGCCGCATCCACTCCCCACGCGTCGGCCTCGAACGGGTTGCCGCCGAGCGAGGCGGTCGCGTCGGTGTACAAGAGCACGCCGTGGCGGGCGCAGATCTCGCCGATCTCGTCGAGCGGCTGGTTCATCGTGGTCGAGGTGTCGCCCTGCACGAGGGCGAGCAGGGTGGGCCTCACGCGCGCGATCGCCTCTTCGACGACGGATGCCGGGAACACCTGCCCCCACGGAACCTCGATCGTGTGCACCTCGGCCATCGCGCGCTCGGCGATCTCGGAGAGCAGATGGCCGAACCGGCCGAAGATCGGCACGAGCACGCGGTCGCCCGGGCGGACGAGCGAGACGATCGCCGCCTCGATGCCCGCACGACTCGTGCCGTCGATGAGCACCGTCGCGTCGTTCCGGGTCGCGAACACCCCCCGGTAGAGCTCCTGCGTCTCGGTCATGTAGTCGGTCATCGCCGGGTCGTACTGACCGACGAGCTGCGCCGACATCGCGCGCAGCACGCGCGGGTCGGCGTTGATCGGGCCCGGGCCCATCAGCAGGCGTGCGGGCGGGTCGATGGGCCCGGGAATCGTCATGACAGCTCCTGAAGAAGGTCGTGGAGGCGGCGCGCGAAGCGCACGAGGGCGATGTCGGTGCCGGAGCGCGAGGTGAGACTCAGCCCGACGGGGGCCGCGCCGCCCCGAGTCGCGCCGACCAGAGCCGCGCCGGGGTTGGAGTCGACGGTCATCAGCGGCACCGAGATCGACGGGAGACCCCCGATCGCCGCGGGGGTGGTCATGCGCAGGGTCGCCTGGCGGACAGCATCCACTCTCTCGCCCCGCGACGTGCGCATCGGTGCCGGCCCCGGCACCGTCGGCATGATCAGCACCGCGTCGGCGACGACGGTCTCCATGCGCGCGCGCAGCACGACGAGCTCGGCGCGTGCTGCGGCCTCCTGCTCCGGCGTGACGGCGGCCGCGATACGGAATCGTTCGGCCACTGCGGCGCCGACCGCACCGGGGTGCGCGCTGATCCACTCGCCGTTGTTGCGCCATGCCTCGGCGCCCTGCACGATGCGGAACGGCTCGTAGTACCCGTCGAGATCGCCGATCGAGACGGATGCTGCCGCCCCGCCCCCGCCGGATGCCTCGAGGGCGGCGAGCACGGCGCCGAACGCCACGCGCGTCTCGGGCTCGACGCGCGCGAGCACCTCATCGGGCACGACGAAGCGCCACGGCAGGTCGGCGCCGGACTCGCCAAGCACGCTCTCGGTGGAGTCCGACCCGTCGTAGCTCAGGCACCAGTCGACGACGCGCTGCATGGTCGCCCCGTCGCGGGTGAGCCAGCCGACCGTGTCGAACGACTGGGCGAGCGGGAGCAGCCCCTGCCGGGGGACCAGACCGTGGGTGGTCCGCAGACCCCACAGGCCCTGGTACGACGCCGGCACCCGCACCGAGCCGGCGGTGTCGGTGGCCAGGCCGACCTCGGCCTGGCCGGTGGCGACGGCCGACGCGGGGCCGCTGGAGGATCCGCCCGGGAGCGCTCCGGGGACGGCCCCGTTGGGCGGGGTGCCGTAGTGCACGTTGTCGCCCGCGATCGAGTACGCGAACTCGTCGGTGCGGGCGATGCCGCGCAGGGACGCGCCGCCGGACATGAGGTCGGACACGGCGGGAGCGGTCGTCTTCTCGGCGCGTGCGCCGTCGAGGAAGGCCGGGTTGCCCGCGCCGATTCGATAGCCCCGGATCGCGAACAGGTCTTTCACCGCAACGGTGAGTCCGGCCAGCGGCCCCTCCCACGCGCCCTGCCAGAGCGGGTCGCCGACCGTCCGCCACACGGAGCGATCCAGCGCCTGCGGGCGGGAAGTCACGTGGGCCGCCGTGATGAGCCATGTGCCGTCGATCCGCTGCCAGAGCTGGGTCTGCAGGCCCGTTCCCCCGCCGGTGAACCGCGACACCGAGACCAGCAGAGCCGCGTCGTCGGCGAGCGGGCGGTACTCGATGTGCGAGATGACCCGCGGCGCCACTCCCCCGCGCACTCCGCGGAACGCGCTGATGCGCTCGTGACCGATGAGCAGCCCTGCCGCGTCACCCCGGAGGGTGCCCTCACCCGGCGCGAACGCCGCATCGAGAGCATCCAGATCGTTCGCGATGATCGCGCGCTCGTACGCCTCGAACGCGGCGCGCAGGTCTGCCGGGATGTCGTCGGCGCCGGGCGTCGCCCGCACTTCGGGTTCAGCCACGGCCCGCACCCCGGTCGATGGCCGCGAAATCCGACTCGCGGATGCGGGCGTGCACGCCGCACACGATGTCGACGACCTGCGAGATGTCGAAGTCGGTGGCGGCACTGAGGTAGGCGTAGGCGAGGTGCTCGGACAGACCCCACCGGGCCTCGATGAGCGACAGCGCTGCGCGCACGCACTTGCGCATTGCCTCGTCGAGGTCTTCGTCGAGGCCCGTGGGCACGAGGTATTCGGGGGTGCGCACGAGCGGGCCGACGAGCGGGCCGAACTCGGCGAGCGCCTCATCACGAGGCACGACCTCGAAGCGCAGCGTGGCGCGCAGGGATGCCTCGAGCGCCGTGAGCGCGACCTCGCCGTCTCCCTGGGCGAAGTGCGGATCGCCGACATAGGCGAGGGCCCCCACGACCTGCACGGGGAGGTAGAGGATGCTGCCCTCGACGAGCAGGTTGATGTCGATGTTGCCGCCGTGCGGGCCGGGCGGAACCGAGTGCGGGCGCTCGTCACCGGCCACGGCGACGCCCATCGTGCCGAGGAACGGCGCGAGCGGGAACGCGACGACGCGCTCGCCGTCGTCGATGATCGGCAGCAGGCCGAACAGGGCTCCGTCGCGCTCCTCTACGGGGGTGAACACACTCACGTGGTAATCGCCGCGGGGCAGTTCGCCCTTCAGCGCCCCGCGGCCGTGCCGGTTCGAGATCACGCCGTACGGCACCCGCGGCACGAGCGTCTCGACCGTGATCTTCAGCAGGTCACCGGGCTGCGCACCCTCGACGAAGATCGGCCCGGTCACGACGTGCGGGCCGTCGGTCGCCGGGTCGCGCGAAAGCCCTGCGGCGATCTGGATCGCGTCGCGGAGGACGGATGCCGCGTCCACACCCTGTGACGTGAAGTACGCGAGCGGGTCCTTGCCGTGGTCTTCGAGGATGCCCTCATGACTCACGGTGTCGATCGTCACGGTCTGGCCGGACGCGATCGTGAGGGCCGGAGCATCCGCTCCACACGGCAGCCGTCCCCACATCACCGTCTCGGTGCTCGACGGGAGGTAGTGGTCACCCGGAAGCGCGCCGGTGCCGGGTTGCAGGATCGCGAAGTCGGTCGGCATGGTCCCATCCAAGTGCATCGGGGTCGCGGTGTGGAGTGCACCCTCGGTTTTCGCAGTGCACCCTCGGCTCTCGCAATGCACCCTCGGTTCTCGCAATGCACCCTCGGTTCTCGCAATGCACCCTCGGTTCCCGCAATGCACCCTCGGTTCCCGCAATGCACCCTCGGTTCTCGCAATGCACCCTCGGCGAGGGTGCATTGCGAACGTCGAGGGTGCATTGCGGGACATCATGCGCTCGCCGGCACTTGTGCCGACAGGAGGCGCCCGCCGGGGGCGCCGCGGAAGTGCGGGGCCTCGCCGGCGCCGCCCACTGCCGCTCCAGGTGCTGCCTCTTCAGATGATGCGATGTCGTAGATCGACAGCCCGTGCAGCCAGGTGCGGCGGGCGCGACCGGTGAGCTGCCGGTGGTCGTACGCGGTGATCGGGTTCTTGTGCAGCAGCCGCTTCGCGTCGATCAGCAGCGGGTCGTCGATGCCGAACGCCATGAGGTGGGCGGGCGCGCCGATCTCGATGACCCCGGCGCCGGCGATGCCGGCGACGGCGGCTGGTCCGGTCGTGAAAAGCGGCAGGATGCGTTCGAGCGGGATGCCGCGACCGCGCGCCTCGGTCCACACCGCCGAGAGGCCGACCTGGAGTCCGGCGATCCCGCCCCACGCCAGACCGAAGTCGCCGCCGCCCGCACGCTTGAGGTCGACGGTGCTGGGCGAGTGATCGCTGACGATCGCGTCGATCGTGCCGTCGACGACGCCCTCCCAGAGCAGGTGACGGTTGGCGGAGCCGCGGATCGGCGGGCAGCACTTGAACTCGCTCGCCCCGTCGGGGATCTCTTCGGCGATGATCGTCAGGTAGTGCGGGCACGTCTCGACGGTGAGCGCGATGCCCTCGGCCTTTGCGGCGCGGATCGCGGGCAGCGAGTGCGCGTCACTGAGGTGCAGGATGTGCGCGCGTGTGCCGGTGCGCCGTGCCTCGTCGATCACCGAATGGATTGCGGATGCCTCGCTCTCGGCCGGTCGCGACTGCAGGAAAGCGTCGTAGCCGCGGCCGAGTGCACCGTTGTCGTGGAGCAGCGCCGGGTCTTCGGCGTGCACGATGATGCGCGAGCCGAGGGCGGCGATCTCCTCCATCGCCTCTCCGAGCTGCGCACGGTCGAGATGCCCGAACTCGTCGACGCCTGACGGTGACAAGAAGCACTTGAACCCGAACACCCCGGCCTCGTGCAGGGGCGCGAGCCGGCCCAGGTTCTCGGGCACCGCCCCACCCCAGAAGCCCACGTCGATGAACGCCGACGGTGCGGCCGCGGCCCTCTTGACCGCGAGCGCTTCGGCCGCCGTGGTGGGCGGCAGCGAATTCAGGGGCATGTCGACGATCGTCGTGACGCCGCCGGCGGCAGCAGCCAGGGTCGCCGACCGGAACCCCTCCCACTCGGTGCGGCCCGGTTCGTTCACGTGCACGTGCGAGTCGACGAGGCCGGGCAGCAGCACGGCATCGTCGGGTACATCGATCTTCTCGGCGCCCGAGACCTTCGCCCGTGCGTCGAGCACATCGGCGATCCGGCCGTCTCGAATGAGCACGGCGGCGGGGCGGAATGCGCCATCGACCCACGTGCGCGCCGCGCGGATGATCGTCAATGACTCGCTGGATGCCACGGTCTTCCCCTTGCTCGGTTCCTCTAGGTTCGCTCATCACCGTTTCGGCCGGGTTACGTTTTGCGGTGATCGAGTAGCGAGCTTGCGAGCGTATCGAGATCTCCGCGGGCATCGCCGGCTCACGCGGGGCGGCAGCCGTAACCGGGGGGAAATGCGGCGGCGCTACCGTGAGCTGATGGAGCTCGACGACTTCAATGCCGCGGATGCCGCGACCGCGGCCGCACTCGTCGGCGTCTGGGCGGCGATCCCCGCGTGGATCGACGGGGTGGTCGGCGGTCGGCCCTATCCCTCGGTCGATGCCCTCGCGGCTGAAGCGGCCGAACTCGCGCAGGCCTGGACGCGAGACGACCTCGACATCGCCCTCGCGCACCACCCGCGGATCGGCGGGAAGGTCGAAGGATCCGGGGCGGAGGCGGCAGCATCCCGATCCGAACAATCGTCGATGGCCGACGCGACCGACGACGTCGCCGCGCGCCTGGCTGCCGGCAACATCGCGTACGAGGAGCGGTTCGGACGGGTCTTCTTGATTCGCGCCGCGGGGCGCTCGCCCGAAGAGATGCTCGCCGAACTCGAGCGCCGGCTCGGCAACCCAGACGCCGCCGAGGCGATCGAAGCGGCCGGCCAGCTCGCCGAGATCGCCGTGCTCAGGCTGCGATCGGCGATCACGCCGAGCGCTGCCGACCCGACGAGCGCGAGAATGCCGTCATGACGCATCTGACCACCCACGTCCTGGACGCGACGACGGGCAGCCCCGCCGTGAACGTCGTCGCCTCTCTCGCCCGGCATCTTCCGGGCGGCGGCACTGAGGGCATCGCCCAGGGCTTCACCGACGCCGACGGCCGGCTCGCCCTCGGACCCGAGACTCTGGATGCCGGCATGTACGCGCTGACCTTCGGTACCGGCGCCTACTTCGCCGACCGCGGAACACCGACGTTCTACCCCCTGATCACGGTGACCTTCACCGTCGAAGATGCGGAGCGTCACCTGCACGTGCCCATCCTGCTGAGCCCGTTCGCCTATTCGACCTACCGAGGGAGTTAGCCATGGTCTCCGTCAGCCTGGGTGCCAACAAGTACGGCAAGGCCGAGAACCGCGTCGTGCGCATCTACCGAGATACTCCGCGGCACGAGATCGTCGATCTCAACGTGACCTCGCAGCTGATGGGCGCCGCCCTCGCCCCCTCGTACTTCGACGGTGACAACGGCCCGGTCGTCGCCACCGACACCCAGAAGAACACGATCTTCGCGTTCGCGAAGGAGTACGGCATCCCCTCGCCCGAGGAGTTCCTGCTGAAGCTCGCCGACCACTTCGTCTCGGACTTCGACTGGATCGAGGGGGGCCTGTGGCAAGCCGAGCAGTACGAGTGGGAGCGCATCCTCGTCGACGGTCAGCCGCACGACCACTCGTTCGTGCGGTCCGGCCGCGGCACGCGACTCGCGGCCGTCCGTGCGGTGGACGGCGAGACCCATGTCACCGGCGGGGTCAAGGATCTCACCGTGCTCAAGTCGACCGGGAGCGAGTTCACGGGCTTCCCGCGCGACGGGTACACGACCCTCGTCGAGACGAACGACCGGGTCATGGCGACCTCCATCACCGGCCGCTGGCGCTTCACTCCCGAAGCGGTGGCCGCGGGCATCGACTACAACGGCCTCTACGCCGAGATGACGTCGGTGCTGCTCTCGACCTTCGCCACCGTGCACTCGCTGGCGCTGCAGCAGACGCTGTGGGAGATGGGCAAGGCCGCGATCGAGGCTCGCCCCGAGATCGCCGAGATGCGCTTCGCGATGCCCAACAAGCATCATTTCGTCTACGACCTGTCGCCGTTCGGGCTCGAGAACCCGAACGAGGTGTTCTACGCCGCTGACCGACCGTACGGCCTGATCGAGGGCACGGTCACCCGCGACGGGGTGGCGCCGGCTCCCGCGGCGTGGGTGGATCTGCCGGCGTTCGTCTGAGCATCCGGGCGTTTCGTCTGTCGCCGCGCTCCCGCTCGCCCGGTCGTGAGGCGAGCCTGGTTGCCGAGAACGCCGCCGGCTCCTCCCCAGACACGGTCCGAATGTGAAGTTTCCACAGGCACGGATTCGCGAGCTGATCTGGCCGTTTATCGTCGTGCAATGTCGGAGGCCCTCACCAGAATGGAGGTATGAGCAACAGCACCGCGCGAGCTATCGAGAAAGTCGGCGACGACCTCCTCGATGTGGTCGGCGATGTGTTCGGCGCAGCCTCCCTGCGGGTGCTCTCCGAGGTCGAGGTTCTCGAGTTGATGGCCGCCGCAGCGCGGGTCACTCGTGCCGGAGAGGCGTTGCTGGTAGCCGCGACGGCGGAGGTGTGCAACAGGTCCGACGGGCGGCTGCACGCTGATCGGATGACGACGCGATTCGGCTGCCGGTCGGCTTTCGAGCTCGTCCAACGCGTGACTCGCGGCTCGAAGCAGCGCGCCGGTGATGTGGTCAAAGCCGCCCGCGCGGTGGCGCAGAGGGTCGCCCTCACTTCCGGTGAGGTGCTGCCGGCGGCGTTGCCGAGCATGCGCGGCGCGCTCGCGGCAGCCGAGGTCGGTGTCGACGGACTGGTGGCGGTCGCGGGGCCGCTGCTGTCCGGCTGCGCCGGCACCGCGGCGATTCTGGCCGCTGACGAGGAGATCGCCGCGACCGCCTGCGGTGAGGGTGCCGACGCGGCACCGCCGGCATCCGCCGAAGACCTGCGGGCGCTCGCGACGGTGTGGGCGATGTACTTCGATCAGGACGGCGCCGAGCCCGACGATTCGCGCGCGATGCGCAAGCGAGGGCTCACGATCGGCCCCTGCCGAGCCGGGGTGCACGGGCTGCACGGAAATGTGGTGCCCGACGTCGCCGGCCAGCTGCAACGCCTGATCGACAGCCTGCTCAACCCCCAGGTCGACGGGGCCCTCGCGCCCGACGGCCCGCATTTCGCCGAGTCCGACGCCGATGGTGATGCGACCGTCGACCCCGACGACCCGGATGCCCCGTTCTTCGCGACCGCCGACATCCGGACCCAGGCGCAAAAGCGGCACGATGCACTCGCGACGATCCTGAACGTCGCCGCCGCTTCCGGAGGAATGCCTACTCTCGGCGGGTCTGCTCCCACCCTCGTGGTGTCGGTACGAGAAGAAGACCTCGCGACCGGTCGCGGGTTCGCGCACCTGGCAGGTTCCGACCAGCCTCTCCCGCTCGCATTCGCCCGACACATCGCGTGCGCCGGAGCAGTCCAGAAGGTCGTGTTCGACACCTACGGCCGCATCATCCAATTGGGCAGCCTGGAGCGTGGCTTCACCCACCATCAACGCCGGGCGATCACCCTCCGCGACGGCGGGTGCATCATCCCGGGCTGCCACATCCCCGCCGACTGGTGCGAGCTCCACCATGTCACTGAGCACTCGCGGGGTGGGCCGACTCATACCGACAACGGAGTCCTGCTCTGCTGGTTCCACCACCGCACCCTAGACACCAGCGGATGGATGGTCCGGATCAACCACGGGGTGCCCGAAGTTCGTGGCCCCTACTGGTGGGACGCGAAACTGAAGTGGCGAACCGTCACCAAATCACCGATCCGCCTCCGCGAACGCATCGTCAGTCGCACGTGACACACGTGCTCGTGATCGTGCACGTGCGCGGCGGGCGCTTCGGCTACGAGCAGCCACGACCCTCCGGAATTCCGTGCTGAGTTGCGAACGCGTGGGGATGCCTCGCAATACGATGCAAGAGAGGTGGGGAGGCGACGTGTCGTTCTCTGTTGCGGTGGCAGCCATGGACACATCTCGTGCCCGTGAGTCATAGGCCGCCGATCCACCCGACTCTTCTCAGAGTCGGATGGATCGGTCTGTTTGCGGGGCTGGCTATTCCGTTCGGAGCTTCTCTGATTGCCATCGTCTTGCTCCGGAATCTCCCGTGCACGGAGGGCGTGGCGTGGACTTTCGCGCCGCTCGTGATCGGCTGCACTCCACTGTCAGCTGCTCGCATCATTGTGGGTTGGATCGGCACATGCGCAACCTTGGGTGCTCTCGCGATCGCGATCGGCGTGGCCGCAATAGCGGTGTGGAATGCCGTCCGCGCGCGATTCGATTCGAGTCACACCCCGGGCATTTGCTTTGGAGTGACGGTGCTCGCAGTGGCGGCGGCTGTAGCGTTGGTGCTGGCGTCCAATCCGGACGCACTGTGGGGATCGAACGCGTGGGTGTTCTTCGCCTCGGCGACCGGGCTCGCAACGTCTGTTGTCGGGTTGGTGATAGCCATCACGTCGCGGACAGTGATGCTGAGACGACATCCCTGATCTGGGGCGGAAATCGCAGCCGGCACGGGTGGTGAGTGCCCACCCCGAGCCCGATCCCTGAGGAGGTGGCCCATGATCTACCGCGGACATCTCATCCACATCGCCGGCAGTCCCGCGCTCGACGAGGCAGCCGACGCTCTGATCTCGGAGGTCGACGGCGTACTCGCCGTCGACGCGCAGGGCCGGGTCGCGTATGCCGGCGCCTGGCGCGATCTTCCGCCCGAGCTGGCCGCGGACGTGGTCGTCGACAGCGGCGGGTACCTACTCCCCGGCTTCGTCGACACCCACCTGCACTACCCGCAGACGTTCACCACCGACGCGTTCGGCGGCGGCGAGCTGCTGGAATGGCTCGAGCGCTGCGTGTTCCCCGCCGAGGCGCGGCTCGCCGACCCCGCCTACGCGGATGCGATCGCCGCCCAGTTCGTACGGCGCCGGATCGCGGTCGGCACGACGGCGGCGATGGTGTTCGGCTCTGCGTTTCCGACGGCGCAGGGCGCTCTCTTCGAGAAGTCGCTCGGCGCGGGCCTGCGGATCGTCAGCGGCCGCGGCATCCAGACCACCGGTCCAGAATCTGCCGCGCCGCTCCTCACCGACGACGACACGGCGATCGGCCTGACCCGCGACGAGATCGCGCGCTGGCACGGGCGCGAGCTCAGCGGTTTCGCGGCCGACGCCCGTGACGCGCTCGTCCAGGTCGCGGTGGTGCCGCGATTCAGCCTGTCGGTCACGACGGAGACCCTCGGGCGCCTCGGCGACCTCTACGCCGAGGTGCGCGAGGCGGGGGTCTACTTCCACTCGCACCTCAACGAGAACGACCGCCCCCACGACGGCGAGATCGCCGCGGTGCGCGACCTGTACGGCGTGGAGGCCTATCTCGACACGTACGACGGGCTCTTCCTGCCCGGATCCCAGCGCGGTGGTGAGTCTCTGCTCGGGCGGCGCAGCATCCTGGCCCATTCGGTGCACTCCCTCGAGCGCGAGCTGCACCGCATGGCCGAGACCGGATCGTCGATCGCGCACTGCCCGACCTCGCAGCTGTTCCTGGGCAGCGGCACGATGCCGTGGCGGCGCACGGTCACCTCGGGCGTGAACATCGCGGTCGGCACCGACGTGGGCGCGGGCGACGAGTGGCTGATCCCACGCGTGCTCAACGACGCCTTCAAGGTGCACATGAGCGAGGAGGGGCTGCTCGCACAGGCGATCGCTCCGGCGCAGCTGCTGTTCCTCGGCACGCTCGCCGGGGCGCGTGCCCTTGATCAGGAGCGCCTGCTCGGTAACTTCGATGTCGGCAAGGACGCGGATTTCGTGATCGTGGATGCTGCGGCCCAACCCGGCTTCGACACCGCCCTGGCCTTTGCGGCCGAGCAGAGCGCCGAGGCCCACCTGTTCACCCTGCTGATGGGGATGCGCGAGGCCGCGGTCGCGGCTGTGCACGTGCGCGGGCGAAAAGTCGACCCCGGTCGCTGAGACGCCGCGTCAGCCGTGGAGCAGCGCCGTCACCGGCATCCCGGCGAGCACCGTGCGCCCCCCGAGGGCGTCCAACTCCATGAGCACGGCCGTGCCGACGACCACTCCGCCGAGCTGGCCGATGAGGTCGTGTGCCGCGGCGATCGTGCCTCCCGTCGCGAGCACGTCGTCAACGAGCAGCACGCGGGTGCCGTCGGCGATGTCGTCGTGCGCTTCGATCGTCGCGGTGGCGTACTCGAGTGTGTACGAAACGGATGCCGCGGGTCGGGGCAGCTTGCCCGCTTTACGGATCGGCACGAGCCCGACCTCCGCAGCGACGGCGATCGCCCCGGCAAGCAGGAACCCGCGCGCCTCGACGCCGGCGACGACGTCGAAAGTGCCGGCGAAGGGCTCGATGAGGGCGTCGATGCACGCGCGCAGGCCCGCGGCATCCGCCAGCAACGGTGTGATGTCGCGGAAGAGGATGCCCGGTTCGGGATAGTCCGGGATGCTGCGGATCAGCGACTCGGCTCGCTCGAGCGCGGCGGTCGTCGGATCGGGGATCGGCACGCGCCCACCCTACCCGCGGCCGGAGAGCGCCTCGGAGCGTCACGTATTCTGGAGCGCATGACCTCGCCCGACGTGTCCCTGCTCGCGCACGGGCTCGCCTCCCGCCCCGGACGAGAATGGTGGCGTTCGGCCGTCATCTACCAGATCTACCCGCGCTCGTTCGCGGACGCGAACGGCGATGGCATCGGCGACCTCCGCGGCATCGCCGCTCACCTCGACGACCTGCTCGACCTCGGTGTCGATGCGATATGGCTCTCGCCGTTCATGACCTCCCCGCAGAAGGATGCCGGCTACGACGTCGCGGATTATTGCGACGTCGACCCGCTGTTCGGAACCCTGGCCGACTTCGACGAACTGCTCGCGCAGGCGCACGGCCGCGGCATCCGGCTGATCGTCGATCTCGTCCCGAACCATTCGTCCGATCAGCACGTGTGGTTCCAGGCGGCTCTCGCCGCCGAGCCAGGAAGCCCCGAGCGGGCGCGCTATATGTTCCGCGACGGCAAGGGCGCGAACGGCGAGATCGCTCCCAACAACTGGGAGTCGGTCTTCGGCGGTCCGGCATGGACCCGCATCGTCGAGGCCGACGGCACGCCCGGTCAGTGGTACCTGCACCTGTTCGACTCGTCGCAGCCCGACTTCGACTGGTCGAACCCCGAGGTGTGGGCCGAGTTCCGCCGCATCCTGCGCTTCTGGCTCGACCGGGGGGTCGACGGCTTCCGCGTCGACGTCGCGCACGGGCTGGTCAAGGCCGAAGGCCTTCCCGACTACACGCCCCACCCCGAGGGCGGATCGATGGGCGGCGACGAGGCCGACGTGCCGTACTGGGGCCAGCGCGGCGTGCACGACGTATACCGCGACTGGCATAAAGTGCTCGCCGAGTACGACGGCGATCGCGCGCTGTGCGCCGAGGCCTGGCTGCCGACGATCGAGAAGACCGCGCTCTGGGTGCGGCCCGACGAGATGCACCAGGCGTTCAATTTCGCATACCTCGAGACGCCCTGGAAGGAGACCGAGCTCAAGGACGTGATCGACGAGTCGCTGCGCGACTACGCGGCCATCGGCGCGCCGAGCACGTGGGTGCTGTCCAATCACGACGTCGTCCGGCACGCCAGCCGCCTCGCGCTGACGGCCGAGAATCCGCAGGGGTCCGGAGTCGGGCCGCGATCAGCGGGGCAGCCCATCCCCGAGCTCGGACTTCGCCGCGCCCGCGCTGCGACGGCGCTGATGCTCGCCCTGCCGGGGTCGAGCTACCTATATCAGGGCGAAGAGCTCGGGCTCCCCGAGGTGATCGACCTGCCGGACGATGCCCGCCAAGACCCGACGTGGTTCCGCACGCACGGCGAGAAGTACGGGAGGGACGGATGCCGCGTCCCGCTCCCCTGGGAGGCATCGGCGCCCGCGTACGGCTTCAACGACACGGGCGCCGCGTGGCTTCCGCAGCCCGCCGAGTGGGCGCGATTCGCCTGCGAGGTGCAGCGCGGCGACGACTCGTCGACGCTCTCGATGTACCGTGATGCGCTGCGGGCGCGGCGCGCGCACGGCCTCGGGCTCGGCGCGCTCGAGTGGCTTCCGGCGCAGGCCGATGTGCTGGCGTTCCGCAACGGCGAGGTGACCGTGCTGACGAACTTCGGGGCGACCCCGGTCGAGATCCCGGAGGGGTCGGAAGTGCTGCTGAGCAGCGAGCCCCTCGCGGGGACCGCGATCCCGCAGGACGTGACCGTTTGGCTGGTCGCCGCGCCCTGACCCGCAATGCACCCTCGGCTCCCGCAATTCACCCTCGGCGAGGGTGCATTGCGAAGATCGAGGGTGCATTGCGAAGATCGAGGGTGCATTGCGGCAGGGGACGGCGCCGGGGCCGCGGATAGGCTCGGGGCATGACGATCGATCTCGAAGCGCTCTACATCGACCTGCATCGCCACCCTGAGCTCTCGTTCCAGGAGACGCGCACCGCGGGAGTCGTCGCGGCGAACCTGGCCGAGCTGGGCATCGAGTTCGAAGAGGGCATCGGCAAGACGGGCATCGCGGCTGTGATCCGCAACCCTTCGGCAGGCTCAGGGACCGAGGGGCCCGTCGTCTGGCTGCGCGCCGACATGGATGCTCTTCCCGTGCGCGAGCAGACGGGCCTCGAGTACGCCAGCACGGCGCGCGGCACCGATCCCGCCGGCAACGACGTCCCCGTGATGCACGCGTGCGGGCACGACATGCACGTCACGGCGATGCTCGGCGCGCTCGAGAAGCTCGCAAGCTGCAAGGACGAATGGTCGGGCACGATCGTCGTCGTCTTCCAGCCTGCCGAGGAGTATGGCGCGGGCGCTCAGGCGATGATCGCCGACGGCGTGCTCGACCGCTTCCCCCGCCCCGATATCGTGCTCGGCCAGCACCTCACACCTCTGCCGTCCGGCGTGATCGGCGTGCGCCCTGGTACGCAGATGGCTGCCTCCGACGGCCTCACCGTGACCCTCTTCGGCCGCGGCGGGCACGGCTCGCGCCCGCACTCGACGATCGATCCGGTCGTCATGGCCGCCGCGACCGTCATGCGGCTCCAGACGGTCGTCTCGCGCGAGGTCGATCCGCGCGACGTCGCCGTCGTCACCGTCGGATCGATCCATGCGGGGCTCAAGAACAACATCATCCCCGCCGAAGCAAAGCTCGAGCTCAGCCTGCGCTACCCCGACGACACGGCCCGCACACGAGTGATCGAGAAGGTGGAGCGGATCGTGCGGGCGGAGGCCGCAGCATCCGGCGCAGAAGTGCCTCCCCAGATCGTCACCGACCACACCCTCCCGCCGACGATCAACGACGAGACCGCGACCGCCCGCCTCATCGCGGCGTTCGAGGGCGCCTTCGGCGAAGGCGCAGTCGTCGACCCCGGCATGTTCACGGGCAGCGAAGACGTCTCATGGTTCGCCCGCGAAGCGGAAGTGCCGCTCGTGTACTGGTTTTGGGGTGGCGTGGATCCGCAGAAATACGCGGATGCTGCGGCCGGCGGCACCCTCGATCGCGACGTACCCACCAACCATTCGCCGTTCTTCGCACCGGTGCTGCATCCGACGCTCGAGCGCGGCGTCGACACGCTCGTGGTCGCGGCGAAGGAGTTCCTCGGCCCTGCTCGACCTTGAGATAGCGCGTCAGCTCCCGCACCGGCGATGTGACGAATTGTGTTGCCGCGTGAATGCGCGTGACGATGCGTGACCGGCGGTGATGCGCGGTGACCCCACCTCCGTGGAAGGGTTGAGTCTGGAACTGGTCCCGCTCCGACTCCGGCGCGGAAGACCCCAGCGATGAGTGAAAGCAGAGTGGCCCGATGACCGCGTCGAACATCCGCATCGCTGGGGCTCTCGAGCCCCTCATCATCGGGGTGGACCTGCCGGCGAGCGCGGGTGCGGATGACGCGCCCCAGCGCGTGATCGATGCGATCGTCGCCGTGGACGCCGCGGAGGTTGACTTCATCGTCATCTCCGACGGCTACCTCGCGCGCGAAGACGCCCTGGCGGTCGACAGCGGCACCCTCGCCAACTTCGCAGCGCCGCGCACCCGGTACGCGGCGCTGGTGCCCGTCATCACGACGACGCACACCGAGCCCTTCCACGTCGCAAAGGTCGTTCAGACCCTCGACTTCGTCAGTCGCGGCCGCGCCGGGTGGCAGCCGGGAGTCGAGACGGATGCTCGCATCGCGGCGCTCTTCGGACGCAAGGGCGTCGAGGACGACGCCACGCTCTGGGCCGAGGCCGACGAGGTCATCGACGTCGTCAGCCGTCTCTGGGACAGCTGGGAGGACGACGCCGAGATCCGCGACGTCGACACGGGTCGGTTCATCGATCGCGACCGCGTGCACCACGTCGATTTCGTCGGGCGATTCCTCTCCGTGAAGGGGCCCTCGATCGTGCCGCGGAGCCCGCAGGGGCAGCCGCCGATCGTCGTCCGGGTCGACGACGAAGACGACGATGCCCCGGCCGTCGCCGCCGCGCGGGCGGACGTCATCCGCGTGTCTGCGGCGGGAGTCGCACGTGCACGGAAGGCCGTGCAGGAGAGCGGGCGTTCGGGCGTCGCCGTCCTCGTCGATCTCGCCGCCTCGGATTCGCCTCACGGCGACGCAGGACGTGCCGTCTCGATTCGCCAGGAGACCGGCGCCGACGGGGCCGTTATCGTGTTCGACCGGCTCCCCGACGAGGTCGAGGGCGTCGCCGAGGCCCTGCGCGGCATCGCATCGGGTCGGGGCGGAACCTTCCGCGATCGCCTGGGCCTCGCCAGGCCCGTCAGCCGCTACGTTCGCGAAGGGATCTCCGCATGACCGCCAAGCGCCGCGTGCACCTGGCCGCGCATTTCCCCGGGGTGAACAGCACCACGATCTGGTCCGATCCGCGCGCGGGCAGCCAGATCGACTTCGCGTCGTTCGAGCATTTCGGCCGGACCGCCGAGCGCGGCCTGTTCGACTTCGTGTTCCTCGCCGAGGGTCTGCGGGTGCGGGAGCATGCCGGTCGCATCCACGATCTGGATGTCGTCGGTCGCCCCGACTCGATCTCGGTGCTCGCCGCGGTCGCCGCCATCACCGAGCGGGTGGGACTGGTTGCGACGCTGAATACGACCTACAACGAGCCGTACGAGCTCGCGCGCCAGCTGCTTTCGCTCGATGTCCTTTCCGGTGGTCGCGCCGGGTGGAATGTCGTGACGACCAACGACGCCTTCACCGGAGCGAACTTCCGTCGCGGCGGCTATCTCGACTCCGCCGATCGCTACCGCCGAGCCGACGACTTCGTCGAGCTCGCGCGGGCGCTGTGGGAGCACGCGGGCACGCGGACCGAGACGGTGTTCGAGAGCGACTTCTTCGACGTGCGCGCGCGATTGGACGCGCCGCCGAGCCCGCAGGGCCGGCCGGTGATCCTGCAGGCCGGAGTGTCTGCGGAGGGACGCGACTTCGCGGCTCGCTACGCGGACGCGATCTTCTCGCCGTTCGCGACTCTCGCGCCCGCGCAGGAGTTCTTCGAGGACGTGAAGGCGCGCGTCGTCGCCGCGGGCCGCCGGCCCGACGATCTCAAGATCCTCCCCGGCGCGACCTTCGTGCTCGGCGACAGCGCGGGCGACGCCGAGGAGCGCTACCGATTCGAGCGCGCCGCGCAGATCAGCGGGGCCACCGCACTGCGCACGCTCGAGGCCGTGTGGGGCCGCGAACTCAGCGACTTCGACCCCGACGGCCCCCTTCCTCCGCTCGACCTCGTCGTCACCGGCACTCAGCTCGCCCAGGGGCGCGCGACCATCCACCAAGACACCCGGGGGGTGGCGGAAGCCTGGCACTCCCGCGCAGAGGCCGAAGGCCTCAGCATCCGTCAGGCTGTCATCACGAAAGACGCCAGGCCGCCGTTCATCGGCACACCGCAGGACGTCGCCGAGCGCCTCGACGAGTTCGTGCAGGCCGGCGGCAGCGATGGGTTCATCCTCGTGCCCACGATCACCCCGACGGGTCTTGACGAGTTCACCGAGAAGGTGATCCCGCTCCTGCAGGAGCGGGGCGTCTACCCGACCGAGTACGCCGACGCGACGCTCCGCTCGCACCTGGACACGCCGCTACCCTAGCCCCGCGCGCTCCTCGCTCCCGTCGGGCCGCCCCTGCACGGGCTTGCGCGAAAGGCCGACGGATCCCGCATCCGCGGCACTCGACAGCGCCGCGGCGACGGCGACCGACTCATCGACGTCGGGATACTGCGGGCGCAACTGCACCGCGCTCTGCCGCTTCTTCTCACGCGCCGCGTTGCGCGCCGCGTACGTGAGGTTGAGGGCCTCGACGAGGATCGCGAAGGCCATCGGAGCGTAGATGAGCGCCTTGTCGATGTGAACGCCGAAGCCCTCGGCGACCAGGAACACCCCGATCAGGAGGAGGAACGAGAGGGCGAGCATCTTGACGGTCGGATGCTTGTTGACGAACGTGAAGATGAATCTCGAGGCGAAGAGCATGATGCCGAACGAGAGCACGACGACGGTGATGATGACGAGGAGGTTCTCGGTCATGCCGACCGCGGTGATGACCGAGTCGAGCGAGAACACGATGTCCAGCAGCAGGATCTGCGTCAGCACCGATGCGAACGTGACCCGCTTGGGCCCTGCCGCGTCCTGCTCTTCGGCGCCCTCGAGCTTGTGGTGGATCTCGGTCACCGCCTTGTAGACGAGGAAGATCCCGCCGGCGATGAGGATGAAGTCCTTCCACGAGAAGCCCATTCCGAACAGCACGACGATGTCTTCCTTCAGCGTGATGATCCAGCCGGCGAAGAATACCAGCAGCACGCGGATCAGCATCGCCAGCGTCAGCCCGAGGTTGCGCGCTCGCGCTTGCTGCTCTACCGGCAGCTTGGAGGCGAGGATCGAGATGAAGATCACGTTGTCGACGCCCAGGACGACCTCGAGGACGAACAGCGTCAGGAACACCGCGAGCAGATCGGGCGTGAAGGCGAAGGAGAAGTCCACGCCGCCATCGTAGGCGGCGGCGGTGAAGCGCGCCGGTCAGGCCGCGATGAGCACGCGCTCGAGGCGCGCGTAGCTCGCTTCCATGCCGTCGGTCATGCCGGTTGCCAGCACCATGTCGCGGGTCTCGGCGTCCGGGTACTCGATGAGCGTCGTGACCAGCGTCACACCGTCCTCCTCCTCGAGGCTGAGGTCGTTCAGCGTCGCCGGGTAGTCGGTGCCGGTCATGCGCTCGGTGTTCGTCAGCCGGCGCCCCGGTACGACGACGAGGTTCTCACCGTCGAACCCGAACGGCTCGCCGCGAGCAGGGTCGTCCGGCTCCCACGCGTAGCGGTACGACGTGCCCTCTTCCGGCGTGAAGTCGCACACGGTCATGCGCCAGCCATCCGGGCCGAGCAGCCACTGCCTGAGCAGCTCGGGCTCGGTGTGGGCGCGCCAGACGATGTCGCGCGGTCCTTCGATGAGCCGCGTGATGCGCACGTGCTGATCGTCGAGGATCTCGGTGCGCGTGCCTTTTCCCTGCGCGTAGGCGCGGAGTCCTTCCAGCACGCGATCGAGCTGGTTCATCGCCATCGTCGAGCCCTCGACGGCGCCCATCGCGACGACCTGCTCGAGTGCTTCGGCCGACGTGAAGTGGCTCGTGCTGACGAGCTTCGACCCCGTGGCCGTCGACTCGAATGACAGCACCATGCGCATCGAGGGCATTCCCTCGATCGGTGCGCCGGTCTCATCGGCGAACGAGTCGAGCACGGCAAACGAGCGGGGCGCGTCGATCTCGATGAACTCCCAGCGCCCGCCCGACTTCTCGCCCTGCGGGCTCGTCATGAAGTAGTTCGCGTGGGCACCGACGGCGAAGTCGAACGCCGTGAACGTGGACGGCCACCCCGGAGGGCCCCAGAAGCGCCCGAGCTGCTCAGGGTCGGTGAAGACCGACCAGAGCCGCTCGACGGGGGCGGAGAACTCCGCCTCGAGCGTCATGGTGAGCGCTTCGGGATCGGTCGTGACGGCGGTGACGGGCATGTCACTCTCCTTTGTTTTCAGGTTCGGTCAGGAGCGCGTCCAGGCGGTCTATGCGGGCGCGCCACATGTCTTCGAAGCGCCCGAGCAGTGTGCGGGCGCGGGCGATCATGGCCGGGTTTGCGCGCACGAGGCGCTCGCGCCCTTCGGCGCGCTTGACGATGAGGTGGGCGGACTCGAGCACCGCGACGTGCTTCTGCACCGCGGCGAACGACATGTCGTAGTCCGCGGCGACCTTCGAGATCGACAGCTCTGAATCGATCGTCCGGCGGACGATATCGCGTCGCGTCGCATCTGCGAGGGCATGGAAGACGCGGTCGATCTCTTCATCGCTGAGCTCCCGTTGTGCAACCATTTGGTTGTAGATTAGCGAGCGGATGCTGTTCGCGCAAGAGTCGCTCGTGTCGGAAACGTGTTCTCGCTGCACTTGGGACCCTTTCGTTGCACTGGTCTCCGTTGTCGTTGCATCGGATGCGGCAAAACGCCGGTGCGGCTCCGAGAGCTGCGCTCGTGCAGCGGGAGCATCAGCGTCAGGCACACAGCGTTGTGCGCCTGACGAGGAGGCATCCAGATGCGGCCGGTCCACATCGCGAAGCAGATCACGACCCGGCGTCGTTCGGCAGGTACCGAGCTGCACTGGATATCGCGATTGGACGAGGCCGGCGTCGGGGTCGGACAGCAGCACGCCGTTACCAGCAGAGAACTCGGCGGACGGGACTGGGCTGCGATTGATCCGGTGAAGGTGCGCACTTCGAAAGGCGTCCGTCACTACTTCACCGGCGCGCTGTACTTCTGGGAGCGCACACGCAGTCATGTGTGGTGCGAGTCCCAAGCTGAGCGCTGGGAAGTCCTGTGGCTGGACTACGGCGGGCAGGTTAGCTGTGATGTCCAGAGACGTTGTTGCGTGAATCGCGGTTGAGCTGCTGAC
>NZ_CAXTJR010000015.1:0-32594 GCF_964244775.1 uncultured Microbacterium sp.
AATGCACCCTCGGTTCCCGCAATGCACCCTCGGTTCCCGCAATGCACCCTCGGTGAGGGTGCATTGCGACGGGTGAGGGTGCATTGCGCACGGCCGAGCGGGCGAGGCGTCAGGGAGTCGGGATGCCGGAACCCCGCGTCAACGGCAACGGCTGCGTCTCGATCCACAGGTGCGCCGCGGCGTCGGCCGGGGGAGCGAGGGGGAACGCTACCCGGAAGGTCGCGCCGCCCCCGGGGGTCTCGGTGACATCGACCGAGCCGTGCAGCGCCTCGATGATCGACGAGACGATCGACAGGCCCAGGCCCGCGCCGCCGGTCTCGCGCGTGCGCGAGGTGTCGGCGCGCCAGAAGCGCTGGAAGATCTTGTCGCGCAGCTGCTCGGGGATGCCCTCGCCGTGGTCGATCACCTCGATCCAGCCCATTCGGGTGGGAACATCGACGCCGACCGTCAGCTCGATCGGGGAATCTTCCGACGTGAACCGCCGCGCGTTGCCGAGGAGGTTGGTCACGACCTGGCGGATGCGGTTCTCGTCGCCGAGCACGATCGGTGGGGCGCTCGCGGCGCCGATGCCGTCCCCGGTGTCGCCCACCGGCGCCGACGGGGGCGGCGTCTCCGCTCCGGTCGCACGCGTCGCCGGCACAGGGCGCGGGCGGCGTCGCAGAAGCGACAGCGTCGCGCCGCCGGCGCGGGCGATCGCCGACGTGGGCGGGGATCCTCGCCGAGACGGCGCGTCGGGGCCGAGCTCGGAAGGGTCCGGGAGCGACTCGGCGGGCTCAGGCGGGGGCGGCGGCTCGACGATCGTCGTGTCCACGACCGTCACCGGGCGCTGGGGGGCCGCCGCGCGGACGTCGAGCGCAGCATCCCGAGCAATCGGCCGCAGATCGACCGGGCCGATCACCACGTCGCGCCGCTCGTCCAGGCGCGCCAGGGCGAGGAGGTCTTCGACCAGCACGCCCATCCGCTTGGCCTCCGACTCGATGCGGTTCATGGCCTGGGCGACGTCTTCGTCGCTGGTGATCGCACCCATGCGGTAGAGCTCGGCGTAGCCGCGCACCGTGACGAGCGGGGTGCGCAGCTCGTGGCTCGCATCGCCGATGAAGCGGCGCATCTGGCGAACGGTCGCGTCGCGCTCCGAGAGCGCGCCGTCGATCCGGCCCAGCATGGTGTTGATCGCGGTCTTGAGGCGACCCACTTCGGTGCCCGGCTCGATGTCGGTCATGCGCTGGCTGAAGTCGCCCGTGGCGATCGACATCGCGGTGGTCTCGACCTGACTGAGACTGCTGAACGCGAGCGTGACGAGGAATCGTGTCGCCAACGCTCCGGCGATGATCGTGATGAGGGCGAGGATGCCGTAGATGCCGAGGTAGGCCGTCACCACCCGATCGACCGGCGCGACCGGCAGTGCGACGAGCTGCGTGTAGAAGGTCGTTGCGCCCGGGATCTCCAGCAACGATATGACGGCATGGTAGGGCGCTCCGCCTGCGGAGCTCTCCAACTCGGTAGGGATGAGCCCCTTCGTGACGGTCTGGTCGAGAGTGATCTCGCGGGGAATCACCGGGGTCGGGCCTTTGCTCTCCGTCTGCTCGATCACCTGGCCGTCGGGGCTGTACACGGCGACGAAGTAGTCGGTAGTGGTGACCTGCTCATTCGCGTTGAAGGCGGCGTAGGTTCCATCCGTCTCGACAGTGAAGACAGACTTGGCGGGATCGGTCTGGGCAATCTGCACGAGCTGATCGTTCAGATTGTTGATGAGTGTGTTGCGCAGGAAGATCGCCGTGCCGAACCCCGCGGCGATCAGCCCGATCGCCAGCAGCGCGACGGTGACACCGGTGATCTTCGCGCGCAGGCTGATGCCACGCCACCAGCGGGTGACGCCATCGGCCTTCTTCTCTGCCAGGGCGGCCCCTTCCGTCAGGGACCGCGTCAGGCGGTCTTGCCCGCCTTGAGCATGTAGCCGAAGCCGCGCTTGGTCTGGATGAGCGCCTCGCTGGAGTGCGGGTCGATCTTGCGTCGCAGGTAGGAGATGTAGCTCTCCACGATCCCGGCGTCGCCGTTGAAGTCGTACTCCCAGACGTGATCGAGGATCTGCGCCTTCGACAGCACCCGGTTGGGATTGAGCATCAGGTAGCGCAGCAGCTTGAACTCGGTCGGGCTGAGGTCGATCGACACGTCGCCGACGAGCACATCGTGCGTGTCCTGGTCCATCGTCAACTCGCCCGCGCGGATCAGCGATTCCTCGTCGGCCTGCATCGTGCGGCGGAGGATCGCCTGGATGCGCGCCACGATCTCGTCGAGCGAGAACGGCTTGGTGACATAGTCGTCGCCGCCGGCGTTGAGACCGGCGATCTTGTCCTCGGTCTCGTCTTTGGCGGTGAGGAAGAGGATGGGCGCGGTGTAGCCCGCGCCGCGGAGCCGCTTGGTGACGCTGAAGCCGTTCATGTCGGGCAGCATCACGTCGAGGATGATGAGGTCTGGTTCCTCCTCGAGCACAGCCGAGATCGTCTGTGCACCGTTGGAGACGGCTTTCACCTGGAAACCCGCGAACCGGAGGCTCGTGATGAGCAGGTCGCGGATGTTCGGCTCGTCGTCGACGACGAGGATGCGAGGAGCGGTCATGACCCCATTATGGTGACGGATCTGTTGTGACCGCTGGATATTGCCCGGATCGGCGGATTCACGCGGGCTTGGAGGGGGTCACGCGGCCTTCGCGGTGATCCGGTCGGCATCGAGGATCGTATAGCTGTACCCCTGCTCGGCGAGGAACCGCTGCCGGTTCTGCGCGAAGTCCTGGTCGACGGTGTCACGCGCGATCAGCGTGTAGAAGCTCGCGGTGTGACCCGAGGTCTTGGGGCGCAGCAGGCGGCCGAGGCGCTGGGCCTCCTCTTGCCGTGAGCCGAACGAGCCGGACACCTGGATGGCGACGGATGCCTCGGGTAGATCGATCGAGAAGTTCGCGACCTTCGACACGACGAGTACTGAGATCTCGCCGACCCGGAAGGCCTGGTAGAGCTGCTCACGCTCGTCGATGGGCGTCGCGCCCGTGATCTTGGGGGCGTCGAGGGCCTCCGCCAGGATGTCGATCTGGTCGAGGTACTGGCCGATCACCAGGATCCGCTCGCCCTCGTGGCGCTCAACCAGGCTGCGGACGACATCGATCTTCGCGGCGGCGGTCGCGGCGAGGCGGTAGCGCTCGTCGTCGGCGGATGCCGCGTATTCGAGCCGATCGGAGGCGGGGAGGTCGACGCGCACCTCGTAGCAGGCGGCGGGCGAGATGAAGCCCTGGGCCTCGATCTCCTTCCACGGTGCATCGAACCGCTTGGGTCCGATGAGGCTGAAGACATCGCCCTCGCGACCGTCCTCGCGCACGAGCGTCGCCGTGAGGCCGAGGCGCCTGCGGGCTTGGAGATCCGCGGTCAGCTTGAACACGGGCGCCGGAAGCAGATGGACCTCGTCGTAGACGATGAGGCCCCAATCGAGAGCATCCAGCAACGCGAGGTGCGCGTACTCGCCCCGGCGCTTCGCCGTGAGGATCTGGTAGGTCGCGATCGTGACGGGCTTGACCTCTTTGACCTGCCCGGAGTACTCGCCGATCTCTTCGGCGGTGAGCGATGTGCGCTTGATGAGCTCGTCGCGCCACTGCCGCGCGCTGACGGTGTTGGTCACGAGGATGAGGGTGGTGGTCTTCGTGTCGGCCATCGCTGCCGCGCCGACGAGCGTCTTGCCTGCGCCGCAGGGGAGGACGACGACGCCAGAACCGCCTTCGGTGAAGATGTCGACGGCTTTGCGCTGGTAGGGCCGCAGTGTCCAGTCGGTTTCGTCGAGTTCGATCGGATGCGGCGTCCCCGGCGTGTAGCCCGCGCGGTCTTCGGCGGGCCAGCCGATCTTCAGCAGCTCCTGCTTGATATGACCGCGTGCCCAGGCGTCGACGACGTACGTGCCGGGGGAGGGGTGACCGATCAGGAGTGGCTGGATGCGCTTGTTGCGCGCCATCTCGGCGAGCACCGGCGCGTCGGTGGAGCGGAGCACGAGCACGTTCTCGCCGAAGCCCTCGACGTCGTCGCGCTCGATGACGAGCCGGCCGTAGCGGCCGACCGTCTCGCGGATGTCGATCGACACCGACGGCGGCACCGGGAAGCGCGACCATCGGTCGAGCGTCGCGAGCATGTCTTCGGCGTCGTGCCCGGCCGCTCGCGCGTTCCAGAGCCCGAGCCGGGTGACGCGGTAGGTGTGGATGTGCTCGGGCGCGCGTTCGAGTTCGGCGAAGATCGCCAGTTCGTGGCGTGCACTCTCCGCGTCCGGATGTGCCACTTCGAGCAGCACCGTCCGGTCACTCTGCACGATGAGGGGACCGTCAGCCATAAGGAATCGATTCTACCTGTGCGGCGCGAATGGCGGCGCTTCGGGTGGCGGAGTGCCGGGGTGGGTCGCTGCGCCCGACTCGTGTCGGGAAGTTGGTCCTCCGGCGCGCGCATGTCCGCCAGCTGGCTGACATGCGGATTTCGCGTGTCCGGGAGAAGGTTCTTCGCGCCACTCATGTCCGCCAGCTGGCTGGCATGGGCGGCGCTTCGGGTGGCGGAGTGCCGGGGTGGTTCGCTGGGCCCGACTCGTGTCGGGAAGTTGGTCCTCCGGCGCGCGCATGTCCGCCAGCTGGCTGACATGCGGATTTCGCGTGTCCGGGAGAAGGCTTTTCGCGCGACCCATGTCCGCCAGCTGGCGGACACGGCACGGGAGCGAAGGACGGAACGACGGGCAGGTGCGCGGGCGGGAGCGCCGGGCAGGAGTACCGGGCGGGAGCGCCGGGCGGGTCCGCGGCGGGAGCGCCGGGCGCGAGCGCAGCGGCCGAGCGCCCGCGCTCAGGCCGGCCGCACGCTCACGATGCTCGAGACCGGCAGAGTGCGCTCGATGTCGGCGCCGCGGTCGCGGCCGCGGAGGCGCCCGCCGCCCAGACCCGACGCCTCGAGCGTGAAGGTGCGCTCCGACCCGTCGGGCAGCCGCACGGCGACCTCGATGATCGACCGAGCGCGCACCGCCTGGTCGAGTTCGCGGCCTAGCCACGCGGCATCCTCATCTCCGCCTTCACTCGCTCGGAGGGTCGCGATCAGGCGTGCGTAAAGGTCGTCGGCGCTACGCGGTCCCGCGCTGGCGGGCCGCCCGCGTCGGAGCGAGGCGGACGCACCGTCGTCATCGAGTGCCACCACCGGGTAGCGCGCATCGGCGAGCGACCAGTAGACCGCGTCGCGCTCCACGCGTGAGCTGAGCGCGTCGCCGTCGAGAACGAGGCCGAGCGGTCGGAGGGCCTGATCCACCGCGATCGTGTCACGCAGTGCGTGATCATCGCTTTCGATGCGGGTGCGGCCGGTCGCAGCATCCGTCCGCACCGTGACACGCCCATGGCGCGCGGCGGTGCTCGAGATGAGATAGTCCAGCGGCTGGGGGATGCCGGTCAGCGAGATCCTCGAGAGGAACTCGCGCACCGACTCGGCGCTCTCGCCCTCGGTCATGCCGGCGCCGAGCGAATCGACGCTGAAGCGATACGTGGATGCTTGGGCCCGCGACTCGCGATGCGCGATGCTGCGCAGCCGCAGGTCGAGTGCCGGCGCAAGAGGTCCGGGAGCGATCGCGGTCAGGTCGGCCTGCAGGTACACGCGATCGATCTCGGCGGGCAGATGGCGGGCGAGGCTTGCGGTGTCGGGCTTGCGGCCCTGACGCAGGTCGGTCGCCCACGCCGGCTCGGCACCGCCTGGGGTCAGAAGCGTCCACTGGCGGGCGATGCGCAGCATCCGGGCCACGCGGTCGGGCCACTCGGGATCGAGGGGGAACGCCGCCTCCCATGCCGACGGCGGCATGAACCCGCCGCCGGGGATGCGGAGGGCGTCGGGCAGCTCGGAGCGGAGACCCTCGGCGATCGCCTGCCAGCGCTCGGCGGTCGGAAGCTGCAGCCACCTCTCGGCGTTGCTCGTGCCGACCCACTCGCGCTCGGCGGCGCGGACGAGATCTGCGGCGGCGGCGGCGGCGACGAGATCGTCGAGGTCGTCGGGTGAGGACAACGCCCCGGCCTCGATGAGTCTGCGGCGGTCGGCGGCGCTCACCGTACCGGATCCGGTACGGGTGAACGGGCCGTGCAGGCACGCCAGGAGCACGTCGGCCAGCGCGGCGACGGTGGTGAAGGCGCGCTCGGCGGCAGCCGCGGCGGCCGCTTCGTCGGCCGGTGGGGGTGCGGGCACCTCCGGAAGCGGGCTGACCGCATCGGGATTGGCGGCAGCGACCGCTTGTGCCCGCGCCGTCACGGCGCCGTAGGGCAGTCCGTTCTCATCCGCCAGCGCCCGCGCGCTCAGCCGTTCGGCGACGGGGCGGGCGACCACTCCGTCGTGGGCGAGGGCGACCAGCGCCGTGCGGGGGAGCTTCTGGAGAGCGCGATCGATGGATGCAGCATCCAGAAGCGCGTCCGCAGCGTCGAAGAAGTCGCGCCATGCGACGCCTGCGGTGACACCGCGCAGAGCGAAGACCGCAGCGAGCCGCTCATCGCTCAGACCTGCCAGGCGGATCGCCAGGGCGCGCTGATCCGAGGAGTCGGCCACGTCAGTTACCTCGGTTGGCCCGGGCCCTTCGGACGAAACTCATGATCAGTACGGCGACGATCATCAGGAAGGCGATCGGCAGGGCGATCAGAGGGAACACCACCAGGACCGGCCAGATGCCGGTGCTCATGTCGGTGACGCCGAGGGGTTGGGCCGCGATCACGGCGAAGAAGCAGACCACGGAGACGAGCGCGAGTCCGAGCCCTGTCACTGCCAGGTAGCGGTCGATGCGACGGACGGGTACGTCCTCGCCGGGGTTGCGGGTGCTCATCCGCTCCAGCCTACCTGCCCGGTGGGCGTGCCGTAGGGTGGAAGGCAGGGCTTCTTCAGCCCTGCTCCGCCATGCCCGCTTCTGCGGGCCGTTCCCCAGCGAGGTCTTCATGCCCACCGGCAAGGTCAGGTTCTATGACGAGGAGAAGGGCTTCGGCTTCATCACCACCGATGACGGTCAAGATGTCTTCCTGCACGCCACCGCCCTGCCTGCCGGCTCGCCGCCCCCGAAGGCGGGTGTCCGACTTGAGTTCGGCGTCGCCGACGGCAAGCGCGGTCTGCAGGCGCTGTCGGTGCGGGTGCTCGAAGCTCCGGTCAGCCTCGCGAAGCGGTCGCGCAAGCCCGCCGACGACATGGCGATCATCGTCGAAGACCTCGTGAAGCTGCTCGACGGTGTCGGAAACGACCTGCGCAAGGGGCGGTATCCCAGCGGTTCGCACGGCAAGACCGTCGTCGCAGTGCTGCGCAAGGTCGCCGATGAACTCGACGCCTGACGATTCGCAGGAGCTTCCCGAACCGACCTCTGATCCGGCGTCGTCGGCACCGCTCGCGCCGCTCGGTGACGAGCGGCTGCTGGCCGCCCACGATCAGGCGCGCGACGCGCTGATCGAGATCACGCCGGAAGACACGATCGGCCCGCCCGCGGGCTACTCGGTCGAGCCCGACGGAGTCGTCTCGCTGCGCTTCGAGAACCGGCTGGCGGGATACCCCGGCTGGTTCTGGACGGTGAGCCTGGCAAGACTCGCGGATGCTGATCCCTCCGTCCTCGAGGTGGAACTGCTCCCCGGGGATGCTGCGCTCCTGGCTCCGGACTGGGTGCCGTGGGCGGTTCGCCTCGCCGATTACCAGGCCGCGCAGGAGGCGATCGCGGAGGCGAACGCCGCGGCGGGGATCGAAGACGACGACGAGGACGACTCCGACGAGGATGACGACGAACTCGCCGACGAGCTCGCAGACATCGATGACCTGGATGCTGTCGACTTCGACGCCGACGCGTCGCCCATCCTGCATGCGGGAGACGTCGACGGCGTCGACATCGACGAGCTCGACGTCGACGCGAATGCTGTCGACGACGACGACGACGACGACGATGACGATCTCGACGACGCCGATGACGACGACGCGGACGATGACGACGAGTCGGACGACGCCGAAGACGACGAGGACGCGGACGATGACGACGACTTCGCCTACGACGAGGGTTCGCGCGAGTACTGACCTGCCTTCCGAAGGCGCGACAAACCACTTTTCCGTCGAAACACCACGCGATGCGTGATGTCTCGACGGAAAACTGGTTTCTCGCGCCGGAATGGCCGACGGACCTGGGTCGGCACGCCGGAATGGCCGACGGACCCGGGTCGGGACGCGGAAGGCCGGCGCTCAGCTGTTGGCGAGCACGAAGTCGATCGACCGGATGAGCTGACGCACATCGTCGGGCTCGATCGACACGAACGTCGCCACGCGCAGCTGATTGCGCCCGAGCTTGCGATACGGCTCGGTGTCGACGATGCCGTTGGCGCGCAGCGTCTTGGCGATCGCGGCGGCGTCGATCGCCTCGTCGAAGTCGATCGTCACGACCACGGGCGAGCGGTCAGCCGGGTCTGCCACGAACGGCGTCGCGACCGCCGATGCCTCCGCCCAGTCGTACAGCGCCGCCGACGACTCAGCCGTGCGAGCGCTGGACCAGGCGAGGCCGCCGTTGCCGAGCATCCATTCCAGCTGGCTGTCCAGCAGCACGAGCGTCGTGATCGCCGGAGTGTTGAGGGTCTGCTCGAGCCGCGAGTTGTCGACGGCATTCTTCAGGCTCAAGAACTCGGGAATGTAGCGGTCAGATGCTGCGATCCGCCCGATCCGCTCGATCGCCGCAGGCGAGACAGCCGCGAACCACAGACCGCCGTCCGAACCGAGGTTCTTCTGGGGCGCGAAGTAGTACACGTCGGTCTCGGAGATGTCGACGTCGATGCCGCCTGCGGCGCTGGTCGCGTCGATGACGGTGAGGGCTCCCGGGTCACCGGTCACGCGGGTCACCGGAGCCGAGACGCCGGTGGAGGTCTCGTTGTGCGGCCAGGCGTACACGTCGACGCCTTCGACGGGCTCGGCGGTGGTGCGGGTGCCGGCGTCGACCGCGCGGACGTCGGGGGCCTGCAGCCACGGAGCGGCCGCCGCGGCGGCGAACTTGCCACCGAACTCGCCGAATACGAGGTTCTGGCTGCGGTTTTCGATCAGGCCGAAGGCCGCAGCATCCCAGAACGCCGTCGATCCGCCGTTGCCGAGGATGATCTCGTAGCCGTCCGGAAGGCGGAACAGCTCGGCCAGGCGCGCACGCACCGAGCCGACGAGGTTCTTCACGGGCGCCTGCCGGTGCGAGGTGCCGAGCACGTCGGCGCCCCATCCGGCGAGGGCCGCGAGTTGCGCGTCGCGCACCTTGGAGGGGCCGCATCCGAAGCGTCCGTCGGCGGGCAGCAGGTCGCGGGGAATCTCGAGGTGCGGCATCCCACGATTCTAGAGGCGAGCGCCGGGGCACCCAGGTCTCGTGTCAGCACGCTGGGTTAGGCTTGCCTACCACCCCCACAGCAAGGATGCACAGGCATGGCCGATCTGATCGACACGACCGAGATGTACCTGCGCACGATCCTCGAGCTCGAGGAAGAGAACATCGTGCCGCTGCGTGCGCGCATCTCCGAGCGGCTCGGGCATTCCGGCCCGACGGTGTCGCAGACGGTAGGCCGAATGGAGCGCGACGGGCTGGTCATCGTCTCGGACGATCGCCGCCTCGAACTCACCGACGCGGGCCGCAACAAGGCGGTCGACGTCATGCGCAAGCATCGTCTGGCCGAGCGGCTGCTCAGCGACGTGATCGGCCTGGACTGGGCGTACGTGCACGAAGAGGCCTGCCGCTGGGAGCACGTCATGAGCGAGCAGGTCGAGCGTCGCCTCGTCGAACTGCTCGGCCACCCCACCGAGTCGCCGTACGGCAACCCGATCCCAGGACTCGACCAGCTCGGCGACATGCCGGCCCGCACCTTCGAAGAGGGCGTCGTCGGACTCGTCCGCCGGCTCAACGACGCGGGCGAGCCGATCGTGGGCACCGTCCGCCGCCTCGCCGAGCCCGTGCAGGTCGACCCCGAGCTGCTGCAGCAGCTCAAGTCGGCGGGCGTCGTGCCCGGCGCACACGGCGACTACCGCTACAACGAGGGCTACGTGCTGGTGCAGATGGACGGCAACGACGAGGGCCTCGAGCTTCCCGTCGAGGTCGCGTCGCACATCTTCCTGGTCGACGACCGGGTCTGAGCTTCTGGGCGGGGACGGGGCTCGTCGGCCCTGGCCGCGACGGGCTGCCCGCGCGCTGGCATGCCGGCGCGCCGGGATCCCCGCATTCCCCGACCCGAGCATCCCTTCGTTCGCGAGAAACCACTTTCGCGATGAGACGCACCGCGATGCGGGGTGTCTCGGCGGGAATGTGGTTTCTCGCGCTCGTAGGAGAGGCGAGGGGCGGGGGGATGCTCGGCCCGAGCTGCCCCGGAGGCTCGACGCCGCTGCGCCCAGCGGCGTGGCCGGACACGTGCGTGCGCCGGGTGCGGGGCGGCGTCGGTTCCTCCCCAGACGGGCGGGATGCTGGCAGTATTCGCAGATGCCTCCGATGAAAGTGACTTATTCGTTACCTTCGGGTAGCCTCGGAGAAGTCCACAGGCGAGAAGCCCGCCGTCGGACCCCTGGTGTTCTGCCTCTACGGCTCGTCGTTCACCGGGTGAAGCCCGCACACCGTGCCTTGACGCAGAGTGCCGACGAGCCAGTGTCGTCCCGACGACAGAGGCCCCGGAGGATAGCTTGGCTGAAGTGACCGATTCGTCGAACGAACCCGACATCGACACGACGAGTCTGACGCGCCGCGATCGCGCGCGCAGGAACCCTGCACGCCCAACGGCCCCCGCGAAAGCGCCTCGTCTTTCCCGACAGAGCAACCGCACCGAGAAGGTCGTCGCCGCCTCCACCGCGCCGCACGCACCCCACCCCAAGACGAAGGCCAAGGCCAAGCCGCTGCGCAGCGCCGTCATTCTGACGATGGTGGCGGGGCTCATCGCCACCGTCGCGCTGCCGGCGTATGCCGCGACGCGGCCCACATCCGAGGCGCTCACGCTCCAGCAGGTCTCCGAGGGTGACGCCCAGTCGCTCGTCGTGGCTTCCGACGCGACATCGACCGCGCTCACCCGCGGCAGCTACGACGCCACCACCGCCGCCGAGATCACGCAGAAGAAGGCCGAAGAAGCCGCCGCCGCTGCTGCCGCAGCCCGCGCTGCTGCGGCAGTCGCCGCCACCTCGACCGCCACCTCGATTCCGCTCAATGTCAACCTGACCTCGCCCGGCACGGGCGAGGTGCGCTGGCCGATCCTGAACTTCACCAAGGGCCGCGGGCTCTGGGACTCGGGGTACCACCAGGGGCAGGATCTCCTCGCACCGGCGATGACGCCGATCTACGCCGCCGCCGCCGGCGTGGTGAGCATCTCGGCGGAGAGCGTCGGCGGCTACGGCGTCGGCATCGAGATCCAGCACGTCATCGGCGGACAGCAGGTCGCCACGATGTATGGCCACATGACCTACGGCACCCGCCAGGTGCAGGTCGGCGACTCGGTCGCCGCCGGCCAGCTGATCGGCTTCGTCGGCAGCACCGGCAGCTCGACCGCGAACCACCTCCACTTCGAAGTCCATATCAACGGATCTGTCGTTGATCCGTGGGATTGGCTTATCGCCAACGCAGGCGCGCTGTAGCCACAGGCGCGGAGCCGGCAACCCCGAGCCGCCGGCACGCCCGACAGCCCCGAGCCCCCGGCGGCACCAAGCATCCGGCAGCCCCGGACGACAGCATCCGGCCACCTTCTGCTCGCGCAATTCCTGACACCGACACGCCACCGCGCGTTAACCTTCCCCGCGACCCCCGGTGGTCGTAGCGTGTATTACCCTGAAATCCGACGCTGAGAAGAAGCGGAGGGCGCCGATGGGCAGCACACCACGCATCCGAACCATGGATGCGCTCGGTCGGCTGGTACTTCGGCATCGTGTGAACGGATGCCGCGGCATAGCCGTGGCGTCGAGGCGCTGTCCATGAGACAGCGCCTTTTTTCATCCCCCCGCGCCGCTCGAGGCGTCGTTCGTATCGAATACCGGGAAGCCGTCCCGGCCGTTCGGAAGGATGGGGAATGCGCACTCTTGTGCTGAATGCGGGTTACGAGCCGCTTGCGGTCGTGTCGTTCAAGCGGGCGCTCGTGCTCGTGATGAATGAGAAGGCCACCGTCATCGAGTGCGTCGATGGCGAACCGATCTGGGGTGCGCGCGGCGCCTATGACCGACCGGCGGTGATCCTGCTGACGCGGTACGTCCGCGTGCCGGGTGGCCGCCACATCCCGGTGACCCGTCGCGGGGTGCTGCGCCGTGATGCCCACCGCTGCGCGTACTGCGCCAAGACCGCGTCGACGATCGATCACGTCCTGCCGCGCTCGCGCGGGGGCGCGGACTCGTGGGAGAACCTGGTCGCCTGCTGCCTGCGCTGCAACAACGTCAAAGGCGACCGGACGCCCCAGGAGATGGGGTGGGAGCTGCGGCTGACCCCGCGCCCGCCCCGCGGCCTGCAGTGGACCGTGCGCGGAACCGACCGCGCCGACCCGCGCTGGAGCCCGTACCTCGGGCTTGCCGCGTAGGTCGGCCGCGGCGCAGCGCACCGGTACAGGCGAAGTATCGAAAACAGGACGATCCCAGTGGGACCGCCCTGTTTTCGGTATATCTCCTGCGTCCGTGCGGGACGAGGGACGGATGCTCCGCCCGCCGCCCCCGCGAGGTCAGACCTCAGACCGCCGAGGTCTCCTCCCGGCGGGGCAGCACCCAGCCGGGCCGCACGAAGTGGCACGTGTAGCCGTGGGGGATCCGCACGAGGTAGTCCTGGTGCTCCGGCTCGGCCTCCCAGAACGCGCCCAGGGGCTCGATCGTGGTGACGGCCTTGCGCGGCCAGAGCCCCGAGGCATCCACATCGGCGATCGTCTCGCGGGCGACCCGCTCCTGCTCGGCCGTGGTCGGGAAGATCGCCGACCGGTAGCTCGTGCCGACGTCGTTGCCCTGACGATTCAGGGTCGAGGGGTCGTGGATCTGGAAGAAGAACGCCAGGATGTCGCGATAGGTCGTCTTCGTCGGGTCGAACACGATCTCCACGGCCTCGGCATGACCGGTGTGACGCTGGTAGGTCGCGTGGTCGTTCGTGCCGCCGGTGTAGCCGACGCGCGTCTCGAGCACGCCGGGCTGGCGGCGGATCAGATCTTCGACGCCCCAGAAGCAGCCGCCCGCGAGGACAGCCGTCTCCGTGCCGGGGGTCTGGGTGATGGCGCCGGTGTCGAAAGGTCCGCTGGTCATGAGGCGTTCTCCTGAGTGGTCGTGGTGGGCTCGAAAAGCTCGCGGTAATCACCGTATCCCTGCGCCTCGAGCTGTGCGACGGGGATGAACCGCATCGCGGCCGAGTTCATGCAGTAACGCAGGCCCCCAGCATCCCGCGGCCCGTCGTCGAAGACGTGACCCAGGTGGCTGTCGGCGCCCGCGGAGCGCACCTCGGTGCGCTTCATCCAGAGCTTGCCGTCGACGTGCTCGGTGACGACGCTGGGTGCGAGCGGCTTGGTGAAGCTCGGCCAGCCCGAGTGGCTGTCGTACTTGTCGGTCGACGAGAACAGCGGCTCGCCCGAGACGACGTCGACGTAGATGCCGTCTTCGTGGTTGTCCCAGTACTCGTTGCGGAACGCGGGCTCGGTGGCGTCCTCCTGGGTGACCCGGTACTGGTTCGGGGTGAGACGACTGAGCGCCTCGGGAGTCTTGCGGTAGTCCTGTGACACGTTTCCTCCTAGGTCAGGCGCGGCTGGCTACTGCGTCTTGTATTCAGAACGCACAGGTCTATCGGATTGGTCCCGCGAAGCTGGGAGCGGGCCGTGAGTTTCGACCGGCGGGTCGGGTCACGGCGGCAAGCGGTAGTCACCGGGCGGCGTTTCCGGGCGGTGAATGGTGACAACTCCGGCAGTTCATGGCCAGATGGCGGTTATGAGGCGCAGATCGGCCGTTCGGCGCAAGTTTTACCGGAGTTGTGCACGCGCACGCGGGGAAGATGGACTCCATGACGCAGGCACTCATCGTGATCGACATGCAGCGCGGCTTCGACGACGCCGTCTGGGGGCCCTCGACCAACCCGGAGTGCGAGGCGAACGTCTCGGCCCTGATCGAGGCGTGGCCCGGCCGTGGCCCGATCGTCGTGGTGCGGCACGATTCGCGTTCCGAGGCGTCGCCGTTGCATCCGGATGCTGCGGGCAACGCCCTCGTCGACCCGGTCGCCGCCGTCGAGCCCGATCTGTTCATCATGAAGAACGTCAACTCGGCGTTCTACGGAGACCGCGATCTGCACGCCTGGCTCGGCGAGCGGGGGATCGAAGAATTGGTGATCTGCGGCATCCAGACCAACATGTGCGTCGAGACGACCGCGCGGATGGCGGGCAACCTCGGCTACGACGTCGTGGTGGCGCTGGATGCGACGCGCACGTTCGATCTGACGGCGGATGTCGCGGGCCTCGGCACCGTCACGCGCAGCGCCGCCGAGCTCATGGCCACGACGGCGCTCGACCTGCAGGCCGGCGGCTTCGCGCGGATCGCGACGACCGCGGAGCTCGTCGCGGGCTGACCCTGAGGCGCGGCTCGCGGGGGAAGCAGCGCAGAGTATCGAACATAGGATGTAAAAACGGGCATGAGGATGTCTGCGCCCGAGGCTAACGTCGAATCCAGGTAGAGAATCTAGAACGTATGTTCTAGTCTGGGTCGATGGGGGCGAACATGCGCAGCAGCGCCGACGAGGTGGGCGATCTGCGCGCTCAGCTCGAGCGTGTGCAGGGCCGCAAGCTCGACGCGCCGGTGCTGCCCACGCATCCCGCCCTCGCCGATCTCCTTCCCGGGCGGGGGCTCCGGCCGGGCTCGGCCTACTCGCTCCCCGCGTCGGGGTCGCTGCTGCTGGCGCTGATCGCGCGTGCGTCGCAAGAGGGGTCGTGGTGCGGGGTGATCGGCATGCCCGAGCTCGGGGCCGAGGCCGCCGAGCGACTCGGCGTCGACCTCGACCGGCTCGTGCTCATCCCCGACCCAGGTCCGCGCTGGCTGGCGGTCGCCGCCACGATCGCCGATGTGCTGCCGATTGTGGCCGTGCGCCCGCAGGGCCGGCCGATGGGTCAGGAGGTCTCGCGGCTCGCTGCGCGCCTGCGCGACCGCGGCGCGGTGCTGCTCGTCGAGGGCGAGTGGCCGCAGGCCGAGGCCGTGCTCCGGGTCAGCGAGCCCGAGTGGTCGGGCCTCGGCGAGGGGTACGGCTACCTGGCCGGCCGCGCCGTCACCGTCACCTCGTCGAGCAGGCGCTGGCCGGTTCCTCGCAGGTCCAGGATGCTGTTGCCCGCAGCCGACGGCACGGTATCGGCGCTGCGTGACCAGAGCGGGCAGCGCGCGCCGATAACCGCGATCGGCGGCACCACACGCGAGACAGCGGGCGACGCCGCGCGGGCAGCGGGCGACGCCGCGCGGGCGGCGTACCCGCCGCCCGGGGTGAGAGCGGTGGGGTGACATGGCATCCGCCCCCGTGTTCTCGCCGCCCGGGCAGGCTCCGGTCCGGAGTCTCGTCCTGTGGTTTCCGGATTGGCCGGTCACCGCGCTGCTGCGTGACCCAACCGCGGGGGTCGCGCGGCGGGCGAGCGGATCCGCGCCGAACAGCACCGCGCCTGACAGCACCGCCCCGAACAGCACCGCGCCGCCGATCGCCGTGATGGAGCGCAACCTCGTCGTCGCCTGCTCTCCGGCGGCCCGGGCGGAGGGGGTGCGGCGCGGGCAGCGGCGCCGTGACGCCCAGGCGCGGTGTCCGCGACTGGTCGTCGTCACCGCCGATCCGGGGCGCGATCACCGCCTGTTCGCTCCGGTGGTGTCGCTCATCGAGGAGCGGGCGCCCGGGGTGCAGATCGTTCGCGCCGGGCTGTGCGCGCTGCGCGCCCGGGGCCCTGCGCGCTACTACGGCGGCGAGGAGGAGGCCGCGCGGGTGCTGCTCGCCGCGCTCGCCGAAGAGGGTCTGCACGGAGTACGGGCCGGGGTGGCCGACGGACCGTTCTCTGCCGAGCAGGCAGCCCGGTACGGCACTGCCGAGCACGTGAGGGTGGTACCGCCCGGCGCGGCCGGTGAGTTCCTCGCGCCGCTGCCCGTGACCGTGCTGGGCGACGCCTGGGCGGCGTTGGGCGCGAGCGATGATCTGGTGGATCTGCTCGCCCGGCTGGGTGTGCAGACCCTGGCCGACTTCGCGGCCCTCGAGGTGGAGCGGGTGCGCGAGAGGTTCGGTGATCGCGGAGTCCGCCTGCATTCCCTCGCCGCAGGCCAGGATTCCCGGCCCGTGCAGCCGCGCACACCTCCGCCCGAGCTGCATCGCGAGGTGGCGTTCGAGCCTCCGCTCGAACTCGCCGACCAGGTGGCGTTCGGCATGCGCATCGCCGCCGACGAGTTCATCGCCCGCCTCGGTGCGCACGACCTCGTCTGCACCGAGCTGCGGGTCGAGCTCGCGGGCGAGCGCGGCGAGCGGTCCGAGCGGGTGTGGCTGCATCCCGCCTCCTTCGACGCGGCGGCCGTCGTCGACCGGGTGCGCTGGCAGCTCGGCGAGGCGCAGGGCGTTCTGGCGAGCGGAGTCGCGCTCGTGCGCATCGAGCCCGCGGCGGTGGATGCGGCATCCCATCACACTCCGGCGATCTTCGGCGCCGGCGCGGAGGAGCGCGTGCACCACGCCCTCTCGCGCGTGCAGGCGATGCTCGGGCACCGCGGGGTGCTCACCCCGGCGATCGGCGGCGGCCGCTGGCTCGCCGAGCGCCAGGTGCAGGTGCCGTGGGGCGATCGGGCCGTGCTGCGCCACGAGCGGGCGCGGCCGTGGCCGGGAAGCCTGCCCGACCCCCTGCCGACGACGGTGTACCCCGAGCCGTGGCTCGTCGAGGTCACCGACGGGGCGGGGGATGCTGTGCGGATCGGCGATCGCGGAGCCCTCAGCTCCCCGCCCGCCATACTCGACGCCGACGGCCGCCGGCGGCGGATCGACGCGTGGGCAGGGCCGTGGCCGGTCAGCGAACGCGGATGGGACGAGCTGCGCCGTCGCCGGGCGCATCGGTTCCAGGTGGTCGACACCGACGGTCTCGCGTGGCTGCTGATCTGGGAAGAGGGCGAGTGGCGTGCCGAGGGTCGCTATGACTGACCCCTGGACGAGACGCGGCCGAATGCGGCCGACGGGAGGCGCCTGATGGGCTTCCATAACCCCGCCGTGCCGTGGTCTGAGATGGAACGCGTGCTCAGCGACCGCCGGCGCCCGGCCGACACTCCGGCGAACGCCGATGGCGGCGACAGCCCGGCGTGGTCGCACAAGCGCGCGAAATACGTGGCGCCCAAGATCGACCGGCCGGAAGACGCCGTGCCGTACGCCGAACTGCATGCGCACTCGTCGTTCTCGTTCCTCGACGGCGCCTCGTCGCCGGAAGAGCTCACTGAAGAGGCCGAGCGCCTCGGCCTGCACGCGCTGGCCATGACCGACCACGACGGCTTCTACGGGCTGGTGAACTTCGCCGAGGCGGCCGAACCGTACGGCGTGAAGACCGTGTTCGGTGCCGAGCTCTCGCTCGAGCTCCCGCGGCCGCAGAACGGAGAGCCCGATCCGGTCGGCGCGCATCTGCTCGTGCTCGCCCGCGGCGAAGAGGGCTACCACCGGCTGTCGGCGGCGATCACTGAGGCGCAACTCGCCGGCGCCGAGAAGGGCCGCCCCAACTACGACCTGGCGGCGCTCGCCGATCACGCGGGCGGTCCCCGCGACCCGCACTGGGCGGTGCTGACCGGATGCCGGAAGGGTGCGGTCCGTCGAGGGCTCGCCGCCGGCGGGCTCAGTGCCGCAGCATCCGCTCTGGATGATCTCGTCGCCCTGTTCGGCCGCGATGCGGTGCACGTCGAGCTGTTCGACCACGGCAACCCGGCCGATACGCGCGACAACGCCGCGCTCGCCGCGCTCGCCGCCGAGCGCGGGCTGCCGACCCTCGCGACGAACAACGTGCACTACGCGGCTCCCGAGGGCGAGCTGCTGGCGGCAGCGGTGGCGGCGGTGCGGGCGAACCGGAGTCTCGACGAGATCGACGGCTGGCTGCCCTCGCATGCCGGTGCGCACCTGCGATCGGGTGCCGAGATGGCGGCGCGGTTCGCCCGGTATCCGGGAGCCGTCGCCCGCACCGTCCCGCTCGCCGACGAGCTGGCCTTTCCGCTGCGCAAGGCCAAACCCGCCCTGCCGAAGCAGAAGGTGCCGGAGGGGCACACACCGATCTCGTACCTGCGGCAGCTGGTGTGGGAGGCGGTGCCGCGCAAGTACCCGAAACTCACGGATGCTCAGCGTCGGCGCATCGCGAACGAGCTCGATGTCATCGAGTCGAAGGATTTCCCGGGCTACTTCTTGATCGTGTGGGGCATCGTGCAACAGGCGCGGCGCCGCGGCATCCTGTGTCAGGGGAGGGGCTCGGCCGCCTCGAGTGCCGTCTGCTACCTGCTCGACATCACCGCGGTCGACGCGATCGCCTACAACCTGCCGTTCGAGCGCTTCCTCTCGCACCTGCGCGATGAAGAGCCCGACATCGATGTCGACTTCGACTCGGATCGGCGGGAAGAGATCATCCAGTGGGTGTATCGGGAGTATGGGCGCGAGCGCGCCGCTCAGGTGGCCAACGTCATCCAGTACCGGCCGAAGAACGCCGTGCGCGACATGGCCAAGGCGCTCGGGCACTCGCCCGGTCAGCAAGACGCCTGGTCGAAGCAGGTCGAGCGGTGGGGCGCGAGCCTCGAGTCGGGGCCCGATCACGACATCCCCGATCAGGTGATCGAGTTCGCCTCAGCGCTGCTGAAGGCGCCGCGGCATCTCGGTATCCACTCCGGCGGGATGGTGCTCACCGAGCGCCCGGTGGGGGAGGTGGTGCCGATCGAGCATGCACGCATGGCGAACCGCACCGTCATCCAGTGGGACAAAGACAGCGCGGCGTGGATGGGGCTCGTGAAGTTCGATCTGCTCGGGCTCGGCATCCTCGCCGCATTGCAGTACTGCTTCGACCTTGTGGCGGATGCCACGGGCGAGCGCTGGACGCTCGACACGATGCCGAAGGAGGAGAAGGCGGTCTACGACATGCTCTGCCGGGCGGATTCGATCGGGGTGTTCCAGGTCGAGTCGCGCGCGCAGATGGGTCTGCTGCCGCGCCTGCAGCCACGGCAGTTCTATGACCTCGTGATCCAGATCGCGCTCGTGCGCCCCGGCCCGATCCAGGGCGGCGCGGTGCATCCGTTCGTGCGGCGCAAGCTCGGGCGGGAGGAGGTCACCTACGTCCACGAGAAGCTGCGGCCGGTGCTGGAGCGCACGATGGGGGTGCCGGTGTTCCAAGAGCAGCTCATGCAGATGGCGGTCGCGATCGGCGACTGCTCGGCCGCCGAGGCCGACACCCTGCGCCGGGCGATGGGCTCCAAGCGCGGGATCGAGCGGATCGACTCGATCCGTGAGCAGCTGTACAAGGGGATGCTGGAGACCAACGGGCTGACCCTTGAACAGGCCGACGACATCTACGCCAAGATCCAGGCGTTCGCGAACTTTGGGTTCGCCGAGTCGCACGCACTGTCGTTCGGGCTGCTGGTCTACGCGAGCTCGTGGATCAAGCTGCACTACCCCGCGGCCTTTCTCGCGGGGCTCCTCCGTGCGCAGCCGATGGGGTTCTACTCGCCCGCGACCCTCACCGCTGACGCCCGTCGCCACGGCGTCGAGGTGCGCCGGCCCGACCTGCATGCGTCGGGGGTCGAGGCCTGCCTCGAGCCCTCAGGAAACCCCCGGCCGTTGAGCGAGCACAGCGATGAGACGAAACGGGTCACCGGCCTCGACTCCTGCACCCACAGCATCCAGCCCCCCGTCGGCCTCTTCGACATCACCGCTCCCGACGAGACCCTGGCCCACCGTCGCGACGGCGGCTTCGCCGTGCGGCTGGGCCTGGCCGGCATCAAGGGCATCGGGCAGGCGCTGGCCGCCAAGATCGTCGCCGCGCGCGACGCCGAGGGCCCGTACCGAGACCTCCGCGACCTCGTCCGTCGCACCGGCGCGACCACCGCGCAGCTCGAGGCCATGGCCACCGCCGGCGCGTTCGAGTGCCTGGGGCTCAGCCGCCGCGAGGCGACGTGGCTCGCCGGCTCGGCCGCGCAAGATCGCATCGAGTACCTCCCCGATTCGCTGATCTCGGTGCAGCCGCCGCTGTTCACCGACCCCACGAGCTACGAGCTGCTCGCGGCCGACCTCTGGGCCACCGGCATCTCGACCACCGACCATCCGATGACCCACTACCGGTCGGGGCTGGACGCGCGCGGAGTGCTCTCCTCGATCGAGCTGCGTGGGCACGAGTCGGGCCGTCGGGTCGAAGTCGCAGGGCTCGTGACGCACCGGCAGCGGCCGGCGACAGCATCCGGCATCACGTTCCTCAACCTCGAAGACGAGCACGGTCTCGTGAACGTGATCTGCTCGGTGGGCGTCTGGAACAAGTACCGTCGCGTCGTGCGCGACTCACCGGCACTGATCGTGAGGGGGATGCTGGAGCGCTCGGTCGAGGGAGTGACCAACTTGCTCGCCGACAGGTTCGAAGACCTCAGGGTCGGCGTCGATCACCGGTCGCGCGACTTCCGGTGATGGCCGTCACCGCAGGAACTGGTACCGGATCTCGACCTGGATCTGGGTCAGGCCCGACAGGACCAGCCCGGCGTTCTCGCTCGCGCCGACCAGCGAGACGCCCCACTCGCCGCCGATGCCGCGACCCCAGTAGGCGAGGGAGAGCGGCGCAGTGAGCGGAAGATCAGTCGTGTCGGGCTCTTCCGGCGACAGCGGCGTGAACGCCGCGCGTCGCGTGCTCGTGCGGGCCTGCAGCAGCTGCACGTCGATCGTGCCGTCGCCACGGCGCTGCTCGTAGCGGCCGCCGTGGCGGATCTCGCACGACACCGCCCCCGACGGGTGCGCGCCGCCGACGAGGGCGAGGCGGACGCTGCGGATCTTGGCGTCGGCGCGACCTGCGGGGATGGTCGCGGCATCCACGAAGAAATCGAAGCGACCCGTCGCGCGCAGCTGCTCGAATTCACGGTCGCCCGGCGCGAAGAACCGGGTCAGCACGTCTTGGTCATGGTCGCGCTGGAAGTACGCGAGGTAGTCCTGCTGCACGCTCAGCGGCTGGAGCATCTTGCCCCACGACGCGGTCAGCGCCGTCGCGAGGTCGGTGTCTGAAACGTCGTGCTCTTGGTAGCGGAGCCAGAACTCGGCGCTCAAGACGCCCGCGTCGAGCGCGATGTTCTGCGCCTGCGGCTGCAGCGTGACGATCTCGACCGACCGCGCGGCACGGAAGGCCATGCTGTTGAGTGCCTCGGCGCTCGACTGCGCGATGCCGATCGCGAGCAGCCCCGCCTGACGCACCGACTCGGCGTCGACCTCGAGCCGGCCCGAGAGGGCACCCGCCTGGCTCGCCAGCTCCGCCGCCCGCGCCGACCGCGCCTGCGCGGCCTCGATGCGCTGCTGGGCGAGCTCGACGCGGTTGTTGGCGATCAGAAGCTGGTGGGCAAGCTCCGCTCCGCGCCGCACGAGCGCGACCTGCTCCGAGTTGTCGGGCGTCGCAGACGAGGTGAGCTTGTCGACGACTCCGATGAAGTTGACGATCGTCTTGCCGGCCGCGATGACAGCATCCGCCTGCTTGCCGACCTTCTTGTACGCGTCTTCGACCGTCTTCGTGTCTGCCTTGGTGCCGGCCAGCAGCGCCTTGGCGATCGGGTCGGCTTGCGCCGTCACGGTGTCGACCAGGCTCACCATCGCGGGCACGAGGGCCACGAGGCTCGCCCCGGCTGTGGGGATGGCGGCGATCACCCCGACGACGGCGGTGGCGACCGACGCGACCGTGCCGATGAAGTCGCCGAAGCTGAACGACGTTTCTTTCATCTTCGCCATGGCCGCCTGCAGATCGGCGGTCGCGTTGTCGAGCTGCTGCTGAACGAGGCTCGCTTCGTCGGTCGCGATGTCTTTCTCGGATGCTGCGAGCTCGGCGTCATTGTCGAAATTGCGCCGCGCGGCATCGGCGGCCTGCTGCTGCGAGTCGACGATCGCCGAGAGGGCGGCGGTCGTGCCGCTCTGGAAGATCGTGTCGATGCCGCTCAAGAGGAACCCGGTCGCGAGGTTGCTGAACCCCTGGTACGCCTGGATGTAGGTCTCGAAGTCGGGCCAGATGTCGAGTTCGGGCGAGAACCCGAGCACGTTGGTGCCGCCGCCCACCCAGACCTGTTGACCCGCCACGTCGTGCGGAACGCCGACGAGCTGCGCCTGCAGGCGCAGCCCGAACCCGTTGTCGGGCTGCAGTTCGAGCCCGCGGGCGATCTCGGTCGCGGCCAGCTGCCCGTTCTCAGCCGGGTCATCGGCGCTCGGGTTGAAGCGGTGGTAGTAGTACTCGCCCATGGCGATGCGAAACGGCGCCCAGTAGTTGGCCCACGACGGGCCGGTCGAATCGAGCAGGGGGCGCAGGCCCGCGATGAAGTCCTCTTCCGACACCGTCGACCGCGTCACCGAGCCTTCTGCGCCCCACTCGCCGGGAGCACCGTCCTGGCCGGGAGATGCCGCACTCGGGCTGTAGGCGCCGTCGGCACCCGCGGCACCACCGGCGCCGCCGCCACCAGGGCCGCCGGGCGAGGTGGTGAAAACCGGCTCGGTGTCGTCGCTGATCGAGGTGAAGACGATCGCTCCGCCGCTGCCGCCGGAGCCGCCGGGGGCGCCCCACCCGCCGTTGCCGCCCGGGGTGCCGTCGATCGTCTGCTCGGGGATGACGACGTCTTCGAACTCGAAGTCGTACGGGTCGCCCGGGGTGAGGTCGCGCTGCTCGGTGTGCTCGGCCGAGTACGAGCCGTTGCCCCCGGCGGTGCCGTTGCCGCCGCGCCCGCCGCTGGTGCCATTGCCGCCGGCGACCGAGATCTGCGCGTTCTTCGTGCGCCGCGCATAGATCGTCACGCTGCCGCCGTTGCCGCCCGATGACCCTGCGGTGCCGCCCTGTCCGTCGTTGCCGGGCAGAAGCGGGCGACCATCGTGAGAGTACATCTGCGGCATGGGCACCGGCACGCCATTGAGCCCGTTGGTGCCTGTGGCGGGAGCATCCGCACCCCGCGCGTTGATCGCGAAGCCCGCACCGTCGAACTCGTCGGCGACGATCACGAGCGGTCGCGCGGTGATGAGCAGCTCTTTCGCGAGTGTGACCTTGCGGGCGAGCAGGAACACCGGTCCGTCGCCGGCGTAGGTCTTGCAGATGTCTTCGACTTCTTTCGTGACGATGATCTCGTCGCGAATGTAGGGGGAGGTGTAGACGGTCATCGGGCGTCCTTCGTGTGCGGGAATCGGAGTTCGGGGGTCTACTCGGAGGAGCCGGGTCGAGAGATCGCTGATACGTCAGAGTCGAACGGCGAGAGGGGCGTCCGCCACACCGCTGACGGCTCTACTCTGGCCCTGCTCAGGCTCGGGCGCGACTACTTTTATGTGATGAATGCGCTGTGGTCGGGATCTGCGTCCGCCATCCTTCCCGTCGCCGATCTCGAGCGGGCGGCGGCGTTCTATCGGGCGATCGGTTTCGATGTCGAGATGTCGGATGCTGGTGCCTACGCCTTCGTCGAGGCCGGCGGCATCCGGTTCCATCTTTCGGAGTCGGAGGGGTTCGATCCGTTCGTGAATGCCGGAATGGTGTACCTGTACGTCGACGACCCGGATGCCGTGCACGCGATGATCGCGCTCGACGATCTGCGGCTGAGCCACGCCGCCCTCGTCGAGCGCTGGCGGCGGGGCGAGTCGCTGGCGCGCATCCGACCCGTGCGCGATGAACCGTGGGGGATGCGGGAGTTCTCGTTCGCCGACCCCGACAACAATCTCGTGCGGGTGGGCACTCGGCTCGCCCGGTGACGTCGGCAGCGCCGTTGCGTCGGTAAACTGGATGCCGCCAGCCTCTGTAGCTCAATGGAAGAGCAGTTCCGTCCTAAGGAAACGGTTGGGGGTTCGAGTCCCTCCAGGGGCACAGCCTTTTTTTGCCTCTGACCAGGGATTTCTTCTGTGGTCGGACCACACAAAAGGCGTTTTTGCCCGCTTTTTGCCCGCATTCTGAAAATTCGGCGGACTGAAAACGGACGTCTGCAGCGGCCTGCGCGTGACGTCTGAGAGCGCCAAAATCGGGCATTTTGGGCGTGATGTGCCTCGTCGAAAAACTGAGCATTCTGCTCTCTGCGGTTACTGCGGTCGGGCGTAGCGGGTCTGCGGACCCGACGGCAGCGCCACCAGCGGCATCTGGTCGTTCAGCCTCGTCGCGACTTCATCCAGATCGTCCTCGAAGAGATCGGCGTAGGTATCCAGCGTCATCGCCGCCGACGCGTGGCCGAGCATCCGCTGCACGGGCTTCACGTTCGCGCCTGAGCTGATCGCGAGGGACGCGGCGGTGTGGCGGAGTCGTGCGGAGTGAGACGCGGGATCGACGGATCGAATGCCTGCGCGCGCCCGACCGCGTTCGCGAACCATCCCTTGGCGCCCGAGTTGCGCATGTGATTGACCCCGTCGCCGAAGAGCAGTCCCTCGGGGCCCTTGCCGGCGCACGCCTGCTCGATCAGCGGAGCGAGACGCTCAGGGTAGGGGACCGAGCGCTTCTCGTGCGTCTTGGGCGTACCGACGTGGATCTCGTAGGCGATCATCACCGCGTTCTCCTCGATGACGAAGCGCCGACGCAGCCGGTTCACGCTGCGCACCCGCAGCCCCGTCGCCTCGCCCCAGCGGAGGCCCGTGTACGCCAACGTCAGGACGAGCGTCGGATACGCCGAGCACGCGGCCAGCGTCGCGACCTGGTCGTACGTCAGGTACACGCGACGTTTCCCCGGCCCTTGCCGCGGAAGGTTGCGCACATGCCGAGCCGGATTGCTGGCGAGACGACGATCGTCGATCGCGACGTCGAGGATGCCGGCCAGGATCCCCAGCGAGCGAAGGACAACCGTACGCGACCTCCGCGACGCGAGGTCCGACACCCAGTCCTGAACTTCCGAGCGCCGGATCGACGAGATCTCCCTGTCCGCCCAGACCGGAGCAACATGGTTCTTCCGCGCCCGCTCGAGCGTCATGTAGTACGAGGGCTTCGACATCGGCGGCTGCTTGGATCGCAACCAGCTGTCCGCGAACATCCGGACCGGGACCCGCGACGAGGACGGGTCGATGTACTCGCCCTTCGACTTCGACACCGTGACCATGGAGAGGTACAGCTTCGCTTCGCGCATCGTCGTGAAGCCGCGCTTCTCCGCCTCGGTGCGATCAGGCTTGCGATAGCGCACATGGTACCGGCGGCCCTTCGCCGATTCGTACGGGCTGATGCTGCCCATCTCGACCTCCGCTCACACCTGCTCGACGCTCAGTATCTGAGCCAGTGTCGGACACGGATCGGATGTCGTCAACGCAGCCGATGCAAGATGTGGATAGATGGCGAAAGACGTCGTCAACTGGCGTTGGGTAGAGGGCGCCTGCCTGGACGTGCTACTTGGGTGACGCTCCGCTGAGAGCGGCGCGGCGACTGAGAAGGCGCTGTGACATTTCGTCACAGTCGACAACTCAAAGTCGAGGCGGCTGTCCTCGGCACGCAGCTCGCGCCGAAGGCCCTCGACATCGACGTACTGCTTCAGCCCGTCCGATGCATCGGCGTCGGCCACGTTCCATTGGCTCCGTATTCGTCATGGAACCGCACGACGTTCTGGGCGACTTCCGCGAGATGCCAACTGAGGGGGAGCCGTGAGTCTCGAGACGGTCGCCCGGTGGCCAGTTCGCGCAGCCGAGATTGCGGAGTGTCAAGTGATGTCCACGGACGGAATAGGTGCGGAAGACATTTCGCGCGCGCTGTATCGCATAGATATGCGCGAAGTACGCGGCAATCGAGGCCAGCGGTGGCGGGCGGTCCCGCGTTCTGGTGGCATACAAAAGGCTACCGATTGTGTTGCGGGCCGCGGCCGTCTCGCCCGACTGGAGAGAGATGTGCAGGTCGGTGAGCGCTTGGCGCCGGTCGCGGAGTCGCAGACCTACGAAGACAAACGCGGCAACGACCCCAGTGATTACCGTCAGCGCCACACTCACCCAGGTAGCGAGGTCTCCCAGACTGGAGGTCATGATGCGTCCATTCCAAGGCTGGGAATGGTCGCGCTGTCTATAACGCTTCACTGTGTTCACCCACCGATCCCGTCACTTGCCTGAGATTCTCGTGGACGAGCTCACCAAGCCGCTTCACGAGCTCGACCTGCACCTCGGGCCTGGAGAAGTAGTAGTCGACGATGCTGTTGTGGCTGTCTTGGTTGCCGAGCACAGCGTCGGTGACGGCATCGTTGAGGTCCGGCGATTCGACGAACTGTGTCCGCGTGTTTGCTGCTGCCTGGGTTCGGATCTGCGGATTCTCGGTGAGCACCGTGACCACACCTTGCACCCACGACTCGATCCCGGATGCGGTGAAGTCCTCATCGGCGAACAACTCGTTGATGCGCGCCAGTATCTCGGCCAGCCGCACGAGTCGCGGATCTCGTGCGGTGCCTGACCCAGTGGCGCCGAGCGGCTTCAATGGGCTTGCTTCGCCGGTGGCGAGGTCGAGTGCATGGTCGCCAGAGCGCGCCTGCTTGATGTGGGTGAGTTCGACTTCGGAGAAGTCGATGACGTCGACGCCCGCCCGACCGGTGAGACGTGGCAGCAGCAGTCGCAGGTACAGGGATCGCTTCTCGAGGCCAGTGTCGGCATAGTTGACGATCTGCGAGAGGAAATCGTAGAGCCGGACGAACGAGCCCACGTCCTTGCGGAACAGATCGAGCTCTTCGAGCGTTGCCTTGTCACCGTCCGTTGCCGCGGCCAGGTAGCGGGTGTTGAACCGGTCCGCGGCGCCCTTCAGTGGCGCCGTGTGCGCACCGTGCTTCGTACCCGGAGTGAGGAACGCTGTGGTGAAGGCGTCGACATCGGCATCGGTGTAGATCCCGGAGGCGTCGAGCTTCGCTTGCACGTCGTGCACGATGTCAGGATCCGTCGTGTCCGTGAGCTCCGCATCCCGGAAGTACGGCTTGAACGACTTCAAGATCTCCTCGGGGTCGTTGACGAAGTCGAGGATGTACGTGGTGTCCTTGCCCGCTGACGGGTAAGTGCGGTTCAGCCGCGACAAGGTTTGCACGGCGGTCACACCCGCGAGGCGCTTGTCGACGTACATCGCACTCAGTAGCGGCTGGTCGAAGCCGGTCTGGTACTTGTTCGCGACGATGAGCAACTGGAAGTCATCGGACCCGAAGGCGATGGGCAGCGTGCGGCCACGGAGGCCCTTGTTCAGGTTCGCCTCGGAGTAGGGCGGCTCGACGCCGGCGAAGGCGACACCGGAAACCTGCTCAGAGGTGAGGGTGCCTGAGAACGCGACGAGCGTCGCAAGGTCGTATCCCTTCTTGGCGATGTAGGCGTCAATCGCTTCTTTGTACCGGACGGCGTGCTCACGCGAACTGGTGACGACCATCGCTTTGGCGTGCCCGTCGAGCAGGCGCCGCACGTTGGTGCGGAAGTGTTCGACGATGATCTGTACCTTTTGGGTGATGTTCGTAGGATGCAGCGACACCCACCTCATCAGATGCTTTGTCGCTTCCGACTCGTCCACGACGGTCACGTCTTCCGCAGCCCGCAGGTGTTGCTTCGAGGTCTCAGCTATCTGGAACGCGGTGTCGTAGGTTGTGTAGTTCTTCAGCACATCGAGGATGTATCCCTCCTCGATCGCCTGTTGCATCGAGTACACGTGAAACGGTCGCGGCATTCCGTCGTCATCGAGGCGGCCGAACAGCTCGAGGGTCTTCGCCTTCGGAGTCGCGGTGAACGCGAAGAACGACAGATTCGGTGAATCGGCGCGAGCCTCCATCTGTGCGGCGAGCATCGCTTCCGTGTCGATCTCGCCGCCATCGGCAAGGTCCGCCTGCTCTTCGGCGGTGAGGACATCGCGGAGTTTCTGCGACACCCGCCCGGTCTGAGACGAGTGCGCCTCATCAGCGATGATCGCGAAGTTCCGGCCCGCGAGGCCCTTGTTCTCACGGATCGCTTTCAACGCGAACGGGAAGGTCTGCATCGTCACGATCACGATCAGCTTCCCCGACAGTAGTTGCTTCGCCAGCAGACCCGACTTCGACTTCACGTCATCGTCGCCAGCCTTACGCACCTCGTCGGCGTTGATGGTCGCAACGGTGCCGTCCACGCCCTCGATCTGCTTGATTGCTTTCTGCAGCTGGTCATCGAGCACTGTTCGGTCGGTGACGACGATCACAGTGTCGAACACTTTCTGATCGTCGGCGTCGTGCAGATTCGAGAGTCCGTGGGCAAGCCACGAGATCGAGTTCGTCTTTCCCGAGCCGGCGGAGTGCATCACCAGGTACCGGTTACCAGGGCCCTCTTCACGGACCGTGTCGAGTAGCTGGGTGACGAGCTCCCACTGGTGATAGCGCGGGAACAGCAGCGTCGTCCGCGTTGACACAGCGCCGGTGATCGGATCCGTGTCCATGCGCCTCTCGAGGTGCAGCAACTTGCCCAGGATGTGCAGCCACGCATCCCGCTGCAACGCCCGCTCCCATAGATAGGCGGATGCTGCGCCACCTGGGTTCACCGGATTGCCGGCGGCGCCGTCATCCCCGAGATTGAATGGCAAGAAGTGCGTCGCCTTCCCTGCCAGCCTGGTGGTCATCGCCACCTCGTCAGTCGAGACAGCGAAGTGCACGAGCGCTCGGTTAGCGAACCCCAACAGCGGCTCACCCTTCGGATCGCGGTAATGCCGGTACTGCCCGATCGCGTCATCGATGGACTGCGTGTTGTCAGTCTTCAACTCCAGCGTTGCGACTGGCAGGCCGTTCACGAACAGTACGAGGTCGAGGCTGTTCTGATTCTTCGACGAGTAGTACACCTGCCGCATTACTCGCAGACGCACCGCCTCGTACCGGGCCAGGGCCGCCTTGTTGAAGGACATCGCGGGCCTGAATTCGCACATCGAGAACGTGGCCGGCGTCTTCTTGAACCCTTTGCGCAACACATTCAACGTGCCGCCGCCCGCGTCGAGTGGCAGGTCGAGCGTTTTCACAAGCCGGTCGAGCAGTTGTTCCTTCGCCATTGCCTGATCGGTGGTGGACGCCTCGGGCTTGACTACCTTCGCCCATTCAGCGGGCTGGGTCTCTTGCAGCCACCCGTAGACATCGTCCGGGAAGAGAGCACGTGCTTTGTCGTACCCGGTGCCGTTCGGTGAGTAGAGCCAGCCGTCCGACTCGAGGGCAGCGACGATTTCGTCCTCGAACGCCGACTCATGCTCGATAGCCATCAGGCAGCCTCCCCCGTCACATCGATCTGGCCTGTCACTGCGGCGGTGATGAGTGCCGCACGGCGCTCTTTCGAGAGCTCGATAAATCGCTCCGCTTTGGCGACGACCGAATCGATGCGACTGCGCATTGTGGCCATCGTGGCAAGCTGAGCGCGCTGTTGGTCAATGCAGGGAATTCGAACTGAGATGTCGAGGAGGTCGACAACATTGATACGCGGCGTGCGAACGGTGCCGTTGTTGACCCCGCCGATGCCCTTAAGTCGACTCGTCATCTCTGCAACGAACCGCGGAGAAGTCATTACGGCGGCGATCCACGACGGATCGACGAGATTGGAGGTCTTCAACACTGCATAGTCAGGGCTTACCAGACCCCGCTGCGGTGCAACTCCGAGCGCGCCCTGGAAGGCGCGCATGCGATTGACGACGATGTCGCCGGCCTCTGCGATCTTGTACGCGCTGAGATCCTCTGCCCGCGGGACGTCATCTGACAGCGCGTCGCGGCGCCGAACACCCCATGAAATTGAGACCGACAAGAGAGGCAGATGCCGCAGCGACTCGCCGGAACGGTGGTCGCGCTCAACCAGTGACCTCTTGAGACGTTGACCGACGCCGACGATGTCGCCGAGCTCTTCAGCCGCGGCGACGGAGCGGCGCTCCCCGAGGACAGAGATGAGTTTTTCCTGCTTCGCGGTGAGCGCGTCGATTTGCGCGGTCTCGCGGTCCAGGTAGCCGGCGATCCCCCGCTGGATGATTAGGGGCGGGAGTGGCACCAGCACGCGTTGAAGGTCATTGCTCCGAATGCCGACACGAGTTACGCCGGATGCGAGAACCGACCACTGCTGAAGGACAAACTGCGAGGCCATTGCCCAGTACATGTATCGCGGGTCGGCCTTCGTGCGATCCGGCCGGATGATTGCGAGGTGGTACCCGCAGACAAGGTCAGGCGCTGCGTACTCCACGTACGCGGGCACGCCGATGTCGTCCGCGGTCTCTGAGTCTTTAGTGATGACGGTGTCGCCGAGCCGTAGGCGAAATCGATCTAGTTGCTCCGGCGTTGTTGTCGCCGCCATGAAGGCCAACGCGCCGGTGATTGATGAGTTCTTGTACACGTCGGTGTAATTGCAAAGGCGTATCGGCAGCTGGCCTTCAACGGTGTGTTTGTCGACGTTGCTTGGCCACGCTTTTGCTACTTCCAGAAGCCGTCCGGTGGTCCAAGTCATTGCTCGACCTCGCGCAACAGATCCATGATCTCGCCAACGAGCTGGTTCAAGTCGCGGTCGATCTCTTCCAGTGGGCGGGGGGGCACGTAGGTGTAGAAGTGACGTGTGAAGGGGATCTCGTAGCCGACCTTGGTCTTTGCGGCATCCACCCAGGCATCCGGCGCGTGTGGAGCAACCTCGGCCTCGAAGTAGGCCTCGATGGTGGCGTCGCGTCCATCCACTCCGTGGTCATTGCCCGCGTATGTGAACTGTACGTTCTCCGTGTCGCGCAGCTTCGCATCCGACTTCGGGTTGCCTCTGCGGTCACGGATAACCTCGCCGGCCTCGTCGCGGAGCGGCCGCTCGACAGTGATCGTCCAGTAGCCGAAGGCATCCGTCGTCAATATTTTGGAGTGCTCGCTCTCGGTGTGTGCGTCGTAGAGTGCGACGATGCTGTCGCGGTCCGCTTTCGACAGTTCGCGGCTCTTGTTGCCGAGGTTTTTCCGCATTTTGGTGAAGTACCCGGATCCGTCAATGAGCTGGACCCTGCCGATACGGTCGGCGGGTTTGGCGTTGTCGAGGATCCATACGTACGTCGCGATGCCGGTGTTGTAGAACATGTTCGTCGGCAGCGCGACGATCGCATCGACGAGGTCATTCTCGAGCAACCATCGGCGGATCTGCGACGGCCCGGACTCAGCTGCGCCTGTGAACAATGGCGATCCGTTGAGGACGATTCCTGCGCGGCCGCCGCCCTCGTGAACCGGGCGCATTTTCGTAGCGAGGTGTTGGAGGAAGAGCATTTGCCCGTCGCTGATAGGCGGTAGTCCGCCCGGGAAGCGGCCGCGATCGCCGGCATCCTGCACGTGGGCTTTGATCGCCTCTTGTGAGGCCTTCCAGTCGACGCCGTAGGGCGGGTTGGAGAGGCAGTAGTCAAAGGTCTGGCCAGCGAAGAGGTCGTTTGCGAGGGTATCGCCGAGGCGGATGTTGGACGCATCCTGTCCCTTCGCGATCATGTCGGACTTGCAGATCGCGTACGACTGATCGTTGATCTCCTGCCCATATAGCCGTAGTCGTGCGTCGGGATTCAGGCCGGGATGCTCGGGGGTGCCGACGAGGTGGTCCTCGGCGACAGACAGCATGCCGCCTGTGCCGGCAGTGGGGTCGTAGATCGAGCGGACGACACCTCGCTCGGTGAGGGCTTCGTCGTCGGTGGCGAAGAGCAGGTCAACCATGAGGCGGATCGCGTCGCGCGGGGTGAAGTGTTCACCGGCGGTCTCGTTGGATGCCTCGGCGAACTTGCGGATGAGCTCTTCGAACAGGTCGCCCATTTCGGCGTTGGAAACCCGGGACGGGTGCAGGTCGACGTCGGCGAACTTCTGCACGACGAGCAGCAGCCGGTTCTTCTCGGCCATCTGGTGGATCTCGTTGTCGAAGCGGAACCGCTCGAATACATCGATGTTCTTCGAGAAACCCGAGATGTAGTCGACCAGGTTGGCCTGGAGCCCGTCGGGGTCACCCAGAAGGCGTGTGAAGGTCCACGGGCTCGTGTTGTAGAAGGTGAGCCCGGTCTCCTTTCGGATGAGCGCATCGCGGCGGTCCTCGCGTTCGGTCTTGCTCACGATGTCCGCGATCTGGTCGCGTGAGTCAGCGAGGACAGCATCGAGGCGGCGGAGAATCGTCATCGGGAGGATCACGTCGCCGTACTGGTGCGGCTTGTATACGCCGCGCAGCTGGTCCGCTATTGACCAGACGAAGTTCCCTAGACCGCTCACTGATGGCTCCTTTCACGGGACGCGCCTCGTTGCTCTACGTCCCATTCACGACCGTACCCGGTTGATGTCTGAGGGCCCGTCTACCCTTGAGCTGGCAACGAACCCGGGGAGTGACGTGAAGGCACGGAACACGAAGATAAAGCGCGCGAGTATTGGATCGCCAGTGCGCGAACGAGTTTGGGGCCGCGCCGCGGCACGCTGCGTATTGTGCTCGAAGTGGCTGGTCGATGAGCGTCAGTTCTGGCATGCCATTCCGGTCGGGGAGCGTGTCAAATGGTGTGTGTAAGGGGTGGGTCTCCTTATGAAAGGAAACAC
>NZ_CAXTJR010000016.1:0-26106 GCF_964244775.1 uncultured Microbacterium sp.
AGGGTGCATTGCGGGAACCGAGGGTGCATTGCGGGAACCGAGGGTGCATTGCGGCACAGGTTCCTCCCCAACGGCGCACGCGAGAGCGGACGCTCGCGAAGACTGTGGAGACGGATGCCTCGGCACTCCGGTGCTCGTAGCGTGACAGCATCCCGAACCGAAGGAGCAACCCCCATGTCCGCCTTCTCCGTCGACAGCGACGCTGTCTTCTCCGCCACCTCCGCCGTGCGCCAGACGATCGATCGACTCCAGGCCGACTCGAACGCGATGCTCGCGCAGCTCACGCTGCTGCAGCATTCGTGGACCGGCATGGCCGCGGTCGCCTTCCAGGCCAACATCGATCAGTGGCGCGCGACGCAGCGTCAGGTCGAAGAGACCCTGGCCGGCATCAGCGCGGCGCTGGCCTCGGCCGGCCGACAGTACGCCGATGCCGAGCAGCTCAACCTGAGTCTGTTCCGCTGAATCGACACCGCGGGAACGCAGAACGGCCCCTCCCGAAGGAGGGGCCGCTCTGCAGGATGAGGCGGGACTTAGAAGTCCATGCCACCCGTGGGGTCGCCGGCCGGAGCGGAAGCCCGCTCGGGCTTGTCTGCCACGACGACCTCGGTCGTCAGGAACAGACCGGCGATCGAGGCTGCGTTCTGCAGCGCCGAGCGCGTGACCTTGGCGGGGTCGATGATGCCCTGTGCGAACAGGTCGCCGTACTCGCCGGTCGCGGCGTTCAGGCCGTGTCCGATCGGCAGGCCGGCAACGGTGTTCGCGACGACGCCCGGCTCGAGACCGGCGTTCAGCGCGATCTGCTTGAGCGGAGCCTCGATGGCGACCTTGACGATGTTCGCGCCTGTCGCCTCGTCACCGGTGAGGTCGAGCGTCGCGAAGACGTTCTTGCCCGCCTGGATGAGCGCCACGCCACCACCGGCGACGATGCCCTCTTCGACGGCAGCCTTCGCGTTGCGGACGGCGTCCTCGATGCGGTGCTTGCGCTCCTTGAGCTCGACCTCGGTCGCCGCGCCGGCCTTGATGACGGCGACGCCACCGGCGAGCTTGGCAAGACGCTCCTGGAGCTTCTCGCGGTCGTAGTCGCTGTCGGTGTTCTCGATCTCGCGGCGGATCTGGGTCACGCGACCCTCGATCTGCTCGGACTCGCCCGCACCCTCGACGATCGTGGTCTCATCCTTGGTGATGATGACCTTGCGCGCACGGCCGAGCAGGTCGGTCGTGGTGTTCTCGAGCTTGAGGCCGACCTCTTCGGTGATGACCTGACCACCGGTGAGGATCGCGATGTCCTGCAGCTGGGCCTTGCGACGGTCGCCGAAGCCGGGAGCCTTGACGGCCGCCGACTTGAAGATCCCGCGGATCTTGTTGAGCACGAGAGTCGCGAGCGCCTCGCCCTCGACGTCCTCGGCGATGATGACGAGCTCCTTGCCCTCCTGGATCACCTTGTCGACGATCGGCAGCAGGTCTTTGATGTTCGAGATCTTCTGGTTCGCGATCAGGATGTAGGGGTCTTCGAAGACCGCTTCCTGGCGCTCCGGGTCGGTCACGAAGTAGGGGTTGATGTAGCCCTTGTCGAAGCGCATACCCTCGGTGAGCTCGAGCTCGGTGCCGAACGTGTTCGACTCCTCGACGGTGACGACGCCTTCCTTGCCGACCTTGTCGATCGCCTCGGCGATCAGCGCGCCGATGGTGGGGTCAGCGGCCGAGATCGACGCGGTAGCGGCGATCTGCTCCTTCGACTCGACCGGGCGGGCAGAAGCGAGCAGTTCGTCCGAGATGGCCTGAACGGCCTTCTCGATGCCGCGCTTGAGCGAGATGGGGTCGGCGCCGGCGGCCACGTTGCGGAGGCCTTCCTTGACGAGCGCCTGAGCGAGGACCGTAGCCGTCGTGGTGCCGTCACCTGCGACGTCGTCGGTCTTCTTGGCGACCTCCTTGACGAGCTCCGCACCGATCTTCTCGTACGGGTCGTCGAGTTCGATCTCCTTGGCGATGGAGACACCGTCGTTCGTGATCGTGGGGGCGCCCCACTTCTTCTCGAGCACGACGTTGCGACCGCGGGGGCCGAGTGTCACCTTGACGGCGTCAGCCAGGATGTTCAGGCCGCGCTCGAGACCACGACGGGCCTCCTCGTCGAAAGCGATGATCTTTGCCATGTGTGTGTCGTCCCTCCCGGACGTCTCGTCCGGACGTAGCGAATGGTCATTAGCACTCGACAATAACGAGTGCTAATCCATTCTGGCACTCGACCCATGCGAGTGCAAGCCACGGGAGGGATGCTGCCACGCAGCGTCATCGGTCGCGCATGGTCACCGCGAGCCGAGGTCGCGCACGACCCCGCGAGCCGAGGTCTCGCACGCCCCCTGCGAGCGAAGGGCGCAGGATGCCGCCGTCAGACGACGCGGACAGATTCGGCCTGCGGCCCCTTCTGGCCGGCGCCGACGGTGAACTCGACCGTCTGCCCCTCTTCGAGCACGCGGAAACCCGACATGTCGATGTTCGAGTAATGCACGAACACATCCTGGCCGTCCGCGACGGTGATGAAGCCGAAGCCCTTCTCGGCGTTGAACCACTTGACGGTGCCCTGGGTCATGCGATCTCTCCTGTGCTGGTGGGACAGGGTCATCGTATGCACGCCGAGAACGGCGAAACCGCGTCTCGGGCCACTGTTGACGCGCGTGCATCGAACTGTTTACCGGGGTGAAACACACGCCCCGAAATTGCGCCTTCGGACGGCCTATGGAGTGGGCGCTGGGCTGCCTGAAGTGGTGCTGTCGACGCCGATCACGACGGTCAGCTGCTTGGCCTGGCTCTCGTCATCGGGAGTGCCGGGGTCATCCGTCGCCTGGTACGCGTTGCTCTGCGCGACCGCGGCGCCGCCGACCACCTGGGCGAGACCGAGAGCGGCGGCCTGATCCGACGGGAGTGCGTAGTAGACGGTCGTGGTCGGGAAGTCGGTCGAGCCCGCACCGCTGGCCGAGACGTTGTCGGCCGGCCAGCCGGCGGCCACGATCTTGTCGCGGAACTGCGTTGCGAGCCCGGTCTCGGGTGTCGCGTTGAGCACGAGCACGGTGTAGGTCGTGTCGATCACAGGTGTCACCACCGGCGTCGGGGTGGCACTCGGCGTCGGCGTCGGGAAGAGCGTCACCTTGCCCGAGACGATGAGCGTGCCGAAGATGCCCAGGGCGATGAGCACGATCGTGGCGGCCAGTGCCCAGAGGAACACGACCCCGCCCCGCATGTGGGGATTCTCGGCACGATGCGCACCGACTCGGCCGGGCGCCGAAGGAAGGTCGTCGAAGCGATCCTTCGGGTAGGTCGAATTCGGCACCCCCCGATGTTACCCGGCCGCTCGATGGGCCGATGTCGGGGCTCTCAGCGCGCGGCGGACGACCGGGCGAGCCTCGCCTGCTCGCGCGAATCGCGGATGCGGCGGAGCCGCTTGACCAGCATGGGGTCATAGACGACGGCGGCGGCCGAATCCAGCAGTCGACCGAGCAGCTGGTAGTACCGCGCGGGTGTCAGCCCCAGCTCGGCGCGGATGGCTTCTTCCTTGGCGCCGACGTGCCGGCTCCACGCCGCCTCGAAATCGAGGATGGCCCTCTCGCGCGCCGACAGCTCGTCGGTCGTTTCAGCAGGGTCGGTCGAGGGCACGACTTCACGTTATCCCGCGTCGGAAGACCTGCCGTCGCGCCACTCCACGAAACCGCCGAGCGGGTCGACCACCGCGATCGGCCTGCCTCCCCGCCCCAGGACGACCCCGTCCCACTCCCCCGGATCCAGGGGCACATCCCCGCCATGAAGTCCGGCCGGATCGATCGTGATCCACTCCGCGTCCAGGCTCCGCACGGCCTCGATCAGCCGCTCGCGCCCCTCGCGCGGGATGTGCGGCAGCACTCCCGGCGTTGTCACGACGAGGGTCGCGTCGCGCGGCGCCATCGCCGCGACCCGGGCGAGCAGGTCGGGGTCGGTCGCATCGCCCGCCACCAGCACCGGCGGGTCGCCTGCAAGGATGTCGAGCCGCACGATGTCGAGCGCCGCCTGCACGCGATCGGCGCGGCCTGTCTCGCCGGGCCACACGAGCGTCGTCAAGAATCTGCGGTCATCGGCGGATGCAGCATCCAGCGGCGCCAGATCGATGCCTGCACGCCAGACGATCTCGGGCGGCGCGAGCACGGGTGGACGCAGCTCCCCGCGCAGCTCGCACTCCAGTTCCACCGCCGACGGCCCCGAGATCGGGTCGACGCGCACGACCTCATCGCCGTGGATGTAGCGGTACGAATAGCGGTCGGGGTAGAGGCACAGCCCGGCGCTGGCGCCCAGCTCGAGCAGCGCGATCGGCCCCTCCACCAGCCCGAGTGCCGGCAGGAGCGCCGCGCACCGCAGCGGCTCATTGGTCTGGATGCTCCGCCGCCCGCACTCGTCGACCACCGCGTCCGCGTGAGCGCGGATCCACTCGGCCCATCGCGGGTAAGAGCTCTCGGGCGCTCCGCGCAGCCGGCTGACGGCGAACACGAGCGGCGGCTGGCGGTGCGTCGGCGCGATCCGCGCGAGGATGCCCGCGACGACGGTGTCGGACGCGACGCCCGCCGCCCACTCGGCGTACAGCGGCGACCGGCCGGGCGCCTCGTCGGCCGCGAAGCGGGCGTAGCGGGCCGCGACGGCGGCCGCAGCATCCGGGTCCATCCGCCCATTCTGGGCGAAGACCCAGTGCCACGGGGGCCGAGCCGAGACGCGGCCGCCGGGCGTCGGGTTGAATAGAGGGGACCGATCCTTCACGCCCCTCACGACACACGGCGGGCGCAGGACCGAAGAAGGAGGACCCCATGGCAGACGACACGCACTACGCGGTCACCAAGACCGACGCGCAGTGGCGCGCCGAACTCGACGCCGAGCAGTACGCGGTGCTGCGGCAGGCGGCGACCGAGCGCGCCTGGACGGGCGAGCTGCTCGACGAGAGCCGCGCCGGGCTCTACACGTGCGCGGCGTGCGGGGCCGAGCTGTTCCGCAGCGGCACGAAGTTCGACTCGCACTGCGGCTGGCCGAGCTTCTACGAGTCGGTGCGCCCTGAGGCCGTAGAACTCCTCGAAGACCGCAGCATGGGGACGATCCGCACCGAGGTGCGCTGCGCGAACTGCGGCTCGCACCTCGGACACGTCTTCCCCGACGGCTTCGGCACGCCTACGGGCGACCGGTACTGCATGAACTCGGTCTCGCTCGCCTTCGCTCCGGACGCCGAGGCGTGACCGGCGCGCTCGAGGCGGTCGCCGCGCGCAGGTCGTGGTCGAAGGTGACGGATGCTGCGCCCACCCGCGCAGAGCTGATCACCCTCGTCTCGGCCGCCGGTCGCGTCGCCGATCACTCGTCGCTGCGTCCGTGGCGCCTGATCGAACTGCGCGGGGCCGACCGCGACAGGCTCGGACGCGCGATCAACAAGGCCGAGGGCCACGACGGCAGCTCGAGCAAACCGCTGCGCGCTCCCCTGCTGATCGCGGTCGTGGCCAGCTACCGCAAGAGCGACAAGGTGCCGCGGTGGGAGCAGGAGGCGGTCGCCTCGGGCGTCGCGCACACGCTCAGCCTGCTGCTGGACGACGCCGGATGGGGCGTGCTGTGGCGCACCGGCCACTACACGCGCAGTAAGCCGGTCGCCAAGGCGCACGGGCTCGAGAAGAACGAAGAGCTGCTCGGGTGGCTGTACGTCGGTGGCAAGCCGCCGCGCACTCGGCCGGGCAGGCGCAAGGCCGTCGACGCGCGCCACCACCTGTCGCGCATGCCGCGCGGCAAGAACAGCGCGCTCGACGAGAGCTAGGCGCTGGGCGAAAGCTAGGCGCTCGGCCGCCGGAGGCGCCGCGTGGCCCGCTGCCACGGGACGACTGCGACCACGACCGAGATCAGAGCGATGCCGACCGTGATCGCTTCGCGGACGAGCCTCTGGTCGCCGGCGGCGGGCCAGAGTGCGTCGAGCACGATCGCCGTGATCAGGAGTCCGACCACCGAGCCGAGCCCGAGCAGCAGCACCCCCGTGTAGGCGACCAGCGCGGCCGACAGGAAGATGTACACGACCCCGACCGCGCCCCCGAGGTAGATCCACGGGTCGGTCGGGAAGGCGGCGGGCGGCCCCGTGATCGCGATGCGGATGCCGGCGGCCACCGCGAGGATCGCGGTGCCTCCGGCGAAGTTGACGAGCGTCGCGGTCAGCGGTGTGCCCACGCGTGCCCGCAGTCGGCCGTTCGTGGCCTGCTGCCACGCGATGCCCGCGCCGGCGAGGAACGGGAGCACCAGCATCCACAGCGGAATGCCTGCCAAGCCGCCGCCCAGCGAGATCGCCACGGCGACCAGCGCGAGCGCGGCGCCGATCAGGCGCCCCACCGTCACCGCGACGACACCGCTCGGGCCGTAGCCGGTGCGGTCGAGGACCAGTCCGCACACCGTCTGCCCGGCCACGACCCCGACCGTGAAGAGCGAGACGCCGATGAGCCCGACCGCCAGCCCCTGGGTCGCGACGGTGAAGGCTCCTGCGGCGCCGCCGGCCAGCATCCACCAGGGAATCCGGCGCGCACGCACCTCACGCACGAGCCGCGCGGCACCACGTCGCCCGTCCGCGAGGAGGAAGGAGAGGAGGATCAGGATCGCGAGCCCCGAACCGAACGAGATGACCGCGGCCGTGAATCCGTCGCCGAGCCGCACGCCGAGTTGACCGTTGATGCGCGCCTGGAGCGCCGTCAGCACACCCACCAGCACGGCTCCGGCAAGCGCCGCCCACAGGGGCACGCGGGCACGGGATGCCTCGGTCTGCACGTCGCTCCTCTTTCCCTCGCTCCCCACATCATCCTGGAGAACCGACGACGTTCAGGACGCGTCTGCCTCGCTCTTGCGGGGCCGGAGGATCATGATGACGGCGACGATGATGCCGACGATCACGACTCCGCCGATGAGCAGCCCGACCAGGATCGGGTCGGGGCCGCTCCCCTGCGTACTGCTGCTCTCCGGGTCGGCTGCCGCGGCGGCGACGGCGGAGGCGCATGCCGACGCCTCGGTGCCCTGCGCAACGGGTTCGCCCGCTGCGGGCGCGTAGTCGAACGTGTACGCCTTGGCCACGGGGTGGCCGTCGGACGAGACGATCCGCCACTGGACGGTGTAGGTGCCGGCCGCGCCGAGCGCGACGGGCATCGTGATCACCGGACCGGCCACTGCGGCGCATCCCGTCTCGTAATGCGATCCGGCGGCGTCGATCACCTGCACGATGTCGGCGCCTTCGTCGGCTCCGAGCAGGTCGCCGCTGAACTCCATGTGCACCTCGCTGAGCGAGGTCACTGTCTCGCCTTCGGCGGGCGTCGCATCGACAAGGGAGTCGTGCGCCGACGCGGCGGACGCGCCGAGCGCGACCGCCGCGAGCGCGAGGGCGAGCCCCGCGATCGCGACAGTCGCCCTGCGACGTAAGGTCACGAGACCTTCTTCCTTCCCTGAGCAACCGCGATCGCCGCGAGCACGGCGGCGCCGGCGGCGATGATGAGTCCTGCGATGCTCAGGCCGAGTGCGATCCCGGCGGCAGGATCGTTGGATGCTGCGACCGGCGCGGCCGCGTCAGGCGTTGCGCTCGGCGCGCTGGCCGGTTCCGCGGCGCTGGGCGGGGCATCCTGCACGTAGAGGACGGGCGCGGGCTCGAGGGTCTCGTCGGCCGCGACTTCGGCAGGAGTCGAGGTCCACTCCGCGATGGTGCCGTCGTCGTAGGTCTGGATCGCAGGCAGCAGGATGCTCCCCACCTCGGGCACCGGGCCGAGCGACACCGTGAAGTTCTGCATCTGACCGGGATGGATGCCGCCATCGACCGCTTCGAAGACGATCTTCGTGGCGGCCTGCGTGATCGTGTTCCCTTCGACGACCACCGGGGTCGGGAGGGGACTCTCCGTGATCGTCGCCGTCCAGCCCGGAACCGGCTCGTACAGCACGCTCAGGAACGGCGTGTCGGTGGGCAGCTGCACCTCCAATCGGATGGTCGACGCGGTCTCGGACTCGTTCGGAACGCGGAACTGCACACTCTTGTAACTGCCGGGATCGGCAGTGTTCGGGTTCACTGTGACGTGCGCGGAGGCCGCCAGCGGAACGGCGATCGCGAGGGCGAGGCCGGCGGCGGTGCCCACGATGGCGCGGATGACGTGCTTTTCAGACATGCGGATGCTTGCTTTCTGTCGGCGCGCGCCGCCACACGGCGTGCGCAAGGAATGAGAGGAAGAGGGACTACACCGCGAACGGCGGTCCGCGTCTCCTCATCACCGACAGCACGACGAGATGCTCCGAAAGCGGGTGGAAGGGGGCAGCGACCGGGGGCGCGGACCACGCGGGCGGGGCGCCGGTCGGAGCGAGCACCAACCGGAACGGTGTGCGCACGAGCTCCCAGAGCGCACGGGCGGCCTGCTCGCCACGACCCCAGACGAGGATCGTGCACACGGCAGCGACAGCATGCGCCATCCACATGCCCGGCGTCGCCGCCAGGTGCGCGGCGGGGGCGGAGATCACCGTGAGCTGGTGGAGGTGGCCCGTGGATGCTGCAGCCGACCCGCTCAGATCGAGCGACAGGATCGCGTGGAAGAGCGCCTGGCTGACGAGCACTCCAGCTGAAACGCGCCACCACGAGAATCCGCGCGCGGCGAGCAGGACGCACACCGGAGTCGCGATCGCCAGCGCGAGGGCGACGCCCCACCACGACGGGAAGTGACGATCGGCCTCGGAGTGCGAGACCGTCGCGAAGAACGTCGCGATCGCGGCGGCGGCAGCGCCGCGCCATGCGCGAACCGCCCGACCTGACCGCGACACCATCGCACCCCCGCGACTCAGTTTACTGACGCACGACACCCTCGATCCTTGCGCGAGCACGGCGAGACGAGACGAAACGCCGCTAGCATCTGGGCATGGTGAACCCGGGTGCGATCGACGACGTCCCGATCGGCGGCGACAGCATCCGTCTCGGGCAGTTCCTGAAGTTCGCGGGGCTCCTGGAGACCGGTGGAAGCGTGAAAGAGGCGATCACCGACGGTCTCGTGAGTGTGAACGGCGAGGTCGATCGCCGCCGCGGACGACAGCTGCAGCTCGGCGATGTCGTCAGCTTCGAGGGGCGCAGGTTCCGCGTCGGCCCGTGAGGACGTCGGGACTGGGCATCGCGGCCCGACTGAATGGTGGAGGACTCAGGAATTGCACCTGCGAGGCGCCTAGATTGCGCGTCCCCCCAACGCGACGATCTTATCGTCCGCCGGAGATGGTAGAAAATTCGAGCGGAAGCGGGATGCAGCCGCTTCTTCCGTATCTGCTCGGGGCAGCGCCCGAAGCGCGCGTCCGCGGGGTGAGTCCTCCTGGTTGTCAAGCCCACAGCGCTAGGCCGGCGAGCGACCTAGCGTGATCCGCGAAGCCGACGGCGTCGAACTGCATCGATCGGTTCGAGGAACGGAGAATCATGGATCAGAACTTTGGCGACACCGGCATGTCGGACGAGGAGAAGCGGCGTGATCAGTTGCTCGCCGCGCCACACGCCGTCGAAGCGGACGCGGCTCCTCGCATCGATGTGACTCATCACGACGGCATCACCCGCATCGACATCCGCGACGACGCGCAGGTGCGCCCGGGCAATCCGGAAGAGGCGCCGAGCCAGTGATTCAAGGGTAGAGACGACGCCGCAGCGGTCGGTCTGGAGCGGGCCGTCCGAGAGGCCATGTGCGTCGCCTCACTTGTCCTCGCCCACCTCGATCGGCTTGAAACCGTTATCAGCGCAGACTTCCCGCCGGTCGGTGGGGAACACCACCAGGGTGCCGAAGGTGGTTTCACATGCCACGAGCGGCGGCACCGGGTGTCCGGGGTCATCCAGCGGCTGCCTTCCTTCACGCACTAGATCGTGAGACCAGGCGAAGGCGCAGTTGTCCAGGGCCAGCTGCACACGATCTTGGCCGGTGTCGCTCACCGCCCCAACCCCGAGCGCGTACGATGCCGCATCGTCGGTGGCGTAGCAGCTAGCCGAGAGGTTCTTCTGCGCATCGGAGATGAAGTACCACACAGCCCCGGTCGCCACAGCCCCGGATGCCAGCGCCGCCACGATGATGATCCCCGCGCGCATCTTAGAGATCTTGAATTTGCGGGTCCTCTCGGTGTGCACCTTCGCGAGGAGTCGTTGCGTCATGGCTTCGAAATCAGCGTCGGTGGGATAGTTTTCCTCTTCGATTGACATTGCTATCCCTCCGTACCGGTGTCGATGGCGTCTCTGAGCTTTGAGCGCGCACGTGATAGTCGATTCCGCACCGTCGAATGGGACACGCCGACACGGACTGCGGCCTCCTTGTAGGTCAGACCGTTCACGAGGCACAGCGAAACGATCGCCGCGTCCGTCCGCGAGAGATCCTTGATCGCGTCCCGCAGCCGTTTCGCGTCCTCCGCTCGCCCGAGGAGCGTGAGCGGGTCGTTCTCGAGCGGCATGTCGAAGTCGAAGGAGACTTCTCGCGCGCGGAGACGGCTCCGGGCTCGCTTGCGATTGAGGGACAAATACCGAACAGTCGTCAGCAGCCATGGCAGCGCCGACTCTCCGTAGAGCTCAACGGATCGTCTCTTATGCCAGAGCGTGAGGAACACGTCCTGAGCGGTTTCATCCGCTTCCGCGTGATCGGCCAGCACCCGATAAGCCGCCCAGTAGACGGACTTGATATGGGTGCGGTGCAGCTCAGCTAGTGCGTTCGCATCGCCGTCCCGCAGTCGGTTCACAACCAGTTCGTCGTTCGACATGTCACCTCCCTCACTTCTACATGTGCAGCCGCAGGGGGTTCGTCTCACTTTGCCAAGAGTTTTCGACGCGACCGTCCGCGGGCGGCCCCTCATGATGACCGGAAGATGGCAGATGCCGACTCACGTTTCGACCCGAGACGTCGATGCATTTGCGGTTCCACGAGCACATACTCAGGATGACTCGGGCCGAGGAATTTCTACTCTGACCGATGAGTACCACGGGAGCGAGCCGGCGCATGGGGCAAGATCCTCTGTGCACGGATCCGATCACGCAGGTCGGAGACCCCACCTGCGAACGTGGGAGGACGAGCGCGCACTCGAATCTATCCGTTTGTCTATCCCCCCTTGACTTGAGCCGTCCAGGGGGGATAGACTAATATCATGGTAAGCGAGCAGCCCACCCGCAAGGTGGAGAAGCAACTCCGTGACGCGGGCTTCGAATCGGCCCGGACGAGCGGCTCGCACAGCGTCTGGGTCAAGGGTGCCGTGAGCATCACCGTCCCCGACGGACACCGCACGATCTCCCCCGGTGTCTACCGGAAGATCCTCACCGCAATCAAGGAGGCAGAGTGAAGACCTACGACGTCGAACTCACCCGCGAGGGCAAGTGGTGGATGGTATCGATCCCTGAGGTCGACGGCCTCACCCAAGCCCGTTCGATCAAAGAAGCCCATGACGCGGCGCGTGAATACATCGCAGTCACACTCGACGTTCCCGCCGACTCGTTCGACATCCACGTCCACGCTGAAAGCATCGGCACAGTCGAGCACGTCACCCAGCTACTCGAGGACATCAAGATCCAACGTGTAGCCGCGAGAGACGCGGAGACGGCGGCCGCCGAGATGACCCGCCAACTCGCCCGGAACCTCGCCGCCCAGGAACTCTCCTACCGCGAAATCGGGGCAATCATGCAGATCTCACATCAGCGCGTGGAGCAGCTCGTCAAGCATTGACGGTCCCCTAGAACGACGAAAAGACCCCCTCCCACCCGAAGGTGGAAGGGGGGACAATCCCCCGACCCTGAGCCGGGGACGCTGCGCAAGCTGCGCGCGGATGGAGCACCTGTACGCCTTGCAGGACGGCAAATGGGAATCCCCCGCTGGGCGCACGAGCGCGTCGCAAGTGAGGCACTTAAGGGCAGAAGCCTCCCGATTCAGCCGCTACGCGACGAAGTGGGTCGTTCCGCGCCGGAACGGCACAGGTGCTCCCCTGCGACCCAAGTCGCGCACGGAGTACGAGCGTCAGATTCGCACGGGTCTCGCAATGTTCAGCGACATGAAGTTGGCCGACATCACGCCGGCCATCGTTCGCCAGTGGCGCGAAGGCCGCGCAGCAACGGCGGCGACGGCGGCGGCGAGCGGGGAAGCCCGCCTCCTTCGAGTGATCCTCAACACCGCCATTGCCGACGGCATCATCACCCGCAACCCGGTTCCGTCAAACCTCACGCCAACCTCGACCGGCATCGAGCATCGTCTGCCGACCATGCCGAGTGGAAACGGGATGCGATCCTCGACGCGATCCAGCATCCTCGGGTGTCTGCGCACGACCGCGACGAGAAGCTCAAGGTGAAACACGTCCGGCACACCTTTGGGTGCGTGCGACAGGAGCGCCGCCTCAATTAGCGAGTCCGCGATCCTGATCATCTCGGCTGCGTTTGAGATCAGAATCCCGGGCCGCGGGGATTCTGAGTAGATGAAGGCACTTGCTGGATTCGCCCCAGGCTCGACGGGCAGGGTCACGCGAGTGGTCATGGAGTAACCACCTCGTGAAGTTCGACGCGCGCGATTGACGTCCATGGCACGAGAGCCTTTCCGGCGCGATCCTCAAGTAGATAGCTGATCTTCATGCCGACCTCGCCGTCGTCGACGACGAGGCCGCGTAGCACGGGGAGACCGACCCCTTTGATAGGCCAGACAGTGACTCTAGAACCGTGCGTGAACATCGGGACTCCTGGTGAAAAATGATGATGGGCGGGCGCCCGGTGATGAGGAGGCATGCTTACAGCAACGCCGTCCTCTTCGCGACGAAAATCGCTGCGGCCCGCCCAACGTCCGATGCATCGACCTCGAGTGAAGGCGCGTCATGCGCGCGAACCACGCGCTGCGTGTGCGGGATCGGGTTCGCGGCAATCGCCATGCGCACAGAGTTCGGCGACGATGGCCCCGGTGTCCTACGGCAGACTGACCTCGTGCAGGCGAAATCCTTCCGCGGATACTGGTGGCTACCGTCCAGGCCTGATGTTCCCTCGCCAGGACAACTGACCGTCGCGGAGGACGGCCGATGTGAATTGCAACTCATCGGTGGCCTGGACCTACGCCCGGAGGATCCGACGCATGGAATATTCAATGATCGAGTCCCCATCCTTCATGGTGAGGCAGAGGGCAAGCCGATCACGCTCCTCGACTGTTTCACGATTCGCGGAGATGGGCTCGCGGGCCATTCAGGCGGCCGCCAGGACATTCACGTGCACGAAGCGCTGATCGGTGTCCACGTTCGCGACGAGGAGGCCGCCTTTACGGCGGCGATCTTGACGCTCGAGCACTTAGCGAGCTGGTTGGCGCTCGATCGGTTGGTGGAGCGATCAGAAGACCTCGGCGTCGAGACGGCGAAGACTCGGCCTCCTGAACCGCGAACGTGCACGGTCGATGGGTGGACCATCACTGCCCGCGTGCTGGCACAGCCCTTCCACGTCGAAACAGAGCGCTCGCGTCTCGCAATCACTGGAGAATTGGGTCCTTACCTCGTGATCAGCGCGTCAGATCCGGTCCGCGCAGTGGACTTCCACGGAGTGGTCTTGGAGCTGATGGACCTTCTGACTTTGGCATCCGGCGAGGCGTCTGGGCAGATCGGACTAACACTTGTGCATAAGGATCCCATCCCACATCGCGACGTGGACGGGACAACGTTTGAATACGAGCGACGAGTTGATTGCTATGGATCGCGTACTCATACTGCACGCCCTTCGGAAACGGCGACTGCAGACTGGCGATTCCTGTTCAGTTGTCGAGACCAGCCGTTCGAAGAGTTGGTACCGAGATGGTTGGCACTTCGTCGGAAGGCCCCCGAAGCGTGCAATGTACTTTTCGGCGTTCGCTATTCTCGTCCGACCTATACGGAGGTTCGCCTTCTGCTCGCCGCGATCACCGCTGAAACGCTCCACAGCTCTCTCTACGGCGACGAGACGGAACTATCGACAGCTGACTTCGAGCGCATCCGGGAGGCTGTGCTCGGTGCGCTGGATGACCCAATCGAGCGCCAATGGGCCCGCCAGCGCCTGCGAAACTCGCCGAGCTTTCGCGAACGACTAGCGTCGCTCGCATCCAAGCCTGATCGTTTGGCGATGGCGGCTATCGTGCCTGACACCGAGCGGTGGACACGTCAAGTCCGAGATGCTCGCAACCTCTTAGCACACACGGGAAACGAGTCGACTGACGAAGACATCTTCCGGTTGGAGCGAGTGACGACGGCGGTGCTCTCGTTGGTTCTCATGTCCGAGCTAGGGCTCTCTGCGGAGACGCAGCAACGCGCCGCACGGGATGTGCTGCGCGTCGAGGCTTAGGCTCGTTCACTGGACAACGCGACGCTCAGGACAGACCGCGGCTCCGGCGGCGCCCAGACATCGGAGAGCCACATTCTCGCGCCGGAGCCGGCACGTTCTGCGACGTGGATGCCACGACCTAGGTTTCTCGACGCTCGCGAAGGCACTGGTCGACTCGGTCACGATTCAGCCTCGTGCCCAACGTTGCAGGACAGTGTCATCTGCGACGTCCCGCCCATCGCCCCGACGCTCGTTAGATCCCCCTGGAGACCATCGCGTTGCCCGCAGAGGAAACCGCTTTCGCGCGCTCGATCACGTGTGGAGGTCAAATATCCCGAACGCGATGATCACGCTCGTAGGTGGGCAGATCTCGACCGTCGCGAGCGCGTGGGGCTCTACCTGCCCGGAACCTGACGGGGGTCAGATCAACCCCTCAGCGCGGTAGTGGGCGACGCGCGCGACGAATGCTTCACGCCGGGCGCGCTGGGTACGGGGTCCATCGCTCGGGCATGCGGTGATGTATACGCCCGTCGAGGGCGCAGGCGCGTGGCAGTGCGCCGAGACCACCGAGCCAGCACTAGCGTTGTTGCCGTGTCCGGTCCCGCGATCTTCATCCTGCTGTGGGGGCTACTCGCTGTTGGGGCAGGGTTGTTCGTGGCGGCCAAACCCGAAGCGCTTGTCCGTCTCTCCGAGAGCCAGACATGGCGCAGACGCCAGCCTCCGCCGCATACTCGTGCGTTCCGCATCTGGTGGAATCGCATCGGGGGCATCGTCTTTGTCGTCGTCGGCATCACCTTCATCGTGCTCGTCGTGTCTGGTGTCCTGCCGCCCCCCTCCTGAGTATGCAGGCTCGCAATCGTGCTTGTGCCATGTCTGATTTCCGCTAACCTCGGCCGCATGGCAATTGATGAGCAAAGGACGAGAACGCCGGTCAAGCGTGCCGACGCGATGCAGCGAGCCGCCGAGGGCTGGCAGATTCGGGCCATGGAAAAGACATGGAAGCAGGTGGCCGACGCTGTCGGCTATGCCAGCGCAGAGGGCGCTCATCGGGCGGCCACCCGGTTTGGGGGACAATCGCCGACCCTGAGCCGGGGACGCTGCGCAAGCTGTGGCGCGCGCGGATTGAGCACCTGTACGCCTTGCCGCCCGTGGCGCCGAGCTTGCGCGCCCCGGGGCGATCAGGGCCGGTGTCGCGGTCGCCAATCTAGAGTGAGCCCGTGGAACCGTTCACCATCTATACCGTCATCTCCTCCGCGATCTGTGCGGCGTTCGGCATAGCGCTCATCTTCAAGGCAGCGACTGCCCTCCGTTGGCGCCGACGTAATTTGGTGCGATCGGGGCTTTCCCTCCACCCCGTCGATCAGCCACCCAGTCTCGCCGGAATTGTCCTCGTCCGAATCATCGGCGCAGGTATGGTCGCGGTCGGGGTCGTTATTGGCGGGCCGGCACTCCTCGGCTTAGGCGACTGGGCCTGACCAGCCGCTGCCCGCAGGCACCCAACCTCCGACCTTTAGCTAGCGGATAGCTCGAGAGAGGGCATTAAGCGCGCTTGGTCGCCGTTCGATGAGGCTCTCGACTATATGTCTGACCTGGCTTTCATCAGAGCCGACTACGGGACTTGAACCCGTAACCCCCTAATTACAAGTTAGGTGCGCTACCAATTGCGCCAAGTCGGCAGGGTTCTCATTCTATCGATGCCGGATGCTGCGCTCGACGCGCGACCCTTCGACAGGCTCAGGGACCGTAAACAGGCTCGGGGACCGTAAACCGGCTCAGGGACCGCAAACCGGCTCAGGGACCGGAGGCGGCTCAGGGGGTCGCGGTCGGCGTGGGCGACGCCGTCGCTCGGCCGCTCGCGGTCGGCGTCGGCGATGCGGCCTGGTAGTAGGCGTCGCTCGCGATCGTGAGCACGAACTGCGCGAACTCCTTGGGATCGTCGAGCTTGCCGACGTACGGCATCCCGTTCACGAGCACCGTCGGGGTCGCGGTGAGCGTCACCGAGTCGGTGTCGGGCAGACCCTGCAGCGCACGATCGGTCGCGCCGGCCGCCCATGAGGCGAACGACTCGGTCTCGATGCACGTGCGCACGGCCTTCGGGTCAGAGGCGCCCGACCCGATCGCGAGGGCCGCGAGGTCGGCGTCGCTGAGACCGTCGGAATCGACCGCCGGCTGCTTGCGCAGGAGCGCGTCGTTGAACGCGAAGAAGCTGTCGGGCGCGTGCGTGGCGACACAGGCCGCTGCGCTGGCGGCACGCAGCGAGTACTTCGTGCCGTTCGACTTGGCGGTCAGCATCGAGACGGGGTAGTAGGTGAGGGTCGCAGCATCCTGACTCACCCATTTCGACAGCTGCTGCACGTTCGCCATCTGGAAGTCGCGCGAGCCCGACGACAGGTAGTCGACGTACACGCGGATGTCGACGGCGGGCGCGGCGGTCGTGGTCGTGGAGGGGCTCGGCGCGACGGCGGAGGGCGACGCGGTCGCAGAGGGCGCAGCGGTGGCGTCGGCGTCGGGTGCCGTACCGGTCGTGGTGTCGACGGCGACGCCGGCGACGCTGGTCACGGTGAATCCGTCGTTGTTGACGTTGGCCGGGCTCAGCTGCGGTTTGGCGGAAGACGCGAACGCCCAGGTGACGACGGTGGCGGCGACTGCGACGACGGCGACGACACCGGCACCCACCGCGACGCGGCGGATCACGCGTGCGCGTGACTGCTTCGCCTGCACTTGCTGCGCCTTCTCGCGGACGGCCTCACGCCGATCCTGCGGAGCAGGCGGCTGGGGTGTTTCGTCGCTTGACATGGAACCTCTTGAAAGACGCGGAGCCGGGGTGATCCGGCATGCCTGATTCGGCACGGCCGCACGGGAAGGCGGCCTCGACGATGCTAACCAGGCAGGCTGGGAAATCCCCAGACGCGGGCTCGGCGAGGACCGTGACATAATGGGGAGGCGTCCAACGGCGGACGTGCGGGACAAGCCCCCGCTCATTCCATCACTACGGATCGTCCGGCACGTACCTGCCGGTGAAGGAGAAGAAAACCATGGCATCTGTCACGTTCGACAATGCAACCCGCTTGTACCCCGGCGGCACCCGCCCCGCGGTCGACAAGCTCAACCTCGAAGTCGCCGACGGCGAGTTCCTGGTCCTCGTCGGCCCGTCGGGCTGCGGAAAGTCCACCTCGCTGCGCATGCTGGCCGGCCTCGAAGAGGTCAACTCGGGCCGCATCCTCATCGGCGACCGCGATGTCACCGACATCCCGCCGAAGGATCGCGACATCGCGATGGTCTTCCAGAACTACGCGCTGTACCCGCACATGACGGTCGCCGAGAACATGGGCTTCGCGCTGAAGATCGCCGGCATCGGCAAGGAACAGCGTGCCGCTCGCGTGCTCGAGGCCGCCAAGCTGCTCGACCTGGAGGAGTACCTGACCCGCAAGCCGAAGGCCCTCTCGGGTGGCCAGCGTCAGCGCGTCGCCATGGGCCGCGCGATCGTGCGTCAGCCCCAGGTGTTCCTCATGGACGAGCCGCTGTCGAACCTCGACGCCAAGCTCCGCGTGCAGACCCGTACGCAGATCGCGTCGCTGCAGCGCCGCCTGGGCGTCACGACCGTCTACGTCACGCACGACCAGACCGAGGCCCTCACGATGGGCGACCGCATCGCGGTCCTCAAGGACGGGCTCCTCCAGCAGGTCGGCACGCCGCGCGACCTGTACGAGCGGCCGAAGAACGTGTTCGTCGCCGGCTTCATCGGCTCGCCCGCGATGAACCTGTTCGCCGCCGACCTCACCGAGGGCGGCATCCAGTTCGGCACCTCCGTCGTCGGGATCGAGGCCGACACCCTGGCTCGCGCCCAGGGCTCGGCGGTCACGGTCGGCGTTCGCCCCGAAGACATCCAGGTCGGTCCAGCCGACGGCAAGGGCATCTCGGTGGTCGTCGACCTCGTCGAGGAACTCGGAGCAGACGGCTACCTGTACGGCCACGCCGACCTCAACGGCAAGCGCACCGACATCGTCGCGCGCGTGGATGGCCGCCGTCACCCGTTCGCGGGCGAGACGGTGACCCTCGCAGCCCTGCCCGGACACGTGCACGTGTTCGACGTCGAGAGCGGCGAGCGTCTGACCGACAGGGCCATCGCTTCGGCGTAATGACCAGCGCTTCGGCGTGAAAAAGAACGACGCAGCGGCGCGGACGGGTCTCGGACCCGCCCGCGCCGCGGCGTTTCCAGGGGGAATCAGATGGCGGACACGCTGAGCATCACCGCGAGTTCGGTCGATGCAGGCCTGCTGACGCTGCCGTGGTCCACGCCCCTCGAGGAGTGGACGAGCAGCAACATCGTCTTCCTCCCGAAGGGCATCTCGCGCCATCTGGTTCGCTTCGCCAATCTCTCGGGACGCGTCGTCGCCATCAAGGAGACGACCGAAGAGATGGCCCGCCGCGAGTACGACATGCTCGGCAACCTCGCGCGACTCGATGCCCCGTGCGTCGACCGGGTGGCCGTCATCGCCGGCCGCACAGACGAGCGGGGAGACCCGCTTCCGGCAGCGCTGGTGACCTCGCACCTCAAGTTCTCACTCCCCTATCGGGCCCTCTTCACCCAGGTGCTGCGCCCCGACACCGCCACGCGACTCGTGGACGCACTCGCGGCCCTGCTCGTACGCCTGCACAACGTCGGCTTCTTCTGGGGCGACGTGTCGCTCTCGAACACCCTCTTCCGCCGAGACGCCGGTGCGTTCGCCGCCTACCTGGTCGACGCCGAGACCGGCGAACTGCACGAAAGCGGCCTCACCGCCGGGCAGCGCGAACACGATCTCGACATCGCACGCACGAACATCGCGGGCGAGATCATGGACCTCGAAGCGGGTGGGCGCTTGGAAGGCGGAGTGGATGCTGTCGCCGTCGCCGACGGAATCATGTCGTCCTACCGCTCGCTGTGGGCGGCGCTGACCGATCAGGAGACTTTCGCGTCCGACGAGGCGTGGCGCCTGACCGAGCGCGTGCAGAAGCTCAACGAACTGGGCTTCGACATCGGCGAGATGTCGATCCAGGCGCGCGCCGACGGCACGAAGGTCTCGATCCAGCCGAAGGTCGTGGATGCCGGACACCACCAGCGGCGCCTCATCCGCCTGACCGGGCTCGACGTCGAAGAGAACCAGGCGCGTCGCCTGCTCAACGACCTCGACGAGTTCAGCGCCCGCATCTCACGCCTCGGCGCCGACGAGGAGATGGTGGCCCACGAGTGGCTCACCCGCGCGTTCGAGCCGGTCGTCAAGGCGATCCCGTTCGATCTGCGCGCCAAGCTCGAGCCTGCCGAGGTGTACCACCAGGTGCTCGAGCACCGCTGGTACATGTCGCAGGCGCGCGGCCGTTCGGTGCCGCTCGCGGAGGTGCTGACCTCCTACATCGACGATGTCCTGCGACACCGCCGCGACGAGGCCACGGTGATGGGCCCCGCCACCGAGACGATGTCGCTCCCGGTGATCACCGGCTCGGTCGTCACCGTCGATGACGACGACGAACAGGTCGACTGGCGCGACCTCGTCTGAGTATCCGGTCGTGCGTCAGTAGCCGACGGTGAACCGCTCCCGGGAGTGCTTCTCATTCTCGATCTCGTCGATCACCGCGACCGCGAGATCGGCTCCTGAGATGAAGGACTGACCCTCAGCATCCGTCACTATCACTTCGCCGCCGTCACGGTAGTGCCCCGTGCGCTCGCCCGGGTTCCACGCGCCGAACCCACCCGCCGGGTGGATGTAGAACCAGTCGCGGCCCGCGGCGCCCGACTGCAGGTCGTCGAGGATGCCGATCGCCTCGAACGCTTCGGGCTTCCACTCGTCGTTGAAGTCCGCGCCGTCGATGAGGCGAGGTCCGCCCGGGGCCACGAGGCTCCCGCCGGCGCCGCCGACCACGCCGACGCGCACGTTCGGGGCGAGCGAGGCGACGAGCTCGGCGACCGATTCGCGCAGCTTGCCGAGCAACTCTCCGCGCGCGGGGACGGCGATGACCACGACATCGACGCCGTCGATCTGGGCGACGAGCGTCGGAACGTCCAGCAGCGACTCCTCGATGTAGGTCGCGTGCTCGACGCGCTCGCCGGGAACCGAGCGGGCGACCGAGACCACGGTGTGCCCGCGGCTCACGCCCTCGGCGACGATGTGGCGTCCGGCGTAGCCGGTTCCTCCGATGACGGCGATGCGGGCCATGGTGATCCTTTCGAGTTTCTACGCCTGGGCGGCGCGGGTCGTGGAGACTTGGTACAGGGCGACGGATGCGGCGATCCCGGCGTTGAGCGACTCGGTCGCCGCCTCGATCGGGATCGAGACGATCTGGTCGCACGTCTCGGTGACCAGGCGCGAGAGCCCTTTGCCCTCCGAGCCCACCACGATCACGACCGGGCGGTCGGCGAGTTCGAGCGCCGGCAGGGAGATGTCGCCCCCGCCGTCGAGACCGAGGATGAACACGCCCTGGCGCTTGAAGTCTTTCAACGTCGAGGTGAGGTTCGGTGCGATCGCCACGGGGATGCGGGCGGCCGCTCCCGCGCTGGTCTTCCATGCCGCCGAGTTGACGCTCGCCGACCGGCGCTGCGGCACGATCACGCCGTGCCCGCCGAAGGCGCCGGTGGAACGGATGATGGCTCCGAGGTTGCGCGGATCGGTGATGCCGTCGAGGGCGACGAACAGCGGCAGGTGGCCGGCGTCGATGACCTGCTCGAGCAGATCGTGCGGGTGGGCGTACTCGTACGGCGGCACCTTGAGTGCCACACCCTGGTGCACACCGTCGAACCCGGCCATGCGGTCGAGCTCGGGGCGGGTGACCTCGAGAACGGGGATGTTCCGGTGCGTCGCGATCGACAGCATCTCTTTGACGCGGTCGTCCATCTCGACGCGCTGGGCGATGTAGAACGCCGTGGCCGGGATCTTGGCCCGCAGCGCCTCGAGCACCGAGTTGCGGCCGGTGACTGTCTCGGTGTCGTCGTCCTTCTTCGCGGCGCGAGGGCGCGACTGCGGCTGCCAGGCGGGCTTGCCCCTGCCTCCGGCCGCGACGTAGCGCTCCTGAGCAGCCTTCCGCTTGCCGGCGGGGTGCCATGCCCTGTCTTCGGCCTTCGGCGTCGGCCCCCGGCCCTCGAGCGATCGCTTGTTCTTGCCGCCGGTGCCCTTCACGGGCCCCTTGCGCGGGCTTCTACTGGCGCCTGGGCGCCCCGGCTTACCGGCCATCGGTTTCCTCTCTCGCGGGGCTGTGCCCCGTCGGTCCCGCTGCGCGGGACGGAATGTCTGCGACATTCCAATGTGTTCCGTCAGGGGTGTCTTCGAGCACGATGCCCGCAGCCGCGATCGCATCGCGGATGCGATCGGCTCCCCCCCAGTCCTTCGCCGCGCGCGCGGCGGCGCGCTGCGCGATCATCGTCTTCACGAGGGAATCCAGAGCGGATGCCTCGGCCGAATCGTCTTTCGTCGACCACTGCTCATCGAGCGGGTCGATGCCGAGGATGCCGGTCATGACCGATACCTCACCGGCGATGGCCCGAGCCGATTCCAGGTCTCCGGCATCCAGTGAAGTGTTTCCCTCGCGCACGCGGGCGTGGATGACGGCGAGCGCCTGAGGCACGCCGAGGTCTTCATCCATCGCCGCCTCGAAATCGGGGTTGCCGTACGAGACCCAGCCGAAGTCGCCACTGCGGGTCACACGCTGCAGGAACGTCCGGATCCGATCGATCGCCGCATCCGCCTCTTCGAACGATTTGTCCGAGACGTCGAGGTTCGAGCGGTAGTGCGCCGCGGCGAGCGCATAGCGCACCACGAGCGGGTCGCGCTCGCGCAGCACATCGTCGGCGAGCACGAAGTTCGAAAGCGACTTCGACATCTTCTGACCATCGACGGTGACCAGGCCGTTGTGCACCCAGTACCGGGCGAACCCATCGCCGGCCGCGGCCGACTGGGCGAGTTCGTTCTCGTGGTGCGGGAAGCGCAGATCGAGCCCGCCGCCGTGGATGTCGAACTCGGGGCCGAGGTAGCGGCGCGACATCGCGGAGCACTCGATGTGCCAGCCGGGACGCCCGCTCCCCCACGGCGAATCCCAGATCGCGCTCGACGGCTCGCCCGGCTTGGCGCCCTTCCAGAGGGCGAAGTCGCGAGGGTCGCGCTTGCCGCGCGGATCCGCGTCGCCCGCAGGCTCCATCGCGTCGATCGACTGGTTGGTCAGCTCGCCATAGGCCGGCCACGACCGTACGTCGAAGTACACGTCGCCGACAGCATCCGAGTGATCCGCCGCCGCGTACGCGTGACCGGCGTCGATCAGCCGGGAGATCAGCACCTGCATCTGCGGGATCGAGGCGGTCGCCCGCGGCTCGTACGTCGGAGGCCGGATGCCGATCGCGGCATACGCTGCCGAGAATTCGAGCTCCATGCGGTAGGCGAGTGCCCACCACGGCTCGGTCTCGGTCGCGTTGACGAGCACCTTGTCGTCGATGTCGGTGACATTGCGGACGAACGTCACGCGGCCATGCCGGTACTCGAGCCAGCGACGCAGGATGTCGAACGCCAGCGCGCCGCGCAGGTGCCCGATGTGCGGACCGGACTGCACCGTCGGGCCGCACACGTAGATCGTGACGTTGTCGGGGTCGCTCGGCACGAAGTCGCGCAGGGTCTGCGCCTTGGTGTCGTAGAGCCGGACCGTCACCGCACCAGCCTACCGGCGAGGCATGCGCGCGACCTGGTTGTGCAGTCATACGGAGGGAAGGCCGGTAGAACTGTAGGGTGCTTCACGTCTTCGCCGTCCTCGCCGCCGCGCTCCTGTTCGGCACGACCGGCACGTCGCAGGCCCTCGGCCCCGACGGCACGACGCCCCTGTCGATCGGCGTCATGCGGATGGTGATCGGGGGCACCGGGCTCGCGCTGCTCGCGTTCCTGCTGGCCTGGCGGCAGCGTGCCCGCCTGCCGTTGGATGCTCCGGCACGGCCGAGGCTGAGCATCCGTCCCCTCTCGCTGATGGTGCTGACCGGGTTCTGCCTCGCGCTGTACCAGCCGCTGTTCTTCCTGGGCACGGCCCGCAACGGCGTCGCGGTCGGCACCGTCGTGGCCCTCGGGTCGGCGCCGATCCTCGCCGGGCTGCTCGAGTGGATGCTCACGCGCCGGGTTCCGAGTGGGGTGTGGATGCTGGCGACCGGCCTCGCCACGATCGGCGTCGTGCTGCTCGGATTCGGCGGAGAAGCCGGCGGCACCGGCGGCACCGACCCGATCGGCATCCTGGGCAGCATCGGCGCGGGCGCATCGTTCGCCGTGATCGCCAACGCGCAGCGGCGGCTGCTGGACTCGGGGTGGGATCCTTTCACCGTCGTCGGAGCCATGGGCGCGAGCTCGGCGGCCCTGTCGGTGGTCGTGCTCCCGTTCGTCGACGTCTCGTGGTTCACGACGACCGCAGGGCTGGTCATGGCGCTGTGGCTGGGCCTTGCCACGATCTCGATCGCCTACGTCATGTTCACGTGGGGTCTGAACGGCCTCACGGCAGCGACCGCCGCGACGCTGACCCTCGGCGAACCGCTGACCGCGAGCATCCTGGGCATCGTGGTGCTGGGTGAACGGCTTTCGCTGCTCGCGATCCTGGGGCTGGTCGTGCTGGCCTGCGGCCTCGCACTGCTCGCGTGGGGGTCGCGGTCGCCACGCGATGCGAAGCCGTTCGCTGTGGAGGCATGAACTTGGCCGAGATCGAGATCCGGGTGGACGACCTCACCGGCTCAGACACCGTCGCCCTCATCGCGTTCCACCTGGCCGGCATGCACGACACGTCGCCCGAGGGCAGCGTGCACGCGCTCGACCTCGATCGGCTCCGGCATCCCGACATCACGTTCTGGTCGGCGCGCATCGGTGGCGAGCTCGCGGGCATCGGAGCGCTCGCGCGGCTCGACGACCTTCGCGGCGAGATCAAGTCGATGCGCGTCGACGACCGCTTCCGCGGCAGCGGCGTCGGTCGCGCGCTGCTGCGCCACATCATCGCCGCGGCGCGCCAGCGCGGCATGTCGAGCCTGTGGCTGGAGACCGGCCGCTCCGACGAGTTCCTGCCCGCGCACCGGCTCTACGCGAGCGAGGGCTTCGTCTCGTGCGGACCGTTCGAGAGCTACACCGACGATCCGTTCTCGGCCTTCATGACCCGGGGCCTCTGAGCGCGTCCTCGCGGCGAGGTGCGGCCCATGTCCGCCAGCTGGCAGACATAGCCGGCGCGATCGACCATCCCGCGGACATCGGTCACGACACCGGCACCGCCCGGTGCGAGCATCCCATCCCGTGTCCGCCAGCTGGCAGACATAGCCGGCGCGATCGACCATCCGGCGGACATCGGTCACGACACCGGCACGGCCGGGCGCGAGCATCCCATCGCGTGTCTGCCAGCTGGCAGACATGGGATGCCCGACCGACCATCTGGCGGACACGTCGGCGAACGCCGACACCACCAGCAGCACCAGCAGCAGCAGCGATCAGGCGGGAACGATGAGTGCGACGGCGAACGCCGACACGCCCTCACCGCGCCCGGTGAAGCCGAGCCCGTCGGTCGTGGTGGCAGACAGTGAGACGGATGCTCCGCCCAGCGCCGTCGACAGCACCGCCTCAGCCTCGACGCGGCGTGCGCCCACGCGCGGCCGATTGGCCTGCACCTGGACGGACACGTTGCCCACTCGCCACCCCGCCTCGCCCAGCAGGCCGAGCGTGCGGCCGAGGAACGCCGCCGCGTGCGCTCCCGCGAACTCGGGCTGATCGGTGCCGAAGTGCGTGCCGATGTCGCCGAGCCCGGCAGCCGCCAGCAGCGCATCGACGATCGCGTGGGCCACCGCGTCGCCGTCGGAGTGACCGGCCAGAGCCGGCTCCCCCGGCCATTCGAGGCCCGCGAGCCAGAGCGGGCCGTCGCCTCCGATGCCGTGGACGTCGGTGCCGATGCCGACCCGCGGCACCACCGGCGCGTGATCCAGAGAGGCGTGCGCATGAGCGGCGTGCACTTGAGCGGCGGGATGCTGCGCCACGAGCCCGCGCGCCCGCTCGAGGTCAGCGGGCGTGGTGATCTTGAACGCGGCGGCATCTCCGGGCACGGCGGCGATGCGATGGCCCGCCGCCGCCACCAGCGCTGCATCGTCGGTGTACTCGCGGTCGGCGACGCGGTAGGCGGCATCCAGAATGGCGCGGTCGAAGCCCTGCGGGGTCTGCGCCGAGGTCAGCTCGGCGCGATCGACGCCGCCGACCACATCGTCGCCCACGACGCGCTTGATCGTGTCGACGACGGGCAGCACGGGGATGACTCCCGGGGCCGCCACGCCGACCGCGGCGATGACCCGCTCGAAGACCTCGGGAGGCGTGAACGCACGGGCGGCGTCGTGCACGAGCACGACCTCGACATCCGGCCAGACCGCCGCAAGCCCCGCGGTGACCGAGTCCTGACGACTGGCGCCGCCCACGACGACCGAGACGAGGTCGCGGCGTTCTTCTCCCGCCGCCGCGAGAGCGTCGGTGAGAGCGTCTCCTTCGCGGCCCTCGGGGGCGACGATGACCACCTGCGCCGAGGGCGCGGCGAAGACGCCGTCGAGCGCATGGCGGAGCACCGTGTGCTCGTCGATGCCGACGAACGCCTTGGGCCCGAGCGCGCCCAATCGCGTGCCCGATCCTGCGGCGACGACGATGACGGCGATGCGCGGAAGAGGGGTGATGCTCACGCGCTCACGCTATCGCGGACGTCGGCGGGTCTCGAGACGCTCGCAAGCTCGCTACTCGACCACCGCCGCTAAACGGGACGGTCCTATAGTCCGTCAAGGGCTGAGTAGGTCGGTACGCAGGGCGTTGTAG
>NZ_CAXTJR010000017.1:0-20862 GCF_964244775.1 uncultured Microbacterium sp.
GATCGAAGCCGGCGTACTACGCGGGTCCGGGCGATCTCGATACGCTCGCTGGCGCGCCTACTCGATCACCGCGGGGCCGGAGCGCGCAGGCGCCCCTCGGTAGACTTGGGCCGACTTCGAGGAGCCCCACCGATGACCGATACGCCCGTGCCGAGTGGCGCGTCCGATGCCGATCCCACCGAAGAGGACATCTTCGAGCAGAAGGCTGTGCGGCTCGCCAAGCGCGAGCGGCTGATCGCGGAGCGGTCGGATGCTGCGGGCGGCGCGTATCCGGTGACCCTGCCGATCACGACCACCATCCCGGCGCTGCGGGCCGAGTACGGCGAGATCGAGGCCGGGGTCGAGACCGGTGTGACGGCCGGTGTCGCCGGCCGGATCGTGTTCAGCCGCAACACCGGCAAGCTCTGCTTCGCGACCCTCCAGTCGGGCGACGGCACCCGCATCCAGGCGATGGTATCGCTCGCCGTGGTCGGCGACGACTCGCTCCAGGCGTGGAAAGAGCTCGTCGACCTCGGCGACCACGTGTTCGTGGAGGGCGAGGTGATCTCCAGCCGCCGCGGCGAACTGTCGATCATGGTCTCGACCTGGCAGATCGCCGCCAAGGCCGTGCTCCCGCTGCCCAACATGTACAGCGAGCTGAGCGAGGAGAGCCGGGTGCGCAGCCGCTTCCTCGACCTCATCGTGCGCGACCGGGCGCGCGAGACCGTGCGCGCCCGCGCCCAGGTCAACGCGAGCCTGCGGGCGACGTTCGCCGCGCACGACTACCTCGAGGTCGAGACGCCCATGTTGCAGGTGCAGCACGGCGGAGCATCCGCTCGCCCCTTCATCACGAGGTCGAACGCGTTCGACACGGAGCTGTACCTGCGCATCGCTCCCGAGCTCTTCCTCAAGCGCGCGGTCGTGGGGGGCATCGACCGCGTCTTCGAGATCAACCGCAACTTCCGCAACGAGGGTGCCGACTCCACCCACAGCCCCGAGTTCGCCATGCTCGAGGCCTACGAGGCGTACAGCGACTACAACGGCATCGCCGACGTGACGCAGGAGCTCATCCAGAACGCCGCGATCGCGGTCGCCGGCTCGACGACGGTCACCTGGGCCGATGGCACCGAGTACGACCTGGGCGGCGACTGGGACCGCATCTCGATGTACGGATCGCTCTCCGCGACGGCCGGTCGTGAGATCACTCCCGAGACCTCGCTCGAAGAGCTGATCGCCTTCGCCGCTGAGGTGGGGGTGGACGCGCCCCCGCATCCGACGCACGGCAAGTACGTCGAGGAGCTGTGGGAGCACTTCGTGAAGGGGGGCCTGACCCGCCCGACCTTCGTCATGGACTTCCCCCTCGACACGAGTCCGCTCGTGCGCGAGCACCGGTCGATCACCGGCGTGGTCGAGAAGTGGGACCTGTACGTCCGCGGGTTCGAGCTCGCGACCGGATACTCCGAGCTCGTCGATCCGGTCATCCAGCGCGAGCGGTTCACCGAGCAGGCCACGCTCGCCGCGCGCGGCGACGCGGAAGCGATGCGGATCGACGAGGAGTTCCTGCGCGCCCTGGAGCACGGCATGCCGCCGTCGGGCGGAATGGGCATGGGAATCGATCGCCTGCTCATGGCGATCACCGGCCTCGGCATCCGCGAGACCATCCTCTTCCCGCTGGTCAAATAGGACAGGTACTCCGCTGGCCGAGCGGGGGCGCCCTAGGCGATCCGCGTGCCGCGCGGAAGCCGTCGCGACGGCGTACGCGTGCGTGCGATGGCCCACCACAGCGCGCCCGCGGCCAGCAGTAGGTGGATGCCGAGACCGACGAACCAACTCGGCACCGTTCCCTCGACCTGCTCCCTCATCGACGGAGAGTTCTGACTGGTGAACACGGCGCAATCGTCGTAGGTGCGTTCCAAGATCGGAGGCTTCTGCATCACGCGCACAGTTGATGAGATCTGGCTGAACAGATCGACGGCATATCCGTCACTGCTGAACGTCATCGGCGTCGCGTCGGCGATGATGACATACGGATTCGCCGCGAGGAATCCCCACACGAGGTCGTACCGGGGACTGCGGTACTGGCTCGTCTGCCAAGGTCCGCATTCCGGCGGGTCGGCGGTGGGCTGACCGGTCTGCGGATCCCACTCGATCGAGCGAGAAGTCGTCGTCGCGGTGCTCGCCACCGCGCTGCCGCCGAGCCCGAACGCGATGAGCGTGCCGACGCTGAGGGCAGCGATGACCAGGTAGGCGGTCACCACCGAGAGCACCGGTCTGCTGATGATTCCCGAGAGACCCACGCCGACCGCGGCGACCACGCCGACCTCGATCACGAGCACCGCGAGCGAGGCGATCACAGTCAGCGGGCTGACGCCGGTCGCAGAGACGAGGTCGGCGGTCGGGGTGTACGGGGCGTACCGGACCGTCGTGTTGACGCGTTGGGCACCGACGATCGCCGCGAAGATCATGAACGGAGCGCCGACGACCAGGAACGACAGCCCGGTCAGCCACGCGGCGAGGAACTTGCCGCCCACGATCTGAGCCGTGCTGAGGAGAGTCACCTGGACGGGTGCGAGGGTGGCCGCGTCGCGATCGCCGTTGATGGCCCCTCCGCTCAGAGCCGGGGTGACCAGGCTCGCCATGAGCAGCACGACGAAGGTGACGATCGAATAGACCATCCCGCCCGACGGGCCGCTGAACCCGGCGCCGAGGACCGCGAGACCCGTGACGATGAGCAGCACGACGAAGAAGATCCCCAGGAGGACGTACCACGCGGCTCCGCGCACGCGCTGACGCAGCTCGAGCCCGATCATGGTGCGGACGCCGGCGATGAACTCACTCATGGGGTGCCTCCGGTGCCGGGTGCGGATCGGTAGGGCCGTCGGGTGCCGTGAGGTCGAGGAAGGCCTGTTCGAGCCGACCGGTGACGGGTGCGAACTCCGTGACCAGCACGCCGGCGGCGGTCAGCCGAGCGAGCGCCTCGGCTGCCGCGCGGTCCGATGCGAACTCCGTCACGAGTTCGTCACGACCGCGACGGATGCCGTCGATCGATGTTCCGAGATCGACCAGCACCGTCGTGGCCGCGTCCAACCCGGGCCGCTCCGGCTCGTCGAGCGCCCGGATGCGCCATTCGCGTGAGCGCGGGGGTGAGAACTCGGCGTGATCGGCGACCGTGCGCCCGTCCCGCAGGAAGACCGCAGTGTCGCTGACTTCGTCGAGTTCGGGGAGGTCGTGGCTGGACACGAGGATCGTCCTCCCCTCCGCGGCGAGACGGCGCAGGAGCGTACGCAGATCGATGCGCGACTGCGGATCCAGCCCTGACGCGGGTTCGTCGAGGAGAAGGACCCGCGGATCGTGCACCAGTGCGCGCGCGAGCCCGAGACGCTGCTTCTGCCCTCGGGAGAACACCCGCGCCGGCTTGTCGGCGAGGGCGTCGAGATGCACGAGGGAGAGGAGCTCATCAGCGCGACGGGATGCTTCGGCCCGCGGCATCCGGTACATCCTGGCCGTCGTCACCAGCGTCTCGCGGGCGGTGAGCGAAGGCCACGCCCCGAGGGTGTCGGGCATCCAGCCGAGGATGCGGCGCACCCCGAACGGGTCAGCCATCGGATCGATGCCCCCGACGCTCATCGTGCCGGCATCGGGCGCGAGGAGCGATGCCAGCATGAGCAGCAGGGTCGTCTTCCCCGAGCCGTTGGGGCCTACGAGGGCAGTGACCTCGCCGGGTCGTGCGTGGAATGTGACATCGGCGACCGCGTGCACGTCGCCGAAGAAGCGACGGAGTCCCTGTACGCGGACTCCTTCTGCGGCTGTGGCGATCGGGGCTGGCTCCATCGTCATTCCTCCACCCTATGCGAAGGCTATGGACTGACATCGAGCGCGGACGAGTTGTGGGTCACGCCGTGCTTCGGCGGAAGGCCCAGTCGGGCAGGTGCCCGGCGAGCACGAAAGACCGGACGATCTCGGCGAGCCCATGCTCGGGCTCGAGGTCGCACGCGCGTTCCGCGTACCGCTCGGCGTGTGTCGAGCGCCCGAGCGCCCACGACAGCCACGCGCACGTCGCGAGAGCGCCTGCGCGATGCTGTGCGGGTGCCGCGGCGGCCGCTCGCCGTGCGAGTTCGAGTGCAGTCTCGAGGCGTTCGGGATCGGGCTGCGCGCCCTCGCCCCACATGTGCATCGCGAGGTGGGCGGGATACTCCTCGCCGGCCTCCCAGCGCAGCTGCGCGGTCAGGGCCTCGTCGCCGTCCTCGAGGTCGCCGCACCACTGTACGAGGGCGATGTCGCGCAGCGCCGGTCGGGCGAGGCACCAGATCAGCACAGCGATGTCGTACGTTTCGAGCGAGGCAGCATCCCACTGCAGCGCATCCTCGAACAGGGTCGGCAGGTCGTCGAGATCGCAGACGGCGGCCAGAGCCGCAGGGTCGATCCGGCCGGTTTCGTCGCCTCCCACAACGGGCGCACCATCGGCACCGGGCGCGGTCGATCGGGCCGAGGCATCCGTTCCGCACAGCAGGTCGACCGCAGCGCGCAGCGCCACGAGCGCTCGGGCGACGCGTTCTTTCACGGCGAGGTCGACGGGTGGCAGCTCGGCTCCCGACCATTGATCACCGACCGGCTCAGGCACTCCTGCCGCGTCGGCCGGGCCGGTATCGAGCGCGTCCAGCCGCCGGCCGCCCGGGGGCAGAGCGCTGTCGAGGTACGAGCCCCACGCGTCGGCGGCCACGCACAGCGCGTCGGTCACTCGCAGTCCGCAGGCATCGGCACGACGCAGGATGCCGCGCACGAGGGCCTCTTCGGGAACCCCGCGGTCGCCGAACGCGACGTCGGTGTAGATGACCGCGGCGACCGCGTCCGCCGACGGGATGCGGCACACCATCCCGATGAACGTGGCGGCCGCCGTATCGAGGTCGATCTCGTCGACCGGGAGATCGACGCGCATCGCGCCCAGGCTTCGCGATTTCGCGAACGGGACCAGGACGAGGCTGCGCCGCGGCGCGAAGCCGAGCATCCGCGGCACCAGGGACAGGAACTGCGCCGCATCGGCGGCTTTCACGATCGTCGTCATGGGAAGACTTTCGCGGGGTGGAACCCGCCAGAACGGAAGTCGTCCGGCCTTGGGGAGGAGCAGCAACCGCGGCCGGCCTGGGGAGGAAACGATGAGCCGCACGCGAACGGGTAAAGAGGCGGGATGAGCGGCGTACCCTGGAGGGGTGGAGAACTACTGGGTCGCGGTCATCTGGTCGCTCGCGCCCACCGTCATCGTCAGCGCGATCTTCTTCTTCGTGCTGCGCGGCATCCTCCGCATCGATCGCACCGAGCGTCGCGTGTACGCCGAGGTGCAGGCCGAAGAGCGCGCCAAGCGCGGTCTTCCGCCTGTCGAGTCGACCCCGCTGCCGTCGGATCGCTGAGGTTCCCCGCCGCTACGCTGGGGTGACGCCCAGCGAGGAGAGCCCGTGATCAACATCACCTTCGATGCGTCGTGGTGGCTGCTGTTCGTCTTCCTCTTCGATCTCGGGGTGCGCATCACCGCGATCATCGTGGTTCCGCGCAACCGCCGCCCGACCGCAGCGATGGCGTGGCTGCTCGCGATCTACTTCATCCCGTTCATCGGCGTGCTGCTGTATCTCGTGATCGGCACGCCGCGCCTGCCGCGCAAGCGCCGCCGTATGCAGCGCCGGATCAACGAGTACATCCAAGAAACCAGCTCCCACCTCGACTTCGGCACCCACCGGCCGCATGCCCCCGAGTGGTTCACCTCGCTGGTCACGATGAATCGCAATCTGGGCGCGATGCCGCTCGCCGGTGACAACACGGCGCACCTGATCTCGGACTACCAGGAGAGCCTCGACACGATGGCCGCCTCCATCCGAGAGGCCAAAGAGTACGTCCATGTCGAGTTCTACATCCTGCAGACGGATGCCTCGACCGACAACTTCTTCCGCGCGCTCGAAGAGGTGGCGTCCCGGGGCGTCACCGTCCGGGTGCTGCTGGATCACTGGGCCAACCGCGGCAAGCCGTTCTATAAGAAGACGCTCAAGCGACTGACCGACATGGGCGCCCAGTGGCACCTGATGCTGCCGGTGCAGCCGCTGAAGGGCAAGTACCAGCGTCCAGACCTGCGCAACCACCGCAAGCTCCTCGTCGTGGACGGCTCGGTCGCATACCTGGGATCGCAGAACGTCACCGACTCGACCTACAACTTGAAGAAGAACATCAAGCGGGGCCTGCACTGGGTCGACCTGATGGCGCGGCTCGAGGGCCCGGTCGTGGCATCCGTGAACGCGGTGTTCCTCTCGGACTGGTACAGCGAGGCGGATGAGATCCTCACCGACGAGATCGACCTCTTCGACGTCGCCGCCGGTCCCGGCGAACTCGACTGCCAGGTCGTGCCGTCCGGGCCCGGATTCGAAGTCGAGCTGAACCTGCGGCTCTTCGCCGGCCTGCTGTATGCCGCGCAGCGCAGGATCTCGATCGTGAGCCCCTATTTCGTCCCCGACGAGGCGATGCTGCTCGCGATCACGACCGCCTGCCAGCGTGGGGTCGAGGTCGAGCTGTTCGTATCGGAAGAGGGCGACCAGGCGATGGTCTACCACGCGCAGCGCAGCTATTACGAGGTCCTGCTGCGGGCGGGAGTGAAGATCTGGATGTACCGCAAGCCGTACATCCTGCACACCAAGTGCTTCACGATCGACGACGAGGTCGCCGTCATCGGGTCGAGCAACATGGACATGCGCTCGTTCGGCCTGAACATGGAGATCTCTCTGCTCGTGCGCGGCGAGGAGTTCGTGAACGAGATGCGCGGGGTCGAAGACATCTACCGCGCCCTCAGCCGCGCGCTGACACTGGAGGAGTGGCAGAAGCAGCCGCTGCGCTCGACGGTGCTCGACAACCTCGCGAGGCTCACCTCGGCGCTGCAGTAGGGGCCGGCGAATCCGTTATTAGGCCGTGATCGGTTTCCCTGGTTTCGCCCAGAGGCGTCCGGAAGGATCGAACCATGCTCTCCACGTCTCGCCGCGTCCTAACCGTCACCCTCGCCGTCGGGCTCGCCGCCCTCGGCCTCGCCGGGTGTGCGTCTTCCAACGCCGGTGCCTCCCCGACCCTCAGCGTCGACTCCACTGCAGCGCCCGCCGAACTCGGCTCGGCCTGGCTCGACGAGGGCCGCGCCGTCGGCATCGTCACCTCCGGCAGCTCGTCGTGCGTCCCGTACGCGGGTGAGCCGACGTACGACGCCAAGACCTCCACCCTCACGGTCGAGCTGACCGACCCCGACGGCACGGCGTGTACGCGCGACTACGTGCCCCGCGCAAGCCTCGTGTCACTGCCCGCAGGCGTCGATCCCGCGCAGGACCTCTCGATCGTCGTCACCGGCACCTACGCCGGTGAGACCTCGCTCGTCGGCGACCCCGAGCTCACGGCCGCGCCCGGCGGCATGACCGAGTACCTGCCGTCGGCCGGCTGGTACAGCAGCACCGGATTCCTCATCCTCTCCTGGGGCAGCTCATCGTGCGCGCCTCAGCTCGAGAGCGCCGAGGCGACGAGCCCGAAGCTCATCACCGCCACGTTCGCCACCCCGCCCGCCGATCAGGTCTGCACCGCCGATATGGCCCCGCGCGTGACCGTCGCCGAGGTCGCAGACGCACCGACCGATGCGAGCGTCGACGCGCTCCTGACCGGCGGCGAGTTCGACAACATCTCCGTCCCGATCGCCGGCCAGAGCTGACACAGCGCGAACAGAGGGGCGGATGCTGAGCATCCGCCCCTCCGTTCTTACGGCGTGCGGTGACCGGCGTCCAGTGAACGAGGTTGTACGGTCAAGACCTGTCCCGCGCTCTGGCGCGGCGTTAGCGTGGAGCCATGCAGACACGCGAGTACGACGTCATCGTGATCGGGGCGGGGCCCGTCGGCGAGAACGTGGCCGATCGGGTTGTTCAGGGCGGACTGTCGTGCGTGATCGTCGAGAGCGAGCTGGTGGGCGGAGAATGCTCGTACTGGGCGTGCATGCCGTCGAAGGCTCTGCTGCGCAGCGGTGCGGCGCTGCGGGCGGCGAAGTCCGTCGACGGGGCGAAGCAGGCCGTCACCGGTGGCGTGAATATCGCCGGCGCCCTGCGCCGGCGCGACGTCGCGACCCACGACTGGGACGACGAGTCGCAGGTGAAGTGGCTCGAGGGCGCGGGCATCGAGCTCGTCCGCGGGCACGGGCGGCTCAGCGGCGAGAAGACGGTGCGGGTCACCGGCGAGGACGGCGGCGAACTGCGCATGGTCGCCCGCCATGCCGTGGCGGTGGCCACCGGCTCCGCGGCGCTGCTGCCCGACATCCCCGGCCTCAGCGAGATCGATCCGTGGACCAGCCGCGATGCGACCAGCGTGCAACACGTGCCGGCAACCCTCGCGATCCTCGGCGGCGGGGTCGTCGGGGCCGAGATGGCGACCGCGTTCGCGTCGTTCGGCACGAAGGTGACGATGATCCTCCGCTCAGGTCTCCTCGGCGCGATGGAGCCGTTCGCCGGCGAGCTGGTGCAGTCGGCGCTCGAAGACCTCGGCGTCGTGTTCCATGCCGGCGTCGATGTCACCGTCGCCCATCGCACCGACGAGAACGCGGTCCTGACCCTCTCGGACGGCGGCCGCGTGGTCGCCGAGCAAGTGCTCGTCGCGACCGGGCGCCTGCCCCGCTCGGGCGATCTGGGGCTCGAGTCGGTGGGCCTCGAGCCCGGCGCCTGGCTCGAGGTCGACGACACGCTGCGGGTGACCGGCACCGATTGGCTCTACGCCGTCGGCGACGTCAATCACCGCGTGCTGCTCACCCACCAGGGCAAGTACCAGTCGAGGGCGGCGGGTGATGTCATCGTCGCGCGTGCGACGGGGGGAGTGGTGGATGCTGCGCCCTGGGGCGTGCACGTCGCCACCGCCGATCACGAGGCGGTGCCGCAGGTCACCTTCACTGACCCGGTCGTCGCCTCGGTCGGACTCACCGAGAAGGCGGCGCGGGCGGCGGGCCGCAGCATCCGCGTCCTCGACTACGACCTCTCCTGGGTCGCCGGCTCGTCGACCGTGTCGGACGACTACGTCGGGCAGGCCCGTGCGATCGTCGACGAGGACCGCGGTGTGCTGATCGGCGCGACCTTCGTCGGGCCCGACGTCGCCGAACTGCTGCACTCCGCCACGATCGCGATCGTCGGCGAGGTGCCGCTCGAGCGGCTCTGGCACGCGGTGCCCTCGTACCCGACGGTCAGCGAGGTCTGGCTGCGCTGGCTCGAGGCGTACGGCCGGCCCACCACCTGACCCCGACGCACGGCGTCACGCCCACGGCGAACAACGGCATACGGCCTCCGCCCCGTCGTTACCCTCGATGTAAGGCGCCCGTAACGCGCCGGGAGGAGCCTGCGATGTTTGAGAGATTCACCGACCGTGCACGTCGTGTGGTTGTGCTCGCCCAAGAAGAGGCGAAGATGCTCAACCACAACTACATCGGCACCGAGCACATTCTGCTCGGGCTGATCCACGAGGGCGAGGGTGTCGCCGCGAAGGCCCTTGAGTCTCTCGGCATCTCGCTGGACGCCGTCCGCGAGCAGGTGCAGGACATCATCGGCCAGGGCCAGCAGCAGCCCACGGGGCACATCCCGTTCACGCCGCGCGCCAAGAAGGTGCTCGAGCTCTCGCTGCGCGAGGCGCTGCAGCTCGGCCACAACTACATCGGCACCGAGCACATCCTGCTCGGCCTCATCCGCGAGGGCGAGGGCGTCGCCGCACAGGTGCTCGTCAAGCTCGGCGCAGACCTGAACAAGGTGCGTCAGCAGGTCATCCAGCTGCTCTCGGGCTACCAGGGCAAGGAGCCGGCCGCCGTCAGCGGCGCCGCGCACGACGCCACGCCCAACGCGCAGGGCGGCTCGCAGGTGCTCGACCAGTTCGGCCGCAACCTCACCCAGGCCGCACGCGACAACAAGCTCGACCCGGTGATCGGGCGCGAGAAGGAGATCGAGCGGGTCATGCAGATCCTCTCGCGTCGCTCCAAGAACAACCCCGTGCTGATCGGTGAGCCCGGCGTCGGCAAGACCGCCGTCGTGGAGGGCCTCGCCCAGGCCATCGTCAAGGGCGATGTGCCCGAGACGCTCAAAGACAAGCAGCTCTACTCGCTCGACCTCGGCTCGCTCATCGCCGGTTCCCGCTACCGCGGCGACTTCGAGGAGCGCCTGAAGAAGGTCACCAAAGAGATCCGCACGCGCGGTGACATCATCGTCTTCATCGACGAGATCCACACCCTCGTGGGTGCCGGTGCCGCCGAGGGCGCGATCGACGCCGCCTCGATCCTCAAGCCGCTCCTCGCACGAGGTGAGCTGCAGACGATCGGTGCGACCACGCTCGACGAGTACCGCAAGCACTTCGAGAAGGATGCTGCGCTCGAGCGCCGCTTCCAGCCCATCCAGGTGGCCGAGCCGTCGTTGCCCCACGCGATCAACATCCTCAAGGGGCTGCGCGACCGCTACGAGGCGCACCACAAGGTGCAGATCACGGACGGCGCGATCGTCGCGGCGGCCAACCTCGCCGACCGCTACATCAGCGATCGGTTCCTGCCTGACAAGGCCATCGACCTGATTGACGAGGCTGGCGCGCGTCTGCGTCTGTCGATCCTGTCGAGCCCGCCCGAGCTGCGTGAGTTCGACGAGAAGATCTCGAACGTGCGTCAGCAGAAGGAGCAGGCCTCCGAAGACCAGGACTTCGAGAAGGCCGCAAGCCTGCGCGACGAGGAGAAGAGCCTCCTCGCCGAGCGCCTCCGCCTCGAGAAGCAGTGGAAGAGCGGCGACGTCGCCTCGCACGCCGTGGTCGACGAGGGCCTGATCGCCGAGGTGCTCGCCCAGGCCACCGGCATCCCCGTGTTCAAGCTCACCGAAGAGGAATCCAGCCGCCTCGTCTTCATGGAGAAGGCGCTGCACCAGCGCGTCATCGGCCAGGAAGAAGCGATCGCCGCTCTCGCCAAGACGATCCGTCGTCAGCGGGCTGGCCTCAAGGACCCGAAGCGGCCCAACGGCTCGTTCATCTTCGCCGGCCCCACCGGCGTCGGAAAGACCGAGCTGGCCAAGGCCCTCGCCGAGTTCCTGTTCGATGACGAGGGTGCGCTCATCTCGCTCGACATGTCGGAGTTCGGCGAGAAGCACACCGTCTCGCGGCTCTTCGGTGCCCCTCCGGGGTTCGTCGGCTTCGAAGAAGGCGGCCAGCTCACCGAGAAGGTGCGCCGCAAGCCCTTCAGCGTCGTCCTGTTCGACGAGATCGAGAAGGCGCACCCCGACATCTTCAACTCGCTCCTGCAGATCCTCGAAGAGGGTCGCCTGACCGACGGTCAGGGTCGCGTGATCGACTTCAAGAACACGGTCATCATCATGACCACCAACCTGGGCGCGCGTGACATTGCGGGCGGCCCGGTCGGGTTCCAGGTCGAGGGCGACAGCGCGACCTCGTACGACCGCATGCAGGGCAAGGTCAAGGAAGAGCTCAAGCGCCACTTCAAGCCCGAGTTCCTCAACCGCGTCGACGACATCATCGTCTTCCCGCAGCTGAGCAAGCCCGAGCTGATCCAGATCGTCGATCTGTTCACCAAGCGCCTGGCCGACCGGCTGCTCGACCGCGACATGACGATCGAGCTGTCGCTGGCCGCCAAGGAGCGCCTCATCGAGATCGGGTTCGACCCGGCACTCGGTGCCCGCCCGCTCCGTCGCGCGATGCAGCACGAGATCGAAGACCGCCTGTCGGAGCGCATCCTGCACGGCGATCTCAACTCGGGCGACCACGTGACCGTCGATGCGCACAACGGCGAGTTCGTCTTCGAGAACGGTCCGCGCGGCGAGAAGGTCGCCGTGGGTGCCGTTGCCGGCGGCGAGATCACCCAGACGCCTGATCTCGCGATCGGCTGACTTACCCCGAACGGCCGAAGAGCGGATGTCCCCACGTCCCCTCCACGCATCGCTCCGCGCTGCGCGGAGCCTCTGGACGCGTGGGCCCGAAGGCATCCGCTCTTCGTCGTTTCAGCGTGTACCGGCCTTAGGCTGGCGGGATGAGCGAATTCCGCATCCGGCCGGCGCGGGCGGCCGACGTGCGCGCCATCCAGGGCCTGCTCGAGCCGTTCGTGCAGCGGCGGATCCTCCTCGGCAAAGACCTCGTCGTGCTGTACGAAGCCGTGCAGCAGTTCGTCGTCGCCGAGGATGAGACGGGGACCCTGATCGGCTGCGGCGCCCTGCACGTCATGTGGGAAGACCTGGGTGAGGTGCGCACGCTGATCGTCGCCGACCAGTGGCTGCACCACGGGGTCGGACGCGCGATCGTCGAGGCGCTCGAGACCAGCGCCCGCACCCTCGGCCTCTCACGCCTGTTCTGCCTGACGTTCGAAACTGCGTTCTTCAGCCGCCGCGGCTTCACCGAGATCGGCGAGCAGGTCGTCGACCCCGACGTGTACTCGCAGCTCGTCCGGAGCCCCGACGAGGGTGTCGCCGAGTTCCTCGATCTCGCACACGTCAAGCCGAACACCCTCGGCAACACCCGGATGCTCAAGAAGCTGTAGCCCACCACAGACTCTCGGCGAACGTGGAGGGTGCGCGCGGGGCGCGTCGCCCGGGAGGGGCAGGACCGGCCGCATAGCCTGGGGCCATGGCATCCCCCGCACCGCGCAGGCGACATTCGCCTGCCGTCTATCGCCGGCGGCGGCTCATGCTCCTCATCCTGATCGCGCTCGTGATCGCCGGTATCTGGCTGCTGACCGCCCAGCCGTGGCGCGGGGTCGCGGCCGAGCGCCCGGCGCCGAGCGCCTCGGCGACCAGCACCACCGGCATCCCGGCCCCCACGGCATCCGCCAGCACGAGCCCGACGCCGACGCCGACGCCGACCTCGACACAGACGTCCGCCCCTACGCCGTCGGCCGCGCCCATAGCCGACCCGACGCCGGCACCCTCCGCGACCGCGCAGGCCGTGGCCTGCCGGGCGACCGACGTCACCGTCGAGGCTCTCGCCGATCACGACACGTACGCGTCCGATCAGAACCCCCAGCTGTCCATCACCCTCACGAACAAGAGCGCCAAGGACTGCACGATCAACGTCGGCACGAGCGCCCAGGTGTTCACCGTCACGAGCGGCGACGACACCTGGTGGCGCTCGACCGATTGCCAGAGCCAGCCCAGTGACATGGTGGTGCTGCTGGCAGCCGGACAGACCGTCACCAGCGCAGCCCCGCTCACTTGGGATCGCACCCGCTCGGCTGTCGACTCGTGCGACAGCACCGACCGCCCCCGCGCACCCGGAGGCGGCGCCTCGTACCATCTGGCCGTCTCGATCGGCGGGATCCCGGCGACGCAGACCGCGTCGTTCATGCTCTATTGACAGCCAGTGCGAGCGAGGGCGACGTAAACTCGTCCTGAACCCCGAGAATGTCCCGAAAATGTCCCCCAAAAAGGGGACAGACACGGCGGACAGAGCGGCGTAACGTTTTCCACAGCTCCCGCATGCGGTCCAGTGCCGTCCCCAGCGGCATAGTTCGACTCGTCCCCAGCGTGTCGACGGACCGTGCGGTGAGCAGCAGGCCCTCTCGAGCCCTCCAGATATTCAGGATGGTTCGAGAGGGTCGTGCGTCTTTCCGGGCAGACGCATCAAGGGCCCCGACGCATGGGTGGCCGAGGCGAACCAGGTTCGCCTCGGCCATTCCCTTTCCACTCACCGACCACGCCTGACGCGGGTGAGCGCTCAGCGGCCCGCGGGCGCGGCCGATTACGCTGGTTCGATGGCCAAGAAGCGTGCGAAGGGGAAGGGCAGGGAGCCCCTCGAGTTCCGCAACACGACCCTGAGCGATGCGCTGCAGACGCAAGACATGGCGGCCGTCGCGTTCGCGCTGCGGCACGGTCCGACCGTGGTTCCGCTCATGAAGCCCGGCGCGCGCGACAACCCGCTCGATGTCGGCGAGGTGTGGACCTATCGCGATCCCGCGACGGGCGACGTCGCGCTGCTGCTCTTCAGCGATGCCGCACACAAGCCGGCGACGCTTCCCCCTACCGTCGGACTGCAGCCGCCGGGGTGGCTGCGCGCATTCCTCAGCACGCACGAGGCCGAGATCCGGACCGTGTTCTTCGACATCGCCGGTCCCCACCCGATGCAGGCCACCCCCGCCGACGTCATCGCCGCACTCGACGCCTGAGGCCCCCGCGAGCGGCTAGAAGTCGGGCACGTCGTCGCCCGGACGCAGCTTCGATCGCGCGCTCACGTCTTCGAGCGCAACGCTCAGGCTGCGCGACCGATGATCGATGAGGTCGGCGTAGCCGAGCCTCGCGGCTTCGCTGCGGCGCTGCGCCGCCTGCGTCACGGGGCGGATCTCGCCGGCGAGGCTCAGCTCGCCGATCGCCGCGATGCCCTGCGAGATCGACTGCTCCTTGATCGAGCCCGCCACCGCCAGCGCGATCGCGAGGTCGGCGGCCGGCTCGGTGAAGCGCACGCCGCCCACGGTCGAGACGTACACGTCGAGGTTCGAGGTCTTGATGCGCGCGCGCTTCTCGAGCACGGCGAGCACCATCGCCACACGCGCGGCATCCACGCCGTTCACGATCCGCCGCGGGTTCGGGGCGGTGGTCGCGATCGTCAGCGCCTGCACCTCCACCGGCAGCGCGCGCCGGCCTTCGAGCGCGATCGCGACGCACGTGCCGGGTTGCGGTTCGCCGTGACCCAGGAACAGCTGGCTGGGGTCGGGCACCTCGGCGATGCCGGCACCGGTCATGTCGAAGCATCCGACCTCGTCCGTCGGGCCGAAGCGGTTCTTGAGCGCCCGCACGAATCGCAGCGACGTCTGCCGGTCGCCCTCGAACTGGCAGACCACGTCGACCAGGTGCTCGAGGATGCGCGGGCCCGCGATCGACCCGTCCTTGGTGACGTGCCCCACGATGATCACCGGGAGCCCGCGCTCTTTCGCGATGCGGATGAGCGTGGATGCCACCTCCCGCACCTGGCTCGGATGCCCGGCCATCCCCTCCGACAGCGACGAGGCCACCGTCTGGACCGAATCGACGATCAGCAGTTCGGGCTGCACCTGGTCGATGTGGCCGAGGATCGTCGCCAGATCGGTCTCGGCCGCGAGATAGAGCTCGTCGTGGAGTGCTCCGGTGCGCTCGGCACGCAGGCGCACCTGGGCGGTCGACTCTTCCGCGCTCGCGTAGAGCACGCGCCGGCCCGCGCGCGCCGAGGCGGCCGCGACCTCGAGGAGCAGCGTCGACTTTCCGACGCCCGGCTCACCCGAGAGGAGGATCGCCGCGCCCGGCACGATCCCGCCGCCGAGCACCCGGTCGAACTCGCCGACACCCGTCGTACGGCGGGGTGCGTCGCGCGTGTCGATCGACGTGATGGGGCGGGCGACGCGATCCGCTCCCGGGGTGATCGGTGCGACGGCGCGCAGCAGACCGGTCGGCGCGGATGCCTCGACCACCGTTCCCCACTGCTGGCACTCGCCGCAGCGGCCCGCCCATTTCGGGGTCGTCCACCCGCACTCCGTGCACCGGTACTGCGCGGTCGCAGGCGCGCGTCTGGTGGCCATCTCCACAGCGTATGTTGATGCCCCGACATCCCGGGTGCGGCGCATCGGCGGTGCATAACTCCGGCAGAATCCGCGCCGCTCACCGATGGTTCCGCGTCGTTCCGCGGGTTGCGGGGCACGCAGACGAGCTTGGACCGGAGTACGGTACGCGCCGCACCGAAGCCGGCCCCTTCGCAGCGAGAACTCAGCCCCGCAAAGAGTCCACCACGGTGCTCAGCGCGTCGGCTGAACGGCGCAACAGCGCCAGTTCGTCGCTCGAATACGGGGTCGGCCCCACGGGCACCGCGCCCGACGCCGAGACGATCGACGGCACCGACAGCGCGATCCCGTCGATGCCGTGGTAGTCGGTCAGCACGGTGCTCACCGGCATGACCGCGTGCTCGTCGTTCAGCACGGCTTCGACGATCCGAGCGCTCGACAGACCGATCGCGTAGTTCGTGGCGCCCTTGCCGAGGATGACCTTGTAGGCAGCATCCCGCACATCGATCGCGATCGCATCCAGCTCGTCGACCGTCATCCGCGGGTGGCCATCGGTCTCCCACTCGAGGATCGGCACCGTCCCGATCGTGGCGGTCGACCAGAGCGGAAACTCGGTGTCGCCGTGCTCGCCCACGATGTAGGCGTGCACGCTGCCCGTGGAGACTCCCGCGCGCTCGGCCAGCTTCCACCGCAGACGTGAGGTGTCGAGCACCGTGCCCGACGAGAAGATGCGGTTGCGGGGGAGTCCGGATGCCTCGGCGGCGAGCACCGTCAGCACGTCACAGGGGTTGGTCACCAGCACGTAGGTGGCGTCGGGTGCGACCTCCAGCAGCTGCGGCATCATGCTCGCGATGATCCGCGCATTGACGCCCGCGAGCTCGATGCGCGTCTGACCGGGATTCTGCTTCGCGCCCGCGGTCACCACGACGATGTGCGATCCCTCGACGACCGAGATGTCGCTCCCGCCCGTGATGTCGCTCGCCCCGGTGAACTGCGTGCCGTGCGCGAGATCCAGCACCTCGGCCTCGACCTTCGCCGTCGCGATGTCATAGAGGGCGACGTGCCGCGCCGATCCGCGGATCAGGGCCGCGTACGCGACGCTCGCGCCCACGCTTCCGGCGCCGACAACGGTCAGTTTCGAGTTCTCGATGACGCTCATGGCCTCAGTCTGACAGTGAAGAGATGACGGATGCCACGATCGGCGCCGTGCATGAGCCTCGCCTGCCCGTGAGGCGTAGCCTGGCGGGTGGGTCGGATGCGGCATCCGTCCTCGAACGGAGCGGCACATGGAATTCGGACTCCACATCGCGGACTTCACCTGGAACACCGGACCGGGGCGGCTCGGTCCCGCGCTGGCGGCGCACGTGCGCAACGCGGAGGCGGCCGGCATCCAGCGGATGACCGTGATGGATCACTTCTGGCAGCTGCCCGGCATCGGCCCCGAGAGCAATGAGATGCTCGAGGCGTACGCCACGCTCGGCTTCATCGTCGCCCACACTGAGAAGGCGCTGCTGCACACCCTCGTCACGGGAGTCATCTACCGGCATCCTGCGCTCTTGGCCAAGGCGGTCACGACCCTCGACGTGCTCTCGGGCGGGCGGGTCGGGCTCGGGATCGGCGCGGCGTGGAACGAGCAGGAGTCGAACGGGCTCGGGTTCGAGTTCCCGCCCGTGGCCGAGCGGTTCCGACAGCTGGAGGAGACGATCCAGATCTGCCTGCAGATGTGGTCGGGTTCGGAGGAGGCGTACGAGGGCGCCATCTGGCAGTTGGGTCGCACGCTGAACTCTCCGCAGAGCATCACGCGACCGCATCCGTATCTCATGATCGGCGGCAGCGGCGAGAAGAAGACCCTCCGCATGGTGGCGCAGTATGCGGATGCCTGCAACATCTCGTACTCCCCTGGTTCGGCGCGCAAGCTCGATGTGCTGCGCGCGCACTGCGATGCGGTGGGGCGCGACTACGACGAGATCGAGAAGACGGCGATGATTCCGGTCAGCCCGGCTTCTTCTGCCGAGTCGGTGGCGGCGATCGTGCGCGAACTCGCCGACCTCGGGTTCACGGCGACGTACGTCTTCGCCGTGCAGATGCCCGAGCCTGCCGAGGTCGTCGACCTGATCGCCGGGGCGGCAGCGCTGGTCGAGTAGCCGGCGGCGTGCGGTCCGCGCCCGCTCTCGCGCCACGGTCGGGGCGCGATTGGCGGCTTTCACGCTCGTGACGTAAACTCTTCGGCGGTGACGTGTCCGAGCGGCCGAAGGTGCAACACTCGAAATGTTGTGTAGGTTAATCCCTACCGTGGGTTCAAATCCCACCGTCACCGCCACCGTCGAAGCCCCGAGATCCCTTGTAAACACTGGGATGGAGGGGCTCTCGTCTTTCGGAAACGGGCGTCGTGAGAAAGAAATGAGAAAGAACGTCTTTCTCACGACATGTATGACTCGCAGATCGCTCGTTCTTTGACGGCCTAGCGACCGAGTTCTCCTGAGCGCCCCGGTCCCCTGTCCGATCGCTCTCGCGGCTGACACGATGGGCAGAACCTTCGCTCCGCAGATCGACCTCGGCACCGTGGGGGAGTGGACCACCCGCCGACGCCGGATCGACCCGGACGGCACCCCCGACTTGGCGCTGGCGGACCGTCATCGATCGGAGGAGAGCGCGCACACATCTCCGACTTCAGCCTGAACGCACAACCCACCGCGGTGGCCGATGGATCGCGACGATTGCGAGAGAAGAGCAATGTCCCGCCGAAGCCGAAGCCGAAGCCGAAGCCGAAGCCGAAGCCGAAGCCGAAGCCGAAGCCGTCGTCGTCGCATCACACCCCCGCACACGTCGAACAAGGCACGACGCAACTGCGGCCACTACTACCCCGAGCCGGTTCTCCCACTAGTAGCTGTGCCCGCGGCCGCGGATGATTCCAATGAGCTGTGATGCATCAACCGCCCCCGCGAACTTCTCTCCTGAACGAATGCGTCTTGCGCGGCTTCGAGCGGCACTGAATCTCCGCGAACTGGCCGGTGGAGTGGACTTATCCCAAGCTGCGATCTCGCAGCACACCCGATCGACGGGTATGGTCGCTGAGTGGCAAGGCGCAGCAAACGAGCACGCGGAATTCTCATCTTCGTCGTACTGACGGCACTCCCCATTCTCCTAGCGGCAGCCGGCACGGGTTTGGGCCTGCTGGCCGCTGTCGACGCAAACAACGCGGTGACTTTGCGTGTCTGGGCGATCAGCTGTGCGGTCCTCGTTGCGGTACTTCTCGTGATCAAGGCGGTCCGGGATTACCGCTGGGGACAGACCATCAAAAGCGCCCGGTACGACGCCGTTCGCGAGCTGCATGACCGGCTGGGTCCTGCGTTAGGCCTGATGACGGAAATGCCCTTGCTCGAGCCGGACGATCGCGAGAGCAAGAAGCAAATCCTTCGTACGATAGCGACTCACTGTTGCAGCGCTCTGGTCGCGATGACACCCGAAAGTGTGGATGTACGAGCAGTGGTGTTCGCTCTCCAACCCCCGGACGACATCGTGCCACTCGCCCAGTTCGGCCGCAGCGATTCCCCGAGAAGCTTTTCGCAGGGCACCACAGCCGGCGAAGAGATCTTTGAGTACTTGGAAAGCGGTCGCAATCCGAAGGGGGAGCTGTACACCGACACGGGGCAGACCTCCCCTGAGCACTACGAAGGTGACGCGGCGCGATACCAGACCTTCATACGTACCCCGATACGAGGTAGTGGAGTTGTGTTTGGCATGCTCACCGTCGATGCACCAAAGCCCGACTCCCTCAGTGACGGCGATGTTCGCCTTGCCGAACTCGTCGCGGCCGAGCTCGGCACCGCTTTCGCGATCGCCGCGTCTAGCCTCGATGTCGACTGAGAGGAATACACTATGGGCATGAGCCAGATCGAGGTATCGCCGGGTGGAGTTGGGTTCATCCGCACACCCGCTATCAGCGTGCCTGGGGTGCCCTCCACCGCTAAGCGGCAGAAGTGGGTAAGTGGATCTGCCGTGGCTCAGAGTGCAAACAGCGGCGACGTCAAGCGCGGGCGACGAAGCTCAGTCCGCCGCGCGGGTTAGTCGCCGAGGCCCTCGGTCAGCCCATCGAGGAGTCCGCCCTCGATCGGGTAACGCGGTTTACGGTCGTCTGCGACGACTGGCCACTTCGTGCCGACAGCCGCCAGATCATCGAGCGTGAGCAGAGCGTTCGAGATGATTTCGTCCAACACAGACTGTTGAGCTGCCTCGCTTTGCGGTCAGTCGTTGTAGAACACTGAGCAGCTCGTTCAGTTCCTCGGTCCATGCGTGTTCCCACTCATAAGGGACGATGTCATCGAGCTCAGAGGTTCGAGTCCCCTCAGGTCCACCAATGTCATGAGTCGCGTCATAGGCGACAGATGAGTCGCGTCATAGGCGACATTCAGGAGAAGGAGCGCGGCCATCGGCCGGGCTCTTTCTGCGTGTTGCGCCAGTATGTGCGGTCGGGGTTGATCGTGTTGGTGGCGAGGATTTCGCCGGTGGTGAGGTGGACGACGGTGACGGTGGTTTCGTCCGCGATGAGGATGACGCGTTTCCTGCGGTGTTCGGTGCCGATGCCGAGGTGGTGCATGCGGCCGGCTCGGCGGAAGCTGATTTTCCCGTTGGTACCGACGTGGTCGTGACGGACTTGATTCGCCCTGGGTTTTGTTCCTAGGGTTTTGCGGGGCTGGCGGTGGCCAGTCCGGGTGTTTCGAGGTCAGCGTAGTGGCGGGCCTCGACTTCTGCGGGGGTGCGGTAACTGAGCTCGGAGTGGAGGCGCTGGTTGTTCCACCACCACACCCATTCCAGGGTCGCGAGTTCGACTTGCTCAATGGTGCGCCACGGTCCGCGACGTCGGATCAGCTCCGTCTTGAACAGTCCATTGACGGCTTCGGCGAGGGCGTTGTCGTAGCTGTCTCCGACGGATCCGACGGAGGGTTTCGCGCCGAGCTCGAGGACCCGGTCGGTATAGACCAGTGAGACGTAGTTCGATCCGTGGTCGGAGTGATGAACCAGTTGGCCGAGGTCTCCGGTCGCGCCCCAGGCGGCCATCTCCAGCGCGGGCAGCGGCGAGAGCTCCGTTTTCAGAGACCCGGCGACGTTCCATCCGACGATGCGGCGGGAGAACACGTCGGTGACGAACGCGACGTACGCGAACCCGGACCATGTCGCGACGTAGGTGATGTCGGAGACCCACAGGCGGCGGGGGCGTCGGCGACGAACCGGCGTTGCACCAGGTCAGCGGGTCGGAAGGCGGCCGGGTCGGAGCGGGTCGTGAACACTCGTCGGCTGCGGCGGAGCGTGTCAAATGGTGTGTGTAAGGGGTGGGTCTCCTTATGAAAGGAAACACA
>NZ_CAXTJR010000018.1:0-17060 GCF_964244775.1 uncultured Microbacterium sp.
GCGAGCGTATCGAGATCGCCCGGACCCGCGTAGTACGCCGGCTTCGATCTCGATACGGCGCTGGCGCGCCTACTCGATCACCGCAGAGCGGGACGCCGGCGGGACATCGGGCGGCCCACCCGCATCCGTCAGGGCGAGGTCGACGGTGGAGTGCACGAGCGCCGACAGGTAGGTCGACGGGTTGTCGACGCCGGCCTTGCGCAGCGTGGCGGCGGCCTGGCGCACGATCGACCGCGAGAACTCGGTGGCCACGGCGATCGCCTCGCCGTATGCCGCGCGGTCAGCCTCGGCCACGACGACCGGCTCGCACCCGAGCTCGACGGCCAGCGCCTGGGCGATCGGCAGCACCGGTCCGGGCGCGGTCACCGCGGCGTACGCGGTCGGCAGCTGTCGCAGATCCATCGAGGTGCCGGTGAAGGTCATCGCAGGATGCACGGCGAGCGGGATCGCGCCTCGGGCTGTCACTGGGGCGAGCACCTCGATCCCGTAGTCGGGGTCGGTGTGCAGCACGAGCTGCCCCGGCTGCCACGCCGACACCTCGGCGAGTCCTGCGACCAGGCCCGCGAGCTGATCGTGCGGGACGGCGATGACCACGAGTTCGCTCCGGCGGACGACCTCCTGCGCGTCCAGCATCGGCACGCCCGGGAGCATGGCTTCGACCCGCTCGTCGTCGGACCCGTGCGTGACACCGGTGAGGGCGTGCCCCGCTCCGGCGAGGGCGGCGCCGATCACGGGCCCGACCTTTCCCGCGCCGATGATGCCGACGCCGAGCCTGCCGTCGCGGTTCATCCTGCCCACCTATGGCTCTGGTCGGCCGATGCCGCCGCGATGGCGCCGGCCTCAGCATCCGCGAACAAGCGCAGCGCGTCGTCGCGATCGATCGCGCCGAGGCCCCCATAGACCCGGCCGGCGATCGTGTGCACGCGGGCCGCGGCCACGCCCAACGCCCGATCGAGAGGGCCCTGCTCGATGCCCACGCTCTGCATGCGGGCGAGCGGGAACATGGCGAGCTTGCGCCAGATCAGCCCTCGTCGCGTGAAGATCGCCTGGGGGGTGAGCAGGAAGCCGTTGCGCGCCCACGACAGCGGCCGAAGGAGCCGGGCCCGCCGCGGGGTGTTCGTGTAAGGGTCTTCCTCGCGGGGTCCGAGGACGCCGTGCTCGAACACGAGCGGCCATTCCGCTTCGGGCAGTTCGGGCTGCAGCAGGCGCAGCACGCGCTCGACGTCGGCGCGGGTTCCGACCGGGAGCACCGTTGTGAACTGGTCGTTCGCTCCGTCGACGGCACTGCGGCCAGAGAGGCGATTGACCGTGACGGCCCACCATCCGGCCGGTCGCCAGAGGATCGACTGGGTCACTTCGATCGCGTGGATCCGCCCCGGCGGGAGCGTTTCGGTGATGGTCGTGAACAGCCCGTAAGTGATGCGCACGCCGCCGGGGGTGGGTGAGATCGAATAGCGCAGGGCGCGTGTGACGCCGCGCACCCAGTACGCACCGAACCCGAGCAGCGCGGGGATGAACCCGACCAGCACCCAGGGGGTGCCGACGATCGCGCCCCAGACGGTCGCGGCGAGGATCGCGATCAGCGTCACGGTCGACCCGCTCAGCAGGTGGGATGCTACGAGCCGCCCCGTCGGGATGTGCACGACAGACTCGGGCTCGGCGGCGGGCTGCTCGGCTCCGGCGATGAGCCCGGTGATCCCGGCGCTGACGGCCGAGGCGGCGGCGGCCGTGCGACGCGGTGGCGCGCCCTCCGGCGCTGAGCGGCCTTCCGCGAGACGCAGACCCGAAGCGAGCTGAAGGATGTCGGCGCGCACCTCTTCGGCGGCGGAGGTGGAGAGGTACTCGAGTTTGACGTTCGCATCGAGCCCACCGCCGACGACCTCGAGCTTGGCCATCCCGCACAGCCGCGCGAACATCGGGCGGGTGAGGTTGACGCCCTGCACGCGATCGAGCGGCGCACGACGGTGCGTGCGGAAGAGCACGCCGCTGCGCACCTCGACATCGTCGTCGGTGATGCGGAACGTGTGGAATCGCCACGACACGGAGAAGATCACGAACACGACCACGGCGATCGCCAGCACGACGACGAGCGCGATCAGGATCAGGTTGTGGCTCAGGATGTAGTCGACCGGGTCTGGTGGCAGCTCGCCGCCGGGCAGCTGCGGCAGGAACCACTGGATGAGTCGCTCGCGCAGGTTGGCGATCAGCACGCCGACGATCACGACGAGGAACAGGCCACCCCGGAAGAGCGGGGTCAGCGGGTGCAGCCGGTGCCACTCCCCGTCACTCAGCGGCGAAGCCTGCGCGTGGAGCAGCGGCGAAGCCTGCGCATGATGCAGCGGCGAAGCCTGCGCGTGGAGCAGCGGCGCGGGCGATTCAGGATCGGGGATGCTGCTCACAGCCCCGTCCGCCTGCTCTCGGCCACGTCGATGAGCGTGTCGCGCAGGCGCTCGGCGGCTTCCTGGGTGAGCCCGGGGATGGTGACGCCGGTGGAGGCGGCCGCGGTGACGAGTTTGAGCTGCGCGATGCCGAAACCGCGGTCCAGCGGACCGTGGGTGATGTCGACGAGTTGCATGCGGCCGTAGGGCACAGCCACCATGCGCTGCCACAGGATGCCGCGGCGCAGCACGAGGTCGTCGGCGCGCAGCTGGTACCCGTACGCGCGGGCCTGCCTGGGGGTGATGGCGAGCGTCCACACCAGGATCACGAGCACGATCCCGGCCGGGATCCACACCCACCACTGGTGGAGCACCAGGCTCAGCACCAGCGCCACGGCGAGCACGATCACCAGGACGCTCGCGGTGGAGATCAGCTGCACCCAGACGTACGCCCGAGCGAGCTGATGCCATGTGCCCTCTCCGAGCGGCAGTCGGCTCTTTCCGCGCGGCTGGCGGATCCGGTCGAAGGTGCGCGCGTCGAGCACTTCGTCCCGCCCGGCGATCTCCGACGGATCAGTGATTGCGCTCCGAGAGTCCGGCGTCTCCGTCGGCTCCGGGATGTTGGTCATCATCGTCCTTCCGGATGGTGCACAGGTGCTCGGAGATCAGGGCGGCCGTGATGAGGATCGCGGAGGCGACCGCAGTAGCGATGATCGCCCCCAACGAGCCTACCGAGGGGCTGACCGGGCGGGTGAGGAGGAAGATCGCGAGGCCCACGGCGAGGCCCCCGACCGCGGCGCCCACGATGCTCGAGGCCTTCGCCAGCATCGCGACCCGCAGTGCGCGGAACGGATTCACCGGCGCTCCTGTGGCCCCTCGGGTGGCGCGTCGGATCGGGATGGCGAGCGCGAGCGCGAGCAGACCGAGCAGCACGAGCAGGATCGGGAGCGTGACCGCGGGTGTGAAGGTGGGGCGCCCGGCGGCGGTCAGGCCGTTGTCGAGGAGGTAGCCGACGGCGACGCCGATGATGGCGGCGAGTACGAGGATGCCGGGACCGGTGCGCCTCACGGAGCCTCCTCCTCGCCCAGTGCCGCCAGAAGCACGTCCACCCGCCCTGCGCCGGGCAGGACCGCGTCGGGGTCGAGCGACAGCCACGGCGCCAGCACGAAGGCGCGCTCGGCGGCGCGCGGGTGCGGGAGCGTCAGAACAGGCGTCCTCGATGAGAGCTCGCCGTAGGCGATGAGGTCGAGGTCGAGCGTGCGATCGCCCCACCGCTCGCGTCGTTCGCGGCCGTGGCGCGCCTCGATCGCGTGCAGGTACTCCAGCAGCACCGTGGGCGCGAGGCGCGTGGTGACGAGGGCGACCGAGTTGAGGTAGGCGGGGGCCGCAGCATCCGGGCCGCTCGGCTTAACGGCCACCGATTCGACGGGCGTCGCGGCGCGCACGTCGTCGACGAGCGGAAGGGCGCGCAGTGCGTCGACGGCGGACGACAGGGCCTCGGCACGGTCGCCGAGGTTCGCGCCGAGCGCGACGACGGCGACGACCGGCGCGTGCGAGACCGGGGTCGCGTCACCGTCGAATCCCTGGGCGAGCCGGCGGTTCATCGGACCTGCCTCGTGCGCGTGATCGATACCGAGACGTCGTCGAACGACAGCGGGATCGGAGCGGACGGCTTGTGCACGGTCACCCGGATGCTGTGCACCGCGAAGCTCGTGAGCAGGCGGTCGGCGATCCGCGCCGCGAGGGTCTCGAGCAGATCGACCGGCTCGCCACCGACGATCGCGGCCACTTCTTCGGCCACCTCGCCATAGTGCACGGTGTCGGCGACGTCATCGGTCAGTGCGGCGCGGCGGGTGTCGAGGAGCATCGTCAGATCGACGACGAAGTCCTGACCGTCGCGGCGCTCGTGGTCGTACACGCCGTGCCGGCCGAACACCCGCAAGCCCGTCAGTGTGATCTCGTCGACGACGTCCATCGGCTCTCCCCTTCCCAGCTCAGTGCGACCCGCAGCGCATCCCGCGTCGCCGCGACGTCGTGCACGCGGACCGCCCACGCTCCGGCCTGCGCGGCGAGCACGCTCGTCACGGCGGTGGCGAGGTCGAGGCGGGCAGGTGCGATCGGTTCGAAGGCGCCGCCCTGAGAGCCGACGTCATCCGCGGTGATCGCGGCGGAGAGGAACCGTTTGCGGCTCGTGCCGACGAGCACGCGCGTGCCCCGGCCGGTCAGGCGCGGCAGGGCCCGCAGCACCGCCCAGTTCTGCTCGCCTCTCTTGCCGAATCCGATACCCGGGTCGGTGATCAGACGCGCCGGAGGGATGCCGGCGGCCTGCGCCGCATCGATCCGCTCGGCGAGTTCGGACAGCACGTCACGGACGACGTCGTCGTACTCGGCGCGCGCGTACATGTCGGCGGAATGACCGCGCCAGTGCCCGAGCACGAGGTCGGCGTCGGTGGAGGCGACGGCGGCGAGCAGGTCGGGGTCGGCGAGCCCCCCCGACACGTCGTTCACGATGCGCGCACCCGCGGCGACGGCCGCCAGCGCGGTGTCGGCGTTCATCGTGTCGATGCTGACGGCGATGCCCGTCGCGGCGAGCTCGCGTACGACCGGGAGGACGCGCTCCTGCTCGAGGCGGGGGTCGACGCGCTGGGCCCCGGGGCGGGTGGATTCGCCGCCGACATCCAACAGGTCGGCGCCCTCGGCACGCAGCCGGAGGCCGTGCGCGATCGCCGCCTCAGGATCGAGGAACCGGCCGCCGTCGCTGAACGAATCCGGCGTGACGTTCACGACGCCCATGATCAGAGTCGACATCTCACCCGGTTTCCGAGGCGGGTGAACCGGTCCCTGAGGCTCTCGAGGGGCCCAGCAACGCGATCAGCTCCGCACGCGCGGCGGGGTCGGCGAGCTCGCCGCGCGCCGCGATCGTCACCGTCGACGCCTCCGGCTGCTTGCCGCCGCGCATCGTGACGCACTCGTGCGAGGCGTCGAGCACGACGAGCACCCCTCGGGCGTCGAGGGATGTCGCGATCGTGTCGGCGATCTGCTCACCCAGCCGCTCCTGCACCTGCGGTCGTGCCGCGAGGATCTCGACCACCTTCGGCAGGGCGCCGAGCCCCACGACGTTCTCACCCGGGAGGTACGCGATGTGCGCCCGCCCGCGGAAGGGCAGCAGGTGGTGCTCGCACACCGAGCGGAATCGGATGTCGCGGAGCATCACGGCGCCGGACGGCAGCGTGTCCGGGGCCGGTCCGCGCGCAACCGAGATCGTGTGGGCAAGGGGGGCCGCAGCATCCGCGCTCACTCCTGCGAAGAACTCGCCATACGATTCCGCGACGCGTTCAGGGGTCATCCGCAGCCCGGGGCGATCGGGATCTTCTCCGATCGCCTCGAGCAGTTCGCGCACGAGCGCGACGACACGCTCATGATCAACGGCCACGGGCCGAGCCTACGCGGTCGCGGGACGCGCCTGCCCGCTGGGCCGGAGCCGGGGCGCCTTCTCCGCGGCGGTCCGCTCGGCCTCGACCGAGGCGGCCAGACCCGCGTCCTGGCGACGCTGCGGAACCTCGACGGGAGGCAACTGCGACACCGGGCGCTCGTTGCTGGAGAGCCACTGCGGGCGCGGGGGAAGACGCTTGACGTCCTTGAAGATCTCGGCAAGCTCGAGGTGGTCGAGGGTCTCCTTCTCGAGCAGCTCGAGGGCGAGCCGGTCGAGCACCTCGCGGTTGTCGTTGATGACCTGGTAGGCCTCGTTGTGCGCCTGCTCGATGAGCGCACGCACCTCGACGTCGATCCGCTCGGCGATCCTCTCGCTGAACTCGCGACCGTGGCCCATGTCGCGGCCCATGAACACCTCGCCGCTCGCAGAGCCGAGCTTGACGGGCCCGACCTCGTTGGTCATGCCGTACTCGGTCACCATCTTGCGTGCGATGCCGGTGGCCTTCTCGATGTCGTTGCTCGCGCCGGTGGTCGGGTCGTGGAAGACGATCTCCTCCGCGACGCGGCCGCCCATGGCGTAGGTCAGCTGATCCTGCAGCTCGTTGCGGGTGATCGAGTACTTGTCGTCCAACGGCAGCACCATCGTGTAGCCGAGCGCCTTGCCACGGGGCAGGATCGTGACCTTGGTCACCGGGTCGGTGTTGTTCATCGCCGCCGCGGCGAGCGCGTGACCACCCTCGTGGTAGGCGGTGATCAGCTTCTCCTTGTCGCGCATGACCCGCGTGCGGCGCTGCGGACCGGCGATCACGCGGTCGATCGCCTCGTCCAGGGCGCGGTTGTCGATGAGCTGCGCGTTGGAGCGTGCGGTCAGCAGCGCGGCCTCGTTCAACACGTTCGCGAGATCCGCTCCTGTGAACCCGGGGGTCTTGCGGGCGACGACCTCGAGGTCGACGCCGTCGGCGAGCGGCTTGCCGCGGCCGTGGACTTCGAGGATCTTCTTGCGGCCCTTGAGGTCGGGGGCGTCGACGCCGATCTGACGGTCGAAGCGGCCCGGGCGCAGCAGTGCGGGATCGAGGATGTCGGGGCGGTTGGTCGCCGCGATCACGATGACGTTGACCTTGGGGTCGAACCCGTCCATCTCGACCAGCATCTGGTTGAGGGTCTGTTCGCGCTCGTCGTGGCCGCCGCCCATGCCGGCGCCGCGGTGGCGCCCGACGGCGTCGATCTCATCGATGAAGATGATGGCGGGGCTCGACTCCTTGGCCTGATTGAACAGGTCGCGGACGCGGCTCGCGCCGACGCCGACGAACATCTCGACGAAGTCCGAACCGGAGATCGAGTAGAACGGCACCCCGGCCTCGCCGGCCACGGCGCGGGCGAGCAGGGTCTTACCGGTTCCGGGAGGGCCATACAACAGCACGCCCTTGGGAATGCGGGCACCCACGGCCTGGAAGCGGGCGGGATCTTTCAGGAAGTCCTTGATCTCCTGCATCTCCTCGATCGCCTCGTCCGACCCGGCGACGTCCTGGAAGGTGACCGTCGGCGACTCTTTGGAGACGAGCTTCGCGCGCGACTTGCCGAACTGCATGACCTTGCTGCCGCCGCCCTGGGCGCTGGACATCAGGAACCAGAAGAGCAGGCCCAGCAGGAGGATCGGCAGCAGGAGCGAGATGAACCCGTCGAACCAGCTCGCGCGCGGAACCGCGTCGTTGAAGCCGTCCTTGGGGTTGGCCGCATTGACCGCGTTGACGACTTCGTTCGCCCGCGCCGACACGTAGTAGAACTGCACGTCGCTGGCACCCTGGTACTGCTCCGAGAGCTTCATGTCCACGCGCTGGTCGCCGTCGGTGTTGGTGACCTCGGTAACCGTCGAGCCCTTCAGCAGCTCCAGGCCCTCCTGGGTGGAGATCTGCTTGGCGCCCCCGAGGCTCGAGATCAGCGAGAACCCCACGATCAGGAACACCCCGATCAACAGGACGTAGATCAGGGGGTTGCGGGTGATCTTCTTGAAGTCCATGGTGCGGGCCGGGCCCGTTCCCTTTCGTCGACGATCCGCGCGAACACGGTCAAATCAGGGTAGCGCGGCGATTCTGTGGCTAGCCTGCGTATTCGCCCTCGGCGTACACGTGCGGTGCGAGCACCGCGACATCGCGGAGGTTCCGGTACTTCTCGGCGTAGTCCAGGCCGTAGCCGACGACGAAGTCGTTCGGGATGTCGAAGCCGACGTAGCGGCACTCGACGTGCACCTTCATCGCATCGGGCTTGCGCAGCAGCGCCAGCACCGAGACCGACTTCGCGCCACGCGAGGCGAAGTTCTCCAGCAGCCAGCTCAGCGTCAGGCCCGAGTCGATGATGTCCTCGACGATCAGGACGTCCTTATCGTGCAGGTCGGTGTCGAGGTCCTTGCGGATCTGCACGACGCCGCTCGAGCGGGTGCCGGTTCCGTACGACGAGACGGCCATCCAGTCGATGACGATGTGCCGCGGCAGCGCGCGGGCGAAGTCGGCCATGACCATGACGGCACCCTTGAGGACGCCGACCAGCAGAAGATCCTTGCCCTCGTAGTCGATCTGCACCTGTTCGGCCAGCTCGTGCAGCTTGTCCTGGATCTGCTCCTCGGTGACGAGGATCCGGGTCAGGTCATCGGGGATGTCGGCCGCGCGCATGCGTCGAGTCTAGGAGGGACGGCTACGCCGCGGCCGTGAACACCAGTCGCGTGCCGGAGCGGTGGGCGCGGCATCCCGGCAGATCGATCGGGCCCTGGCCCGTCCAGTCGGTGACCAGCCGCGCGACCTCGAGCGTCTGGGAACGCGTGAGGCTCGCACCGAACTCGCTCGCCACGACGTGCCGGATGATGCGGTGCCGGAGCGCCGGCGGGTTGGCGGCGAGCGCGGCGACCGACACCGAGATGCCCGCTTCGGCGTGCTCGACGATGTCTTCGATCGTCTCGTCGATCATCTCGGCGAACGCCTCGGTGTCTTCACGCAGCTGCTCGGCCGTGCGGGCGAGCGCCTCCGCGATGCCCGGGCCGAGCTCGGACTCGAGCACCGGCAGCACGCGTTCGCGCACCCGCACGCGCGCGAAGCGCGCGTCGACGTTATGGGGGTCGTCCCACGGGTCGAGGTTCTCGGCCGCGCACGCGGCCCGAAGCGTGGCGCGCCGGACGCCCAGCAGCGGCCGCAGGAGTGGAATGCCATCGAGCTCGGACGCCGGAGCCATGCCCTGCAGGCTTGCTCCCCCGGCTCCGCGGGCAAGGCCCAGCAGGACTGTCTCGGCCTGATCGTCGAGGGTGTGACCCACGAGGATCGCGGCGGCACCGGCACGCCGGGCCTCATCGCGCAGCGCCGCGTATCGCGCCGCGCGCGCCGCGCTCTCGGGCCCGCCCTCCGCGCCGACGTCGACCGCGACGACGCGCGAGTCGGCACCGAGGAGCGCTGCCGTGCCGGCTGCGCGGACGGCGACCACATCCGATCCGTCCTGCAGGCCGTGATCCACGGTCACCGTGATCACCCGTAGCCCGGCCTTGCCCGCTTCGAACACCGTGGCCGCCGCGAGCGCGAGCGAATCGGCGCCGCCCGACAGCCCGACCACCACCCTCGAGCCGGCCGCGAGAGGCGCGAGGGCGCTGCGCACCGCGAGCCGGACCTCCGCGACGGCGGGGTCGAGGCCTGGTCGGGGGGTCACGAGCCCACGGTACCGGGCGGCTTCACGGGGTGGTGTGCCACAACTCCGCCTGACTGGGGTTCGGCGAGCGTCGCCGTGCCGAAATCCGCGGGTCTCTGTCGCGCTACCGCTTCCCGGGGCGGAGTAGTTGCACACTCCCATCGTTCAGATCGTCCCCGAGTAGGCTGGTCGCGGCATCCGGGCCCGTGCCGATGCCCCACACACCAACAGAGGAGCACTGTCATGGCCGCACACGACGCCGTCATCGAGATCCCGCGCGGCAGCCGCGTCAAGTACGAGGTCGACCACGGCACCGGACGCGTCTACCTCGACCGCGTGCTGTTCACGCCCATGGGCTACCCCGCCGACTACGGGTTCTTCGACAACACCCTCGGCGAGGACGGCGACCCGCTCGACGTGCTGGTGCTGCTGGATGTCCAGCTGTTCCCCGGCGTGCTGGTGAACGTCCGCCCGGTCGGCGTGCTCAAGATGAGCGACGAGGCCGGCGGCGACGACAAGCTCGTCGCCGTGCTCACGAAAGACCCGCGCTGGAGCCACATCCAAGACCTCGCTGACATCCCCGAGTACACGAAGAACGAGATCGAGCACTTCTTCGAGCACTACAAGGACCTCGAGCCGGGCAAATGGGTCAAGGTCGACGCGTGGGGCGACAAGGCCGAGGCCGACCGCATCCTCGCCGAGTCGATCGTGCGCTTCGGCGAGCACGAGGGTCAGACCAAGACGCAGGGCGAGGGCGAGTCGCCCAAGACGATCTGAGTCGCTTCTCCCTGACTCGACTTCCGGAGGGCGGATGCTGCGCACGGCGCATCATCCGCCTTTCGCGTCGGCGATAGACCGCCGGAGGGTCAGACCGAAATGCCCCTGGCCGCCATGAACGGGGCCGGGTCGACGGTTGCGCCGTTGATGTAGACCTCGAAGTGGAGGTGGCAGCCGAACGAGTTGCCGGTGTTACCCTCGGCGGCGATCTGATCGCCGGCGTTCACCCACTGGCCGTAGCCGACGAAGATGCCGTCGGGCGCGATGTGCCCGTAGCCCGTCGCGATTCCACCGCCGTGATCGATCTTGATGTAGTTGCCGTAGCCGCCGTTGTAGCCGGCATAGATCACGCGGCCCGCGGTGGCTGCGAAGATTCCCGAGTAGCACCCGGCGGCCAGGTCGACGCCCTCGTGGAAGCCGCTCGAGCAATATCCGTTGCCGCACTGGACGTAGCGATACCCGTAGCTGGAGCTCTCTTCGCCCCAGTTGGGGCGCACCCACCCGGAACCATTGTCGCCACCGCCACCGCCGCCACCACCCCCGCCGTCTCCGCCACCACCGCCGCCGCCGCTGTTCTGCGCTGCGGCGGCCGCGGCCTCATCGGCGAGGCGCTGGGCCTCGGCGCGCAACGCCGCCTGACGCTGCTCTTCGGCGATGCGTGCGGCCTCGACGCCGGCCTGGTAGTCGGCGATCGTCTTGGACGTGGTGTCTTGCAAGGCGGCCAGCTGCGCCTGGAGTGTCGCGAGGTTGGCGGTCTGAGCATCCAGAGCAGCCTTGGCAGCGTCCGCCGCCTGCTGGGCGGCGGCCATCTTCTGCTCGGCGTCCTTCTGCAGGCGGTCGCGCTCGTCGCGAGCCTTCGCGGCGGTGTCGCTGAGGTTCTGCGCCGAATCCCGCGCGGTGACCGCGTCGGCGTACACCGCCTCGTTGCGGGCGATGAGCTTGTCCATCGTGCCCAGACGCGCGAGCAGATCGTCGGTCGACGCAGCAGAGCCCGCGAAGAAGAGCTGCAGAGACGTGTCGTCGCTGCCGTTGCGGTACAGCTGTGCGGCTACGCGGCCGGCCTTGTTCGCAGCATCCGTCGCGAGTGCCGCCTGCTGGTCGGCCTGCTGCTGCAGCTGGTCGGCGCGGCGGGCCTGTTCGAAGAAGGCCTGCTGTGCGGCATAGAAGACATCGGATGCCGCGATCGCGGCCGCCTGCGTGCGTGCGACGTCGTCATTGAGAGCCTGAATGAGGCTCTGGATGTTCGCGACCTCGGCGGCCTTGGCGGCTTCGTTCGACTTCGCGGCCTGCACATCGTCCCATGACGGGTAGTCGGCGGCGAACGCGCGCGGGAGATACGGCGAAGCGACCGTGCCGATCGCGCCGAGCGTGGCGATGCCCAGGGCGCCGAAGGTCAGTGCACTGCGCCGCGTGACGATCGAATTGCGCCCTGCGGCGGGCCAGAGGGTGCTGCGCTCTTGGGGAGTCGGGCCGCAGCTGCAGTCCACTGAGTCCGCCGAGTCCGCGCTTTCGGCGCGATGGAGCTGATCTTCCACTGCGGGCCTCCCCTCGCGAACAACACCCATCACACTAGCAACATGAGCCACACGCGCAACGGGAATCGCGCGCATCCGCTCACACATAGCCGACGGCGCACCGCTCATCCTCACCCGGCAGCATCCGGATGAGGGGTCGGCGCGCCCTCGATTGGCGGATCCACGGTCGATTGCGTATGCTTGAGCGTCGGTAAGCGTGAGCCTTGCGGCTTGCCCGGCCCCATCGTTTAGTGGCCTAGGACGCCGCCCTTTCACGGCGGTAGCACGGGTTCGAATCCCGTTGGGGTCACTTCTCGGCAATCACAACTCAATACGCATGGCCCTGTAGCGCAGTTGGTTAGCGTGCCGCCCTGTCACGGCGGAGGTCGCGGGTTCAAGTCCCGTCAGGGTCGCTTCGAGCGACGGGCCCTTTTCTCTGGAGAAGGGCTTTTCGTTTCGACCGCGACATCCATGGATGCTGCGCGGCTCTGTAGCTCAGTTGGTAGAGCGCACGACTGAAAATCGTGAGGTCACGGGATCGACGCCCGTCGGAGCCACACGGATGATCATTACGTCATCCTAGAAACCCTCGCGGAGCTTCTATCCGCGGGGGTTTTGCTTTGCCCTGGTGAGAGACGGTTCTGCCACCGATTGGCCGCCTACGCCGCGGTGGTTGAGCGAGCAAAGCGAACCAAACAACCTCCCCCGCAAATGCCGACTCGCATGCCGGGTAAACGGTTCGGGCCGGTCTCGGGCCGGTCGCGACGAGTTTCGGGAAGCTGGATCCCTTAGCTTTCGGCGGCGCAGTCGCCTTCTCCGACCCTTCAGTCGGACTCTCCTCGTCCTGCAACCGAACCTGCGGCCAGCCCCTGGTCCCGAATTCTCTGCTGAAGCGATAGGCCAGAGACGCGCGCCTGGAAGCCCTCGAATCTTGGGACGAGTTCGGAGATACGCTCATCCAAGTCGAAGTCACGCCGGATCGCCTCGAGCTCGACACGCACGTGATCTGCATCTGCCGAGCTGTCGAGCTGTCGAGGATGAGATCAATCTCCCGAAGAAGGCTGCGCGCTCGTCGTTTCGATATTGAGTCCTGGTGGTCGCGTTGGAACTCCCGGACCTTCCCACTCAACCTTCGATCGCTTCGACGTTGGGTTTCCTCGGCGCTAGCTGAGGCGAGGCGGTCGGAGAGATCGCGTAGCAACGCACGCATAGCAAGCTCGGTCTCTTCTTGGCCGGGGATGCGGGTGCTTGACGCGAGCGTGCCCTCGAACAGCTCGACTACAGCACGAGCGAAGCCGACCTTCTCGATGTGCGCCCCCTTGAAGGCCTTCCGGTAGGCAACGTCCAGCCCATCCCAGAGGGACCCATCCTTCGCTGCCACAGCTGCGACCACGGCATCCGCTGTCAGCGCGGATACCGCTTCATCGTCGAAACCCTCGATCATCTTCGCGTGCACCCTCGCCGCGGACGTCGCGAACTCGGGATGTACTAGGTCTTCGATTTCGCGCAATACGACTGCTTCGTGCACGAAAGGCGAGCGCGCCTGGGCCCAGACGTCGAGCTCAACAATGCACTCCTCAGGAATGATCGCCCGTCGGTGAACCAGCCTCTCCCGCATCGTCTTGGCAGCCGCTTTGCCCGCTTTATCGCCATCAAAGAGACCGACACATGCTGGCTTCACCTGGTCACGGCCTCGAGCGAGAAACACCATGTAGGGGATCGACTCGGCGGATCCGCTCGGAACTATAGTCAGCTCGTTCAGGTCAAGGTAGTCGTGGTCGTCGTTCGTTCGTCGAAAATAGGCGGACGCGCCGGCCAGCATGACTTGATCCGCAAGCCCTTCCACGAACAGGTTTGACCCGCCGATGAAGGCGGTTTCAGCCACCGTGGCGCCCAGGGAGGTACGAAGCGGTTCGTAGTGATTTTGAGTGGCATCTTTGACCACCCGCGTACCCTCGTCCTCCGCCCCCTTGTCTAGTACTCGAAGTCGATGACCCGCGTTTCTGTCAATCAGGAATGGAGAATGCGTGACGTAAACGACTTGGTGTTTGTGAGTTCCGTCTTCGGGTGTCGCGTAGTCAGAGATGACCCGTAGAAGATCCTGCTGCCCGCGGCTCGACAGGTACGCATCCGGTTCATCCAGAAGCATGACCTCCGGGCCAACGAGCCCTCGCCTGTGCGCGGTCAACTGCACAAAATAGCTAAGGAAGAACCTCAGCCCCTGGCTACGCTCGTCGAACGAGTACGAAGCGCGGGTACGGTCCCGGATGACGAGCGCCAATTCATGCTCTCGTGCCTTCACTTCTAGCTCGAAATCCGTGTCTTGGGACCACCACCGCTTGAAGTTGAGATTCTCGGCAATGGCGATGTTCATCGCTCTTACGAGTCCTTCAATCTCTCCCTCTTCTTCGTTGGCAATCGCTGCTCGCAATCGAGCAAACGACGCGGGATCGATTCCCGCAATATCCACTAGGAGCTTCCGACCGAGCTCAAACTCGGAGTTTCGTCGAGCTTCAGCCTCCGTGTCCGGCGATGCAATATGACTCTGCCAAACCGGGAAAACGTGCGCAGCGAACTCGGCCGCAGCCGACCAAGCACCACCGCGAAGTGCCCCAAACACGGCTGAACGTCGCCTCCGAGAGTCGAACGCGTGCCGAGTCCCGTCCGCCAATGCGTCGATCGAAAGCGAGTCCGGCATGCCCAAATCCGTGCGCAACCGAAACACGGGCGGCAGAACGCTGTCTAGCGCCGCAACCTGCGACGCGCTCAGCTCGAAGACTTCAGCTCCACCATTGAGAATGATGAAGGACGGACGACGTCCCGGGCGACAAAGCGTGAACTGCTGGTCGCTGGTTGCCTGCGGAACGATTGCTTGCAGCACTGCGAGCTCGTTCTCGTTCTCGATCCGGAGGGCGACACCGAACTCCGGCGCGCGTACACGACCCTTTTCAACTGAGTAGAACGTGCTGTAACGGCAGAAATCACCTTCATCGATTCCCCTACCAGTGAGAGCGATCTCCAGGGCGTCGAGTAGCTGAGTCTTCCCGGCCTCGTTCGCACCGACCACCGCGGTGATGGAGGGGTCGATTTTGACCCGGACGAACGGGTACCAGCCCTCAGTGGTGTCCTCCCAGAACGCAGGCTCGCTCTTGTTCGACCACTTACGCTCGTAGTCGAAGTTGAACGACTTGAAGAAGCGAATCTCGAGACGATCGATTTTCATGTGTGCACCACCCCAGGCTGATGTCTTGGCACGTTCCCAGAACTATGGCATGCGCTTCGGACATGCGAATACCGGGCGCGCTTTCGCACCCACCATCGGTTCGATGGAACCGCGATCCGCGCGTACGCAATGTGTTTTCGAACACGACAACACATTGGGGCTGGTCAGGGAACTTGAATCCGTCCCCACTGACTACACCGGGCCCGGTCCGACTCCTGGATGAGTCGGTCCAACTCTGTTTCCGCAGCTCTCTCTGTAGAGGGGACGTCCAGCACTAACTCGATCTGGCAGTAGTCCTCGGCTTCGGCGCGCGCGGCCAGTCGCGCGTAAAAACGCTCGAGTTCTTCATCTAAGCGTGCCACGTTGTCGATTTTCTTTCCCTTCAAATCTTGCCGGCAACGCGACCACGCCCACTTGGCTGAGCGGCCTCGTGAGCGACCATCGCCCTCCCTGGACAACCCGCCAGGATAGCGCGAGTGTTTAGAGTCCGCCGCCCCGTCCGTTCGACTCGTGGCCAGGACGCTCGAGAATCAATTCATAGGCTCCCTCGTCGATCAGCTCCGCCACGAACGCGTACTCGACTGCATCGAAGCTGTTCGGCCGCTCGTCCCAGTCGTCCGCGAGACTGGTCGTCTTGTACTGCGGGTCGTACTTCCAGGACCGGAGCTGGCTCACCAGCTCTTCGCGCGAGATCTCGCCCCTCGCTGCGGCGCGGACCACATCCAGCGCGGTCGCGAACCTGGATTCCTCTTCGCTCACGTCACCACCTCCAGATCGTGCCCGGAACCTCGGCCCCAACGATGAGCAAGAGCTTCCGCTTGGTCTTGTCGAGTGTGTTCCCCAGGTTTGCGCGATCATCAGACGGGATCACAAGGTCGGGATACCCATCGAGCGTCACCCATCCCTTGAGCAGTGTGAGATCCAGATCCCACTCGGTGCTCGAAAGCTCGCGATAGCGTTCGCGGGAACGCTCGATGTCCGCCTCGGCATCCGCTCTGTGCCACCGATTCACTCGGCACAGCGTCGCGATGACCGACTCCCAACGGTCATTAAGTTTCCGCCAGCCCGGAGTGCTGTGTCTCATGGCACGCCCCGCACAGGGCGATCACTCCTCCGAGTCGCTGGATAGGACGCGACGCCACCGCGTCGAACTGCCAGATCTCGTGACAGTCCGGATTGCGCGTGCCCTCGCCGTAGTAGGAGGGCTGGTCGCATACCTGACACACCCGACCGGCGCGCTCTGCGGTGCGACGACTCAGTGCAACCCATCTGGACGTCGGAAGGATCGCCCGCAGGTTAGAGCCCCACACGCTCCCTGGTAGCCGATCAGCGCCAAGCATTATCGCGCCGGCTTCGTTTCGGATGATGGCCATCTCGCCTCCTCTTAGCCCGATCCCAGTCCCGAGTCGAAGAGCGAATCAATGGCGGCAGCCGCGCGCTTGGCGACATCGGATCGAGAGCGGCTGTAACGCTCGGTCATCTGCATGCTCGAGTGGCCGAGCACGGCCTGGACATCGTTCGCCGAGGCTCCCGCGTCGAACAGAAGCGTCGCGAGCGTGTGCCGCAGGTCGTGGATACGGAGGTCGTTGCGGTGGAGCTGCGTCCGGACCGTCTTCCAGTCGATGGCCCGTCGGACGTTAGACGCGTTGATTCGACCGCCTCGCGGACCGGTAAAAACGAGATTGCCTCGCCGCTTGCCGGCCATCGCCTCGGTTAGTGGCCCGACGAGCGCCGTCGGGATCGGGACATCCCTTTCCTTGTGGCTCTTCGGCGTCAGTTCGATGCCGCGACCGTCAGCGCCGATGCTGAAGGCACGACGGACGTGAATGGTGCGATGCGCAAGGTCGACGTCCTCGATGCGCAATGCTGTCGCCTCATTGGCGCGCATACCCGTGTAGACCAGGCCAGCGATGTAGCGCCTGTAGTGCGCGTCATCGATCGACGCGAGCAGGAGTTGCACTTCCGCCGCGGTGAGGGCGCGTGACCGCAGGCTGTTCGAGGCGTCGGACTTCGGCCGGGGTGACGTCCCTCTGAGTGGTGGAGTTTCTCAACACCGTGCGAGTTCAGTTGTTG
>NZ_CAXTJR010000019.1:0-4546 GCF_964244775.1 uncultured Microbacterium sp.
GCAGGTCGATCAGATCCCGGGTTCGGGCGGGGCGATCCGCTGGACATCACCCACCAACCGTGTCTACGTCGTGCAACCCGAACGCCGCGTTCCCACCTTCCGCACGAGCGAGCCCGCACCCTTCTGACACCCGTCGCCCGGTCTCAGAACGAGCGCCACCGCCGTTGACCGAGCCACCGCCCGTCGAGCGAGCGAGAATCCCGTCGTTAGTGAGCGAAGCGAGAAGAATCGCTCTGGTTATATCCCGATAAGATAACCAAATTGGCTATATCCAGAGAATATGCCTGATATGGTTATGCCATGCCAGTAGCGGTGATCGCGGATATCGTCGGCTCACGCCTGCTCGCCGACCGCGTCGGGGGGCAGCGAATCCTAGACGACACGATAGCGCGCGTCGAGCGAGATTTCCCGGTCGCGACCCGCCCGCTGCGCCCTACGGTCGGTGACGAGCAGCAGGGTGAATTCGCGCGGCTCGAGCTCGCGCTCGCCGCTCTCGTCCTTCTGCAACTCGCCCTTCCCGACGATGTCGAGTGCCGGTTCGGGGTGGGCGTGGGCACCGTCGGGATCGTCGCATCGGCCACCGGAGATCTGCACGACGGCCCGGCGTGGTGGGCGGCGCGAGCCGCGATAGAAACCGTGCACGACATGCAGCGTCGCGTCGTGCACACAGCCCGCATCCGGGTGGTCGCAGCGGCAGAAGAGGATGCTGCGACCCACGCCGCCGTCGTTCTCGCCAACGCCTATCTGCTCGCGCGCGACCAGATCGTCGTCTCGATGAACGAACGCACCAGGCGTCTGGCGTACGGGCGCTGTCTCGGCCAGACCCAGAAGCAGCTCGCCGAGAGCGAGGGGATCTCGCAGCCCGCTGTATCGAAGTCACTCGCCAGCACCGGTGCGGCGGCGGTCATCGCCGGCTTCGCGCTCCTGCATCCCCAAGGCATCCACGAAAGACCGCGCGGGTAGGTCTCACCAGATCGCGAGCCGCACCAGCGCGCCGACCAGGCACGCCCACAGGAGGCTCGACATCGTCCCGATGATGAATCGCTCCCTCGTCTCGGGCGCGACCAGCTCGGAGAACCGTCCGACGCCCTTCACCGCCACGACGATCGCAAGGGCCTCCGGAAAACCGGCGATGATCGCCACCACCACCGCGATGCGTTCCAGATATCCGATCGTCGCGCCGCCGCGCATGACCTCGCGCACCGCGCCCTCGCCCACCGCGATGCCATGATCCGAGGCATCCGAACCATCTGCAGTGTCCGCACCATCCGCAGCATCCGAACCATTCCCGGGAGCGGACGGAGCGCGCAGCAGGATGCCGCCGCTCGAGCCATCGCGCACACTCCCGTGCGTCGCGAAGGCGAGGATGCGGCGCGTGATCGGGTCGCCACCGAGCGCGGCGACTGCGGTGCCCAGCATGGCGAGCACCATCCCGACGAGGATCGGGACTTTCAGCGGCGAGACCGCAACGACCAGCAACGCCAGAATCACCAAGGTGGCGGCGGTGATCAGCACCGGGTCAGACGGCGCGCGCCTGCTTACGATCACGAGGGTCAGCACGACGGCCAGCACGAGGAACAGGAAGATCGACAGGATCAGAATGAGGATCGCCTCGAAGGAGAACACCATGCCGCCAGTCTGTCATCGGGGTCCGTCATCGCCCCGCTGATAGCCTGGAACGCGTGTCTGCCCACGTTGAGATCGACTTCGATTTTCCCCGAGAACCCGCCAACGATCCCACGTTCGAGACAGTGTGGGACGAGATCGTGTGGCGCGGGCTCGTGCACGTGTCGACCGATCAGTCCGCTCTCCGAGAGTTGCTCGCCGGGCCGCCGATCACCTACTACTGCGGCTTCGACCCGACCGCGCCCAGCCTCCATCTCGGAAACCTCGTCCAGCTCCTTCTGATGCGACGCCTGCAGCTCGCGGGCCATCGGCCGCTCGGGCTCGTAGGCGGGTCGACCGGCCTGATCGGCGATCCGAAGCCCACCGCCGAGCGCACCTTGAACGACACCGCGGTCGTCGAGGAGTGGGTCGGCTACCTCCAGGGCCAGGTCGCGCGCTTCCTCGATTTCGAGGGCGACAACGCGGCCCGATTGGTCAACAACCTCGACTGGACCGCGCCGATGAGCGCGATCACCTTCCTCCGCGACATCGGCAAGCACTACCGCGTCGGAACGATGCTGAAGAAGGACGCGGTCAGCGCCCGCCTCAATTCCGACGACGGCATCAGCTATGCCGAGTTCAGCTACCAGATCCTCCAGGGGCTCGACTTCCGCGAGCTCCACCTGCAATACGGGTGTGTCCTGCAAACCGGCGGCAGCGATCAGTGGGGCAATCTCACGAGCGGCGTCGACCTGATCAAGCGTGCCGAAGGCAAGAGCGTGCACGCGATCGGCACACCGCTGATCACCAACAGCGACGGCCGCAAGTTCGGCAAGAGCGAGGGGAACGCGATCTGGCTTGACGCGGCGCTCACGAGCCCGTACGCGATGTACCAGTTCTGGCTCAACACCGACGACGCCGATGTGGCCGACCGCCTCAAGGTCTTCACATTCCTCACCCGCGCCGAGATCGAGGTGGTCGTCGCCGCACATGAAGCGGAGCCTTTCCGACGGTTCGGCCAACGCACCGTCGCGCGCCTTGTCACGGGTTTCGTGCACGGGACGGATGCTGCAGACGCCGCGATCGCAGCATCCGAGGCTCTCTTCGGACAAGGCGACCTGAACGCTCTCGCCCCCGACACGCTTGCATCCGCGCTGCGGGAGCTACCCCACGCCGAGCTCGCGTCCGGCACATCGATCGTGCAGGCGCTGGTGGACACGGGGCTCGTCTCGAGTCTCGGCGAAGGGCGCCGCGCGATCGCCCAGGGCGGAGTCGCCCTCGACGGCGTCAAGGTCGAAGACGACACGGTGACGGTGAGCGGTGGGCTCCCCGGCGGAGTGTCGGTGTTGCGGCGCGGCAAGAAGACCCTCGCCGGAATCTTCGTCACCTCCGGTGGGTGAGCGAACGAAGCGCGACCACACGCAGCCATGCCTTTCACCCCGAGCCACGCCGTCGTCGCGCTCCCATTCCTGCGCACCCCGCTGATCCCCGCGGCGATCGCGGTCGGTGCGATGGCTCCCGACCTCCCACTCTTCGTCCGCGGCGTCGGACTGAACTACGACACGACGCACGATCTGCGCTGGGTGCCGCTCACCGCTGTGGTCGCCCTCGCGCTTCTCATGGTGTGGCGCGCGGTCCTGCGCCCTGCGGCCCGCGAGCTCTCGCCGCGCTGGCTCGCATCGCGATTGCCGGGGGAGTGGGATGCTCCTGCCGCGTCGTCTCTGCGTGAGACCCTCGCCGAGCGCGGGCGCTCCCGACCGTCGTGGCGGGGCATCCTGATCCTCGCGATATCGCTCGCGCTCGGGGTCGTGACACACATCGTGTGGGATCTCTTCACGCACGAGGGCCGCTGGGGGAGCGACGTGCTCCCGGCGCTCGATGACTACTGGGGCCCGCTCACCGGGTACAAGTGGCTCCAGCATGCGTCGAGTGCGATCGGGTTGCTGATCCTCGCGGTGTGGGCGGCGCTGTGGTTTCGGAGGACGGATGCTGCGGCATCCGTTGCACGTATTCTTCCCGCCTGGCTGCGCTGGGTGTGGTGGGTGTCGCTTCCGATCTTCCTGATCGCCGCGTGGCTGATCGGCCTCGCCGTCTACGGACCGTTGACGTCGGACTGGACGATCCCGCACCTTGCCTACCGCGTCCTGCCCCTGGCCTGCGCGGTGTGGGCGTGCGGCACCGTGCTGCTGTGCGTCGGTGTTCAGGTGACTCAGGCGCGGCGGGAGCGCTGAACCGCGGAATCTCCGGGCGACACGCCCGGGCGACGAGCTCGATTTGCGAGGCGTGAAACCCGCACGTAATGTATTCACTGTTCGCCCCACAGGGAAGCGGAAAGGCCGAAAGGCTCACCCCCCTCAAGCGGAGAACCACCCCCCATCTGAAACACACTCCTTGAGTGCGTGCGACCTTCGGGTCTACGATGGAGGTTCCCACTCCTCGAAGCTGCCGATGAGTGCTGTTCACAGACGCTAGATCGTCACGAACAGCCGATTTGACAAGCCGACGGAGAGGGATAAGATAGAGAAGTTGCCCAGCGGGCCGGCTCACACGCCGAGACGCAGGGCACCCGATCTAGCTTCGTGAGATGTCGTCACTGACAGCTGCCCCTCGACTTCGAGTCGAGAAGCGCTGATTTGACACGCGGATCACGACGCATAAGATAGAGAAGTTGCCCTGCGGGCGAGGCCGAGAAGCCGAGCAGCAGGAGCATCCGATCCTTGAGAACTCAACAGCGTGCACTTGTCAAATGCCAAAAAACCTCGCGGTCAGCTTGCTGACCGATGAGATTCTTTTGAGATTAAACGAGATGTCAGCAATGACATCCGATCGTCAGATCAAACTCGCTCGGCTCGACCCATTCCGGTCTTGTCGCAGCAAAATTCTTTCACGGAGAGTTTGATCCTGGCTCAGGATGAACGCTGGCGGCGTGCTTAACACATGC
>NZ_CAXTJR010000020.1:0-3135 GCF_964244775.1 uncultured Microbacterium sp.
TTCGCCCGTCAGCAGCTCAACCGCGATTCACGCAACAACGTCTCTGGACATCACATCTAGCCGACCAGGCAACGCGTTCATCACGATGCATTCCTCTCTATTTCTCAGACGGCTGCGGCGACCGCTGTCGCAGGCCGCTCGTTCGTCGCCTTGATGACCCAGTAGACGCAGATCAACGAGAGAACGCCGACAACCGGGCCGAGCAATCCGCCGAACGCGGGAGCGAGGGGTGCGTGACCGACCGCGAAGACTGACACGTCCCACAGGCCGTGAAGCACCATCGCCCAGATCAACGATCCCGTGACACGTCGCACGATATAGAACGCCGTGCCCGACGCGAACGCCAGCGCCGCCTGAGTCAATGACGAGCCCAGCGGTGCCCCGATAACGGCATTCCCGACGTGCATCAGGCCGAATAGGGCGCTGGTGAGGAACCAGACCCACCCCTCGCCCAGTCGGGATCGCAAGGCGGTGAGTACGAGACCACGCGCCATCAGTTCCTCATTGAAGCCGACGAGTACACCGAGGGCGACCAGCGACAGGAGGAAGGAGGTGTCGAATTGCGACCAGTCGGTGTTGAAGAAGTTGAGCAGCACCGCGACGAGCATGATGATCGGAACGAAGATCGGCCACTTGTGGTGCGACCGCTGCCGTTCGAAGAGGGCAGGTCGCCACCATCCGAGCAGCGACGCCACGATCATCAGGAACACTGCGGCGACAGCGAGATCCATGACCGCGCCTCGCCAGGTCGAATCGGCCGACGTGCCGATATCGGGGAACGGGACGCCGCTGAGTAGCGTCACCGCGATGATGATGATGACGTAGCCGACCCAGATCATCAGGCCTATCCAGGCTCGAGGCGTTACGCGCATGCGGATCCTTCCTAGAGGGCGTGTTGCCGATATTGCCATCGGATTCGGCGCCGAGAACAGCGCCTCCCCGGCGGTGCCGCAGATCAAGCGGTCGGCGATTCGTTACGGCCTCGGAGATAGGGTCGAATCCGAGCGTCGCCGTTCGGGGATGAGGTGAGCGGCCCCTTCCGGGATGCTGCGACCGAGGAGCCACGACGTGGCTCCTGTCCCGATGAGAGGAGACGACAGTGCCGAAATATCTGATCGCATTCAACGACGAGTGGGTGCCTGCCCACAGCCCCGACGAACTGCGCAGCAAGAGCGAGGCGTCCAAGGCCGTGCTCGATGACATGCGGGCGGCGGGTGTGTTCCTCTTCGCGGAAGGAGGGATCGACGCCTCGACTGCGGTGTTCAGCGTCGTGAGCCACGACGGAGACCCGGTGTTCACCGATGGACCGTTCACCGAAACCGCTGAGCACCTCGGCGGCTTCACCGCCGTGGAGGTGGCGGACGATGAGGCTGCGCGCTACTGGGCAGGACGCCTCGCCGTCTCGCTGGACTGGCCGCAGGAGGTGCACCGCTTCCCCTCGGACGTGACCGAGATCATCGACAGGCAGTCGGCAGGGGAGACGTACTGACCTGGATCGCCGGTCGCTGCGAGGTGGATGTTCTCCGCGCCTCGGCATCCACTACCGTGTCGTTCGGGCCGGAAGAGAGCGGGTGCGGTGAAAATCTCGGAGCGGGATTACCGCGTGACCCTCGACGTCATCCGCGCCGTCGCGGACGCCGAGAGCCCCGAGCAGTTCGCCGAAGCCGCCCTTTCCGAGATTGCCGTGCTGGTGCCCTCCGACGTCATCTCGCTGAACGAAGTCGAGCCCGGCGCCGATCGGTTCGTGTTCACGGTGCACCCGCGCGAGTTCGCGGTGCCGCCGGGGAGCGCCGCGGTGCTGGCAGAACACTCGACCCGGCATCCACTGATCGAGGCCTACGAACGCACCGGAGACGGTTCGGCGACGAGGATCTCCGACCTGGTGACGGTCGACCAATGGCATGCGAACCCGCTCTATGCCGGGTTCTACCAGCCTCTCGGAGTGGAGTATCAGATCTCGATCGGGCTCGTCGCGCCGCGCCCCATCGCCGTCGCCTTCGCGCTCAATCGCGGCGCCCGAGACTTCGACGAACGAGACCGCGCGGTGCTCGACCTGGCGCGCCCGCACTTGGCGCAGAGCTGGCGCAATGCGCGCGACCGGGCGCGGATGGCCGCCCTGCTCGCCACGTCGGCGGAAGCGCTCGATCGGGCGGGGTCCGGAGTGATTCTGCTCTCCGACCCCCCGGCAGAGGTCACCCCCGGCACGCTTCTGGAGATCTACCGCTTTTTCGGCCGGCCCGGGTTGGACAGCATCCTGCCCGCCGGCGTGGATCGCTGGTTGGCCACGCAGCGCGCAGGAATGGCGCGGCGCGACGAGGCGCTGCTGCGGCCGCTGACCGCGACGATAGGCGTGCGCAGACTCGTGCTGCGCCTACTGCCCGGCGGCGATAGGCGACCGGATGCCGTGCTCGCCCAGCACACCGATGTCGGCCTCATCGAACCCCGCCTCGGCGCCCTCGGCCTGAGCCCGCGAGAGGCCGAGGTGCTCGCACTGGTCGGCACGGGTGCAACCAACGCGCAGATCGCGAGTCGCCTGCACGTGGCGCCGTCGACGGTCAAGAAGCACCTCGATGCGATCTATCGCAAACTCGGCGTTTCGGGTCGGATGCGGGCGTCAGCTGCGGCCGCGGAGATCTTGGCGCACCACCCGGACGAGTGAGCGCGACCCCCAGGAATACGCCGTTCGGGGAGTATCGGTGGGGGGCACGACGTGACAGGCTTCTTGCGGATTGGTCTGGGGATGATCCGGGGGGGGGGTCTGATGTCGCGTTCTACCCGAGGAACGTTTGTGTTCGCTTTCGGTCTTGTTCTCGTGCCGCTGCTCGTGGGCTCGATGATCGGCGGTTCAGCGGTTTCAGCGCAGGCCGTGGGTGAGGCTCCGGTTCCTCAGCTCCCGACGCTTTCCGTGACCGGCACGTTGCATGAGGGCACCTCGACGCTCACGGTGAGCCAGACGGACGGTCGTCAGACCCAGTCCTTCCGGTCGGACTCCGGCGGCACTCACTACCGAACTCGCCACCTCAGCGTCCCGCTTTTCGCGGTGAACGGCAGGACCCCGCTCACTATCAGTGCGGCTTCGCGAGCGTGTCAAATGGTGTGTGTAAGGGGTGGGTCTCCTTATGAAAGGAAACACAC
>NZ_CAXTJR010000021.1:0-2257 GCF_964244775.1 uncultured Microbacterium sp.
GGGGGATCGGCGTCCAATTTTGACCCCCTGAGGCGCGCGTTGCGCATGCTGCCTGTCTTTGTCGAGGACAGGCGGTTGGGGGATGAAGTGCGTGGACACGATCGCGCGGATCCGCCGCGAGCATTTTGTGCGTGGCAAGACGATCAAGGAGATCGTGCGTGAGCTGCACGTGTCGCGGAACACGGTGCGGAAGGTGCTGCGGTCGGGGGCGACGGCGTTCGAGTATGAGCGCGAGGTGCAGCCGCTTCCGAAGCTCGGGCCCTGGCGTGAGGACCTGGACCGGCTGCTGACGGAGAACGAGGGACGGGCGGCGCGCGAGCGGCTGACCCTGATCCGGATCTTCGAGGCGTTGCGGGCGCTGGGCTACGAGGGCGGCTACGACGCGGTCCGGCGCTACGCCCGCGGTCGGCAGCGGGAGCGGTCGTCGTCATCGGCGGCGTTCGTGCCGCTGAGCTTTGATCCGGGCGAGGCCTGACCTGCTCGACTGGAGCCACGAGATTGTCCTGATCAACGGCGTGACCACGACCGTGAAGGTCGCGCACGTCCGGCTCTGTCATTCACGGATGCTGTTCGTGCGGGCCTATCCGCGCGCGAGCCAGGAGATGGTGTTCGACGCCCATGACCGGGCGTTCGCCTTCTTCAAGGGAACCTGCACGCGCGGGATCTACGACAACATGAAGACCGCGGTGGAGACGATCCTTGTCGGTCGCGCTCGTACCTACAATCGACGCTTCCTGCGGATGTGCAGCCACTACCTGATCGACCCCGTGGCTTGCACGCCGGCGTCGGGCTGGGAGAAGGGTCAGGTCGAGAACCAGGTCGGGCTGGTGCGCGAGCGGCTCTTCACGCCGCGCGTCCGGGCGAAGAGCTATGACGAGCTGAACGCTTGGCTGCTCGACCAGGCGATCGCCTACGCCAAGGCGCACCGTCATCCCGAGTTCGCGGACCGGACCGTGTGGGAGGCGTTCGAGGCGGAGCGCCCGAGCTTCGTTCCCTACGCCGGGCGGTTCGACGGCTTCCATGCCGTCCCGGCGTCGGTGTCCAAGACCTGCCTGGTCCGCTTCGACAACAACAAGTACTCGGTCGCCGCGAGCGCGATCGGCCGCCCTGTGGAGATCCGCGCCTACGCCGACCGGATCGAACTGCGCCAGGACGGCCGGATCGTCGGCGACCATCCGCGCTGCTTCGGTCGTGGCCAGACGGTGTTCGATCCTTGGCACTACGTGCCCGTGCTGGCGCGCAAGCCCGGTGCGCTCAGGAACGGAGCCCCGTTCAAGGACTGGGTGCTTCCGGTCGGGCTTGAGAAGGTCCGACGCAAGCTCGCAAGCGTCGAGGACGGCGACCGCCAGATGGTCGCGATCCTGGCCGCGGTGCTGAGCGACGGCTTGTCCGCGGTCGAAGCCGCCTGCACCGAGACGCTGCGTGAGGGCGTCTGCTCGGCCGACGTCGTCCTGAACATCCTGGCCCGGCGCCGGGACCCCGCGCGGCCGGTCACGATCATGACGCCCGAAGCGTTGCGGCTCGCCGTCGAGCCGACCGCCGACTGCGCTTGGATCACGACACCCTCAGGAGAGCCGTGTGATGGAGCGTTCCGCGATACTGACCACCATGGGCGAGCTCAAGCTCTATGGCATGAAGGCCGCCTTCGACGAGATCATCGCGACCGCCGTGAAGCGCCAGCATGAGCCTCAGCGCATCGTCGGCGATCTGCTCACCGCCGAGATCAGCGAGAAGCAGGCGCGCTCGATCAAGTACCAGATCACCATCGCCAAGCTGCCGCTCGCGCGCGACGTCGAGGACTTCGCCTTCGCCGGCACGCCGATCAACGAGACGCTCGTCCGCGACCTCGCAAGCGGCGAGTTCCTGGCTCACCAGCGCAACGTCGTGCTGGTGGGCGGAACCGGGACCGGCAAGACCCACCTCGCCATCGCGATCGCCCGGGCCTGCATCCGCGACGGCGCCCGCGGCCGGTTCTTCAACGTGGTCGACCTTGTCAACAAGCTCGAGGCGGAAGGCCGCTCAGCACGTCAGGGCCGCATGGCCGACTACCTCAGCCGCATGGACTTCGTGGTCCTCGACGAGCTCGGCTACCTGCCGTTCGCGCAGTCCGGCGGCCAGCTCCTGTTCCACCTGATCAGCCGCCTCTACGAGCAGACGTCGATCATCGTCACAACCAACCTCGCCTTCGGCGAATGGCCGAGCGTGTTCGGCGACGCCAAGATGACCACCGCGCTGCTCGACCGGCTCACCCACCACT